>DATBHG010000048.1:0-135362 GCA_036557665.1 Xanthobacteraceae bacterium | reverse complement strand
GCCCGAGCGCATCAAGCTCGACCTCGACAAGGTCAAGAGCTGGCTCGCCAAGGGCGCGCTGCCGACCGACCGGGTGCTGCGCTTCCTCGACCAGGCCGGCGTGATGAAGCGCGAGGCGCGCAAGAATCCGGTGCGTGCGGTTCCGCGCAAGGAGCGCAAGGCGCGCGCCGAGGAGGCCGAGAAGGCCGCGGCTGCGGCCAAAGCCGCGGCCGCCGCGAAGGCCGCCGCGCCGGCAAGCTGATGCCCGCGCACGCCGGATAGCGTGCCGTGGCGGACCGCATCTGCGTCGCCCAGGTCGGCGGAGCGCACGGCATTCGCGGCGAGGTCAAGCTCAAGTCGTTCACCGCGGACCCGATGGCGGTCAAGGACTACGGGCCGCTGATAAGCGAGGACGGCTCCTCCAGCTTCGAGATCGAGGCGCTGCGGCCGGCCAAGGGTCATCTCGTCGCGCGCTTTCGCGGCGTCGGCGACCGCGACGCGGCCGCGCGGCTCGCGCATCTGCGCCTCTACGTGCCGCGCGCGCGCCTGCCGCCGCCCGCGCCCGGCGAGTTCTACCATGCCGACCTGATCGGGCTTGCCGCCGTGACTCCCGACGGCGCCGACCTCGGCACGGTGGTGGCGGTGCACGATTTCGGCGCCGGCGCTATCCTCGAGCTGCGTCCGGGCGCGGGCGGTGCGAATATCATGCTGCCGTTCACCGAAACCTTCGTGCCCGCGGTCGACGTCGCCGGCGGGCGCATCACCGTGGCGCCGCCGGTGGAGACGCAAGCGAAAGGACGCGGCGAATAGCTCGCCGCTGGCGGGTTCCCATGTGGCGCGCGACCGTCCTTACCATCTTCCCCGAGATGTTTCCGGGGCCGCTCGGCGTGAGTCTCGCAGGCCGGGCGCTCGCTGCCGGGCTGTGGGCGCTCGATCCCGTCGACATCCGCGCTTATGCCACGGACAAGCACCGCTCCGTCGACGACACCCCCGCGGGCGGCGGGCCCGGCATGGTGATGCGCGCCGACGTGCTCGCGCGCGCAATCGACGCTGCGCTCGCTCCCGGCGACGCGCGGTCTCGCCTGCTCATGAGCGCGCGCGGCGCGCCGCTTACGCAGCGGCGGGTCGAAGCGCTCGCTCAGGGGGCCGGAGCGCTGATCGTGTGCGGGCGTTTCGAGGGCATCGATGAGCGCCTGATCGAGGCGCGCGGGCTCGAGGAGATCTCGATCGGCGACTATGTGCTCTCGGGCGGGGAGATTGCCGCCTTGGCGCTGCTTGATGCGTGCGTGCGGCTCCTGCCCGGAGTGATGGGCAAGGAGACCTCGGCCGAGGAGGAAAGCTTCAGTGGGGGACTTCTGGAATACCCGCACTATACCCGCCCGCAGCTGTGGGAAAACCGCGCCATTCCCGAGGTGCTCACCCGCGGCGACCACGGGCGGATCGCGCAGTGGCGGCGCGAGCAGGCCGAGCGTATCACCCGCGAGCGGCGCCCGGATTTGTGGGCAGCCTATCTGGCCCGCAGCCGGCGCAGCTGATCTCAACCGTGCGTACGGCCTCGGGAACGTGACAAATCCCGCCGCTTGTCGTAGAAGCACGCGCGATCACTCAGCCCGAAAAATGCGCGCCGCATGTCGATCTTGCCGTTTGGCGCTGCCCGATGGAGTAGTCCCATGGACCTCATTCAACAGCTTGAAAAAGAGCAGGTCGCGAAGCTGTCCGCCGGCAAGGTCATCCCCGAATTCGGGCCCGGCGATACCCTTCAGGTCAACTACAAGGTGGTCGAAGGCGAGCGCTCGCGCATCCAGGCCTATGAGGGCGTGTGCATCGGGCGCTCCGGCGCCGGGCTCAACGAGAATTTCACCGTGCGCAAGATCTCCTACGGCGAGGGGGTGGAGCGCGTATTCCCGCTCTACTCGCCGATGATCGATTCCATCAAGGTCGTGCGTCGCGGCAAGGTGCGCCGCGCCAAGCTGTATTATCTGCGCGGGCGGCGCGGCAAGGCCGCGCGCATCTCCGAGCGGCAGGATCATCGGCCGGCCGAGAAGGAGGCTGAAGCCGCGCCCGCCGTGGACAAGGCAGCCGAGTAGAAATTTCAGCCGAGCAGAATTTCAGCCGAGTAGACATGCCGCGCACCCTCTACGACAAGATCTGGGAAGATCATCTCGTCGATGAGCAGCCGGACGGGACCTGCCTCATCTATATCGACCGCCATCTCGTGCACGAGGTCACGAGCCCGCAGGCCTTCGAAGGGCTGCGGCTTTCCGGGCGCAAGGTGCACGCCCCCGACAAGACGCTTTGCGTAGTCGATCACAACGTCCCCACCACCAACCGCAAGCTGCCCAACCCAGACCCGGAAAGCGCAGCGCAGATCGCGTGCCTTGCGGAGAACGCCAAGCGGTTCGGGCTCGATTATTTCGACGAGCTCGACAGGCGGCAGGGCATCGTCCACATCATCGGTCCGGAACAGGGTTTCACGCTGCCCGGCACGACGCTCGTCTGCGGCGACAGCCATACCGCAACCCATGGCGCATTCGGCGCGCTCGCCTATGGCATCGGCACCTCGGAGGTCGAGCATGTGCTCGCGACCCAGACCCTGATCCAGACCAAATCGAGGAACATGCGGGCGCTGGTCGACGGCAAGCTGCCGCCGGGGGTTACGGCCAAGGACATCATTCTCGCCATCATCGGCGAGATCGGCACCGCCGGCGGCACCGGCTATGCGCTGGAATATGCCGGCGAGGCGATCCGCTCGCTCTCGATGGAAGGCCGCATGACCGTGTGCAACATGTCGGTCGAGGCCGGTGCCAAGGCGGGCTTCATCGCCCCCGATCAGAAGGCGTTCGATTACCTCGAGGACCGCCCGCGCTCGCCCAAGGGCAGGGAGTGGGATGCGGCGATGCGCTATTGGGAGACGCTGCGGTCGGACGACGGCGCGCATTTCGACCGCGAGATCAGGCTCGACGCCGGCAAGCTGCCGCCGCTGGTGACCTGGGGGACGAACCCGGAGCAGGTGATCTCGGTGAGCGGCCGGGTGCCGCGCCCGCAGGATATCGCCGACGAGGGCAAGCGTCGCGCGGCCGCAACCTCGCTCGCCTATATGGGCCTCGCGGGCGGGGAAAAGATCACCGATATCAGCCTCGATCGGGTGTTCATCGGCTCCTGCACCAATGCCCGCATCGAGGACCTGCGCGCCGTCGCGCGGATCGTCGAGGGCAAGCAGGTCAACGGTCACGTCAAGGCGATGGTGGTGCCGGGCTCGGGCCTCGTGAAGGAGCAGGCCGAGGCTGAGGGGATCGACAAGATCCTGCTTCGCGCCGGCTTCGAATGGCGCGAGCCGGGCTGCTCCATGTGCCTCGCCATGAACCCGGACAAGCTTGCGCCGGGGGAGCGCTGCGCTTCGACCTCGAACCGGAATTTCGAGGGGCGCCAAGGCTACAAAGGCCGCACCCACCTGGTTTCGCCGCCGATGGCAGCCGCTGCGGCGATCGCCGGCCACTTCGTCGATGTGCGGGAGTGGCAGTAAATCGACGTTTTTAAAAAATCTCCGGGCCGATCAGACAGCTGCACGAAAAATACCGGGTTTTTGTCCCACGGCCCGCACTGGCCGCGTAGGTATTATGATACCCCGGGCACCCAGAAGCAGCGCATGCGCGGCACGATCACCGTGCCGCTCGGGCGGAATTCCTGCGCCAGCCACGACGTGCATTGGCGCACGTGGCCAGGACCGGGATACTCGTAGGGATAGGGCTTGGGATAGGGCGTGGAATAGAGGCTGTAGGGGTAAGGGGTGACGCGGATGCGCGGACGCGGCCGCGCCGGCCGGTACTGCACCCGCACGCGGCCGACATCGGCCGATGCGCCGGGAGCTTGTGCCCGCGCCGGCGCCGGCGCCCCGAGCACGCCGAGCGCGAGCGCAAGCAGCAGCAACGACGTGCGGATCATGGCCGGCAGCCCCGTGAGCGGGCTACGCTTGCCCATTGCGGCGGCGGCGTCAACTGCTTGGCCCTGCTCATATCCTCCCTTAGAACCTGCGGCATGGCCGCTGCCGATCTGTCCGATCCGCTCGCCTGGCGTTCCATCGCCGCGCCCACGCTCGATGCCATCGAGCTGATCGCGGACGCCGCCTTCCGCCGGCTGCCGCAGAAATTTCGCGCGTTGTGCGAGGGCCTCGTGATCCGGGTCGAGGACTTCCCCACCGACGAGGTGCTCGAAACGCTCGGCGCGGAGACCGAGTTCGATCTTCTCGGCCTGTTCCAGGGCGTCGGGCTGCCGTTCCGCTCCGAGAGCGCGCCGGCGCAGATGCCGAACATGATCTGGCTCTACCGCCGCCCCATCCTCGATTATTGGGCCGAGCACGAGGAGACGTTGGGCGCCATCATCACCCACGTGCTGGTGCACGAGATCGGCCATCATTTCGGCCTCTCCGACCGCGACATGATGCAGATCGAGGCGAGCGCTGCGTGAGATTGCGGCCGGACCTTTCGCGGGCAGACGCTACTCTATAATACTCTATAATAGAGAGTGGTTATGACCCCCGCGCCCTCCCCAGGGTTTCCCGCGGAGGGGAGCCGACCGGGAAGTTGAGGCATGGAAAAATTCACCAGGCTCGATGGCGTCGCGGCGCCGCTGCGCATGATCAATGTCGATACCGACATGGTCATCCCCAAGCAGTACCTCAAGACGATCAAGCGCACCGGGCTCGGGCAGGGACTGTTCGCGGAGAAGCGCTATCGCGACGACGGCAGCGAGAACCCCGATTTCGTCCTCAACAAGCCGGCCTACCGCAAGGCCAGGATCCTCGTCGCCGGCGACAATTTCGGTTGCGGCTCCTCGCGCGAGCATGCGCCGTGGGCGCTGATGGATTTCGGCATCCGCTGCGTGATCTCCACCTCGTTCGGCGACATCTTCTACAACAATTGCTGCAAGAACGGCGTGCTCCCGATCAAGGTCTCGCCCGAGGATCTGGAGAAGCTGTTCGATGACGCCGAGCGCGGCGCCAATGCGACGCTCTCCATCGATCTGGAAAATCAGGAGATCAGAGGTCCCGACGGCGGCGTGGTGAAATTCGACATCGATCCTCACCGCAAGCATTGCCTGCTCAACGGCCTCGACGACATCGGGCTCACGCTGGTCAAAGGGGACAAGATCTCGCGGTTCGAGGAGAAGGCGAAAGCCGCGCGGCCCTGGGTGTGAGGCCCTGGGTGTGAGGCCCTGGGTGTGAGGCCCCTGGGTTTAAAGCCGTGGGTGTAAGCATGGCAGGTGGATGCAGGGCGACCCGGGGCCGCCCCTACGCAACTCTGTCCGTAGGGACGAGGCACCGCCTCGCCCGCGTCGCTCACGGCAGGTCTCGTCGGGTGGATGCACGGGCGACCCGGTGGGTCGCCCCTACGAAAGGAGCCGTCAGGCTGCCTCGACGTGGCTGACGTTGTAGAGGCAAGGCTCGGCCTCCCGGATCAGCTCGCCGAAGCGCGGCCATTTCTTGCGGAACTCGGGCGAGTGATGCGCGGCCGCGAGCTGCTCGCGGTTCCTCCATTGCACATAGTTGACGACGTGGGTGCCGTCCTCGCTCCGGTGCAGGCTCACCGAGACAAAACCCGGCTGCGAGGCCATGAACCTGGCGCGCTGCTCCATCAGGTCGAGCACTTCGTCCTGGTTGCCGGCAGGCATCTTGACCGTGGTGATCTGGGTGACGACGTCGCTGTTGGCGCGAATCTCGGGCATGGCGTTCTCCTGGCGTGATCCCGGCAGGAAAACGCAATCGGCGGGCGCCTGGTTTCGCGTCCGCTACGCGGCTGCTTCGGGGTTGCGCGCCGCAATCGCGGCATGAATGGCCACGGTGCGCCGCGCCATCTCGGCGTGCAGGCGCTCCACCATGCGCCCCTCGAGCTGCACCACCCCCTTGTCCCGGTTCTCCGGGAGGTCGAAGGCGGCGATGATCTTCCGCGCCTGGGCCACCTCATCCTCGCTCGGCGAGAAGGCGGCATTGCACGGCTCGATCTGGCGCGGATGAATGAGGGTCTTGCCGTCGAAGCCCATGTCGCGCCCTTGGCCGCATTCGCGCGCGAAGCCCTCCGCGTCGTTGAGATCGTTGTAGACGCCGTCGAGGATATCGAGGCCGTAGCTGCGCGCCGCCGCGACGCAGGTCATCAGCCATGGCAGCATGGCCGCGCGCCCCGGCGTGATCCGCGCCCGGGTCTCCTTGGCGAGATCGTTGGTGCCCATCACGAAGGCCGCGAGCCGGGTCTCCACATCCGCTGCCGCAGCCGCGATCTCGCGCGCATTGAGCATGGCGAGCGGGGTTTCCATCATCGCCCACACCCGGATCCTGTGATCGGCGCTGATGTCGATGAGCCGCTCGGCGACATCCTCCAGATGGCCGGGGGTGGAGACCTTGGGCACCAGCACCGCGTCGGGCTTCGCTTTGGCGACCATGTCGAGATCGTCGAGCCACCAGCTCGAATCCAGCGCATTGATGCGCACGACCACCTCGCGAGCGCCGAAACCGCCGGCCAGCACGGCTTGCCTGATCTGCTCGCGCGCCGTTGTCTTGGCGTCGGGCGCGACCGAGTCCTCGAGGTCGAGAATGACCGTATCGGCCGGGAGCGTGCGCGCCTTCTCGATCGCTCGCGGGTTCGATCCCGGCATGTAAAGGACGCTGCGGCGCGGACGGACGGTCATCGGGAATCGGTTCTTTGCATGTGTGTTTTCGAACTCGGCTGCGGCTCAACCTTGCCGGCCGATCGCCCTCACTGCCTCGTCGGTCCGCTTGCCGTCCAGGTCCCAGAATTTCTGGAATTCCGGGCCGTCGAGGTACTCGAGCTCCTGGCCGACATTGGCGAGCGTGGATCTGAGCTGGTCCGACCGAGCCGCCTCGCCTATGGCGCCTCGCAGTCTGGCCACGATTTCCGGCGGCGTGCCCTTGGGCGCGAAGATCCCGACCCAAAGATAATATTCTACATCGTAGCCGAGCTCTTTGAGGGTCGGCACATCCGGCAACAATTTCGAGCGCCTGGCGCTGAAAATGGCGAGGGGGCGCAGCTTTCCCACTCTGATGTGCGGCAGCGTGGCCGAGACGGACTGGGTCGTGACCTGGGCGTTGTTGCCGAGAATGGCCATGATGGCCGGGCCGCCGCCCGCGGTCGGAAGATGACGCAGATGCAGCGGGCCGGTCTTCATTTCCAGATACGCGAGCGGCAGATGGCTCGCGCCGTACAGCCCGCCCGAGCTGAAGACCAGCGCCTCCGGATGCGCTTTGGCGGCTGCGATGAATTCGCTCAGAGTTTTGTACGGCTGCTGATCGTTGACGAGCAGCACAACCGGATCGGCGACCAGACGCGCAAGCGGGATGAAGTCCGCGCGGCTGGTCTTGACCGGACGGCCGAACAGCTTGTCGATCTCCGCGTAGCCCGAGATCCCGGTGTTGTGCGACAGCAGCGTATAACCGTCCGGCTTGGCGGAGGCGACGAACTGCGCGCCAACTTGCCCGGCGGCGCCGGCCTTGGTCTCGACCACGACCGGCTGCTTCAGGATCGGCTCCATTGCCGCGGCCAAGGGCCGGGTCACGATGTCGTTGGCGCCCCCCGGCGGAAACGCGTTGATGATGGTGACGGCATGGGAGGGAAATGCTTCCTGCGCGAATGATTTTCCGGCAAGGGCAACGCTTGTGGCCCCGAGCACGAAGCAACGGCGGTCCATCTGGCACTCCTGTCATTTGTCATTGGTTCAGCCCTGCAATCTCTCCAAGCAGACGTGGCATATCGACGGGCTCGGTGTCGAATCGCCGTCGCCCGGCCGGCGACCGCCTTTTCCCGATCGCCGCTCATGGCATTTCCGTCGGCGCTTTGGCGCGCTTCAATGCAGGCAGGGATCTCTCAGGCGCGCCATGGTCTTTCCAAATTCAACTATGCTGGCATAGAACTGTCTGTTCTCCAGGACGATCTCTGTCCCGCAGCCATGGCAGGTCAGGTTTGAATGGTCGCGAAAATATCCGATGGGCCGGCCCTGCGCGGTGCCGCAGTCGCGGCAGATGACCTCGATCCTGACGTTATCCAATGCATTTTTCCGCATGTGCCAATGTGCTTTGGTGATTCGCGCAGTTCCATTGTAGCTTCCGGCGTCCTGACAGATGCAGCCGCGGCTCCAACCCGGTCTGTTTTTCTGTGGAAAGGACGTCGATGGTAGTGCCGGATTGCGATCGGCTGCAAATACCGTTCCGCACGCTGGGAGCGGCTCTCGCGGAGTTCGCCGACCGCCATCCCGACAAGCTCGCGATCCATTCCATCGATCAACGCCGATCTGTCGCGTTTGGGCCTCTGCGCGAGCTCGTCGATCGAACCGCGGCGAGGATGAGAGCGCTCGGGGTGGATCGGGGAAGCCGGGTCGCGATTCTATCAGGAGAGTGTCTCGAGAAGCTGGTGCTGATGTTTGCAGCCTGGCGATGCGGGGCGAGCGCGTGCCCGTTTCATGCCGAGATTGCGCCGGAGCATCTGCGATCCATACTTGCCGTCATCGCTCCCCGGCTCGTGGTTTGGCGGCAGGGCGATCTCGATGGCGAGGCGTTGACCGCCGGACTGTCTTGTCGCAGCGTGCCGTTCACGTCGCTCGATGACGGGATGCTCGCGCGGGGAGCCGAAAGCAGCGGCGCCCGACTGCCCCAAGCCGGTCAGGAATATGCTCCTTCCGACGAAGGCTGCATTTTTGCAACGTCCGGCACGACGGACCGCCCCAAATGCGTGGTGTGGGATCATCTCGGCCTGTGGCTATGCGGGCTCTCGACCATTGATTTCACCGGCCTCGGCCCGGATGACCGCCTGCTCGAATACCGCACGTTCAGCTGGCTGTCGCCGCAGATCGTCGCCTTCATGCCGTTCATTACGCTCGGGCTCAGCGTGTTCATGGCGGCCGGCTTCTCGCGCACGCGCTTCTTCGACTGGGTGCGCGAGCACAAGATCACGGTTGCGGCGGGGGTTCCGACCGTGATCAACATGTTGCTCGACCAGCCGGTCGACGTCGAGCGAGCCGAGATCGCCTCGCTGCGGCTGATGACGGCGAGCTCGGCCCCGCTCGCGCCGGAGCGCTGGCGACAGTTCGAGGAGCGTTACGGAGTGCCGGTCGTGCAATTCTATGGAGCCTCGGAAGGCGGCTGGCTGTGCGGCAATCGGCACGATCGCCGCAAGCATGGAACGGCGGGCCCGCAGGCGAAGCACATGGACCTCGCGGTCCTCGACCCCAAGGGCGATATCTGCCCGCCCGGTGTGGAGGGTGAAATCGCCATAAGGGGCCCGCAAACGGCCATCGCCCTCATTTCGGCCGAGGGCGAGTGGACCGACCGCAGGCCCTACCGGCTGATCGAGCGCGTCCGGGTCGGCGACCTCGGTGTCATGGACGCGGATGGGTTCGTCACCGTCACCGGGCGAGTCAAGGACGTCATCCTGCGTGGTGGTGTCTCGATCGCGCCGCTCGAGATCGATGCGGCGATGATGACGCATCCCGGTGTTCGCGAAGCGGCCGCCATCGGTGTTCCGGATCGCATCTGGGGCGAGGAAGTCGTGTGTTACATCGTGCCCGTCGAGGGGACGGCGGCAAGCGCGGCCGATCTGCTTGCCTTCGCCACAACCGTGCTGCCTGAGCGCAAGCGCCCGCGGCAAGTCGTCCTCGTCGACAGCCTGCTGCGCAACGACCGCGGCAAGGTGCGGCGCGATGACTTGAAGGCGTTGTGGGCACGCACGTGCGGCGGCGGGCAGCAGTAATCCGAGCTCAAGTCGTAATGATGCGGCTGACAATTATTGCCGTCGTTGCTGCAGGGTTCACGCTCTCAGGCACCGCGCAGGACCTCACGGCGCAATCGGGCGCGCCGGCAGCCGCCTTTCCGAAACCCCAACGCCCGGTTGCGGACATCGTCAGCCCGATCTGGCACGGCGAAAAGGAGCGCGACCAAGCCGGCGAAACCGGCCAGGTCGTGCGTCTGCTCGGCATCAAATCCGGGATGACCGTCGCAGATATCGGCGCCGGCAGCGGTTACTATACCACGCGGCTGTCGCCGATCGTCGGATCGAACGGCCGCATCATCGCAGAGGACGTCGTGCCCGAGTATTTGCTGAGCCTGCGCAAGCGGGTACGCGATCTCGGACTGCGCAACGTTGCAATCGACCGCGGCGACCCGCACGATCCGAGGTTGCCGGAGGGCTCGATCGACATTGCGATTCTGGTGCACATGTACCACGAGATCGCACAGCCTTATGCCCTGCTCTACAACCTGGTCCCTGCGCTCAAGCCCGACGCGCGCGTGGGCATTGTCGACGCCCTGGGACCAACCTCCAGGCATGGCACCCCGCCAAGTCTCCTGCGGTGTGAGCTCGCCGCCGTCGGATATCGCGAGATCAGCTTCGATCGGCTCACGGGCAGCGACGCCTATCTTGCGATCTTTGCGCCCCCGTCCGTCGCAAGCCGGACGCGACCGGAGGCTATCGTGGCGTGCCAGGCCCCGTAGCGGAATACGTGGAAGCCCCTGCTCGCACAGGAGCGCAGGCCCATCGCCCGCCTACTGCGGACGCAGCGTATTGGGATGGGAGCGAAACGCTACGGCCGGGAATGCCGGGATGGAAACCAAGCCGAGAGGCGTTCGAGTCGCGGGCCCAGCCGTTACAAATACTTTTCGATCGGGTCATCTCCGACCGTCACATAAACCAGGGCCCCATCCTGCAGCCGCGTGATGAGCTGGTTGTTCTCGACTGGATCGAGGGTAATGCAACCGTTGCTTCTCCCGAGCATCCCGTTATTTTTGGCGCGAAATGCAGCGGTGGTGTACCAGTTCGGGTGGATGATCCATTTGAACGGCGGAGTGTGATTGATGTAGCTGTTGTAGGAGGCGGCGCCCTCGAGAGCCGCAACTATCATGTTTGGGTAAACCGTTCCGTCATACCGGTCCACGATCGTCTTGTAGTGACCCATCACTTCGGAATGAGCGGTCTTGAGCGGGCCCAGCGGCACCATGTCCAGGTCCGTCCGGAAGCCTTTGAATTTGACGGCTTTTGCGTTGGGTCCATTGTCTTTTCCATGGGCTGCGTAGTGGGCTGTCACCCGACCTGATTTGAAATCGAAGAGGTAAAATCGTTTCTCCGCCGAAGGACGCGAAATATCAAAGACCGCGAGTACGTCTTTTTTGGAAAAAATCGGCTGATGCGAGATCTGAAAGGCGCGCCGAGCAGCGGCCACAGGAGCGCCGAGATCCTGGGCTTGTTGCAAAAGGGAATCGAGCGAGCTCGCCCCAGCGGGGACGGAAATCAAGGCGAGCAAGGTCGCAACCAGGTATCGCATGACGGTCGTTCTACCTCCGGCAACGGGCAATTTTATGTCTTGAGCGCCGCTCAAGGCACTGACCAGGCGGCATTCACAGTTTGGGTTACCTGCAGACTCACGCACTGCAGCAAATATTCTGCACGTTGCCGATGGAACGGGAAAAGGGCAGAGGGGCTGTTTTGATCGTGGCGCTGAAAATCCGGCGTCATCGGGATCTGGCGGAGCGGGCTTGGCTGCTCGTCGCGAACGTCACAGCTCGAATTGTTTGTTGGTGAACGATCGGACCTCCAGGCAGTAGAGACCGGAGCCGGGCTGATACCATTCCGGGTTGCGTAGAGGCGACCCACCGGGTCGCCCCGCATCCGTTTACGGGCGGCTGAGCGGGGCGCGGCAGTGCCGCGCCCCTACGAACGGAACGCGGCATTAATGATTTCCTTCGATCGCCTCGCCAGTGAGTAGTACGGGCCATCCGCTTTGCGGGTGTGCTAATTGTCGAGCCGGCCACGATCATTGCGATCGCGGCCCGACGAGCCACGGAGAGAGGCGATGGAGATGAGGAGACGCGACATGCTCGGGGCTGTGTGCGCAGCGGCCGCCGCGACGACACTTACACGCACCGCGCTCGCAGGCTGGGAGCCGAGCGAGCGCTATCCCGATCCGGCCATCAAAACTATCGACCCCAGCTTCAACCGATATCGGCTTTACAATGCCAGCGTCGAGCGCCTCGCGACGGGAATGCGCTGGTGCGAAGGGCCGGCCTGGTTCGGCGATGCGCGCTGCCTGATCTGGAGCGACATCCCGAACAACGCCCTCATGCGGTGGGACGACGAGACCGGCGCAGTGAGCGTCTACCGAAAGCCCGCACACCACCCGAACGGCAACACGCGCGACCGTCAGGGCCGGCTCATCACCTGCGAGCACGAAACGCGCCGCATTACCCGAACCGAATACGATGGGTCGATCACTGTGCTGATGGATCGTTTCGAAGGCAAGCGGCTGAACTCGCCCAACGACATCTCGGTCAAATCCGACGACTCGATCTGGTTCTCCGACCCGCCGTTCGGCATTCGCACCAATTACCAAGGCAACGTCGCGCCGTCCGAGCTGCCGTCCAACATCTATCGTCTGGATCCGAAGAGCGGACGCGCCACGGTGGTCGAGGGCGCGCTCGAGCTCCCGAACGGCGTGGAGTTCTCCCCCGACGAGAGCAAATGCTACATCGAGGACAGCGGTCCGCACCCGCGCCCCATCTATGCTTATGACGTCGTCGACGACGGCACCCGCCTCGTCAACAAGCGGGTGCTGATCATGGCGGAGCCGAACGGCACGCCCGACGGCTTCCGCGTCGACATGGACGGGAACCTGTGGTGCGGCTGGGGCATGGGCAACGCCGAGCTCGACGGGGTGAAGGTGTTCAATCCCGAGGGCAAGCCGATCGGCTTCATCGCGCTGCCGGAGCGCTGCGCCAACGTCGCGTTCGGCGGGCGCAAGCGCAACCGCCTCTTCATGGCTGCCAGCCACTCGCTTTATTCGCTTTACGTGAATACGCGCGGCGCGAAGAACGCTTGAGGCACCAGAGCGGATGGGTCGAGCTGAAGCTTCCGTGCCGGGACAATCATTTCCGTTTGTAGGGGCGCGGCACTGCCGCGTCCTTTTATCGGCACGGTAAATGGATCCAGGGCGACGCGGCGGGTCGCCCCTACGCAATCCTGATTGCACTCGACCAGGACGACCGTCGCCGGATGATGCCGTCAGCCGCCGGCTCGCACATAGGCCCAGAGCAGCTCGAGGTCGTCGTCGCCGAGGCGATCGCGCCAGGCCGGCATCGCCGGCGGCTTGCCGTCGAGCACCGCCTTGCGGAAACGCGCGAAGTCATCCTTCGGAAACTTGCGCAGATCGAACGCGGCAGCGCCGGAGTTGACCATATCGCGGCCGTGGCAGGACACGCAGTAGTCGTCGTAGACCTGCCGGCCTTGATCGCGCTCGGCCTCCGTGGGCTCCGCCGCGACCTGCGTCGCACCGGTGAGCGCCGCCGCCGCGAGCAGGGCAAGCGTGCGGGCCGCCGCTGTCACCGCGATCACACCTTCTTCTGCCGCAAGGCGGCAACTTGGATCGGCGGGATCCACGGCTTGTCGGCCCAGGCGACGCCCTTGCGTGCGACCTGCGCATCGATGAGATACGGCTTGCCTTCGACCGTGTGCTTGCGTGCGCGTGCGAGCGCCTCGCGCAGCTGCGACGGGCTCTCGACAACCTCCCCGTCGACGCCGAACCCCTTGGCGATCGCTGCCATGCTCATGTCGGGGCGGCCGAGATAGTCGTGGACAAAATGGCCGGTCTCGACCATGCGGCCGCCCGGCACGTTGTTGATCACGCGCGAATGTGGGCCGCCATAAGCGTGGTTGTTGTACACGATGGTGATGACCGGCAACTCGAGCCGCGCCATGTTCCACAGCGCGGTCGGGCCGAAGACGAAGGAGCCGTCACCGACGAGGCAGATCACCTGCTGGTTTGGCCGCGCCAGCTTTACCCCCGCCGCGGTGCCGACGCCGGCGCCGAGGTGGGCGCCGTAATAGAAGAACAGCTCGCGCCCGCCGCCGGCGGGGTCGAAGTCGAAGGAGTGCAAGGCGACCGAGCCGGCCTCGTGCACGATGATGGCATCGGGATCGGCAAACTGCGCGACCTCGAAGGTGAGGCGATCGGCGATCATCGGACTTGCATCCCAGTCCGGGTTGTTCGCCACCGCCGCGCGGGCGGCTCTCGCCCATTCGCTGAACTTGCGAGCCTCGGCCGCCCGCGCCGCCGCCTTGCTCTCGAGCGCCGGCGTGCGCAACTGCTCGACCGCTGCGATCAGGTCGTCGAGTCCATAGCCGACATCGCAAACCAGCGGCACCTCCGTGGGCATCACGTTGCCCATGCTGGCGAAGTCGATGCGCATGTCGATGAATTTCGGTCCGCGCGGCACGATTGCGGCGGCACCGCTGTGCTGCAGCTTGTTGCCGATATTGATGACCACGTCGGCATCCTTGGGGTAGGCCAGCGAGTTGAGGGTGTTGGCGGGGAGGCTGCCGACCCAGAGCGGATGCTTCTCCGGGAAATTGGCATAGAGCTGGCGCGCCTGCGTCACCGGCATGCCGAGCATTTCCGCGAGCTTGACCGCCTTTCCCGCCGCCTTCGCCCGGTAGATTTCATCGCCGACAATCAGCAGGGGCATGCGCGCTTCGACCAGGAGCTTGGCGGCACGCTCGATCTCGCCGGGATTGGGACGCACGCGCATGCGCGGGTCGACCAGATCCTGGGAGATGATCTCGGTGCGTGCGCGCTCGTCGTTGTAGTCGGAATGCCAGGAGATGTAGGCGGGGCCGAAGGGCGGCGTCCACGCCGCCTTGAAACCGTGTCGTACCGTCTCCGGGATCATGTCGGGACGGCGCGCGAGCCAGGTGTATTTCGTGATCGGCTGGAGGATCTGCTCCTGGTTGGCGACTTCCTCGAAGCCGTCGCGTCCGGCGCGGCGCGTCTGGTCCGTGCGGTAGGAGTAGACGACCAGCGGCGTCTGCTCCTTGAAGGCGTTGTAGATCTGGCCGACGGCGTTGGTCATGCCGACCACCCCCGCCTGCATCACGATCGCCGGCTCCCCGGACGCCTTGATGTAGCCGGCGGCCATGGCGGCGCCGGGCCCTTCATGCGGCGTGAGGATGTATTTGAGCTGCGGCCGATCGACCAGCGCGTCGTAGAACTGCGCATCCTCGCTCGCGGAATTGCCGAACACGTATTTCACGCCGCTGGCGATGAGCTGCTCGGCAAAGCATGCGCCGCCCAGGCCCTGGAACGGCTTCACCCCGGCCAAGGCGCCGGCCGCCGATCTCGCTGGCCCGGTGCTCGCGGCCGCGGCCGGTACCACAGGCAAGGGTCGCGCGGGCGGCCGCACGGCATCCTGCGCACAGCTCACAGATGTGACCGAGCTCAGGACCGACTGCGCCGCGGTCGCGGTGATGCCGGCCCTGGTCAGGCTGCCGACAAAGCCGCGCCGCGAAATTCGCTTCGATAGATAGCGGGCAACCAGCTCTCGCATTTGTTGGATTCCTCGCGTTTGTTCGCGCACATCATTTCGATCGGCTCGCCGGCTTGTCGGTTGAAACCTTCGGCCCGAGCTCGCTGCCGAGGTAGTCGGCCATCAGCTTGATCTCCTCGCCGGTCCACAATCCGCCGCGCCCGACCATGCGGTAGATCGCCGCTTCCCATGCGCGGCGATCCTGCCGCTGGTCCCGGAACATCGCGTCGGTGTGGCACTGGAAGCACTTGCTCATCATCACGGCGCGACCCGGATGCTGGGCGCCACCTTGCGGGCCATGCTCCTGTGCGGCAGCCCCCGACGTGACCAGCAGTGCCGCCCAGGCGAGCACGCCGCCAACCCTTCCCCAGCGCATCATCGCGTCGCTCTCTCATTGCTCCGCCGCCGTGGTTGGCGGCACGAAAGTCCGGTGCACGGCCGATTGCAAGCCGGTGCCCAAGCCTGGAAGCCCACAGCATACCGGATCGGCGCGGATCAGTCAGCGCTCGCTGTGCTGCGGGACGACCCGTCTCGCTTCGAGCAGTTGGGCCAGCAATCAAAGGCCACATTCAATTGCGCGTTCATACGCAAGCTCCGGGGTCGTCCGGCCCACAGGGAGAATGGTGGCCGCTGCCATGCCTGGAGACGGTCACGCGCAGCAAGCTGCGCGTGACCTCCTTCAACATGAGGCAGGTGAGCTCGCGCGTGCCGGTGCCGCGTAATCGGCGACGTTCTCGCATTCCCTTCGAGCTCGCTTGCGCGCCTGCCGCGAAAATCTTATGCCACGCGAGGCGGAAGCCCGCGTGCATCTCGCGTCATGAATCTTGCATCCTGGGTACTGGTGGGCGGAGTGGCCGGGATCCTCGCCGGCATCACCTTCGGCGAGAGTTGTGCGATCTTGAGTCCCATCGGCTTCACCTATGTCGGCCTGCTTCAGGCCGCGGTTTATCCGTATCTCATCTGCTCGCTGCTGCACGGCCTGGGATCGCTCGAGCCGAGAAAGGCATGGCGCCTGTTCAAGAGCGGCTGGCTTTTCTACGTGGCGGCATGGGCCCTGACCTTCGCGTGCCTGGTGGCCCTCGCACGGGCGATCCCGCCGGTCCAGCCGGCCGTCATCGGCGAGACGGCGCGGGAGCCACAAAGCATCGCGAAGCTGCTCGGGCTTCTCGTTCCCACCGATCTGTTTACTGCGCTCACCAAGAACTATGTCCCGGCCGTCGTGATCTTCTGCGTCTTCTACGGGATTGCGCTGCAGACCGTCGAAAACAAGACGCCGCTCATGAGCATGCTGGAGAATATCCGGCTGGCAAGCCTGCGATTCTGGAACTGGATCGTGCGGCTTGCGCCGATCGGTGTGTTCGCGCTGTTCGCCGTGACTGCGGGAACAACCGCACTGACCGACTTGGTCAACATGAGCTTCTATCTTATTCTCTTCGTCATCGGCGCCGTCATGCTCGCCTTTTGGGTGCTGCCTGCGTTCATCTCGGCTCTGGCGCCGGTCGGCCAGCGCGAGGCGATCGTCGAGCTGCGCTCGGCCATCGCGATTGCCGCGGTTACCACCCTGTCGGTGGCGGCATTGCCGTTCGTCGTGGAGGCTACGCGCAAGCTCGCGGATCGCTGCGGGATCGCGGATCCCGAGCGTGACGACATCATCAGGACCAACCTCTCGGTCGCCTATCCTCTGGGCCAGCTCGGAAACTTTTTCGTCTACCTCTTTCTCGTGTTCGCAACCTACTACTACAAGGTCGCGATCGAAGGCCGAGATGAAGCGCTGCTCCCGCTGATGACGCTGCTCTCCGGGTTCGGCTCGCCAACCTCCGCGGTCAACGCGGTTGATTTTCTGGCGACATGGCTTGCGCTGCCGGGAGGCACCCGGGAGCTGTACGTCGAGCTGCAGACGCTCACGCGCTACTGCCAGGTGATCGTCTCGGTGATGGCGTTTGCCTTCCTGAGCATATTGGTCACCCTGGCCTACTACGAGAAGCTGAAGCTTCGAGTGGGGCGCCTGGTCGCGGCGGTGGCTCTCCCCACGCTCGCCTTCATCGCAATCGCGTGGGCAGGTCAAGGCCTCCATGGCTACTTCGTCGCCCCGGCTGCCATCCGGTATGGTGCGCTCACGCTCGATCCCGCGTTGACGCGCGGGGTGAGCGCCACAGTCGAGCGCGCCGCCGCGGCCGCTCCGAGCGATGGCGCCGCGGCGACCGGAACGACGGTCGAGCGCGTCCAGGCAGGTGGTATCCTGCGGGTAGGGTACAACGCGGCGGCGACGCCGTTCTCGTACTTCAACGACTCCGGCGACCTCGTCGGCTACGACATGGCTTTTGCATATGACCTTGCCCGATCCCTGAACGTGCGGCTGCTCCTCGTCCCGTTCGTGTGGTCGGAGCTCGAGCGCGATCTTGCGGCGGGGCGCTTCGACATTGCGATGTCGGGCATCTATGCCAGCACCGAGCGGCTCAGCCGGCTCTCGGCGTCAATGTCCTATTATCAGAGCCCAGTCGCCTTGCTGGTGCCGACGCCTCGCGCCCAGGAGTTTGACACGCTCGACAAGATCCTCGCGATGAATGACCTGCGTCTTGTCATGAGCGTCGATCCGGCCTTGCACCCGATATGGCAGCGCCTCTTTCCGAACGCGAAGATCATGATGGTGGCCGACTATGGGACGCCGCCGGACTTTTCCAGGGCCGATGCGGCGGTCTGGACACTCGAGCAGGCGGCCGCTTTCGCGCGCTCGCATCCCGGCATCACCGCTGTCGTGCCGCAAGGGCTGAGCAATCCATTTCTGCTGACCTACCTGATGCCGCCCGGATCGGAAGTGATGGTGCATTTCGTGAACTACTGGCTGGAATTGCGACGGGCCGACGGAATGCGCGCACGCGAGGAGGACTACTGGATCCGTGGACGTCCGCGCGTGGCTGCCACGCCGCGCTGGAGCATCGTGCGCGATGTCCTGCACTGGCAAGAGTGACATTCCCGGCTGGACCGGATGCTATCTCGGCGGTTACGTCGGCGGCGCGTGGAAGGGAGGCGACGCGAGTTTCGGCGACCTCGGCAACTCGCTTTTCGCGGCCTACAGCGCCGTCAGCCCGAGCACCGGCAAAGTCTTCACCCGGCTGTTTCGGTCGCCAGAGATGCGCGACAAGATAATCGAGATGATGCCGACGCCCGAGGCTAAACAGAAGTGGGCAAATATCCTCGATCCGAGGTGGTATCACACACAAGAGCGTGAATGGTCCTGGGACGAGGTGGACTACGCCGCCTTCTGCCCAATTCGCTGACCATTCTCTGACCATTCTCCTGACATCCGGCTCGAGGTCATCTCCTCAAATTCGCGGACGTCAGGACGTCGCGTATACTGCCGACTAGTATTTCCTCGCTCTCGACTAACGAGTGACGTCCTGCATGATCAATGCATCGGGTCCCATCTGCCGATCAACGACGCCCAGCTGCTTGAGCACACCTACCAAGCTCTGTAATTGGCTCGTGGAAATTTTGCTGGTCTTCTCGAAGAATTCGATCTTGCGAAAAAACTCATAGCTTCTTTCAACATCCGCCGGGTCTCCATGCGACATTTCAACCACGAGCTTGATGGCCTGGTCACGGTTCTGCGCGTCGTAGAACCAATCAACGCTCCTCTGATAAGCCGCAAGAAATCCTCTGATCGTCGCGAGATGACCTGACGCCCATGCTCTATTGACTACGTAGCCCGAAAACGGAAGGTCCTTCACATATTCCATGGTAAGTCCGAGATTGCTGAATCCTGCCGCCTCGGCCCGATTATCAAAGGGCGCCCCGAGGAGCGTGGCGTCTACCGCGCCGGATTGCAATGCTGCAAACCGCGCCGTTGTCGAGCCTGCGAATACCATATCGAACTGTCCCGGCTGTACCCCGTGTGGCGCCAGCATTCGCTCGACATAGATACGCGTTATATCGGCGCTTCCGCCAAGCGATATCGTCTTACCTCGCAGATCCTCAATCCGCTTTATCTCCGGTTTGGCAATCAACGAATAAGGAGGAACGGCACCCTCGATACGGATGAGCGCAATCGGCGCGCCCTTCTCGATGGCACGGAGCGGGTCCACCAACCCCGCAACGCCTAGATTGAGGGAGCCTGCAGAAAGCTGCTGCACAATTCCTCCCGATGACGGCACGTACACTGCATCGATCGTCAATCCTTCCGCAGCGAACATTCCTTTCGCCCGACCGATCTCGGCGGGCCAGTAAAGCGCGGGAGAGCCGCTGACCAAGCCAAGGCTGACCGTATCTGCGCCCCACACGGGAAAGGATAGGATCTCGACCATGCAGCAGAGCAGCATACTCACGGAATGCCGTGCCGGACGCAAAGCGAGCATGCTTGACACCTTTCACATGTCAGAACACTGGCCGAGATAGGCAATCGATAGCCAATGTGCGTGCTGAGCAAGCTTGAAATCCTGATTCGGGTATCCGAGCAATTGAATGCCGAGCGGCAAGCCCTCGACTTCAAGCAACGGCAATGCGAATGATGGACACAAGAGATTTGAAGAAATATCGGCAAACACCGGATTGCCCACCGATGTCCCGATCGGAGCAGGTCCTGGACTACAGAGGGTCACGGCTGCGTCGGCAAGATCGGCAAGCGCCAGAAACGACCTGTGCAGCGCTTGGCGCCGCACTATCGCTTGGCGATACTCGTCGATGCTCATCGCTTCCGCTCGCTTGAGCCGATCAAGGACAATGTCCGAGATGAGATGCGCACCGCGATCACGAGCGAGCCAGCCGGGCCAACGCATCTCCCACAGGAGGATCGGCCACATGAATTCGGGAATGCGGCGCAGCGCCCGCTCGAAGTCCTCGATACGCGAATCGTCTCGGCGACCAAGCACGGTGACGCCAAGCCTTTCGAGCTGCCGCAGAAACAATTCGAGCTTCTCGCGTATTTCCAGGTCCGTCTCCTCCCAGCCTAATGTATCGAGCCGGATCACGCGCTCGAGCTTCCGGCCCGAGCCAAGGTCCATCTCGCCGTCAAGTCCTGGACAGCCTGGATCGCCGCCAGCAGCGGACCCAATGTAGCAGGCGGTATTCCAGCAGTCCTGAAGGGTCGCGGCGTGAATACCAACGACGCATTGACTTGGAGCGCCGAGCCCCAATGTGCCTTGACTATTGAGTGCCCCGAAGCTCGGCTTCAACGCATAATTGGCGCAGTAGCTCGCCGGCCGGATGATGGAGCCACGCGCTTGACTGCCGGTCGCAACTGGCACCATCCCTGCCCCGACCGCGGCGGCACTCCCGCTCGAGGAGCCGCCTGGGGTGCGGCTCGTATCAAAAGGATTGCGAGTGGCGCCGGACGCGCCTTGCGCAAATTCGGTAGTGACCGTCTTACCGACAATAAGCGCGCCGGCATGCCGCAGGGCGTACACATGGGCGGCATCCCTGCCCGTGCGGTAACCCACAAAGGCGGGGCTGTTCATCTCGGTCGGCATGTCCTCCGTCTCGAAGACATCTTTGATGCCGAGCGGGAGCCCGTCCATGGGCGAAAGCGGGCGTCCTGCGCGGTATCGTGCCGTTGCAGCATCAGCAGCCGCACGAGCACCAGACAAGTTGGTGAAAACAAAGGCCCTGACTTCCGGCTCACGCCGCTCAAACGTCGCCAGACAGCGCTCCAGGAATGCGCGGGGCGTATCGTACCCGTCCCGAAACGCCTTTGTTGCAGCGCTGAAGGAAAGTCGCGGCTGGGTGCGAGGGTCGTAAGGAAGAACACCAGTCACAGCAGAATGCGAATCAACGACAGTGGTATCCATTCGCATCCCGAGCGCCTTGGCGGGTTGGCAGAAGATTGGGGGAATCAGCGAGTGAACGAGGACGCGTCCCGAGACAGAAGGTGCGTCGTTCTACGATTTGGGTCAATCCCATGCCGCGACATGCCGGTGCCGAGCACCCGGGACCAGGCCGGGGATTCGCTGCATTCCGGGCCAGCATGGCGCCAGGACTGAAAAACCAGCTCAATCAACGATTTGAGTTAATGCTCAGGCCGGGGACCTGGGTGGAGTAATACTGTGACATGTCGACCGATCCCAGTGAAGGGAGCTGACGCAACAAGATCAGCTCAACAGCGGCGTGGTCATCCCCAGCGAGGCGATGGTACGAAACGATTGCATCCTGCGATCCGGTTCCTTTCCATGCCTTACGATGCTAAACCTGCATGCGGGGAGGAGATCAACCATGATTATCGACACCCATGTGCATGTGTGCAGCTTCCCTTCATTTGCAGACTTGAGCAAACATATACGAACGACCGAGGATCTCATTGCCTTCCGCACGCGGTACCCTGATCTCTACAAGTGCAGCCTGACCGAGGAGCCCGTCGACAACTCGGATGCACTTATTGCCGACATGGACAGGAATGGCGTCGCGCTTACCCTGGTTCAGGCGCGGCCGGGTTTTGTAGCGAACGACCTTGTCGCTGCGGCTGCGCGGCGGCATCCCGACCGGCTCCTCGCGCTCGCGCGTGTCGGGCACGATCAGGAGGCTGCGGGGTACCACGAGGATCCGGGCGAATTCCGCGATCAGGCGCCCGAGGAGATCGAGCGTTGCTTGACGAAGCTCGAGATGAAAGGCGTAGGTGAAATATTCATCCGCTCATTGACCGACGAAATTCACCCTGAAAAAATAGCGAAGCATCTCGACGGCCTGATGAAGGTCGTCGCCAGACACCGTGTGCCGATCCAATTCCCGACGGCCTGGTCACAGTTCCCAGGTGGGCTCTTTTACGGAGATCCGCTGTGGGTGGATGAGGTTGCGTTGCGCCATCCTACTGTTCCAATCATCCTCACAAAAATGGGGCGGAGCATAGGCCGGTATTTCGACAGCGCCATGACCGTGGCCATGCGCAACGTGAATGTCTACTTCGACGTGGTCGGCACGAGCGCAGATCATCTGCGATTCGCAGTGAGCAGGATCGGCTCGGAGCGCATCCTGTTCGGCACCGACTGGTCGGCGACATGGAGGTGGATCAGCGTGCCCATGAGCCTGCACAAGCTGCGCATGAAAGTCGTCGACGATGCCAAGCTCTCCGAGGCTGATCGAGGGAACATCCTCTCGGAGAACGCAATTCGACTGTTCAAGCTGGAGGAGCATCTAAAGCGGCATCAGCGGCTCTCGCAGACCGCCGCCGAGTGAACCCAGACCTGTGAGACCGGCTTGCTCACACGGCGACAGAGCGGGATTCCTGCTCCGGACGTTTATCCTCGCCGCCTTATGCAGCGCATCACCGGGTGGGCTGCTCCAGGCTGTACATGCCCAGGATTTCCCGTCCCGGCGGATCGAGATCGTGGCTCCGTTCCCGGCCGGAGGATCGGCCGATCTGTTCGCGCGAATAGTCGCTCAGAGGATCGGCAATGCCGTCGGTCAACCCGTAATCATCGAGCCGAAGCCGGGTGCCAGCGGGATCATCGGGACGCGCAGCGTGATCGAGGCGGCTCCCGACGGCTACACCCTCCTCTCCACGAGCGTCGTCTCGTTGCTGGTCCCACCGAGCCTTGCACAGCCGCGGGCCTTCGATCCGCTGAAGGATGTGGCGCCGATCACCTCGATGGCAAAGGTGCCGGCACTTCTGGTCGCCAATCCAAATCTTGGCGTGCATACGATTGCCGAGCTGATCAAGTACGCGACCGCCAATCCCGGAAAAGTGAATATCGGCTCCTCCGGCACGGGGACGCTGGCCCACCTGGCGGCCGAGCTGCTAAAACGCGAAGCCCGGATCGATATCTTCCATGTGCCCTATAAAGGCGCTCCGCCAGCCATCACCGACCTGGTAGCCGGACATGTCGATTTGATGTTCTCGGATGCATCTTTTTTCGTTGAGCACATCAAAGCCGGAAGACTGGTTCCGCTCGCGATCGCGGCATCAGAGAGAATTCCTCAGCTCCCGGATGTTCCGACCACGGCCGAGGCCGGATACCCTGACCTGATCGCCGACAACACCTACTCCCTGTTCGCGCCAGGGAGCACACCGGGTGCAATAATTGAAAAGCTCAATGCGCTTGTGCTGGCCGCTCTGACCGACTCTGAAGTACGGGCGTACTACTCGAAACAAACGGCGGTACCGAGCGGCATGAAAACCGAGGACTTCAAGGCGTTCATCCGGTCGGAGGCGGCAAGGTGGATTCCGCTCGCGAAGGCGGCGGAAAAGAGCAAGTAACGCGGCGAGGCAGAACCTTGTGAGCACGGAGGCGGTTGGTTTTCAGGCTGAGCGGCCTGGAGTCTCTCTGTTTGATCGTCGTGGGCCCTGACGGACATCATGAAGGCGCTCATACGGCGGCCATCGCGAGCCTCGGATGGGGCAGCCATGATGTCATGGCTACAAGGCTCATCGCGGATCATACCTTGCGCGATGTCCGCGATTCCAAATCTCACCGCCCCCGGTGCGGGGAGCCTTTTTTCTGCGTGCGGCAATTCACCCTCAGGCGAGTTGCACCATGGATGATGTAACGATCGCGCGCGACCTGCATGTTCTCGCGGTCGTCCTGTGGATCGGCGGCGTGGGGTTTGTCACGACCGTATTGCTGCCGGCGGTCCGGCGGTTCAAGCAACCCGCCGAGCGCGCTGAATTCTTCGACGCCATCGAGCGTCGCTTCGCCTCGCAAGCGCGTTTCACTACAGCGCTGGTGGGTCTCAGCGGCCTCTACATGCTCGTGAGATTCGATCTCTGGGACCGCTTTGGACGGCTGGCTTATTGGTGGATGCATGCGATGGTCGCCGTATGGCTCATATTCACGGCGATGCTCTTTATCGTCGAGCCATTCTTCCTTCACCGCCCTCGGTCATACCGATCAACGGAACAGGCTGAGAAGACTTTCGGCAGGCAGCAATTGTTGCACTGGGTACTTCTGATCTCGAGCCTGATAACCATCGCCGGCGCGGTCGCCGGAAGCCACGGTCTTCTCTTCTTCCAGTAATCGGCCAGGCATGCGGCGGGATGAAAAGTCCTCCCGCTCGCAGTCGATGTAAATGGCAGACTAGGGCGGCAAGTCTGTCCGAGCCTGATCGAGATCAAGGGCATTTTTATCGGCGGCACCACATTTGAATTGCGAGGAGCTCGAGAAAACGCTGTTCTGGCGGGTCTCTGCCAGTTGGCTTGCTGGCGGGCCAACGTCGCACGTCTAGCGGAGGTCATATGTCGATTCCGAGAAACATCGTCGTTCTGGCCGTGAGCACATGGGCCTTCGTGGTGTGCTTTGCGGTGTGGCTGATGTTCGGCGTTATCGGCATCCCGATAAGCCGCGAGCTTGGCCTCAACGGCCTCGAATTCGGCTTGCTGACCTCGACCCCGGTGCTGACCGGCGCTCTGTTCCGTCTGCCGCTCGGGATTTGGACAGATCGATTCGGCGGCCGGATCGTCATGTTCCTGCTCTTGGTTGCCTGCGCCGCCCCGGTCTGGCTTGCAAGCTATGCGGACCAGCTTTGGCAGCTCCTCGTCCTTGGATTGGCGCTGGGCCTGGTCGGTGCGTCGTTCGCTGTCGGCACGCCCTACGTGGCGCGCTTCTTTTCCAAGGAGAGGCGCGGCGCTGCCATGGGCGTGTTCGGAGCGGGCACAACCGGCGCCGCGATCAACATGTTCATCGCTCCGGCGTTGACGGCTCGTTATGGCTGGCAGGCTGTTCCCAAATTCTATGCCATCGCGCTGCTGATTACAGCATTGCTCTTCTGGCTGCTGTCCGCCCCGGATGTGGATGCACCGGGCCGCAGCGGTGCCTCGCTTCGCCGGCAGCTCGCCGTCCTCAAAGACGTTCGCGTCTGGAAATACTGCCAGTACTATTCGATCGTGTTTGGTGGCTTCACCGCGCTGTCCGTTTGGATGCCGAAGTATTTTGTGACCGAGTACGGACTGAGCATTGCCGCGGCTTCGTTGCTTGCCGCGTGCTTCTCGCTTCCGGCGGGAGTATTACGTGCTGTCGGCGGCTGGCTCGCGGATCGTTTCGGCGCGCACAACGTAACCTGGTGGGTGTTGTGGGCGGCCTGGATCAGCCTGTTCCTGCTTTCGTACCCCCAGACCGATTTCATCGTCCACACCATCCGAGGTCCCGCTCAATTCCATATTGGACTGGACGCGTTTTTCTTCACAGCGTTACTCTTCGCGCTCGGCGTCGCATTTGCCTGCGGCATGGCCTCAACCTTCAAATATGTCGGCGACGATTTCCAGGACAACATGGGCATCGTCACCGGCATCGTCGGTCTCGCCGGCGGTCTCGGCGGATTCCTCCTACCCATCCTGTTCGGCGCGATTCTGGATTGGCTCGGTATCAATTCGAGCTGCTTCATGTTCCTTTATGGCATCGTTTCGGTCTCGTTGATCCTCAACTACATGACCGAGGTGCGCCGCCTGCCGGTGATGGGGAAGAAGGTGGCGGCGAGCGCGACAATGACGGCGTGCCCGCGATAGCCTTTTTGCCGCACCTGCTCAGGGCAGGTATCGTGAAGCCGTTCGCGCCAAGAGCAAAGATTCGGGGAGCGAAAACCGAGAAACCCACGGATTGCCAGGAGGGGCTTGCCGACCGCCGACCTCGCGAGTGAGCCGGCGCGGGGAATAACGGGGGTATGCTCGGAGTATGGGACGCTCAGCTCGTCTTAATCTCTGGCCAAAACCATGAAAAACAAAAACAGCAGACATCCGAAAACAAACAATGCGAGCGTATACAGGTTGTACACCGTCCCGGCGATATCCCAGGTCAGCAACATCAAGTAGAGTTGGCCGATCACCGGAAAGAACGTAAGCAACCACCAGGGAAAAGAGCCGAACGTCAGGCCAATGAAAAGTCCGCCGCCGTATATGAAGGCACCAAGGACGGCCAGGGCCACCGCGACGGTTGCAAGCGAGATGCTCCGAACGTTCATCCCAGGGGCGGTATGTACCGACATATTGATCCCGGGTCTCAACTCCAACTCAAAGGGCTGCGCCGGCTAAATGTGAAAGTAGCAGATGCGGGGCATAGATCGGTGGTTATCGGTAACTGCCTCAAAAAAATTTAACCCGCCGTTTTGCCGCTCCAAGGACGAGGGCGTGCTCTGCGCTCGATCAGGCAGGCTCCGCCGAGCCCGGCCGCTCGCTTTCGAGTATCCTCTTCGGGCCATCCCTCGCAATCCGGCATGACACCCGCGATCATGGTCCCGAGGATCGATACACTCGACACGGGGGCATCACTGCCGAGGAAGCAGACATAATCGCGAGCGTTTCATCGACCGATTGGAACAGCATTGCGCTGGTCACGCCGAGCGATGCAGATATTCTCCTCCTCGAGGCAGCGACAGCGAGTCGGCTTCCGGCAGCGGCTTTCCCTTCGTCTCGGGCAAGAACGGCACTGCGATCAGACCAAGAATATAGAACAGGCCGACAATCGTCGCCGTCTTGCCATAGCCGCCAAGGCCGACGATCAAAGTGCCGGCAATCAGCGGGGCGATCGCGGAGATCAACCTCGGTGCATTGAAAATGAAACCCGCCGCCGTCGCGCGCATCCGAGTGGGAAAGAGCTCCGGCAGCCATATCGGCGTCCACGAAAAAACGCCCTGGATGAAAAATCCGTACACCGCAAAGACGAGCAGCAGGATATGAATGTCCTGCACCCATAAATACACAATCGGGGTGAGGATGAGGCACATCAGGTAATACAAAAACGTCGTTGGTTTGCGGCCGACCGCATCGGCCAAAAAGCCGAAGCTGAAGAAGCCGAGCAAGGCTCCAATATTTTGCACCAAGCCGGCCAACCCTACCCAGCGTTGGGCGGGCAGGCCCGCAGTGGTTGCCACCGAGCCCACATAGCTCGGAACAAAGCTCGAAACGCCCCAATAACCGATCGTCACCGAAAGCGACATCAAGAAGGTCAAAAGCAGGCGCATGCGGACGGCCGGCTCGGCGAACATGTCGACCAGGGTAAAGCGTACCAGGGCTGCATCCTCCCCCTGAAGCGCAGCGCCCTGTCGCCTGCGATCGTGCGCGGTACGACGACGCCTGTCCGATTCTTCCCACCGAGGGGATTCGGGAATGTTGCGCCGGATCCAGAAAACGATCAGTGCCGGCAGCACGCCGATCAGATACATGTAGCGCCAGGCGCTAGGGCCGGAAGTGCCGATGGCCACCCACACGGCAGAGGCAAGGATGCTTCCGATCGGGTATCCGCATTGCAGGAACGCGCCGCCCTTGCCGCGTGCCTTATCCGGCCAAAGCTCAGCCGTAATAGAGGCGCCAGTTGCCCATTCCGAGCCGATCGCGAGCCCGACAAGAAAGCGGAACATGGCAAAAGACACCCAGTCCCACGAAAGCGCGCTCAAGCCGGTCAGCGCCGAATAGGCAACGATCGTAAGGGTCATCGATCGCTTACGACCGATGTAGTCGGCCAGGATGCCGCCGAGCAGGCCACCAACTCCCCAACCAAATACGGTTATGGCAATGACGGCGCCGGCGTAGGCGGGAATAAGCTTATATTGGGAGGGGTCCAGGAGCTGGTGCAGCGCCGCGCCGATGGTGAGAATAAGCGCAAACACCTCGAAACCGTCGAACGTCCACCCGAGGTTCGAGGCGATAAGCGCTTTCCACTGCGCCCGGTTCAGCGAGCGATACCACGGGGCCGAGCCGATTGCGACTGTCGCGGCCATGATTTCCTCCTTGGATAGATGCGACGCCTTCTCCTGCGTTCAATTTTGAGCTTCCCACCGTTTCGAACCGGTTGGCCCGCCCCCCGTTTGTATCCCATCTTGCCGGCAATGACTTGCTCGCGATGGTCGCAGGCCTCATCATTCGGCGCCAGCGACCTCGCGCTCAACAATCATTCATTATCGAAAGCCTGCATTTTTTGGCATCCCGGCTTGCCCCAGGAACGAGACAGATCATTGCAGGCGCGGCTTGCTTGCCCCAATGCTAGCGTGCACCGAATCGGGTTGCGCGGATGAGGGGAGCGTGATGGCGCAGGCGCAGATCGTGGTTGACGGGGTGAGCCATGTCTATCGGCCGCCGAGCGGCCGATCCGTGCCGGCTCTGGAAGAGGTCTCCCTCGAGGTGGGCAACCGCGAATTCGTCGCGCTGCTCGGACCTTCCGGCTGCGGCAAATCCACGCTGCTCTACCTGCTCGGGGGCTTTCTCCCGATAGAGAAGGGACGAATCCTGGTCGACGGCAAGCCGGTCGGCGCGCCTGGTCCCGATCGCGGCATTGTCTTTCAGCATTTTGCGCTGTTTCCCTGGAAGACCGTTCGTTCCAACATTCTTTACGGGCTCGAGCGCATGAAGCTGGCTCGCGGCGAGCGCGAGAAGCGGGCCCAGGCCTTCATCGATCTTGTGGGATTGACCGGGTTCGAGGACAGCTATCCTTCGCAGCTCTCCGGCGGCATGCGCCAGCGCACGGCGATCGCGCGCACGCTGGCATTCGATCCCAAGATCCTCCTCATGGACGAGCCGTTCGGCGCATTGGACGCGCAAACCCGCAGCCTCATGCAGTCGGAGCTCCTGGGAATCTGGCAGCGCACGCCCAAGACCGTGATCTTCGTCACCCACGACGTGCAGGAAGCCGTGTATCTTGCGGAGCGGGTGGCGGTGATGTCGGCGCGTCCCGGACGCATCAAGACCATCGTGGATACCAAGTTCGACAAGAACGACGCGAACATCTTCAAGGCCAAGGAGTTCGTCGAGAAGGTCGACGAGATCTGGAATCTGGTGCGGATCGAAGCCATCAAGGCGCAGGAGCGCGTGACCTCATGATCCTGCGCTATCTGCCGCTTCTCCTGCTCGCACTCGCCTGGGAGATCGGGGCCCGCAGCGGGATCGTCTCGACACTTGCTCTGCCACCCTTGAGCGCGGTGCTTGCGGCCTGGGTCGATCTCGTCAGGGACGGCGAGCTCGTTACCAATGGCGCTGCGTCGTTGTGGCGTGCTGCTGCCGGGCTTCTCCTCGCCATCGGCATCGGCGGGGCGCTGGGTATCTTCATGGCGTGGTGGCGGCCCGTGAATGTGCTGCTCGGGCCCCTGGTCGAGATGTTCTATCCCATGCCGAAATCGGCTTTGATCCCGGTCACCGTGCTGTGGCTTGGGTTCGGCAACGGGTCGAAGATCCTCCTCATCCTTCTCGGCTGCATGCTGCCGGTCACCGTTGGCGCCTTCAACGGTGCGCGCTCGAGCGAGCAGGTGCTGGTGTGGTCTGCACGCAGCATGGGAGCGAGCCGCTTGCGCATGCTGTGGGACGTCGTCGTGCCGAGCGCGCTGCCGGAGCTGCTCAACGGCATCCGCACTGCGCTCGCACTTTCCTTCATTCTGCTGGTCAGCTCGGAGCTCATCGCGGCACAGCAGGGCTTCGGCTACCTCATCGGCTTTCTCGGTGCCAGCGGCGCCTATGACGCCATGTTTGCGGTGGTGCTCACGGTCGCGCTTCTCGGCTTCCTTGCCGACCGGATTTACCTCCTCGTGATGCACAGGATGCTGCGATGGCAAGCGTAGCGGCACTTGCGGGCGAGCCGCCCCGCTATCGGATGCTGCGGTCGGCGGCGTGGGGCTTCGCCCGTATCGGGTCCGTCCTCGCCCTCGCTGCTGCCTGGGAGCTGTTTGCCCGCTCCGGTGCAGTGACCCCGTTCATGCTGCCACCACTGAGCGCGGTGATGGCGCGCATCTGGAACGATCTTGTCGGCGGCGATCTCGTGACGAACACTGCCGTGAGCCTCTATCGCGCCTTGGCCGGGTTCGCCGTCGGCGCGGTCCTCGGCATCGGCCTGGGCATGGCCATCAGCCGCAACTTTCTCGCCTGCTGGTTCTTCGACCCGATCATCTCGGTCGGCTTTCCCATGCCCAAGATCGCGTTCCTTCCCGTGGTGATGCTGTGGCTCGGTGTCTATGATGTATCGAAGATCACGATGGTGGCGCTGGAGGCGATCTTTCCCGTCGTTACAGCGACCATCGTCGGCATCCGCTCGGTGGAGCGCGAGCTTCTCTGGTCTGCGCGCAACATGGGGGCGGGGGAGCGGGAGCTTCTCTGGCAGATCGCGCTCCCCGCGGCGTGGCCCCAGATTATGACGGGCCTGCAGGTAGCGCTTCCCATCGCGCTCATTGTTGCGATCGTCACTGAAATGTTCATGGGCGGCTACGGCCTCGGCGGCGCGATGAACACCGCCGCGCGTTTCGCCGACTCGCGCGGCGTGTTTGCCGGCATCGTCGAGATTGCCGCCGTGGGCTATGCGCTGGTGAAGGTGATGAGCCTCATTCGACGTCGACTCTTGCTGTGGCACCAGGAGGCAGAATACGCGCATCGGGCAAATATCGGGTAAGTGGCTTTCTGGCCGGAGTGGAAATCGGAGGCCGGAGCGTTACGGAACGCACCTTTGCCGACGCTATCCGTTTGGCGGTAGGAAAAACCGATCATGTCTGCAAAAACGAAAGCTTCGGCTGATTGCCGAAAAGCTGGTGCTGAAGAAGGCGGTTGGAAGGACAGCTGGTGTATCGGACATTGGACCGCCCGGACGGGAGACCGGCTCAAGAATAAAGCGTCACAATCAATTGTTCAGAGGATCTCGTGCAATGGACATGGGCACAGCTCAGCGCGTATCTGAAGGAGCCCAAAGACCTAGAAACCAATTGGGCCACCTCAGCGGCCCAGAAATAGCACGCTGAAAGACAAAAAAACGGAGGGGCGCCGATGCGGCGACGTACTTTTGTCACCCTGCTTGGCGGCGCGGCGGTGTGGCCGCTCATGGCTCGCGCGCAGCAGCCGGAGCGGATGAAGCGCATCGGGCTGATGGGCAATCTGCATCTGCGGCCAATCGAGAGCTTTCGGAACAGGCTGCGAGAGCTCGGCTACATCGAGGGTCAGAACCTGATCGTAGAATATCGTTTCGCGGAAGGCCGTGAGGAACGCTACTCCGCATTTGCCGCAGAGCTGGCTGCGTTGCCCGTGGACTTGATCGTGACCTGGGGAACGCCCGCCGCCTTCGCGGCCAAACGTGCAACTACAACGATCCCAATCGTACTGGGGGGCATTGGGGACGTCATCAATACCGGTCTCGTCTCCAATCTTGCCCGCCCTGACGCAAACATCACAGGTTTCATCGCACTCAATGTCGAGCTCGAGGAGAAACGCCTCGAGCTGCTCAAGGAAGTGGTTCCCAGCCTCTCACGCGTCGCGGTGCTCGGAAACAGCTCAAATCCGCTCAATCGCGTCAATCTGGAAACGGCTCACCGCGCGGCCAAAATACTTTCGATAGCGATCGAAGGATTTGAAGTGCGGAGTAGCGAAGAAGTGAGAAGTGCACTTCGAGCGTTGGTCGAAGCGCGTCCAGATGCGGCGCTTCTTGCATCCGATACGCTGCTGCTGGGCGAGCGCAGGCAGATTGTCGATACGATGGCGACGAGCAAAATTCCGGCGATATATCCGTTCCGCGAATACGCCGAGGCCGGCGGGTTCGTTGCTTACGGCGCCAATATATCCATCCTGTTTGCGCGCGCTGCCGAGTAGTCGATCGAATCCTGAAGGGCGAGCGACCCAGCAATCTCCCGGTTCAGCAGGCGACGGCATTCGAGATCATCGTCAATCAAAGGGCGGCAGCGGGGTTGGGGCTGACGCTTCCCGCCAGCTTGCTGGTGCGCGCGGACGAGGTGATCGAGTAGGCGGCGTTCTCGCAGGTCATCTGAGCCGATAGTAGTGCCAACGCTTCGGCATGACGCCCTCCCATACGGCATGCGTGCATCGTTTTCGGATCCGCGCTCGGCTGCAATGAGTCGTGAGGCGATGAGATATTTTTTTGCGCGCGCATGCGACGGCGGTATGGTGACACTGTAATTGCTTAATAAGCGTTCAGCTTGTGCTAAATTGATACGCTCATTCATGCTGCCACATTTGCGGCTTCGACAGTCATCGGCAATAATCAGATATCGGATCGGGAGGGCTCGTGTAAGGGAGTGTCAGCATGAGCTACCGACCACTTGTTTTTGTTGCAGCAGCAGCGCTGTCATCGATGCACATTGCGAGCGCTGCGGCCCAGTCCGTTTACGTCGCGCCCGGCGGCGTCTACGTTGCTCCTGGAGCCGGGCCGGTCTACGTGACGCCGTCCGCGCCGATCAACGGAACGGCCGCGTATGTGGGGCCGGGCTATGGCCATGGATATGGGACAGTCGCGTACGTCGAGCCCTTCTATGACAATGGATACGACCCGGCCGAGTACGCCGAGCCTGTCTACGGCTACGACGGACCTGGATACGGCTACGACGGACCTGGATACGGGTATGCACCAGGTCCGTACGCTGCATACGTGGCACCACGCCCATACGTAGGGCCCAGATACGGCTATGGATATGGACGAGCCCCGTACGTAGCGCCGAGGTACCGCTCCGCATATGGAGCGCTCGCGCCCAGCCGCCGCTATTACACGGGCCCACGGTCGGCCTATGCGGCTGTCCCGCCGCCGCGACCGCGCGCAGCTGTACCGTACCGGCCTGCTCGCTGAAGGGTGAGTGGCCAGAAGGCAGACCAAAAGCTGCATTATGAAACCCCGGCCGATGAAGGCCGGGGTTGTTCGTCTCTGCGGGCGCGCTGCTGAAGCAACAACGATATCGCGCTCCGGTACCAGCTGGACCCTGATCTAAAGGTAGCCTGCAAAAGGTTTCGGGTCCTGTGTGACGCGGCTCACGTACCAACCCGGCCGCTTCCCCTAGAATTGCCTTCTCCCGAGACAACCGACATCCATGGGGAGAGCAATAGTGTCGTTCCTTGGCAAACTGACCGAGCTGAAGGATCCTCAAGGCTGGGTTCATCACGTCGCTGACGCCGCAACCGGAAAGTTGCTCACGACGCAGTTGGATCGGCCAGCCACGCCGGCGTCGCGGGCCGAGCGGCTGTCCCAGCTCGGCTACCACATCCCGGTTTTTCCGCAACCGACGCACCGGCTTACGCCGCGGGTCCCGTACCAGGCCTCGCCGCGGGGCTCCGTCGATTTCCAATTCAGCAATGTGTCATCCTGGGCCGATGATCCAACCGGCCGCGCAGATTGGCTTTTGCAGTTCATTGCTCCCCCATGGACCGGACGCATGGACGCCTTGCTGCTCGACGCGCCCGCGGGTCGCTGCCTTTTGACTCTGCTGCTCGGGGCCGCCAGCTTGCCCGGCCAGGTAGGCCACATTCGCATCGAGGTGAAAGGTCAGCCTGCGGAAAACGCGCCGCTGATCGCCTCGTTCGACATACCTGCGCAAGGGATTGACAGCAACGAGCACCTTTTCGATCTCGTTTTCGCGTCGGCGCCGACCGTGCCTCCCACTCGCTGGATCGCAATGATCCCCGGCTCCGGTCTTGAATGGGTCCGGTTCAGCTCGTTGAGCTTTGGCCCCGCCGGCCTCATCAACAGGCAGCTCGCGCCGAACGCGCCGCAGCAGTGAAGGGGGAAGGTGTTGCTCGTGCACAGGAGGCTCCGATGTCCGGAAATGAGCTGACGGCTTCATTCGATTGGACCGACGATCAACTTGCATCCTTGAGCTTTTCAAGAAGCGGTAGACCGATTGTCTTTACGGAGCATGCGATCGATTTGACCTTCAAGGACCCGCGGGGGAACGGAGAAATCGAGAAGATTTTGCTGGATCCTCAATACCGCCCAGGTGATGCGTCCAATGCTGACTTCTGGGTGGAAACAACCATCACCTCCCCAATATCGAATAAGAAAGTAAGCGAAACCGCCCTGTGTTATTGGAATAATGACAAAAGCATAGCAGTGGGCAGCATCGAGGACGACGGCGGCCGGCTTGCCATTGTGGCGGAAAGCATCACCGACTCGCTGAGCACTTCCAAGTTTGCATTTCTTGTTGCGCCCATGGCGGGGTATTCCGGCTTCCGAATTGCCGAGGACGCTCCGGTCGGGAGCGAGCAACCGGGACTCATTGGCATTGAAGTAAAGCTGAAGAGCCCTACGTCGGTCTTGTCAGAGATCTCGATCCCGCCGACGCTCGCGCGCGGGGCAACAGGCGGTGTTGTATCCGCGCTGCAAAAAGCTCTGAAGGCATTTCGCGGCCCAAACACTCCGACCGATCCCGGGCCGATCGACGGCGACTTTGGCCCGCGGACTGAATCGGCCGTGCGCGCCTATCAATCGCAACAAAACATTACGGTCGATGGGGTTGTCGGGCATGAGACGTGGTGGGTTCCGGCAGGAGCAGCCGGTGCCACGCTGGCATCGTTAGCAGGCCTTGTTTAGCCCAACCTGCGCGGCGTGATCGATCCCAGCCCGTCCGCCGGGCGGCGTCAGCTTCATTTGCAACTATCTCACTGTTCATAAGTCATCCTGCCTTCCGCCGGGTGTTGTCTCCCTCGGGCAGGGCGGGGCTAAAAATATCCGCTGATGGATTCGCTCGTCCTTGCCGCCGTCCTGCTCGGGGCTGCCTGCCACGCCGGCTGGAATGCCGTCATCAAGGTCGGGCTGGATACGGTGCTCACGACGTCGCTGATTGCGATCGGGGCAGGGGTGGTCGCGCTCGTCCTCCTGCCCTTCGTCGGACTGCCGCTCGCGGCCGCATGGCCCTGCGTCTTTGCCTCGGTCATGGTTCATCTTCTGTATTTCATCGGACTGAGCGAGAGCTATCGGCTCGGCGATCTCGGCCAGGTCTACCCGCTGGCGCGCGGCGCAGCGCCGCTGATGACGGCTGCGCTGAGCTTCCCTTTGCTCGGTGAAGCTCTTGGTCTTGCCGCATGGAGCGGCATTGTCGTGCTGGCTTCCGGGGTGCTGCTGCTGTCGGCGCGAGGCGGACGCGAGCTTGCTCGCTTCGACCGCCATGCCACCGGACTGGCCCTGCTCACGGCAGCCACGATATGCGCCTATTCCCTGGTGGACGGCGTGGGTGCACGGCTCGCGGGCAGCGCGCCTGCCTATGTCGCGAGCTTGTTCGTCGGCAACGGCATCGTGCTCGGCGCCTACGTGGCCATGCGCCGGCGGAGGGCGGCGCTTCCCGCGCTGGCCGGGCATTGGAGGACCGGGCTTGCCGGCGGCGCGCTGCAGGTCCTCTCCTACGGAATTGCGGTCTGGGCGATGACAGTCGCCCCCATTGCCCTCGTTGCCGCCTTGCGCGAGAGCAGCGTGCTTTTCGGGTCGGCGCTCTCGATCGTGCTCCTCAAGGAGCCGCTGCGCCGGACACGCGTCGTCGCTGCGCTGATGATCGTCAGCGGGCTCGTGCTGGTGCGGTTTTCCTGAGACTCGAGGGCATCCTATGCGGCTGGCCTGATCGCCTGTCTTGCTTTGCTATTCCAGCCGTTCTGATGACCGGCGCTTGGTCAGGCTGCCCTGACTTTGTATTGTTTGCACCGCGCCAGGATCTCCGAAAGCTCGCTCAACGGCCGCGGCGGCCCGAACAGATAGCCCTGCGCCTCGTGACATCCTTCCGCGCGCAGGAGCGTCAGCTGCTCCCGGGATTCGACCCCTTCGGCCGTGACCACGATACCGAGACTCCTGGCCAGGGTGGTCACTGCGCGCACGATCGCAATCGCGCTGGAAGCCTCGGAGAGGTCGTTGACGAAGGAACGGTCGATCTTGATCTTGTCGAAAGAGAAATGGTGCAGCGAGCTCAGGCTCGAATAGCCGGTGCCAAAATCATCCATGGCGATGGCCACGCCCAGGTTCTTCAGCTGAGCGAGATTGACGGTGCTGGAAGTGTCCCTCTGGAGGAGGACGCTCTCGGTGATCTCGAGCACGAGCCTGTCCACCGCAAGACCGGATTCCGCCAGCGCATGTACGACCGTGCGCACCAGCTTGCCGCTGCGCAACTGCAGGGGCGAAAGGTTCACGGAAACGGTGAGATTTTCGGGCCACCCGACCGCGTCTCGGCAGGCGCGGCGCAGCGCCCACTCGCCCAGCTCAATGATGAAGCCCTTTTCCTCCGCGAGCGCAATGAACCCGGAGGGCGGCACCAGCCCGTGCTGCGGGTGCCACCATCGCAGCAGGGCCTCGAACCCGATGACCTTCTCGGTCGTGATATTGACAATGGGTTGATAAAAAAGATCGAACTCCTCCAGCCTCAGCGCGCGTTCCAGGTGCACGGCGAGCGTGCGGCGGGCCTGCAATGCCTCATCCATTTCCGGGCTGAAATGGCGAACGCCGTGGCGGCCATCAGCTTTGGAGCGATACATCGCAATGTCCGCCTTGCGCAGAAGCTCGTTGGTGTCCACCCCGTCCGCCGGCGCAACGGAAATGCCGATACTGGCGCTGATGGAGGCGGGGTTGCCGTCGATGACATAGGGCTGGCTCAGCACGCGAACGATCCGATTTGCCAGGACGTCCGCATCCTCCTGTCGCTGCAGACCGGCTTGCACCACGGCAAACTCATCGCCGCCGAATCGGGCAACGAGATCGACCTCCCGGACACAATCCCGCAGCCGCGCTGCCACCTGCGCCAACAGCGCATCACCCGCGACGTGCCCCAACACATCGTTGATCCCCTTGAACTGGTCGAGATCAATGCAATGCAGGGCGACGATCTCACCGCGGTGCGCACGCGCGAGCGCGCCGGTCATGAACTCATGGAACAGCAACCGGTTCGGCAGCCCGGTCAGTGCGTCGTGGCGGGCCAGGTGACTGATCTGCTCCTGAATGCGCCAGCTCTCGGTTATGTCCTCGTGGGTAGACACCCAGCCGCCATCCGGCATCGGCCGATGCCCCACCGCGACGCGGCGGCCGTCGCTGAGCTCGACGATCATGTCGGCCGGCTCGCCGGCGCGCACCACGCCCAGGCGACTTTGGATGAAGTCCTTGCGGTCGGGGGCGCGCAAAGATCCGCTCGCGACCCGGTATTTCAATATCTCCTCGAGCAAGGTGCCCGGTCGCGCCACTTGCGTGGGCAACCCGTACACCTGCACGAACTGGTCGTTGCAAATCACCAGTCTTTGATCGCGGTCGAACATCGCGAGGCCCTGCGACATGTTCTGGAGGGCGGCCTCGAAACGCATGTTCTGCACGTTGAGCTCCTCCTCGCGCCGTTTGAGCTCGGTGATGTCCACATGAATGCCGACCGAGCCGCCGTCAGCCGTCCGGCACGACTGGATACGCAGCCACCGCCCGTCGGGGTAATGGTGCTCCGATATGTGCTGCGGGGCGGCCTGTGTAGCGAGCCGGGCCGAGATCCACGCCTCCTCCCGCCCGACGGCATCCTCGGGCGCCACTCCCCTCGCGACGGCCGCGCGCAGGATGTCTGCGAATCTAACGCCCTTCATGCGCAGATCGGATACCGCGCGATGCATCTCGCTGTAGCACCTGTTCCACAGCACCACGCGATCCTCGTTGTCATACAAGATCAATCCTGCCGGCATCGCCTCGATGACGGCTGCCAGCCGCGCGTGGGACTGTTGCGCCTGCCGCTGCGCCTGATGCAGATCGGTTACGTCCTGGTGGGTCGATACCCATGCCCCGCCGGGCAGCGGCTGATTTATCAGACTGATGATCCGGCCATCGTCCAGCTCTACCGTTTTGGCGGTGGTCTTTCCGGTGCCGACATCGGCCAGAATATCTGCGCAGTACCCGTCGGCATCGCCGCGGAAATTGCCCGTTTGCTTGCGGTGCAGGACGAGGCTGCGCAGCGGCGTGCCCGGACGAACCATTTCAGGGCGCAGCCCGTACATGTCCCTGTAACGCTCGTTGCACAGGACCAGGTCGGCCTGCGCATCGAACACGATCAAACCCTGCGTGATATTGCTCACCGCCCGGTCGAGCTGCAGGGTTTTTTCCCGCAACCCCTGCACCTCCAGCAAAAGCGCCCTGCAGCGCCGATACCAGAGCCAGGCAACAGCGGTGGCTCCAAATGCAGCCGCAGCCAGCAGGCCGATGCCCGGCAGATTGCCGGTCGTCAACTTCGCGCCCAACCAACCAGCCGCAAAAAAAACCGAAACGGTCCCGGCAAGCAGACAAGGGCCGGACGGCTCCAAGTAATCCCTTGACCTGCCGAACATTCAAAGTTCCCGACCAAAAGACTCAATAGGTAGCTGCGATGTCTCAAAATTGTGAAACGCTCGCCGGCTACCGGGCCAAATAGGTATCCAGAGAATGAGCAGATGGTTATCCAGAGATGAACGGCGCTCCACCCCGGCAAGGAACCACGCTCGTGACCCGCGCGTTGTCGAGTGAACAGCCTGTAAACGGAGATAAGAACATGGACCGTGAGCATGTGAAGGGCGCGGCTGACAAGGTAAAAGGCGCCATCAAGGATGCGGCCGGCAAGGTCACCGGCGACAAGAAGCTGCAAGGCGAAGGAAAGCTGGACAAGGCCAAAGGCTCGGCGCACAACATTGCAGGGGACGTGAAAGATACGGCGCGCCGGGCGCTTGACGACTGACACAGCTTGCGCACGCGACAAAGAAAGGCGCCGCCCCGAAAGGGGCGGCATGCTTTTGCGGCCCCCCGTCCACACCCATGTCCCGCGCACGCTGTAGGCCGCCTGCAGGTCGCCGTCGTGATCGCCAGCTACGCGCGTCGAGCAGCAAGACCCCGGAGGGTTACATCGGCGGCGGTCAGCGCCTCCCAGGTCAACGCCGACGCCAAGCTGAGCGCCGCATCGAGCTCCTCGCGGCGCACTTTCTCACGGGTATCGGCCGCGGTCAGGACATAGCGAAGGTTGCTTTCTGCCGAGTTGAATCCCGCAATCAGCCGGAGCGCGGGAATGCCATGCCCGGCAAAATTGGCGTGGTCGGAGTTGGGCATCAATGGCAGGTGTGTTGCGAGGGGGAAGGCGGCACGCGCAGCCGCCTCTTTCACCCACGCATCGAGAGCTGCGAAGCCCGATGTGAGAGCAGTCAATCCCGACGCGCCGCCGACAGAGTCGAGGTTGATGTCGACGACCATCCGCCGGCGCATCGCCGGCTGCATGCGTTCCAGCCACAGGCGCGACCCCATGAGGCCCCATTCCTCGGCGCTGAACAGGCATATGCGCAAGCCGCGCGCGCATGCCGGGACGTGCGATGCGAGCGCACGCGCGACGGCCAGCGCTACTGCCACACCGCTGGCATTGTCGATCGCGCTCTCGCCGAGGGGATGGCCGTCAATGTGCGCGCTGACCACGATCCAATCGGGGCCCTGACCGGGCAGGTCCGCTATCAGCATGCGGGTGCACGCGGGCTGATCATCGGCGTCGATGCGCATGCGGACAGTCGGCCGCGTGCCGTCCGGCGAGGGGCGCAGCGCCTGTGCTGCCTCCGCATCGATCCCGAGCGCCGGGATGCCGCGCCCCCCGTTGCGTCCGCTCGAGCCCGATACGGGGCCAATACCGCGGTCGGGGTGCGCGATCAGAAATCCAGCGGCGCCCATCTGTTGCGCCAGTCCCAGCTTCACGCGACGGTGCACATGCCCGGCGGCGAACGGATATTGATGGCGGACCATGACGATCCGCCCCGGAATGGCATTGCCTTCCCGCTTGAAATCCTCCTCGCGGCCCAAGCCGAGATCGAGAGCTTCAGCGACCAGGCCGGCTGTCGATGCCGTCCCGAGGAGCGGCGTGCAGGCAAACGGGATATCGCTCGCGACGCTGCTCAGTTGCGCCGCACGGCATTGCCAGCCCGGATAGTCGACGGGATCCTCTCGCACGCTCGCGTTCGGCAACTTCGCAAGCTGCGCGCGGGCGAAGGCCACGGCCGACGCTTCGCTCGCCGACCCGGCGAGGCGGCCGCCAAGGGAGCAGAGCATCTCGAAATCCGCCCACATCGCCTCACTGCGAGACGCCGACGGCAAGAGCGGAGATGCGGCGCTGGTCACTGAACGCTGATTCCGACCGACCTGACGATATCCGCCCAGCGCGCCGTGTCGCTCTCGATCAGTGCCCTGAGCTGCGTGACGGAGGCGTGGGAAGGCGTGACACCGAGCGGCAGCAGGCGCGAGGTGACGTCCGGCGACGCAAGAGCAGATTGCAGCTCGGTGGTGAGGCGTGCAGCGATCCTCGGCGGCATCCCGGCGGGACCGAGAACGCCCCACCAATGCTCGACCACCAGATCGATGCCGTTTTCTCTGAAGGTCGGAACATCGGGTTGCGCTGCGAGCCGCGCTTCGCTTGCGACGGCGAGAACGCGAAGGCGGTCGAGCACCGAGCTCGCCGTTGCCAGGGTGGTGAAGCCCGAATGCACATGGCCGGCAACCAGATCGTTCATGGCTGGACCCGCGCCGCGAAATGGGACGTGGACGAGCTTGATGCCGGTCTCGGCCTGGAAAAGCTCAGCGGTGAGGTGGGTGGCGCTGCCGATGCCTCCGGACGCAATCGTGATCGTTTCCGGCTCGCTCTGCGCGAGAACGACAAAACTGCGGACCGTTTGGGCCTTCACTGCAGGGTTGACGAACAAAAACATGGAAGCAGTTCCGATGAGACCGATCGGCGTGAAATCGCGGACCGGATCGTAGTGCACGCCCTTCTGGACCGCCGGAACAATGGTATGCGGCATGTCGGCAAGAAGGAGGGTATAGCCGTCCGGCGCGGATTTGGCGGCGATCTCGGTGCCTATGCGGCTGCCGGCTCCGGCGCGGTTATCGATGACGATCTGCTGGCCGAGCGATTGCGACAGGCGCTCGCCCAGCAGGCGCGCGAGCACGTCCGAGCTGCCGCCGGCGGCATAGGGCACGATCATGGTGACGGGGCGATCGGGATACGGCTCGGGCTCGGCCGCCAGCGAGGTCAGTGGCGAACAGGCGATGCCCAGTATGAAGCCCGCGAAGCCCACGAGGGCATCGCGAGCAGGTTTTGCCGGCATCCCAGTTTCTCCGTCCCCGGAGCTGTAGCCTAAGACTCGGCGCAGCAACACACAAACGCCAGCGGCTCCATGGACCCGCGGTTCCGGCCCGTTTACCCCCGCGTTCGGGTCCACCGATGGGTTGGATCAATTCATCGATCACATCCCAGCCGGTTTATCCTCCGGCTTCAATACCCCTTTCGACACGTCAGTGCGGTTGCGCCGACGGCGATGGCGGCGGTGTCACCGGGGCCGGTTTGTGTGCCGGGGGTGCCGTTAAGCGCGGCGGAGCGGCTGAAAGCTTGTGCAGAATTTCCTGCTCGTCCGCCTGCAGCTTGGCGATATCGCCCCCCATTTGCTGCTGACCGGCCGCGAGTTGAGCTGTCAGCCGGTCAAGACTCTCGCGCACCACCGCGAGCCCGAGCGCAAGCTGTTGGTCGGATGACGTGGCGCTGACCGGCGGCACCGCCTCAGGCGGAGTGGGAGAAACAGGCACGGTTTGGGGCACCAACAAGCCGAGCTGGGGCCAAGATTTTGCCATCAGCGCTCGCGCTGCATCCCCATACGACTGCCATGCCAAAGTGGTACCTACACCTACGGAGAAAACGATCAACAAACGGGCAAGCCCGCGCAAGGCTCGTTTGGCGAGCGACGGCCGCGTGATGGCCGGCTCGACAGAAGGCCCGCTCGTCGCATTGCCATTCGAGTCAGCTGCTCTCGGCGGTCCACGGAGCTCAGATCGCGTCGGTATGAATCCGGCATCCATTGGAGCACCTCGCTGTCTTCTGTGTCGGGCTGTGCACCGATCGTCCTCCGATGCAAACTCGGCATCGAGGGCGTCCAATCTCGGCATGACCGAGGGCGATTCGAAATGTTTTATCTGCACGGTTACGAGCCTCCCACTTTTGGAACCAGAATCTAGCGAACCAATTGTCGAGAGCGGGAGCGACAATATCGCGGCAGCACGTAAAAAAGTGCCGACTTATATCAGGCCGTGATATTTAGGACACAACAAGCGGTAAGTTGATCTGGAGTCGCGTGCACCGACGGTAGCTTGCTGCCGCCTCTCCCGTGTTCGAGGCAGCAGCGCTGCGTCAGATGGCCCTGGGTCGTGCGTATCCGCGCGCACGCATCGCGTTGGCATACGCTCCGTTCAATACCTTCGTTTGCTCTTCCGCCAGGTGCAGCAAGTTCGGGGCGCGTCCTATTACGCGATCAGGATGGCATTGCTTTATTTTGTGCCGGTAGTTGTGCACAATTTCATCCTTGCTCGCGCTCGGTGCGACGCCGAGAACAATCCACCAGTCCGCCTGAAGCTGCGTGGCCGCCCGCTTGGTCCCTCGTTGGCGATCTCTTCGTGCGGTCCGTTCTTTCTCTGCTTGCCGGCGCCTCTGCTCCGCTTTTCTGCGTTGTCGCTCCGCTTGGCGTAGACGTTCGGCCTGCTCGCTTTGCTGTCTCTGGGTCTCGCGCGCTCTCTCTTCCTGATGTCTACGCTCTTCGGCTTCCCTTAATTGTTCTTGCGCCTGGCGCAGAGCCGCCTGCAGTCGTTCCTGCGCCTCGCGCTCCTCCTGATCTGCCTCGCGTTGACGCCGTTGAGCTTGTTCCAGACGGATTCGCTGTTGCCTCTGAGCCTCGCGCTGCAGCTCTCGTTGCCGTCGCATTGCAGTGGCGCTTTCCCGCTGTATTCTCCTGTCCTCGCTGCAGCTCAAGCTCCCGAGCACCAGCACGGTCACATTTATCGCCGCCCACGGTGCAAGCCAAACGGACGCAATGAGCGCGAGCCCCAGGCCACCGATGTCGAGAAGAACGAAAGCCAATATGATGATCTGGCCGCCCACACGGCGCAATGTGCGCCGGAGCAAGCCAAACTTGATACTCATCTGCGAGGCATGCGGCCGCGCGCCGGACAGCGCAAAACCCCCGCACTGCTGACAGTTCAGCGGCATATGTTCCCCCGGCACATTCCAGCGGATCTAAACGCCGGCGAAGGGCGAGATTACGACAGTCGAGGGGCGAGAACGTGAGTTGACCGCGGCTGCGTCGGATCCTACCGAGTGAGCTCCCGGAACGCGAAAGAGTCTGAAATTGCTTGCAAAATCACTGCTAAGATACCTCTTGTATACCTCTCACCACCAACGCTGAGCATGACGGGAGCAGCATGAAATTCGGCATCGGTCAGCCAATGCGGCGGCATGAGGATCTGCGTCTTGTCACGGGTCAGGGACGCTATACCGACGATATCGTTCTGCCGCGCATGGCGCATGCCTTCGTGCTGCGCTCGCCGGTCGCACACGCCCGCATCAAGCGCGTCGATGCCGCGGCCGCGCGGCACATCCCTGGGGTGCTTCTGGTGCTTAGCGGAGCGGACGTTCGGGCGGACGGCCTCGGCGACGTGCCCTGCACGGCACCGCTCGTCAGCCGCGACGGCAAGCCGCGGCACGATACGCCGCGTCCCGTGCTTGCGGTCGACAAGGTGCGCCATGCTGGTGAACCCGTCGCCCTGGTTGTCGGGGAGACATTGACCGCCGCGCGCGACGGCGCCGAAGCGATCGAGGTCAAGTACGAGCAACTGCCGGCGGTCACCGAGGCGAAGGAGGCCGTCAGCTCCGGTGCGCCGCAGCTGTTCGACCATATCCCAGGCAATATAGTGTTCGATTGGGATAACGACATGGGCGATGCCCGCGCAACCGACGCGGCGTTCGCCAAGGCCGCGCGAGTAGTCACGCTCGAGCTGATCAACAATCGCATCGTTGTCAACTCGATGGAGCCGCGCAACGCGATTGGCGACTACCACGCGGCGAGCGGCCGCTCCACGCTCTACACGGGGACTCAAGGGCCGCATTTCGTCCGGAACCCCCTCGCAGAGTCGGTCCTCAAAATTCCGAACGGCAGGCTCCGCCTGATCACGCCGAATGTCGGTGGCGGCTTCGGCATGAAGGCCTTTGTCTATCCCGAGCATGCGCTCGTCGTGTGGGCGAGCCGCAAGCTGGAGCGGCCGGTGAAGTGGCAGGGGGATCGCTCCGAGGGATTCCTCTCCGACAATCAGGGCCGCGACCACACCACGCGAGCCGAGCTCGCACTCGACGAGGAGGGCCGGTTCCTCGGCTTGCGCGTCTCGATCCTTGCGAATCTCGGCGCCTATCTCTCGCAGCTCGGCTGCTTCGTGCCGACGCGCTCGACCGATCTCGTGTCCGGCCTCTATTCGACGCCGGCCGTGCACATCAACGTCAAGGGCGTGTGCACCAATACCGTGGTGGTTTGCGCCTATCGCGGCGCAGGGCGGCCCGAGGCGGCATACTTGCTCGAGCGCCTCGTCGATGCCGCGGCGCGCGACCTCGGCATGAGCCCCGACGCAATCCGCCGTATCAATTTTGTGCCGCCCTCGGCGATGCCCTACACGTCGGCAACCAAGCTCCTCTTCGATTCCGGTGAGTTCGAGAAGGTGATGGACCGCTGCATGGCAGCGGCCGAATGGTGGTCGTTTTCGGAGCGACGCGCTCGCAGCGAGCGCAATGGCAAGTTGCGCGGGATCGGAATGGCGACATATACCGAGCGCTGCGGTGGCGGCTTTCCCGAGACCGCATCCATCGAGTTCAAGGATGGACGGATCGAGCTGGTGATGGGAAACCAGGAATACGGCACCGGTCTGATCACCTCGTACAAGCAGCTCGTCTCGGACCAATTGGGCGTCGATACCGACCGCATCGATGTGATCATGGGCGATACCGACCGCACGCCTGCGGGGCTTACCGGAGGCTCGCGCGCGATTGCCGTGGCAGGGGCCGCGCTGCACGAGGCAGGGCGTGCCGTCATCGACAAGGGCACGAAGCTCGCCGCTTATTTGATGGAAGCCTCGGTGCAGGACGTTGTCTTCGCTGACGGCGCATTCAGCGTATCTGGGACCGATTTGCGCCGTGACCTTTTCGAGGTGGCAGAGGCGGCGCGCGATCCTGGGAAGCTGCCGGCGGGCATGGAGCCAGGGCTCGATGCGACGCACCACCGCGTCCCCCAGGCGCAGACCTTCCCGAACGGCTGCCATATCGTCGAGGTCGAGATCGATCCCGAGACTGGTTCGGTGAGGATCGACCGTTACACCGTCGTCGACGATTTCGGCCGCACCATCAACCCGCTCCTGCTCGAGGGTCAGGTGCACGGCGGCATCGTACAGGGCGTCGGCCAGGCGTTGCTCGAGCACGCGGTTTACGATCGCGAGGCGGGGCAACTTCTGTCGGGCTCGTTTACGGACTATGCAATGCCGCGCGCCGACGATGTTCCGTTCTTCGCCTTCTCGACGCATAACGTGCCGTGCGCGGCGAATCCGTTCGGGGTCAAGGGCGCGGGTGAGGCTGGTGCCGTCGGCGCGCCGCCAGCAGTGATCAATGCAGTCGTCGATGCTCTGCACCGCCGCACTGGCTTGCGCCATATCGACATGCCCGCCACTCCGCCGCGAGTCTGGGAGGCGCTCAACGGACGATAACCGCGGCGGCGCCGCCCTTACTGAGAGAGGCGGGAGCAGCCCTATCGATCAATTCCGGTTTTGCGCATCAGCGCGTTCAGCCGCTCCTGATCCGCTCTGAACGTGCGGGCGGTGGCGCCCTTCAGATCTTTCACGGCATCCTCGATCCTGGTTTTCAGCGTGCCATCGCTGGCTTGCGGTCCCACCTGGAGTGCGCGGCTGTTGAAAATTTCCAAATCCCTCAGCGCGGTTTCGATCCTGCGTTCCAGTGAGGCGTCGATGCCTTTGCGAGTGCTCGTCGACCATTCGTCAGCGTGCACGGTAGCGCCGATCCCGGCGACGGTCCCGAGGACTGCCAAGATCGAGAATTTCATTGGTCTTCTCCTCCCAGCGACTCGGAATTAGACACCAGCCTTGGGAGAGGATTCAAGGGGCCGCAGAGCGGGGGTCGGACAGCGCCTGGATAGCGATCGCCGGGGCTCAGATCGGCGCGTAAGGCCACTCGCGATGGTGCAGCGGCAGTCGACCGCATGTGCCCTGTGCAAGCGCCAGTGATGCGCCGCGGGAGCAGGGGTGGTGACTGATGTTGTCGGAAAAGCCGCCGTGCTACACGCCGAACGTGAAGCGCGTGCCGACGTTAGTCGTCACCAACTGGGTCGGCATGCGTCGGCGCATAGTCTCGATGAACTCTGCGCCGGAGCAGTGCATCGGGATGACGACCTCGGGCTCGAGCGCTCCGAGCTCGGTCACGGTCTGCTCGACGTACTCGTGGGGTGCGGTGACGAGGTGAAATCCGCCGATTACCGCATGGAGCTTCGAGACGCCCGACACCGCCATCGCCTGCTTGATGGTATTGATCAGCCCAACGTGGCCGCAGGAGCTGATGACGACCAGCCCGCGGCCCTGGACGATATAACAAGTGGCATGCTCGTCCGGATGGGTATCCTGCAGGAGCTTCCCGCGGCGCTCAGCCTCGGTGAAATGATCGTACTCGTAAACCATCGAGCCACCACTCACCTGCTCAAAGGAATTGCGCTCTATGTAGCCGGTAGTGAAAGCATGGGAGAGATCGTGCGGCTCGTGGCAGCACACGGGCTTGACGTTTTGGGCCGTGAGCATCAGCCGATCGACTGCGCCCCAGGAGATCGGGTTTTTGGCATCGCCGAGGAATTTTTCCCGAAAGCCCTCTTCGCCACCGTTGTAGAAGCACAGGTCGCTGCGCATGCGCGCGCGGTGCTGCATCAGGAAGCCGATTAGCCCCCCCGAAATGATCGCGGTGGGCATGGCTGAGGATCAGACCGTCGATCCTCGCGGGATCGATTTCGAGCAGATCGGCGTTGCGCAGAACGATCTCCGGGGTATAGCCGAAATCCAGCATGTACTGCGCGTTGGAGCCTCCGCGGTCGGATTCGAGATGCAACGAAAGGCCCAATTCGCAGGCCAGGGACGTTATCTGACGCCCCGGCACCTGACCAACGTGCTCGATGGTCGTGAACGGGTGTGTCGTCCTCGGCAGGAAGCGTTCATAGCGCGAATCGACGACGACTCGGACGGAAAGCCGATCGACTATGGGCGCGGCGAAGGGTGTCCGGGCGGCAGGACTCAGGCTCATGGTTGAAATGAGCACATCAGCGGCGGGCTGTTGTCAACGCTGTTCAAGTAACTGCGGGGGTCAGCGCACGGGTTCGCAACTGCTGCTGACCGGAGGGGCGCTTTTCCACCTGCATGGCCCGGTTATGAGTCGGGTCTGATCTGCGGGGATCGCCTGTCGCAAACGGGAGCGCAGGATGACCGAATTCTGGCCTTTTAAATCGATGCTGCCGGCGGTCAATCAAGTGGCAGGCCGTGCGTCTTTAGGAACGATAGCTTGTCCCAATAACCACGCTGGAAGACGATGCGATCGTCCTTTACGGTGAAAAAGCCGCAGCCTCTGAACCCCATCGGGTCTTTCCATTCAAGGATAGCTACGTTACCCGCCTCATGGATGACCTCTGGAATGCAGGTCATTTGCGCAGTCGCGAAGTCGCGCCGGAACATCTCGCGGATAGCGAGCTTCCCCGCAACCGGCTCTCGAGCAACCTGATGGTTTACTGCGTCCTCGTGGTACAACTCTGCGAGCATGTCAGCATCGCCGGAGTTAAGCCGGCGCACCCACTCTTCTACGACTTGGCGTGGCGTCATTGCTGCTCGTCTAAGTCCTCTTTTCTCGGCGCTTCGACTTGGTCAACGCGTATTTTTGTTGCCGGTTTTAGTCCACCGCCAATGCTGTTCCAGCGCCGATTATCTGATCGAATCGCCCGGCCCCGTATCGAGTCTTGGCACGAGCTGCCGACGCGCCCCACTGAGGTCGGGTGATCTATATCGACTCGTTGCACATAGCTGCTGAGAGAGCAATTGCGCTGGTAATCCGGAACTGGCGAAAGCCGACATGCCGGCGCCGGATGCATGGTTGTCGTTTGACCCGAGCCGACCTCGGCTCCGTGTTCGGGGAAACGCTTACGAGCACGCCGGTCATGCGATACGTCGATGCCCCTATTGACATTCCCCGTCGATGTTCCGTGTCGCCCTCTTGACTCGTATGATCGTAATAGTGTATATGCACATCAACGCATCCCTGGTAGAGGGGTCCTCATGGCTACAGCGCGAGAGTTTGTCGAGCCGTGCGTGTGCCATAGGACGCGAATGGCGGCCCGTGCCGTAACCCGTTTGTATGATGACGCCTTGCGCGACGTCGGACTTCGCGCAACACAGCTTGCCGTCCTGGTCGCCGTTGGAGGCGATGATGTCGTTTCGATTACCGCACTCGCCAAGTTCATGGGCATGGATCGGTCAACGCTGACACGAAACCTGGCTCCGCTTGAAAGAGAGGGATTGATCCGGGTCGGTAACGAGGGCTGGCGGCGCAGTCGCACAGTTGAAATAACCAAGCGCGGACACTCGCGACTACGCGAGGCATTTCCACTCTGGGAAAAGGCCCAGGAGACACTGCGGCGCAAACTGGGTGCCCGGAAATGGGCGGTTATTCTGGCCGATTTGGACGATCTCATCCGCGCAGCTTGAGAAACTCTTTAACGCATTGGGTTCCGCACGATCCTGACAGACAAGGGGACGCCCATGATCGAAAGGCCAGGTCGATCGCGGAATTGCCCCCTTTGTCGTGTATCTACACGATCACAGGTCAAAGTCCAGCAAGCGAAAGGAGCATCAACATGAAATACTTCATCGACACTCACGACAAGAACAAAGGCAGCTTCCCAGCGCGGGAGCTCACTGAGGAACAGTTTTTCGAGCAATTTGCCGCTCTCGAGGAGGCAGCCCAGGAGCTCGGGGTTTTCGGTCATGCCGCACACGTGAATTTGAAGGACGGAAAGGCTTTCTGCTTCATGTCCGGCCCAGACGAGGAATCCATCCGCAAGGCACATGCGGCGATCAATTTGCCATATGACTCCATCATCGAGGTAAGACGTGTGACCGGTGCCGACATGCGCAGTCCGCAACCATTCGAAGCGCAAAAGCGCAAAGCCGGCTGATGCAACCGCCGACGAGCGGCTGGCACGATAAGATCACAAAGAAAGCCGTCATCAATTCGATGACGGCGTTTTCCTGATTGAAAGCGAGGATGTTGGATAGGAGATCAAAATGTCTGGCGCAAATCGTCTGCTGTTCTTGCGGATCGCGCTGATCGTCATCGGCCTCACATTTATATTCGGTATATACTCATTGGGAATTGTGTGGGCCTCGGGTTGGGCATGGGGACATGGACATTCACACTATCTGATGATGATCATTGGGGTGTATGCGACGCTAGGCGTGTTTTTGCTCATCGCATCAAGAAATCCCTGCGCTCATAAGGGCCTCATCTGGTTCACGGTGTGGTCGAGCGTGGTTCACGGGGCTATCATGGGCGCTCAGGCCCTCAACGATCCAGCCGAGCGCGGTCATCTGGTGGGAGATGTGCCTGCGCTCATTATGGTCGCGATCATGCTTGCAGTGTTGATGCCGCGGACCACGCAAGCTTAAGCATGGCAGCTGCAGCCGCCCCGATCGAATTTATTGTGGCCGTGATCGCACCGCAGGCTGCGATGCGAAGAGTGCGACCTGCCTTCGCGTCTCTCTCGCGCGGCGACGGTTTGCCGGCTGTCTGATCTGCACCAATTGGACCCTGGGCCGCGGGTTACCCGCGGCCCGATGTCGCGCGACCGAGGCGAAGCGGACGTGATGTGAGCGGAGCGATTACGGCGCACCTGTCACATCGGCGGAGCAGCGCCGTTGCGGCCGACGTTAATCGCAGCAGTGACAACCGAGCCATCCGGCTGCTTTTGTCCGGCGAAGACAATGATCTGCGCGCCAGGCTTGAGGTCGTCCTTGCTGCCCGGCGTGAACGAAACGATCGGGGTATTGGGCGGCACGATAATCTTCTTCTCGCCGTCCTTGTACTTGACCATGATTGTCTGGCCGTCAACGCCGGAAACCATCGACTCGACATTGGCGTTGGTCATCGTGCTGCCCGGCTCGCGATCCCACGGGAAATGCCGATCGGCAACGACTCCCCTCTGCGATTCCATGAAGATGTGAAGCCCGATCGCCTTCTGGCTACCGTCGGGCTGCGGCATCGCGGTGACCCCGATGAACGAGCCCCTCTTGATGTCGGAAAGCTGCGCCTTGACCATGGCAGTAACGCGGGCATTTTCCGCGAGCGTCACTTTGACCGAGCTGCCGTCGCGCCCCTTGACCATCAGCGTATTGCCATCGACCTTCTCGATCGTGCCGCGAATGCGGACCGGCGGCGCTTGCTGCGCCAGGACCGAGGAGCCGATGATTGCCGCGATGACCGCGGTCACGACCGGAATTGACAATGATTTCATTGCATCCTCCCAAAACACATCCGCAACGCCAATCATAGGGTAGCGAACACCGCAAAGACAGTAGTCAAGTCGCACCTGGTGGCAAACAGCAATTGCGCGCGAGCTCGACATGTGGGTCCCCCGGCCCGGCGTTTTGGGCTCCCCATCCTGACGCTCCAAGCATTGAAAGTAGTCACGGACTGCGAGTGTAAAGGGTGATAGCGTCCCCTTCCGTTGATTGCATGGCGCCTGTGCGAGGGGCACATTTATTTGTACACTCGGGCGGCATTGCTGCGGCTTGGCCGCCAGCTTTGTGCGCGGCAAAGACCGCGATCCTCGGCTTGTGCAGGTGATGGTCGGTTTCTTCGCTCAGGGGCTTTTGACACTCGGATTGGCCGTTGGCCTGATCGCCCCCTCGAATGCAGCGACGGCGGTCACCGCGACGGATGCACATTTCGTGGTGGCGCAGGCCATGGTGCCGCCAACCGGCATGACCGACGCGGAAAAGCCAATGCCTATGGAAGAGCGCATGCACCGGCGCTTTCCGCAGCCCGTGCGAGTCGGCGATCTTATCGGCCTGCCCGTGCTCGATGACGGTGACTCCACGATCGGCTTTGTGCGGCAAGTCGTGCGCACGCCGGAGGGCAAGGTCAGGCTCGTGGTATCCTACGGCAGATGGTTCGGCTGGTTTGGGCGGCTCGTTGCGGTGCCGATTGAAGCAGTCGTCATTCTCGGCCGGCAACTGGCGTCCGTGGATATGCCGCCGAGCGAATACGCGGCTGCGCCGACCTGGCAAGGCAAGGAGGCGGTAACTCTTCAAAGCGAGGAGACAATCCGCGTAGGGCTCGGCCGGCGCTGAAGGGATCGCCCGCATAAGGCTACAGTTGTGCGAACGCCTCAAACGAGCGAGAGTTTCGCCTACTGACGATCCAGCCTATTGACCGAGCGCTCGCCGCGCGTCCCCTTGCCAGGACGCTCGATGCAACAACCGGGGGTGAAGTGCGGATGAACATCGCTGCGCCGAAGCGTAGCTACGCCGACCTGCACGAGCATCTCAGTCGGCTGGAGGCTGCAGGCCTGCTCTATCGCATCGACGCAGCGGTGAACAAGGATACGGAGATGCACCCGCTGGTGCGCTGGCAGTTCCGCGGCGGCATCGCGGAAGAGGATCGCAAGGCGTTCCTGTTCACCAACATCGTTGATTCGAAGGGGCATCGCTACGACATCCCGGTGGCGATTGGCGCAATTGCCGCCAATCCGCAGATTTATCGCATTGGCATGGGCGTAGAGCGGATCGAGGACATCGGTCCGGCGTGGGAACGGGCGATTGCAAACCCCATTCCACCGCGCATTGTAGAAAGCGCGCCGTGTCAGGAGCTGGTTGTGAGCGGCGGCGCGCTTGCGGGGTTGGGCCGCGGGCTGGAATCGCTGCCCATCCCGATCTCGACGCCAGGGTTTGATGCGGCGCCTTATCTCACCGCCGCCTGCGTGATCACTCGCGATCCCGATACCGGCGTGCAGAACATGGGAACTTACCGCTGCCAGCTCAAATCGGCGACGCGGATCGGGATGATGACGCTCTCGAACCTTCGCGCCGGCGGCTACGAGCACTGGCGCAAGCACAATGGGCGCGGACAGGAGATGCCGGTCGCGATCGTGGTCGGGTGTCCGCCTGTGGTGGCATTCCAAGGGCCGCAAAAGCTTCCGCTCGATGTCGATGAAATCTCGGTCGCGGGAGGTCTTGCGGGCGAAGCGATCAACGTCGTGCGGGGCCGCAGCGTCGACCTGCTCGTGCCCGCAGAATCGGAGCTGGTGATAGAGGGTTATGCCGATCCGGATTACCTGGAACCGGAGGGGCCGTTCGGGGAATCGCACGGCTACGTGGCCTTGGAGGACTACAACCTCATCGTCAACGTCACCGCCATCACGCGCCGCAGCGATGCAATCATCACGTCGATCATCTCCCAGGTGACGCCCAGCGAGTCGAGCGTCGTCAAGAAGCTTGCCTACGAGCCTTTATTCCTCGCCCATCTGCGGGATGGTCTCGGGATCAAGGGCATCAAGCAGGTTTCGCTGCATGAGCCGCTTACCAACCTGCGCAGGGTCGTCCTCGTTCAGTTTGCCTCCGGGGTGCCGCGGACCGAGATATGGCGGGCTCTGCGCGGTGCGCTCACGCTGCATCCGTTCGTGGGCAAATTCGTCATCGCCGTCGATGAGGACATTGAGCCGCGCAATGCCGACGCAGTCTTCTGGGCAATGTCCTACCGTTGCAACCCGGCGGCGGATATCAGTGTAGTGCCGTATCGGGAGCCCGGTCATGGCCCGCGCACGAGCGACAAACCCGAGCTCGATTCAGCCTTGCTGATCGATGCGACCATGAAGCATCCAATGCCGCCCCTGGCACTGCCGAAGCGTGAATACATGGAGAGCGCCAAGGCATTATGGGAAAGGCTGGGGTTGCCGGCGCTCAAGCCCGAAAGCCCCTGGTTCGGCTACTCGCTTGGCGATTGGAGCGAGGAATGGGATCGGGGCGCGTCAACAGCGACGCGCGGCGACTGGATGGAGCGCAGCGAATCGTATCGCCAACGGCGCCGACGCGGGGTGGCTCCGAACACGCCGGTACGCGCCGTGGACGATGAGGAGCGGGAATGAGCGCGCCGGGTTGCAAACGCGACCCCGGCGTTTACTTCTGCTGCTTCTGTGCAATATCGGCCAGCACCGGATTCCAGATGCTTTGCTGCTCGTGCACGAACGCCGTGGCTTCGGCGGGGGTCATCGGACGGGTATAGCTGCCGAGTTTGGCAAGCTTCTTCTGCAAATCAGATTGAGACGTGACCTGGCGAAGGTCGGCACTTACCTTTGAGATAATGGCCTCCGGCGTGTGTAAGGGCGCCACCAGCACGCCCCAACCCGTGGCCAAAAAATTGGGGATCGATTCCGCTACGGTAGGAACGTCCGGGAAGTCAGCAAGGCGCTTGGCTGACGCGACCGCAATCAGATTCACCGAGCCGGATCGTACGGCGCCGGCGATGCCGGAGTATCCCTCGATGATGATGCCCACGCGCCCGGTCGCGACGTCGCTGATCGCCTGCGCGGGACCGCCGACATAGGGAACCAACTCCAGCTTGATATGGGCTTCGTGCTGCAACAATTCCCCGGTGAGGTGGGTCAACCGCCCCACCCCGGTCGTCGCGTAAGAAATTTCACCGGGACGCTTTGCGGCGAGCGCAAGCAGGTCCGGCAGTGTCTTGATGTGCAGACTGGGCGAGGCGGCGATGAACATCGGATTTTCGGCAACGAAGCCGATCGGCAGGAAGTCGCGTGGCACTTTCAGCGGGACGTTCGGCGCCGCCGGATGCAGCGCGACGAAAGTCGACGAGACGGGCTGGTAGAGGGTGTATCCATCCGGCGCAGCCTCCGACGCTCCTCGGGCGGCAACGCTGCCGCCCGCTCCGGGACGGTTGACAGCGACGACTTGCTGTCCCCATAGCTTGCTCAGGTCATCGGCAACAAACCGCAGGGCCACGTCCGGCGTGCTGCCGGCAGCGGAATCCTCGATGATCTGCACCAGCTTTTCGGGGTAATCCCCGGCCTGAGCCCCCGGCGCGGCCGTGAGCGACAGCGTGAGCAGCCCTGTCATCAGGATATGACGCCGATTCGCTTTCATATTCCGTTCTCACGATCTGCGCATTTGTGCCTTCATGTCGGCCGGATCTCGATCGGCACCCCTGCGGTTCGGGCCTGGGATGGAACGGCAAGCATAGCACGTCGTACCAAAGAGGCGGATCCCCGCCCGCGACCGAGCGCCGTTTGCATCAGTCTCAGACAAAAGCCCGCTCCTGGCAAGAACGGTCGGCGACGGCACGACGCCACACCTCGGTAGACTTGCCGAAGTCGGCGGCCGGATGAGCTACGGATTGGACCTTGCGGACCCGTTGCGCCGGACCGGCGTCTATGCCGGCAGCATCCTCAATGGCGAAAAACCGGCTGACATGCCCGTTCAGCTCCCGACCAACCTCGAGCTCGTTATCAACCTGCCAACGACTAAAACGCCAGGCTCGCTGTACCGCCCGCAGTTGCTCGCGCGTGCTCCCGCAACAGCGCCAACCACGCTCGTTGAGCGCTTCGTCCTGTCCTCTCGCCATCGCTTCTTTCTCATCGGACTCCCGGCTGCACGATCACGCAGATGTAACTGGTTCCGCTCACAAGCTCTTCGGCAGATGCATGTGATCGAGCGGCGGCAAGCCGTAATCCGCCCATTGTCCGGCCACCTTTGCCAGGTGCTCGCGCGGGGGGAGAGACAACGGCGGATATTGCCAGCGCCGGGTTGCGTCGATGATGACTTTGGAGCCGAGGTCTTCAATCGGGATTTCCTCGGGCGGATGCCCAGACGGATCGAGCTCGATGGCGGCGGTGTTGGGAAGGACGCGCATGTCCCGCGCCGGGTTGACGCGCCACGACAGGATCCATTCCCGCATGAACGGGTCGCGTATGTCGTCGTCCGCATCCGCGATGACGATCCATTTGTAATAGCTCATCCCGAAATAGCCGAGCACCGCCATCGCGACCTGGTCGACATGCCCGGTATAGATCTTCTGCAGGCTGATCCACAGCATCGCAGTGCAGCCGCCTGATTCGAGTGCATGCAGGTCGACAATGCCGGGAATGCGCAGCGTCTGCGTCAGGTGCTTGAGCAGATTTGCCTCGAGCAGATTGCGCTTGATCATGCTGCTCTCGCTGGGCGGGAACTGGCTGATGATGCCGAGCAGGATCGGATTCTTTCTGTGGGTGATGCATTTGATGTTGAAAACGGGGCAATTGCGTCCCCCGGCCATGAATCCAGTGAATTCCCCGAACGGACCTTCTTTCTCCAGATAATCGGTCGGAATCTCTCCCTCGATCACGATCTCCGCAGTCGCCGGCACTTCCAAGTCCACGGTTTCGCATCTCACCATCTCGACCGCCTGCCCGCGAATGCCACCGACGATGGCGAGCTCGTCCACGCCGTAGCGTCCGGGCGCAACCAAATAGTGTACGGGATCGGCGCCGAGATAGCACGCCGCCGGCATCGCCTGTCCGCGCGCTTTCCATTTTGCATGATGAATGGCCCCGCCGCGATCCGGCGCGCCGAAGAGAATCCCGGTCCGGTCACGACTCTTCACCTGCCCGCGGCGGATGCCGACATTACGCACGCCGTTGTCGGGGTCTTTGGTCACCCACAGCGGCGTCAGATAGGGTGCCGCGTCCTTACCAGGTGTCCAGGTCGGGATCGGCAACTTCCCCAAGTCCACGTCGGAGCCTTTGTGGATCACCTCCTTGCAGGGTCCGCCGTTCACAACGATCGGCTCGATCGGATCGCTCAGCCCGCGAATGGTGCGCGCGTGAATTGCTGCCGGGGTCGGGTCGCACTCCAAGGCGACCGACATCATCTTGGTTGATGACGCGATCACCCCCGAAACCACCCGGCCACCCGGATACCCCCTGATGTTGCGGAACCCAAAGCCGTAACGATGCTCCTCGGTCATGCCGCGAAAGATCATGCGGCCGACGGCGGAGATTTCCCAGTCCTTGTCGACTTCCTTGTCTATCCACTTGATCAGGCCCCGCTGCTCGAGCGTGTCGAGATACGGTCGAAGACTCTCATAAGGCATGCGAGCTCCCAGCTATGGCATCGGAATTGTTCAGCCCGCAGCAGCGCGGCCGCGCGCTCGCTGCGAGGAGGGCTTCTCGGGCAGCACCCGCCGGATTTCGTCGGCGAGGTCGCGGATGTGGCTTCGGGCCTCGCGCTCTGCCATCTGCGGGTCGCGAGCCTGCAACGCATCCAAGAGCCTCTCATGATCGTCGCATGACTGCGGCAAGTGCATCGGGGTGTAGCTTCTCTGCACCCGCATTGCCTTGATTTGCGCGAAGATCGAGCGCAGCAGCCGGTCGATGGTCTTGCTCCCGGCAATGCCGATGATCTCCTCATGGAACGCGAGTGCGGCCGCATAGTATTTCTCGATCTCCTGCTCGGCGAGATGTGCACGCTGCATCTCTATGTTCGTCTTGAGCGCGGCGATCTGGCGTTGCGTGATTCGTTCAGCTGCGAGCCGGGCTGCAGCTCCCTCCAATGCCTCGCGTGCCACGTAGATGTCGATCACTCTTTCGGGATCATAGTCGACCAGATACACGCCGAGACGCGGCACGATTTCGACGATACCTTCGGCCTCCAGTCGATAGATGGCGCCCCAGAGCGGCGTGCGACTGACGCCGAGCTCCCGGCTCAACTCTTCGACGCTGATCTTGTCACCGGGACTGTAGCGATCCCCGCTCAAGAAGAGAGCGCGCACGAATGTATAGGCATCGTCGCTCAGGCTGGACCGTCGCAGCTTCTTCATTGTTTCCTCGCCCGAGCGTGGCGATTGCGCACTGCAATCATCGGCAGGCTTCCATCCTCGCGGATTCAACTATCAGAGGCAATGCTCTCACGCTGTAGCAGGCGATCGAGCGCCTCGATCATGTCCGCCACCCGGGTAAATTTCTCACGAGGCTTGCCCCTTTGTTGTCCCCGCTGGCGCTCGGAAAGATCGATTGTCTGCCAGTCCTTGTAGCTGACGATCCTGGGCGATCTGCCCAACGCATCGCGAAGCGCATTGGCGCCCGGTTTTGGTCCCGGCTCAAGCGAGAGGATGTCCTCGAAAATCGATGCAACGGTCTCGACGCTGTCGGCGCGGTTGGTTCCGATCAGACCGCTTGGCCCGCGCTTGATCCAGCCGGTCACATACAGCCCAGGGATCGCCTTGTTTCCGTCAAGGCATCGCCCCTTGGCGTTTGGAATTATCCCGCCGCGCTCATCAAAAGCAACGCCCGGAAGTCTGACCCCTTGGTAGCCCACGCTGCGAAATACCAGCCCGCACGGAAGGCTGAAGCAGTCTGATCCGGGTATCGCAACCTGCTCGAATTTGGGTCCGCTGAGCTCGTTGCCGACCAGCGTTACGGAAGTGACGCAGGAGCTGCCATTGATCCGTGTCGGGGACTGCAGGAAATGGAAATGCAGGCGGCGAATTGCCGGCGTCGGCGTACCTGCATTTGCGCCGAAGGTGCGGAAGATCTCAACGTTCTTTTTGTTCTCGTCCGCCCTGGGGTCGGCGAGCTCGTTCAGGCTCGTCGCATTCAGGCGCAAGTCGTCAGGGTCGCAGAGCGCGACGCAGTCGGGCACCTTGCCCAATTCCCTGAGCTCAACGGAGGTGAATTTCGCCTGAGCCGGCCCCCGCCTGCCGATGATGTGAATGTCCCGAACGCGGCTGCCGGCCAAAACCTCAACGGCCGACTCGCAGATATCGGTGGTGCGCAGACACTCCACCGGAGTGGCGAGGATGCGCGCCACGTCGGCGGCGACATTCCCCTGACCGACAATGACTGCGGTGTCATGTGCAAAATCGAACCGGCAATCCTGGTAGTCCGGATGGCCGTTGTACCAGCCGACGAACTCGGTAGCCGTGTGACTACCAGGCAGCCCCTCTCCAGGGATGCCCAGGCGCCGATCCGTACTGGCACCGCACGCGATGACCACGGCGTGATAGGCCGCGCGCAATTGCTCGATCGTCACCTCGGCGCCGACGGTCACATTGCCAAGAAACGAGAATCCCGGCGAACGTGCGATCCGGTCGTAGACAAGGCAGACCTGTTTGATCTTTGGATGGTCGGGCGCCACCCCGCCGCGGACCAGCCCGAACGGCGTCGGCAGGCGATCGAACATGTCGACGACAATATGCGCCCGGCGCAACAGTGCTTCCGCGGCATAGAAGCCGCTTGGCCCACTGCCGATGATCGCAACGCGCAACGGGTTTGAATGGGTTGCGAGCGCAGCCATTCCATCCATCGCGAGCCAGGGCGAAGGTTTTCGCCTAATAGCCAAGCTCGGCCCGGCGCCCTTCCGCCGTGGGCAAAGGATCCTGCTTTTGGCTGATGATGGGCAGCTGCCGCGATTTTTCGGCGTTGTCGGCCACCCAGTGCAATTGCTCCTCGGTCAAATCCTCCTCGGCGACAATAGCCTTGACTGGACAGACGGGAATGCAGGCTCGACAATCGATGCAAACGTCATTGTCGATATAGACCATCCGGTCGTCGGAGTGGAAGCATTCGACCGGGCATACGGAGATGCATTCGGTGAACCGGCAAAGCTGGCAATTGTCGGTTACCACGATCGTCATAGGCCCTTCCTCCAGTCCTCGAGGTCGCAATTTAGCTGGCGCGCTCCCAGAAATCAAACATGAAACATGAGGGCATCGCGGCACTTCGATATTGACATCCGGCGGGCCATGGACGGAGTATCCTGATGTAAAACGTGAAACATCGCGAGCCTGGCGGCGAGCCTATCGGTCCCTGCGCCTGCCCGTCCGGGGAGGGCCAACCCCGAAATTATCAGGAGATAAAGCATGTGCATGTATTGCGGCATGGCAAATCTGCAGCAGGCCTCGCCGGACGAGGCGGCACGCGCGGGCACGTCGAGACTCACGCGCCGCAGTTTTGTTGCGGGCACGTTCGCCGCGGGCGTGGGCATCGGGAAGCCCGCGCGCGCGGCAGACGCGAGCACGATCAAAATAGGCACTTTCGGTCCGTTCACCGGACCGGCCTCGGGGCTGGGACTTGAAGCCAAGAAGGGCATCGAGTTTGCCGTGCAGCAGTTCAACGCCGCAGGCGGGCTCAATGGCAAGAAGGTGGAGCTCGTCTCCTACGACGACCGCGGCAACCGTGCTGAAGCGGTCTCGGTCGTCCGCAAGATGATCGAGAACGACGGAGTGCAGGCGATCGTGGGCGCATCGCTCAGCCTCACCAGCATCGCGGCGGCGCAGGTGGTCAACGAGGCGCAGATCCCGATGATCGCGGCGTATTCAAACGCGGTCGCGGTGGTCAAGGGGGAAGACCATGTCTTTCGCTGGGCGAGCGTCGCCGACGTTCAGGGCTGGGTCATCGCTCATCACGCCATGAAGGAGCGGAATTTCAAGACCTTCGCCATTCTGATGCAGGACGAGGAATATGGCCGCGGCATCATCAATGGCGCGGAGAAGGCAATCGCGGAGCTCAACGGCAGGGTGGTCTACAAGAAAGCATTCGCGCCCGCCGAACGCGAGTTCCGGGCCATCATGACCGAGATCAAAGGGCTGGGCGTCGATAGCGTCATCATGAGCGGCTTCTCGCCCAGCCTGACCTCCGCAGCGCGCATCGGCTACGAGCTCGAAGTGTTTCCCAAGGCGCAATTCTACATCGGTTGCTCGGCGACCGAGATAAACTGGTACAACGGCATCGCCAACTACGGCCAAGGCACTATTGCGGCGCTCGAGTTCCTGGCGCCGACCGAGCATCCGTTCACCAAACAGTTCGTAGCCGACTACCTCAAGGCAACCGGGGAGAAAGTGGTCTCGCACCAGGCTGGGCTGTGCTACGATTCATCGCGGCTGCTGTTTGATGCCATGAAGCGGGGAGGCAGCACCGCCAAGCAGATTTGGCAGGCGCTGGGGGAAACCAAGTCGTTCATGAACCTGTCCGGCGTCGATGTCAGGTATACCGAGCTGCGCGAGCCGATGCTCCCGATCGCCCTCTCTTCCTGGGACGTCTCCAGCCAGCAATACAAGCTCGTCAAGTTCGAGCAGGATCCCGGGCTCATCGATCCTCGCCCCTGGTACAAATACTACAACTAAAATCAAGCAGCTCAATGCGGTAAAGAGGTGGCGGAGCTCGGCCGCTCTGAGTTTTAGATACGGCGCGCTCGCGATGACGCTCAGCCTGCTGCTGCAACAGCTCGTGAATGCGATCGAGCTCGGCTCCATCTACGCAATGATTGCCGTGGGGCTTGCTCTGGTCTACGGCGTGCTTCGCATCCTCCACGTCGCGCAGGCGGGGCTCTATTCGGCGGGCGCGTTCATCGGGCTGCTCTTCTATCAGCAGACGCAGAGCTTTGCGGTCGCCTTGCTCTGCGCGATGACCGTCGCCGGCATCCTCGGCGCGCTGATCGAGCGCTTCATCTATCGACCCATGCTGCCGCGCCCGCGCATCGTGGCGCTGATCGCGAGCATCGGTCTCTTGATCTGTTTTTCCGACATCTTTCGTATTATCGCCGGAGCCGATCAGCTGGCATTCGACGTTCCCTCATTGCGCGGCAGCTACGCCGTTGCGAACCTCGTAGTTTCCAAGGTCGATGCGGTGATTCTGGCCGGCACCGCCGTTATTTTCGTGCTGCTCTGGCTGCTCCTGCAACAGACCAGGCTGGGCTTCGCCATTCGTGCCGCGGCGCAGGATCTGGAAACCACGGAGCTCATGGGAATCGATGTGAAACGCAGCGTCAGCTGGATGTTCTTCATCAGCTCGGCAATAGCGGCATTTGGCGGCGTCATGATCGGGCTTCTTTACAATGCCGTTTTTCCGGACATGGGCGACTTCATCGCCTACAAGGGCCTCGCTCTCATCGTGATCGGCGGATTCGGCAGCCTCCTGGGAACGGTATTGGCCTCGTTTCTGCTGGCAATCGCCGAAACCATCCTGACCACGTACACATCGGTACCGCTGTCCAGAGAGGGCGTTGCCATGTTGTTTCTTGTTCTGCTGATTCTGATCCGCCCGCAGGGGCTGCTGGGCAGAGCCTGACACGTGCTCAGCGCCTATGCTCTCACCGTGCTCACATTGATGGGGATCTGGAGCATCGTTGCGCTCGGGCTCAATATCATCACAGGCTATGCCGGCCAATTCAATCTCGGGATCGGCGTCTACATGGGAACCGGGGCTTATGCCGCGGCCATGCTGACGACCGGCGGCGGGCTCAGCTTCTGGCTGGCACTGCCCGGCGCGCTCGCAATCTCCGCGACAATGGGATTCCTGACCGGATTACCCGCTTTGCGGGTGCGTGAGGACGCGCTGGCGGTCCTGACAATCGGGCTCGTTTTTGTGTTTGAATCGCTGCTGATCTACGTACCGTATTTCGGTGGACCGCTCGGGATTGGACGCATTCCGCCGCTGACCATCAACGGCGCATTGCTCGGCAAGCAGGAATACCTCGCCCTGGTCTGGGCTGCGCTGCTGCTCTCGATCGGCGTCTCGGTCTACCTCAGCCGCGCCTGGATGGGGCTGGCCTGGGCGAGCATCCGCGAAAACGAATTAGCGAGCAGCGCGATCGGGATCCATCCTGCCCGCTTCAAGCTGTATGCTTTCACGATCGGGGCAACATTCGCCGGCCTGGGCGGAGCCCTTTACGCGCATTTCATCCGCTACATCACGCCGTATGACTTTGGATTTTTGCCCTCGATCTACGTTCTCGTCATGATCGTTTTCGGCGGGATCGGCACCATTCGCGGGGCGGTCTTCGGGGCGTGCTTTCTTACCCTGCTGCCCGAGTTGTTCCGTCCAGTGCAGGATTATCGCAATCTCATCTACGGGGCGACCCTGATCGCGCTGATGCTCTATGAGCCGCGCGGCCTTCTGGGCGACGGGAGCGTGATGTGGCGTTCGATATCCGCCCCTTTTCTGCGGAGACGCAAGCAGAATGCAGAGCCGAGAGGCGCAACCGTGGCCAAGCCTGGCGCCGGCGATTTTGCCGCGAGCGCCGTTTGCAGGAAGGTACCCTCGCTTTCGCAGCAGCCCCTCCTGCAGACCCGCGGCATCACGCGCCGCTTCGGCGGCCTCGTGGCCGTGAACCAGGTGAGCATCGACGTTCATGCCGGAGAGATCTTCGGCGTCATTGGGCCAAACGGCGCCGGCAAGACCACCTTCTTCAATCTGCTGAGCGGCATCACCCCCTGCACCGACGGCGAGATCACCTTTAAGCGCATTTGCATACAGGCTCTCACGCCCTATCGCATCGCGCGCCTGGGGATTGGGCGAACTTTCCAGATCGTACATCCGTTCGCGCAGCTCACTGTCATCGATAACGTGCTCGCCGGGCTTGGTGCGCGCCAGTGCACACGATTCACTGATGCATTGAGCCTGCATGGCCGCAGGTCGTTCCGTGATCAGGCTCGCAGCATTTTGGTCGAGACCGATCTTGCCAAGTACGAAAACGAGATCGCAGCAAATCTGCCGCTGGGTCTTACTCGCCGGCTGGAGATTGCGCGCGCCCTCGGGCTGCGGCCCGATCTTATGCTGTTGGATGAATCCTTTTCCGGGCTCAGTCACCGCGAAGCGCACTCCCTGCTCGAGCTCGTTCAGCGTTTGCGCGCGAGCGGGATGACGATAATCCTCATCGAGCACAATATGCAGATCACGATGAAGCTCTGCGATCGCATCGCAGTTCTCGATCGCGGGGTGAAAATCGCGGAAGGGGCCCCGAGCGAAGTGCGTGACGACGCAGCCGTCGTTGCGGCGTATCTCGGCAGCGAGGCCGATGCTTGAGCTCGGCGACCTTCGCGTCTGCTACGACCAGGTCGAGGCCGTAAGGTCGGTTTCCTTCAAGGTCGCGGACGGCTCGATCTTCGCCATTCTTGGCGCCAATGGCGCCGGAAAGACCACCTTGCTGCGCGCAATTCTCGGACTGAATCGGGCAAGCGGCAGCATCCGTTTCCTGGGGGCCGAGATCGGACGACTGCCGACGTTCGAGCGGGTGCGACTTGGCATGGCTCTCGTGCCGGAAGGGCGGCGGCTGTTTCCTGCTTTTACGGTAGAGGAAAACCTGCGCATCGGCACCATGAACCGCAGAGACACCGCCGAGATCAGGAGTGATCTCGAGGAGGTCTACGAATTCTTTCCCATTTTGCGGGAGCGCTATCGACAGCAGGCGCAAACGTTATCGGGCGGGGAGGGCCAGATGCTGGCGATAGGCCGCGCGCTGCTGTCGCGCCCGAAAATGCTGCTTCTGGATGAGCCCTCGGTGGGACTCATGCCCAGGGCGGTTGCGGAAATCTTCTCGAACATTGCTCGGGTCTCGAAGCAAAAGGGTCTCACCGTTCTTTTGGTGGAGCAAAATGCCAGGAAGGCGCTGAGCATCGCGGACAGTGCCGGAGTGCTCGAGCTCGGACGACTGGTGCTTACGGGCCGGGCCCGCGATATCGCCGGCGACGCTCGGGTCCGGGAAGCCTACCTCGGCGGTTGAGCGCAGGATTGGCATCCCCGGCGTCGTGCGCGGTCTTGACCCGCCATCCCTGGCTTGGAGCGAAGCGTTTTCTGATGCTTTGACTTACAGCACATTTTCATGAAATCGGGTCGCATTTGTAGGGTGGGCAAAGGCGCGCTCTTGCGCGCCGTGCCCGCACGTGGGCACGTCGCCGGCGCAAGCGCCGGCTCCTTTGCCCACCCTACGATTCTGGCTTGGACAGAGGCCGCCTGCTAGGCCGGGGGCTCGTCGCCGTAGGTGCCGTACGTGACCCCCAATTCTCGAAGCCAGCGGCGATATTCGAGGCCAAGCCGATCCGACCGGATGTGAAGCTCCTGGCGCAGGTCGAGCGGAATGCGCTCGGGGTGTTGCGTTTCGACGATGGCGCGATCCTGCGCAAAGACCAAATCCTGCCGGCGCAAGATGTCGGTTTCCGTGAGCTCCGGTCCGAAATTGATGGCGACACCGAGCCGGATGATGCAGGTCACCTCATCCAGAGGCTGCGCGGTCAGAAAAGTGCAAAAGCAGTCGTTGTCGGACCCGCGGTGCGCCTGGGCCGGGTCGGCGATCCGCACCGTCTTCGAAAAATATGCCGTCGTCGGGCGCAAACACCGGTAGCGATATTCGGCATTCACCGGAACCTGACGGTGGTCGCCATAGGGTTGAAAGACCTTGATGCCGCTTGTGCTCAGCCCATCCGCGCTCTTGGCGACGGTGTAGTCCTCGAGCCGGTCGGGCTTGGACATCACGCCATTGAGCCCGGCGTGCACGAACGGAAAATGGGTAGCATCGACAAAGTTCTCGACCGAGCGGAAGGCGTTTGCGCCGAATGGATACGGCCCCGCATTGAAGACTCGGAACGTCGGATCGGTTGCTTCGGGGAAGGGCGGAATGTCGTGACGCGGATCGCCCAGCGAAGCCCAGACGAAGCCGTAGCGTTCCTCACAGCGATGCGGGAAAGCTCGTGCTTTCAAAGGCGGCGGCGTGTCGGGTTGCGCGGGGATCATCACGCACTTCGCGTCGCAATCGTAGCGCCAGCCGTGATAGGGACACACGACCGTGCCGTCTATCACCCAACCCTTCGAAAGCTGAGCGCCGCGGTGAATGCAGAGGTCTTTCCATACTTGGACCTTCCCGCGGTGGCGCCAGATCACAAGCTCTTCGCCAAGCAATCGAGTGGCCAAAAGCTCTCCGTCCACGACCTCCTTGGAGAATGCTACGACATGCCAATCGTTCACTAGGGTTTCATCAGGCCTGGCATTCGTGCGGCCTCCATTTGATAGCGGCCGTTGCCAGTTTGCACGTGCTGCAGCCTCCAGCGCCATCAGAGTCTCCAACCCTCGATCGAGGCCCGCCGCCGATCAGCGTGAGGTCCGCGTTTCAACCATGCCGAACGAGCCCCTATTCTGCCGCGGTCATCGCCGCCTGGGAGTCCTTCCAGCGCTCGCTCACCGTGCGTGCCGGCGGCTCGGCTTTTGCAACCCTGCACAGCATCGCCTTGAGCGGACTGGAGCCGAGCACGACGTCACAGTTCTCGATGGCGTCGTCAACCAGAACGTTCGAGCACACCTCGAAGACGCCATGATCGGGTCCGGGGGCTTCGGGGAGCCACCAGCCATGCGGAATGGTGACCACTTTCTCGTGAGTCCATTCATTGAGCGTGACCTTCATGCGCAGCTTTCCGCGCACGGTCTCGATCCAGGCGTAGTCGTTCTGCTTGATGCCCAGGTGTGCCGCGGTCGTCTTGTGCATCTCGGCAAGGGGTTCCGTGTTGAGCGAGCGCAGTGTCTTGAGCTGCCGTCCTTGAGAGTGCCAGAACATGGGCTGCTTGGCGCCCGTATTCAGAATGAGCGGGTAGTCCTTCCAGCGCTCCGGCGTGCTGACCGGACTCTCCGGCGGTTCGACATGCGCGGGTAACGGATCATAGCCCCATTCGTCCATCATGGTCGAATAGAGCTCGAATTTCCCGGTTGGAGTCCCGAAACCCATTTTTTTGTATTTGTAGTACTCGACGGGGAATTCCAGTCCGTGCGGCTTTTTCTTCAGATCGTCCCAGGTAATGCCGAGGCGTTTAAGCCCCTCATTGGCGAAGTCCTCGAGCGCCGGAAAATAGTCCTCGTAGCCAAGCTTGCGGCCAAGCGCGATAATGAACTCCCAGTCCGAGCGCCGCTGTCCGAGCTCTGCCAGCTTCTGCGATACCGTGTCGACGAAGGTCGCCTGCGGGCCTTTTGTGAGCAGATGGAAGCGCGGCTCATCCCGCTCCAGATTTCCTGCGCCCGGCAGAACGACGTCGGCATATTCCGCCGTCGGCGTCATGAAGATGTCTTGCACTACGAACAGCTCCAGCTTCTTCAGAGCTTCGATGATGCGCTTGGTGTTCGGGAAACAGGTCACCGTGTTGTTCCCGACCACGATGTAGGCTTTCACCGGGTACGGTTTTTCGGTGAGGATGGTGTGATAGAGCGAAGGCGGATGGGCATAGGCGTAAGGCGTAAGGTTCAACGCCTTGAACCGGTCGCCGCCCAGTCGCTTCTTTTCCTGCTCCGGAGACAGCTTGTCCCACAACTCGAAGAAATTGAGCTTGGGCGCGGGATAAAAGACATTGCCGCCCGGGGCGTCCAGATTGCCGGTCAAGCCCATGAGGATGAGGAGGGACCTGGTCGCCTGGAAAGTATTGTTGCCGAGCTGATCGGTGCCGTTGCCCCACACGATGCAGCCCGGACGTGTGGTTGCGTAGGTGCGCGCGGCGTGCGTGATCGCCTCGGGATCGCACCAGGTGATATCGGCGACCTTCGCGACCGGGTACTCCTGGACACGGCGACGCAGCTCCTCGAATCCGTGGCAGTAATTCTCGACAAAGTCCTTGTCGTAGAGCTCCTCGTTGATGATCACATTCATCCAGCCAAGCGCCATCGCCGCATCTGTGGCCGGACGCAGCGGGAGCCACAGATCGACTGGCCCGGCCGGCTTCGGCTTGCGCGGATCGACGACGATGTTGATGGGTTTGCGATTGAGGGCATCGGTGAGCGGCGTGTGCCCGATCAGACCGTGGTCGTTGCTCGTGCGCTTCTGCGAGCCCCACTGCACGATGCATTTCGGCTGACCGAAGAAATCCGAGATCGGCGTTGTGTCCCAGCCGTGCTGCGAAAAATTTCCGCTCGCCGTCACCTTCGAGACCGCAACGCGGGGCCCATAGCAGAAATAGGCGATGGCGGTGACATTCGGCGTGCCGAAAAGGTTGGCGAGACGGCTCACGATATGGGTGTTGTTGACGCCGGTGCCGCGTCCGAATGCGACCGCTTCAGCTCCGTGCTCGGCCTTGATCCTCTGCATCTTGGCGGCGATATAGTCGATCGCCTCGTCCCAGCTCGCCTGCCGCCATTTGCCCTCGCCTTTTTCGCCGACGCGTATCAGCGGGTGGTCGAGGCGCCCGGGATGATAGAGCTGCTCCACCGAAGCGGCGCCCGCTTTCGAGCACAGCGCGCCTCGGTTGATCGGGTTCTCGCGGTCCCCGATCACCTTCCTGATCGTACCGTTGACGCGCTCGACGATGGTGCCGCAGCCGCCATGACACATGCGGCAAACAGCCTTGATCTGCTCGACCATTTCCTGCCCGAGGGAGCGAGCCTTGCTCTCGAGTTGAGGGGTGCTCATGGGAAACCTCCTTGACCGGCCGTCGCGGCCGGGAGAGCGGGCAAAAGCTTCATGTTTAATATCACGCGAGGGAGGCCAGGCAAAGTCTGCCGACCGTTTCTCCGCGTGCATTCACGAGCGAGCCCCGAGCCAGGAGATCGAACTGGGCGGTGTCGATCCATCCCAAAAGTCTCAGGATCCCCGCCATGACGAGGTCGGCGGCGCGCCGGCTCCCGTCGTCGATCTTGAGCGCAACGCCCACTCCAGCATCGGGAGCAAGTGCAACGTGCACCCCCTCGGCTCCCATCTTCACGACAAATCGTCCGCCACCGGCCTCGATGGCGAGAGTATCGAGGCGGCCGGTACCGCCAATGAACCAGGGCTGGTGCTCGACGGCCTTGATGACGCGCTGCGCGGCTGCGGCGCGCTCCGGGCCGTGCAAATGCGGCGACGCCAGCCTGGCCATCCCCTGGGCGAGACGGCGCAAAGGGATGGCGTAGGCGGGAATCCCGCATCCATCGATGCCGCAGGGCGCGGCATCGAGGTCGCAGCTGGTGATTTCGCTCAATGCCGCGGTGACCCCCTGCTGGACCGGGTGATCGCGGTGAACATAGTCGTGTGGATCGATGCCCAGGTAGCGAGCGGTCGTCAAAAACCCGGCATGCTTGCCCGAGCAGTTGTTGTGGAGTGCCGATGGCAGCGCAGGCGAGGCGCGCTCACGCGCGGATTTATCATCAAGCGGATAGGCGCTTCCGCAGGCCAGAGCTTGCAGCGGGATGTTCAGACGCTCCATCCAGTGCCCGACAGCCTCCACATGGCCCGGCTCACCGGAGTGCGAGGCACAGGCGAGGGCAATTTCCCTTTCTGAAAGGTGGAAGTGATCGGCAGCTCCCGTTTCCAATAGCGGAAGCGCTTGTATCATTTTCACCGCAGATCTCGGAAAAATCGGGCGCTCCACCTCGCCCCGGGCAAGGATCGCGGTGCCGCTCGCATCTACGACCGCAATGGCGCCTCGATGGAAGCTTTCGATTGTGTCGCCGCGCATCACTTCGACCAGAACGGGGTTGGCCGGAGCGGTATCGTGAGCGTTCATAAGGAGTCCCGGACAAGGTCGAGCGCCCGGAACGCCATTCCCTCGCGGACGGCGCTCACAAGACTGAAGCCGGTAATCGCCGATGTCTTCGGGTTCGTCGGTGACGCCAAGGCCAGGATTTCGAACAGGAAGTGTCCGAACTCGCCATGCGCCTCGATTGTTCCCAATGGCCCCTTTACGGCCGGATCGGATACGAGTTGAACACGCGTGCGGTCGAGCCCGAGGCCTGCCAGCGCCACGGTGGCGGCGACATTGGCATTCTGCGGGTACTGAGCTGCGGCCTCGCGCGCATTTGCTTCAAAAAAAACGACGCGTTCAGAACGGCGATGCATCAAAATTGTTTCGGCTGGAGTGCCAGCCCAGCCCTGCGGCGGCTTTGCCGAAGTGTAGGTAACCGTGCGCAGACCCGAATCGCGCGCGGCCAGCAGCCCGTCGATGCCTGCCACTGCGCCCGATGCAATCCACAGGTCGGTACCGGCTTTCTCGGCTGCAGCCACGAGAGCGCCGGCAAGCACCTTGTCCGCAACGGCACCCACCGACGCGATCAGCAGATCATATCCGCGCGCGAGAATTTCGGCGCCAAAGCGCTTCACCGCACTATGGCCTGCCGCCTCCACCACGAGATCCGGCCCAAGCGCGAGAAGGCCGTCCAACTCGCTGACAGCCGGAAATCGGCCCGCACTCTTGCGTTTCAGCTCGGGCATCCGCTCGGGCAAATCGAGGAAGCCGACGAGTGCGTCTGTTTCGGCCCGCACATCGAGGCAGCGCACGATCTCGTCGCCGATGGCGCCAAACCCGATGACGCCGAACCGCTGATTTGCTCGTTTCCGGGTCGCCGCGACCATGACGCGGGACAGTATGGCAGCAGCGACTTGACGGTCAAGGAATGTGGTGCGACGCGTTCGCGCTTTTGATCGTCGGGATTTGCGTTGTTACAGTGCTGGCATTTAGTATTTGACTCGGCGGTCAGGAGCCGGCGCGTCGGTACGCATCGGGCCGCGTACCGGCGGCCCTGAGTCTTCCAATCGCAGGGCAGCAGCCGATCGACGCTGAGAACGCGGGGTCCGGCCAGCACCACGTCAGGCTACGAAGCTGCACTGCGACGGACCTGAAGGAGGAGATTCACGATGCGCCGAATACGCCTCACCCGACGCGACGTCCTGAAAGGCTCGAGCGCACTGTCGGCGGCCACGGTCTTCGCTTCGCCCGTCAGAGCGGCAGCCCCGGAGCCGACAACGATCGCGCCGGGCCTGATCGGGGCGGCCAGGAAAGAAGGACGGGTGAACTATTACACCTCTATCGACCTGCCGCTGGCGGAAAAGATCGCCCAGGCGTTCGAGACCAAGTTCCCCGGCATCGCGGTACGCGTTGAACGTACCGGCGCCGAGCGCGTCTTCCAGCGCGTCGGCCAGGAATATGCGAGCAACATTCATGGCGTGGACGTCGTCAACTCGTCCGACGCATCGCATTTCATCGTGTGGAAGCGCGATGGCCTCCTGGCGCCGTTCGTGCCGGAGGACGTAGCAAAATTTTATCGCGCCGAGCACAAGGATGCTGATGGAACGTTTGCGAGCTTCCGAATCACGCTCAGCGTCATCGCCTACAACACCAATCTTGTGCAGACGCAAGACGCACCGAGAAGCTTCGCCGACCTGCTGGACCCCAAATGGGCGGGAAAAATCGTCAAGTCGCATCCCGGCTACAGCGGCACCTCGATGACGGCGACGTTCCAGATGGCGCGCGATCTGGGCTGGGAATATTTCGAGAAACTCGCCAAGCAGCGCGTGATGCAAGTGCAGTCGGCGACCGACCCGCCCAAGAAGCTGGCGCTCGGCGAGCGGGCGGTGATGGCGGACGGCGGCGAATATGTGCTGCTGAATCTCAAGGAGGCCGGCCAGCCGGTCGAGCCGGTTTACGCCGCCGAAGGAACACCGCTCGTCGTCGGGCCGAACGGCATTTTCAAGCAGGCTCCGCACCCCAACGCGGCGCGGCTGTTCCAGGCATTCTGTTTTACCCCGGACGCGCAACAGCTCATCATCGATCATGGCGGCATGCGTTCCGAGCACTCGCAGACCAAGGAGAAGCCCGGCCGCAAGCCGTTCCGCGAGATCAAGCTCATGAAGGAGGACGCCGCGGCGGTGGAAAAAACGAGCGAGGAGATCAAGGCACGGTACACGAGGATTTTCGGGGTTTAATGGCGTAATCGACGCTGGATGTCCGCCCGCGTGCATGCGGTCGCAAGCAGCACGACCGAGAGCTGCCGATCGCCTGCAGCACTGCGTGTCTTATCAATCAGCGCGTCTTGTCAATCAGCACATCGATCGCGGCTCCCGCCGAGGAGCCGGCTGGAGTTGTGCTCCTGCGATGGGCGACGCGGAAAAGGCTCGCCTGACTACTTCCCCGCTGCCTTTCGCAGCGCCTCGTTGATCCGGTCCTGCCAGCCCGGACCGCCCTCCTGGAAGTAGTCGAGAACGTCCCGATCTATCCGCAGAGCCACTTGCTCCTTCGCATTGGGGACAGCAGGCCTCTTTGCCGGAATGATTTCGGCAGGCTTTGTTGTTACCGCTTTGAAGGCCGCTTCCGCTGCGGCCATCGGGTCGCTTGATCGTCGTGGCCTGTCGGGAGGCATCGATTTCCTCTGGAAGGCCCACTTAGCACGAGTGCTTGGGCCTGGATACCGCCGGAGCATGGGTATCATAGAAACATTGGGACCTGAAGATCCCATGCGCCACGCTGCGTGCGCGGATTACTCCCGGACCTACCCCCGAGAGCATATCCCGGAAGACACGACGTAATAGGCCATGCCTGAGCCGACTCAATCCGGAGACAACTGCCGGATCAAGCCGATTGCCGGGGCAATATCAGGCCGGAGCTCGCGTTCGGCTCTTAAACTGCGAGCTTCAACTCCTTGGAGGCGCGAAACGCGACTTTCTTGCTGGCTTTGATCTTGATCGCCTCTCCCGTTGCCGGGTTGCGGCCCATGCGAGCGGCGCGCTTCCTGACCTGCAAGATGCCAAGACCGGCAATACGGATGCGTTCGCCCTTCTTGAGATGCCTGGTGATCAGGCCAACCAGATCGGCGAGGAGGGCTTCACCGGCACGTTTCGTCATCTGATGCTCCTCGGCCAAGGTCGCGGCAAGGTGCCTGAGCGTGACGGGACGGCTGCTCTTGGCCGGTGCAGCTGGTTTTGTAGCTTTCGCCATGGATTGCCCTCCGAGATCTGTGAAATCACCGAGACAGTTAGATATGATTCGCACCGAAAAATAAAGTGGTTTTTACAATGTCGTCCTGTTCGATCATGTCACTAATGGCCGATAAGGTTGGCTCTCGGTCGAGCGCAACGTATGAGGCGACGCAACTTCGTCATTCGGCGGCGGCGCGCTCGCGTTGCCCCTTGTGGCGCGGGCGCAGCAGCAAGAACGGATGCGACGGGTCGCTGTGCTCTCCAATGCGCCTGCAGAGGCGCAGGGAGACGGCGGTATCGTGAGTCAGGGCCGAATTGACCCTGGCGCACTTGCCGCGGAGATCGCCGCGAGGATGCGCACCGGGGTGATCGGCAGATCGTGCATTTCTGCGCCGACCGCGCGCAGGGCGTCGTTGACGGCGCAGAGAATCGCGGCGGGCGGGCCGACAGCCCCGCCTTCGCCAATGCCCTTGATGCCGAATTCGGTGTACGGCGACGCGGTCTCCATGTGCAAAACCCTGATCGGCGGCACCTCGGTCGCGCCAGGCAAAAAATAATCCAGCAGGCTCGATGCCAGAGGCTGGCCGCGCGCATCGAACGGCATCGCTTCGAACAGGCAAGTACCGATGCCCTGTGCCGTACCGCCGCGCACCTGGCCGTCGACGACCATCGGGTTGACGAGCCTGCCGCCATCTTCGACGACCACATAGTCGAGGATTTCAACGTGGCCACTGCCGGCGTCAACCGCAACGACCGCAGCATGGCTGGCATAGCTGAAAGTCCCGGCGTCGTGCGCCGGACGGTAGCCGGCAGTGACCTCCAGTCCGCCGCGGTCGACATCAGGCGGGAGGCTCTGAGGTTGTAGATACCAGGCGCGCGCAATCTCGTGCAGCCCGACGCTGGCGGCGCTCGCATGAACGCGCCCCCGCGCGAGATGCGTTTTGCCGACGTCGGTCTGCAGCAGCCATGCGCCGATCCGCTTGACACGCTCGCCCAGCAGACGCGACGCCTCGGCAACGGCGCCGCCCGCCATGACGATCGTACGCGAGCCCCAGGTTCCGGTCGAGAAAGGGCAGCACAAGGTGTCGCCCTGGAGCACCTTGATCCGTTGCAACTCAATTCCGAGAATTTCATGCGCGACCTGCGCCAACGTGGTTTCGTGCCCCTGCCCATGCGAATGCGTGCCGACACGAACCTCGAGGCCGGCGTCGGTCGTGAGGCGCACGGTCGCCTGCTCATAGCCCGGGACTACGGGGCGGCCCCAGCTGGAGAGGACGGCGGTGCCCATCGCGCCCTGCTCGCAGAAAATCGAGAATCCCACCCCGATCAGGCGCCCGTCGGGATCGGCCGTTCGCTGCCGCTCGCGTATTGCCGGCAGTCCGATGGCCGTTACTGCCCGGCGCAGCGATTGCGGATAATCGCCACCGTCGAATTGCTTCTTGACCACGTTGGTGAACGGCATCTGCTCCGGACGCACGAGGTTCCGCAATCGGACCTCGTAGGGCTCAAGACGCGCTTGTTGCGCGATCGCATCCATGACGGCTTCGATCGCGAGGCACACGCCGCTGCGGGCGACCCCTCGATAGGGAAGTATCGGGCATTTGTTGGTGGCAACCGCCGCGGAGCGACAGCGATAAAGCCGGAAATCGTACGGTCCCGGCAGCAGGCTCGCCACCTGCGCGGCTTCGAGCGCAGACGAGGTCGGGTAGACGGAGTATGCGCCGGCATCCACGCTGGCGACGCAGTCAACCGCCATCAGCCGGCCGTCGGCATCGGCGTAGCCGGTGATGCGGTAATGGTGCTCGCGGCAATTGGCGTTCGCGCTCAACCGCTCGCGCGCATCCTCCAGCCAGCGCACCGGCGCCCCGCAATGCAAAGCGAGCCAGGCCACTGCGACTTCTTCGCGGCAGAGCAGGCCCTTGTAGCCGAACCCGCCGCCGACATCAGGCGAGATCACGCGAATGGAGCTGTCGCTCAGACAGAGGCACTCGGCCATCCCGCGCTGCACGATATGCGGCATTTGCGTCGCGGTGACGATCGTAAGAAAGCCGAGACGGGCGTCCCAAGACGCGAGCACCCCGCGCCCCTCTATCGGGAACATGCATTGGCGGGAGGTGCGAATTTCGCGCGTGACCTTGATCGGCGCGCTCCCGGCCGTTCGCTCGATCGCGCCGGCGCTGCTGTCCTCGATAAACTCGATGAAGACGTTGTCGCCCCAGTGCGGGTGGACCAGCGGTCCTCCCTCTCGCCGGGCGGCCAGCATGTCCACGACGGGCGCCAGCTCCTCGTAATCGACCCGGATCGCGGCGGCAATGTCCTCAGCTTGCGCGCGAGAGGGGGCAAGGCAGGCGGCAACGAGCTCCCCGACATAACGGACTTCATCGAGGGCCAGGATCGGCTCGCGGCAATGCTTGAAACCGCTCAAGGCGGTTGCCGCCGCGATCGGCTTGACGCCGGTCAGATCTTTTGCAGCAAAGACCGCATGCCTGTGCTCGTCAGGGACGTGCATGGAACGGATGCGCCCGCGCGCGATCGAGCTACGTACGAAGGCGACATCGTGCATGCCGGGAAGATGAAAATCCGCGACGTATTGGCCGCAGCCGCGCAAAAACCGGTCATCCTCCTTGCGCAGAACGCAGGCACCCACACCATCGGCAGACATGCGCACGCTCTATTATGATATCGCGATGCTGTGAAGGGCTCTCTGCGGCCGGCACGGGAGACCGTCCAGCACGCTCTGGTGCACCGATTCCATGAGGTCGATCCAACTCACCTGCCTCACACTTGAGGAGGTCACGCGCAGCTTGCGCGCGTAACCGTCTCGAAGGACGGCCGACAAATTTTCGACTTTCCGGGTCATTGGCATGCCTTCTGTCCGCGCGGCATTCACGCGGCCGATCGGGCCTCTACGATACCTTCAGCAGGAGGTCTGCCAGCCATTCGGGCTGGTCGATCATCACGTCATGACCAGAGTTGTCGTTGACGAGGGTCTGCCACGATCTGTCCGATTTGCACTCCGCGAGAGCCCGGTCGAATCCGGCCTGCGGATATTTCGGCGCCCGCACGTAAGTCTTCCTGGCGATCCCGTCGAGCCTTCCGGTCAGCTTGATCGGCTGAATGGCCACGCCATTCGGCTGCGGCGCCAGCTTCGAGTCGATCCAGGCGTAATGTCTTTCGTTGATGGAATAGGTTTTCGCCGGAGGCGGTTTGCGCCCGGCCTCACCGCGCGCGACCGCTTCCTCCAACGCCTTGCGGCTGAACTCCGAAATATAGTCCACCGCCTTTTCACCATTCTTCGGCTTGAACGCGTCGAGCCAGACAATGGACGCAACGCGATCATGAATGCGTTCCAAAGCGCCGGAGGCCGGCCAGCCGCCGAAGGAATGCGCAACCAGACAGACGTCCTTGAGACCTTCCCAAGCGACCAGATTGACGATGTCGGAAATCTGAGTGTCGAGGTTGACGTCTTTGCTCAGGAGATGCGTGCGATCCGCGTTTCCGGTCAGAGACGGCGCATACACCTTGTGCCCATTATGCTCGAGGATGTCGGTCACCGGCCGCCAGCACCACCCCCCGTGATAAGCGCCGTGGATCAACAGGAAGGTCTTGCGGCCGCTGGTCTGAGCCAAGGTCGGCGTGGTTGCAAGCCCGGTCATTCCGGCCGAAGCTCCGAGCAACGCAGTGCGGCGCGTCATTGAGTGCTGCGACGTCTCGTCTACTCCTCTGCGGGATCGGATGGGATCCCAGCCTAGATGATCGGTCAACAATTAGGGGGCCCAGGCAGGGGACAGTCACCTGCGTCAGGCGGGCTCCATTCCGTTCGCCGCGATCACGGTTTTTGACGCTTCTGAGGTGAGGAAGCTCGCCAGGTCGCGCGCCAAACCCGGGTTCTGCGCAACCGAGGCGACCGCGATCGCAAACACGGTCATATGCTGAATCTCAGGGGGTAGCGGACCGACGAGATCGACGCCCGCCACCGGGATGATTTCGGAAATCTGCTGGATCCCAAGCTCCGCCTCACCATTGGCGACCGCGTCACAGACCACGATGGGATTGCCGCCGGCGGCGGCTACCAGATGCGTCTTCGATTTGAGCTCAGCCGCTAATCCGAGCCGTTCAAACAGCCCGGCCAGATAAGTTCCACTGGGAGTGCCGAATGCCGGATCTGCACAGGCAATCGAGCTTGCACGCCGTAACGCGGCTATGAAAGCTCGGACCGAAGAAATGTCCGGCTTGGGGCATCCCTTCCTCACCGCAACACCGATGCCGGACCGAGCCAGGATCGCAGCGCTGTGCGCAATGACCTTGTTCAGGCTGGATAGGTCCTCGATGGCCGACTGCGTCGTGATGACGACGTCGAATAATTCGCCGTTGCGGATGCGGTCGCGGATCGCGGCCGAGGTGGTGAATTCGGCCAAAAGCTTGATACCGCTGGTCCGAACGTACGCATCGTTGAGCTCGCGGAGGATTTCACGCAAGGCGCCCCCGCACAAAATCCTTATCTCACTCGCAGCGTCAGTCGAGACCTTCATGAGTCGCCAAGACGCGCACCCTAGCACGCCGCCAGCTCGCAAAGCCGCGCGATACCGCAAAGCGGCGCAGGCTCAATTTAACGACGGCAGCCTCCGATGACTCAAGGCTTTTTGCCTCCCATCCATTGCAAGTCCATACCGGGCGTAATCAGCTCCAGCCCCTGCTTATGGCTATGCCCGACCGGGAATTGCTTCATTCCCGGAGGTCGAGCGCGATGCGCGGTGCTTCCCCGCATGCTGTTCGAGCATGGCGGCGTGCGCTGCTCCACTTTCAGGTCTGGGAATTCTCGGATGAGGCTCCGATCTGCGCCGTGCTTCGCCTTAAGCCGTTGAATCTCCTTCTGACGCTTCTTCCAGTGCACTCCAGCTTTCCTTGGCGGTCGGGGTATCTCGAGCTGCAGGTAGGGGCTACGTCCCGAATAACAAGCTGTCAGGCCGACTCGGTCGGCGGACCGCATCCCTGACCGGCGAACCTACGGCACCGTGCCATGACCGGGCGCCGAGGTTACTTGGCGTATGGATTGTCCGATGCATTGGCCTCACCCGGAGGATCGCTCTCAATTCGAATTGGTAAAGTTGACCTGGTAGCTGCCGAGCAGGTCATCGACGATACGATGGAAATCAGACCATGGTGCCTCCCGATAATTGTGTGCGCGCAAGGTGAACGTCGCACCCACATAGAACTTCTCATATTGCAGCTGCCGACCGGCGAATTCGGAACCGACGAGATCCCACACCAGCTTGAACAATTTGGCGCGGTCCAGTGCCGGCATTTGCGGGGTCTGCCATGAATGCTCGAACAGCCTGGCCAGCACGGGATCACGCATCACAGTGATGCTGGCCGGCATCTGCAGGACGCCGCCGCCCGAAAGCTCGCGCAGAATGTCGATGATCTGAGAATAGCTCTCGATGCACCAATTGAGGCACGCGTACATGTAGCGCCGATTGTAGGTGGCAAAGCCTTCGGGCCACTTCTCGTAGGCCTCGATCTGGCCGTCGATCATACCGCCGAGCAATGCCTCGAACGCTGCGAGCCGGCCCAGCACCTCGCGAACCGCAGGCACTTGTGCGGCGCCGGTAGATTCCGCCACGCGGCTTGCCAATCCGACGATCAGCCGCAACTTCGATCCAAAACGGACATTGGATTGATGATTGGCATAGCAATGGCCCGGCGTGCGAGTGTAGACGTCTCGTGAGAGCGCGGTATCATCCATGACGAACACCCGCTCCCAGGGAATTTTGACATTGTCGCACATCACCATGCTGTCGGTTTCGTCGAAACGCCATGACAGCGGACTATCGAATTCATTCTTGGCATTTATTTCCAGAGGTTGACGGGACCACAGCGCGACGCCGTTGGCGTTGCATGGGACCGCACAGGTAACCGCCTGCCCGGCTTCCGTCGGCGAGAGCGGCTGAATGTTTCCGATCCAGACCTCGTCGGCGAATATGGCGCCGGTCGCAAGCATCTTCATGCCGGAAATCACCACCCCGTCATCATCCTCCCGGATCACTTCAAGGCTCGGTACCGGCAGATTTTGTCGCTGATAGAACGCCGGATCGCGCGCAGCTTGTGGCGGAAGGACCGCGTAGGCGACATAGTGGTCGTTGTGCCGAACATGCCTGTAGTAATTGACCAGGTTGTCGGCATAGGGCCGTCTCCCGACGTTGAATACTGCCGGGTCGATCGCCATCGCAGTGATCGAGCTCGCAAAATGATCCGGCGAGCGGCCAAACAGGCCGTGGGTCATATCGGCGATCATCTTGTGCGCTCGCGTCCGCCGCCGAAGATCCTCCTGGGTTCGTGCCTGGAGAAAATGCATGCTGTGGCGCTCGTCATCCTCGATGAACGACATGATTTCAGCATTAGCCGGATCGACTTTCATGTCGTAGATCGATGCGACGGTGCGAGCGGCATTGCGGAAGGCAGGATGGGAGGTCACGTCATTGACGCGCTCGTCGCCAATGTAGACGACACGTCCGTCCCGAAGGCGTTCCAGATGCTCTTTGCCCGTTCTCAGCATGTCGCGACACCATTACTCGCCGCATGGATAATGACCATGGAATATATGGTTTGGCATAATTTCAACCTGTCTTGTTGCATTCGGACTAAGCAACCGACCTCCGCGATCACCTGCCGATGGGCGCGAAGCTCGGAAACGCGGTTGACGGTGCTTGACGCATGGTCTTTTTTTGTGCGTGCTATCGTGCCTTCATCGCATGGGCATGACCCGCACGGGAGGGGCACATGACCATCCAAACCGGCGGAGAGCTTGTCGGTTTGCCGCGCCCTGAGCGGTGCGTTGCCGGATGACCGCCAGGCGAAAATGAAGCCCCGCTCCTACGGCCCCTTTGCATATTCACCGATCATCCGGCGGCCCCGCCTTCACTGGCCCGAGGGCGCTCGCGTCGCATTGTGGGTAGTTCCCAATATCGAATTTTTCGCGCTCGACACGCGTCCGGGTGGTCTCGGCCCCGGAAAAATTCCCGACGTTCCGATCTGGGCCATGCGCGACTATGGCAATCGTGTCGGCGTCTTCCGGCTAATGGACATTCTCGACCGCTACGGAATTCGCGCAACCGTCGCGCTCAACAGCGACATCTGTGTGCACCATCCGGAAATAATCGAGGAAGGCGAGAAACGCGGCTGGGAATGGATGGGGCACAACCAGAGCAACTCCTACCGCCTCAATGAAGTGCCGGCAGAGGACGAGCCAAAAATCATCGCGGATACGCTTGATACCATCGCACGAGCGAGCGGGAAGCGTCCTGTCGGCTGGCTGGGCGCCGGACTGCAGGAGACCTGGAGCACCCTCGATTTGTTGGCGGAGGCCGGATGCGAATACGTCGCGGACTGGGGTCCCAATGACGATCAGCCTTATGCGATGACGCTAGACAACGGAAAAACAATCTTGTCGATGCCGTACAGCTACAACATCAACGACAAGCAAGCTTTCGAAAGCGCCAATATGACCCCTTCCGATTTTGAAGATGCGATTTGCCGGCAGTTCGAGACGCTCTATAGTGAAGGCGCCACATCCGGGCGCGTCATGCATATTGCCTTGCACCCCTATCTGACCGGGATGCCGTATCGCATCGGGGCGCTCGACGCGGCGCTCAAATACATCTGCAAGCGCAAGAAGGTCTGGAAGGCAACCGGCTCGGAAATTGCGCGGCACTACCGTGCGCAGCTCAATGGCGCGCCCACGGAAACGAAACGCACGAGGAGCAGATAAACGGGAGCGAAACCACACCTGGCATGCCGAGGCGGCGGTCAGCGATGCAGCCGTAGAGAACAGACCTGGAGGAGAATCATGCCGATGATGACGACGCTTGCTCGTGCGGCCTTCGGATTGGCCATCGCCGCGCTGCTATCGGTTTCGCCGGTGCGCGCGGCGGATACCGTCACCATCGGGACGGTCGGGTCGCCATCGGCCAATCTCTGGCCGCTGTTCATCGGGATCGACAAGGGATTTTATGCCGCCGAAAACATCAAGCCGGATGTGGTCTATATCCAGTCGAGCGCATCGGTGATTCAGCAGCTCTCGGCGGGCTCGCTGGACATGACGATGTCTACCGGCATCGTGGATCCGCTGCGCGCAGTCGACCAAGGCGCGGCGCTCGCATTGGCACGTTTTGAAGTGCAGGTACCGCCCTATGCTCTGCTGGCCAAGTCCGGCATCAATACCCTCAAGGAGCTCAAGGGCAAGACCATCTCGGTGGGCGGTCCCAAGGACATCACCCGTCTCTACGTCGATCGCATGCTGGCGCCGAACGGGCTCAAGACCGGCGACTACGACTACGTGTACGCGGGGGCGACCACCGCGCGCGCCCAGGCGCTGCTCAGCGGCGTCGTCGATGCGGCGATTCTGCTGCCCCCGTCCAATTTTCAGGTGCAAAGCCAGGGCTATCGCGATCTCGGACTTGCCATGCAATATGCACCAGAGCTGGCATTCTCGGGGACGGTGGTCAACAACGCCTGGGCTGCGCGAAATGCAGACGTGCTCCGGCGCGTTCTTGCTGCTCAGAGCAAGAGCACCGAATACTTGTATGCTCCCCAGAACCGTGCCGCGGCGGTAAACATCCTGGTGAAGGTCAGCGGGCAGAAGCCGGAGGACGTCGACAAATCCTATGACTTCTTCACGAAGAACGGCTTCTTCGACCGCACGGGCAAGATCTCTCGGGTCAAGATGAACGCCCTGATCGATGCCCTGGTCGGCCTTGGCGACGTGAAGTCGCCGGGCCATGTGGAGCGCTTTTTGCTGCCCGGTGTGGCACAACTGTCGGACTGACACAGCGCGGCGGAACAAAGAAAGCCATGCTGCAGGGCTTGCGCCATGCGTGAGGTCATATCGGCGCCTCTCCCCGGGCTCGATATGCGACAGCACTATGGACACCACCAATCACCCGCGATCCGCGCCGCCGGCCTGATCTTCTGCTCCGGCATGCTGCCGATTGATCCGGAAACCGGCGAGCGGCGCCATGGCACGCTCACCAGCGAGGCGCATGTGATTCTCGGAAATCTGAAGCTATTGCTCGAGTCGGCGGGCTCGTCGCTCGATCGTCTCGTCCAGGTGCATGCCCTGATCTACGACAGCATCGAATACGACGTGCTCAACCGTGTCTATCGGCAATACGTCGCCGACGGTCCGCCGGCACGCACCGTCTGGACGGCGCAGATCGAGGCGGGGTTCAAGATACAGCTCGACGTGGTCGCGGCTGCCTGAGGCTGCCTGCAGGTTTTCCGATGAACGCCAGGCGCGAAATGATTTTTCCACCGGAGGGCGCCCCGAATACGGCGGCAGACTCTGCTCCTCCTGTCTCAATCGCGGTGAGAGGAGGCGATCTTATCTTCGTATCCGGCCTCACGGCGGTCGATTTGCAGTCCGGTGAGCGCAGGCCCGGAACGACGGCGAGCGAGACCCGTCAGATCCTTGCCAACCTCCAGCGATTGCTGGACGCGGCGGGCTCGTCGCTCGACAAGGTCGTGAAGGTCAACGTGTTGCTGCACAGCATGCTGGAAGCGCCGAACATGAATGAGGTCTATGCCCGCTTCTTTTCCGATCCGCCGCCGGCACGCACGGTCTGCGGCGCGCGCCTTCCTGACGGCGTGAAGGTGATCATCGAATGTACGGCGCTGGCGTGATCCCATGACCACGAAGCTCTCACGCGCCGTTATCCAACCGAAAAATCCACTGCTCAACGCGTCGCGCGCCGGCAATCTACCGCACGTTCCCGGCATTCGCGTCGGCGACTATATATTCCTCTCCGGCATGGTTCCGGTCGATCCGCGGACCGGGGAGCGCAGTCATGGGCCGATTGCCGAGCAGGTCCGCATGACGCTGTCCAATATGCAGCACATGCTGGAGTCTGCCGGTTCATCGCTTGAACGCGTTGTGCGCGTGCATGTGGTGCTGGCCGACATTTCGCACATGTCGGACATGGATCGGGTGTACCGCGAGTTTTTCCCGATCGACCCGCCGGCACGCACGGCCTGGTCGATGCAGCTTCGCTTCGGCAACGGCTGCGAAATCGAGTGTGTAGCGCTGGCCGGCTGAAACAGGTCGAGCTGAGCGTGGGCGATATTCGGCGTGTTCTCGTGGTCGGAGCCGGCGTCGGCGGACTTACGGCGGCGGCAAGCTTCGCACGACGCGGGGTGGAGGTGCTGCTGATCGAGCGCCGGCCAGCGTTCGACATCGCGGGTGTGGGCCTCGGCCAGCCTGCCAATGCGCTGCGAATTTACGACACGCTGGGCGTTCTCGACGAGATGCTCGCGACGGGGTTTTGCTATGACCGCATGTTTCTGTTCGACGCCGACCGGCGGCTGATCGTCGAGCACAACTTCCTTCTCGGCGACGAGAGGGTGCCGGCGGTTTGCGCGCTGCCGCGATTGCAGCTGCACGAGATATTGCTCGGCGCTGCGCAACGCGCCGGGGCGCAGGTTGTTCTCGGCGTCACGGTCGGCGAGATCCAGCAGGATAAGGACCGCGTCTACGTGCGGTTTTCAAACGGCCAAGCCGACTCGTTCGATCTGTTGGCCGGGTTCGACGGCATACGCTCTACCACCCGGTTGCACCTTGTGGGAAGGGCGTTCGCACCTCGGCCGTCGGGCTACGGCGGCTGGCGGGTGCAGGCGGCTCGGCCCGACTATGTGCGCGGGATGGAGTTCTTGCAGGGGATCGGCGGCAAAACCGGTGCGATGCCGCTGAGTAATGACACCATGTATCTCTTCCACATTCGCCCCGAAGCAGCCGGCGCCAATTTCGCAGGACAGGACCATGCGCAGTTGTTGAAGGAGCGATTGGCGCAGTACGGCGGCTACGTCACCGAGATCGCCGCATCCCTTGATAGCGACTCCGACATCGTCTACAGCCCGATCGAGCCCCTGATGTTGCCATGGCCATGGTTTCGTGGCCGCGTTGTCCTCGGCGGGGACGCCGCTCACAGCTTCGCTCCGCACCTCACGCAAGGCGCGGCGATGGCCGCCGAGGATGCATTCGTCCTTGTGCGCGAGGTGCTCGAGGACGATGTACCGGTCGAGCAGCGGCTCATGCGCTATTCGATGAAACGCTACCCGCGCTGCGCCTTCGTCTACACGTTCTCCGGCCAATGGCTCCACGACGAGCAATCCGTGCGCTCGGCCGAGGACCTGGAAGCAGCGCGCGCAGAATTGATGCGCAACGCATCGGCTCGTATCGGCGCCAGCGACCGCATCCTCAACGAGCCGATCTAGCAGGCGCAGGCCGACTGTCGCAGGCATGTCGCAGGCCCAATTCGGTTTATTTGTGCGGCAAAATCGCTTAATCTGACAGCCAAGCTGCCCGCGGAGCTCCCTGGGGAGGCATCATCCTGCGGGATCCGCGGTCAACTCGATCGCCGCGGCTAGCAAGCAACGGAAAAAGAACGCCTTAAAGCTGGGATGCGCTGCCATGCTGTTGAACAAGACAATCGACCGGATCTTGCCGGAAACGGCCGAGCGCCTTGCGGACAAGACGGCACTGATCTTTGCTGACAGGACCTTCACCTATCGGCAGCTCGAGCATCTCACCAACCGGGCGGCCAATGGCCTCAAGGCACTCGGCGTCAAGAAGGGCGACCGTGTCACGCTGTTCGCACAGAACAGCGCGGAATGGGTGCAGAGCTACATCGGAATCGCCAAGGCGGGCGCCGTCATTAACCCGGTGAACGCCATGTTGACCGCGGACGAGCTGGCCTACGTGGTCAAGGATTGTGGCGCGCGGGTGCTGATCACCACGTCGGAACGCGCCAAAGCGGTAGCGCATCTGAAGAAGGACGGCAGCCTCGACCAAGTCGTCGTGTTGAGCGGTGCGCCCCCGGAAGACGCGATCTCGTTTACCGATCTGCTTAAAGGGCAATCCGACACGATCGAGACGGCCGGCAACGCGCCCGACGAGCTGTCCACGATCTGCTACACCTCCGGCACCACCGGTTTTCCCAAAGGCGCGATGCTCAGTCACGAGAGCGTGGTATTGAGTGCCGTGATGACGGCGGCGATGAATGTGCGCACCGAGCATGACATCCAGTTCACGGCCCTGCCTCTGGCCCATGTGTACGGCACGGTGGTAATGAATCTGAGCTTTCTGCTCGGCCTGACCTTCGTCATGCTGGAAAAATTCGACACCCGGCAGGCACTTGAATCGATACCGCGGCACAAGGTCACGATCATGGACGGCGTGCCGACGATGTATCTGTACATGCTTTCGCATCCGGACTTCGGAAACTACGATCTCTCATCGCTGCGGACGGCGGTCGTCGGCGGGCAGGCCATGCCGCCGGCGAAAGCAGTCGAATGGCTGGAGCGCGTCGGCACACCCATTCTCGAGCTGTGGGGCATGACCGAGCTCGCGGGTCCCGGCATCATGCAGCATTCTTACGTGGACAACAGGCTGGGCTCGGTCGGCATTTTGATGCCGTTCATGCAGGGTCGAATCGTCGATCGGGCGGACCCTGCAAAGCCGCTGCCCGCGGGCGAGGTGGGCGAGCTGATGGTCAAGGGCCCGTACACGATGCTCGGCTATTACGGAAACGAGAAGGCCACCAAGGAGGCAATCGAGCCCGACGGTTGGCTGCACTCCGGCGATCTCTGCAAGACGGACGCGGACGGCTACTTCTATATCGTCGACCGCAAGAAGGATATGATCCTCACTGCCGGCTACAACGTCTATCCGGCTGAAATCGAGCGAGTCATTATCAGCCATCCGGCAGTCGCCATGGTCGGAGTCGGATCCAGGCCTGACCCGCACAAAGGGGAAATTCCCAAGGCCTATATCGTTCTCAAGGACGGCGCCAGCGCCGATGCAAGCGGCATCATTGAATTTTGCCGAAACCATCTGGCGGCCTACAAGGTGCCGCGCGAAGTACAGTTCGTGCCCGCCTTGCCGACAACGTCATCGGGCAAGATCATGCGGCGCGAGCTCAAGACGCTCGATTGCGAGGCGATGGCGCGTAGGGCGGGTTAGATTAGCGGCCAGGTCGCATGAGCGACCTGGACGCGTAACCCGCCGTCCATCCCTGCGGACCGGCGGCGGAGTACGTCTCGCTGCGCGCGTCTAATCTAATCCGCCCCAGGGTTTCTATATTCGGTGTCCGGCCCCGCCGTATTGCGGTGGGTTACGCTACAGGCGTTAGGCGCCGGCCTCGGGCGCCATCTCACCTTGCCTTCGCGCTGTTGCCGCGCGCTCCGTTTCCCCGAGCCCGGCCAGCAGCTCGGAATAGAGCTGCCAGTTTCTTTTCCGGGTGCGCCGGCTCAGCACCCTTTCAGAGAGGAGGCTGCGGGCGACCTGCCGTTGGCTGCTGTGCACCGCCGCATCGCAGATGATCTGCGCGAACAGGTCGCGCTGCGCATTGCTGCCGCCGATTTTCACAATGTCATGACGCCTCGGCCACAACAGATCTGTGGCTTTGTCATAGTCTCCCCCCTCGTAGGCGATCACGCCTTCGCATAACGGGAGCAGAACGTCACGCGTGGCTTCTGCCCGCCATCCGCGGCCTTGCTCCGCGAATGTGGTCATGGATTTGACGTGGCGCCGCGCCGTCTCGAAGTTGCCATTGGCAGCGAGCGCGAGGCAAAAGTGCGCGTCGCGGAACGGCAACATGTGATCGTGGATGCGCTTTGCCGAATGTTCAGCCAGCGCTTGCCAGCGGTCTCCCACGTCGGTGCCAGCTATCTCGATGCGCTTGAGCAACGCAGCCTGATTGGAAACATCGACGTAGCTCTCGGAATTCACCGAGCAGAGTGCGGTGTCGTAAAGATCGAGCGCGCGGTCGTTTTCACCCCGCGCCAGGAGGAACAGTGCCGCGTGCCACCACAGGTGGGCCTTGAACGGGTTCTTTTCGCGCCACTGCTCCGGCGTGTGATCGAGCCATTTGACGCCTTCCGCCGAGCGCCCTTGCATTTCAAGAACGTGCGCAACGGAATGGATGGCCCAGAGGTCGCCCGGATTGCGCTCGACGGCTTGGCGTCCCCAACGCTCGGCTTCTTCATAGGCGCCGCATTCTTCGAGGGCGTAGGCGTACATGCCTTGCACGCAGCCGTATTCCGGCATCGTATCGTCCCACGCGCCCATGGCGCCCGACACGACCGAGCGCATGACCTGGCTGCGGCCGGTGTAAAACGTCATGGTGTGGTGCAGCTTCAGCGCCATGAGATCGAGCGGCGCGTCCGTGAGGATCTGCTCCCAATGGAAGCACGCCCGCATGATGTCGCCGGCCGCCCAAGCTTCGAGTGCCTGGACATGAAGCCGCTCGCGCAGCGTTACTCCCGCAAGATACGGACGACTTTCATCGACTGCCTGCTGGACTTTCGGCAGGACGGCCCTGTTCTCCAGCATGAGCAGGAAATATCCGCGGAAGCACAGCGCCAGAACGAGGGTGGGATCCTGCTCCAACGCAGACCTGACGTGAGCGGATGCTGTCGTCCGGTAGTCGAGGAAGGCGGTGACGGCCTGATCGATGTGCCCGGCCGCGCCCACGCTTGCCGTGCTGAGTGCAAGTCCTCGACAATCCGTTTGCATGCGTCGCTACTGCGTGCTTGCCAGCACGCCCAATCCCTTGAGGACCCGCTCCGGGGTCGCGGGAAACTCGTGGATATCACCGCCGTGCCGGCTGAGCGCATCCGCGACGGCGCAGGCCACCGACCCGAGCGCGCCGATGATCGAGCCTTCGCCGCAGCCCTTGAAGCCGCCCAGCGCCGCTGATGGCACGTTGGCATGATGAAGCTCGATGCGGGGAATTTCCAGGGCGGAAGGAACCAGATAATCGGCAAGTGTCATTGTGCGCGGCTGCCCGGCGTCGTCATACACCAGCTCCTCCAGCAACGCCTCGCCGATGCCTTGGGCGATGCCGCCGATGATCTGCCCTTCGACCACCGCGGGATTGATCAGAGTGCCGACGTCCTCGGCGGCGACGTAGCGCACGACCTCCACTTGGCCGGTTTTCGGATCCACGTCCACCACCGCGATATGGGCGCCGCCTGCGAAGCTGCCGAATTTCGGGTCGTAGAAGGCGGTAACCTCGAAACCCGGATTGATCTCCTGTGGGATGCTCTTGGCCGAGAAGTAGCTCTTCTCCGCCAAATCCTTGAGCGCGACGCTCCTCGAGCGGTCGATGGTGTGCACCACGCTGTTGGTGATGGTCAACTCCTCGGCCGGCACCTGGAGCAGGAACGCGCCAATGGCGAGAATGCGCTGGCGCAGCTCGCGTGCGGACTTGATGGTCGCGCCGCTGCCGAATACGGCGGTCCGCGACGCAAACGTGCCGAAGCCGTAGGGTGCCGCAGCGGTGTCGTTCGAGATGCTCATGATGTCCTCGAGCCTCATACCGAGCTCGTCGGACGCGACTTGACGCATCGCCGTCATGATGCGCTGGCCTTGCGAAGGCAGCGCCGCGGCGATGGTGAGCACGCCGGTCGTTTCCAGGCGTAACGTAACAGCGTCGCGGCCAGGTTGCAGCAGCGTGCCGGGGCCAACCGCAGTGCTGGTGCCAAGTCCGGTAAGCTCGGCATAGCAGGCGATGCCGATGCCGCGGAGCTTGCCGTTGGCGCTCCCCTCGTGCTGCTCTTTGCGCAGCCGTTCATAGCCGGCCTTGGCGACGGCAAGTTTGAGGCATGGCAGGTAATTCACATTGTCGTGCACGAGGTTGTTGGCGTTGCGGTAGGGCATCGCCTCCAGCGGGATGAGATTCCTCTGCCGGATTTCAACCGGATCGAGGCTGAGCCGGCGCCCGAGCTCGTCGATCAGCAGCTCCAGCGAGGCCGACGCAGAGGGACGCCCCACGGCGCGGTAGGGGCCGACCGGCGTCTTGTTGGTGGCTACTCCCCGCGTGCGGTAACGCATGGCTTCGATCTTGTAGGGACCGGGCATCAGGCCGGCGGTTTGCAGCGGCTCCATTCCGGCCGACCAGAGGTATGTTGAATACGCGCCGACATCGACCCAGATATCCGAGCTGATCGCGAGGATGCGGCCGTTCTTGTCGGCGGCTATCTGCAGCTCAATGTATTGGTCGCGGGCATGGGTCGAGGCAACCATGTTCTCCAGCCGGTCCTCGACCCACTTTACCGGACGGCGCAGCTGCAGCGCGAGCCAGGCGCAGACGAACTCTTCCGGGTAGATGGACGCCTTCTGGCCGAACCCGCCTCCGGTGTGCGGCACGATCACGCGAACATCCGTCTCCGGCATGCGCAGATGCTCGGCCAAATAATGCCGCACCACATACGGAAGCTGGTGGCTGATCCAGACGGTCAGCGTGAAAGTGCTCTCCCGATAACCCGCGACACAACCGCGACTTTCGAGGCAGAGTGCCTGTTTCCGGCCGATGCGGAACTTCCGCTCGACCACCACGTGTGCGTTGTGGAACGCCGCATCAACGTCACCGCGCTGGTACTCACGTTTGATGAGATAATTGTTTTTGCAGGCGTCGTGAATGAGCGGCGCACCGTCCTGCTCGCCCCGACGCGGATCCGTCACCGCCGGAAGTGGATCGTACTCGATCTCGATGAGGTTGCAGGCATCCTCCGCCGTGGCGCGATCCTCGGCGACAACCGCGCAGATCGCCTCGCCGCAAAAGCGCACCTTGTCGACGGCAAGCCAGTGCTGGATCGATTCTCCACCGGAGAATCGGTTGGGCATGCTGCGAAACGGATCGACCTTGCCGAACAGCTCTTTTCCAAGGAGCACTTTTATGACACCGGGCAGCTGTCGCGCCTTGCCGATATCGATCGAATTGAGGCGTGCGTGCGCATGCTGGCTGCGCAGGAATGCGACCTGGTACATGCCCGGCAGCTTGATGTCATTGAGAAAGCGGCCGTCTCCCTCGACCAGCGGGACCGCCTCGTCCGGGATCACCGGCGATCCGACCGCCTTCAGGTTGACGAAGCGTGCATCCGACATCAAGCCGAGCTCCTGCTGGTCGCTTCAGCGGAATTGCGCATTGCATGCGCAGCGCCTCCCTGGCGCGCCGCAATCAGCACGGCATCGACGATCGCCTGATAGCCGCTGCATCGGCAGATGTTGCCGGACAATGCCTCGCGCACTTCCCGTTCTGTCGGATCGGGATTGTCCGCCAAAAGCTCGATCGCGGTGATGAGCATGCCGGGCGTGCAGTAGCCGCACTGCAAGGCGAAGCTCTCCAGAAAAATCTGTTGCAGCGGATGACGCGTTCCGTCGTCGGCGCGCAGACCTTCGATGGTGACGACATTGGCGCCGTCCGCCTGCACCGCCAGCGTGAGGCACGAGCGCGCGCTGCGGCCATTGAACGAAATCGTGCAGGCGCCGCACACGCCGTGCTCGCAACCCAGATGCGTGCCGGTCAGGTGCAGATGCTCGCGTAGAAAATCCGCCAGAGAAAGCCGAACCGGCACGGTCTTCTCGTACGACGTGCCGTTCACGGTAACCCGAATACGGCATTCCCTAGCCAACTTGCACTCCTGTGCGCGCCAGCGCCGTTTCCAAAGCGCGCAGCGCCAGCACGCCCGCGAGATGCCTGCGATACGAGGAGGATGCGTGGACATCGTCAGCCGGATCGACGCTCGCCGTGACCTTCGCGACCGCTTCCGCAAAGCCATCCTTGCATTCTTTCGGACCCAACCGCCGCCGGGTGAGCGTTTGCTCCGCGGCATGGGCGCGAAATGGCCCCTCGCCCATGCCGAGGATGGTCAGCCGCGCGTGCTCGCAGGTTCCGTCCCGCATCGTCAGCGTTGCCGCCGCGCCGGCCAAGGCGAAGTCGCCGAGCCGGCGAGCGAGCTCCACGAATGCCGATCCGGTCCGGGCCGGCGGCCGCGGGTAGCGCAGCGCCACCACTATCTCGCCCGGCTCCAGCGCATTCGACAACATGCCGGTGAAGAATTCCTCAGCGGGCAGCTCGCGCCGGCCTGCCTTGCCTGCGATCACCACCGTGCCGCCCATGGTCACGAGCACGCTGGGGTGCTCCGCCGCCGGATCGTTGTGAGAGACACTGCCGCACACAGTCCCGCGATTTCTGACCGCCATGTGTGCGACCTGCCTGGTCGCCTCCACAAGCAATGGCCAGTCCCTGCAGACATCGGGTCTGCGCAATAGATCGGCGTGCCGGACCAGGGCGCCGACCGTAAGGCAGTCCTTGTCGGCGCGCAGCTCGTTGAGTGGCTCAATGCGATTGATATCCACGACGACGGCGGGTCTGAGAATGCGCAAATTGAGCATGGGCATGAGGCTCTGGCCGCCGGCCAACACTCTGCCGTCCTGGCCGGCATCGCCCAAAATATGCAGCGCCTCACTGAGAGCGCGCGGCGCGTAGTAGTCGAACCAGGCTGGTTTCAATGGCGATCCGATGTCTCAGCGGCAGTAGCCGATCGAGCGTCGCTTGCGATGACGCGGCCCACTCGCCCCCGTCCTCCGTGAGGAGTTTTATTGTGTAAGATGTCTTACTACAATGAAGTCGCCGAGGCGCTGTCAACGGATCCGACCGGCCACTGGGGAATGCCAAACCGCCGCGGGGCGCAGTGCAACCACGCATCAGGCCGAGCGGTAGAAGGCGCCGGCCCGCGGCCAGTGGGGGCGAGGCATGCCCGGCCCCTGCATTGGACAATCTTCGGCGGATCAGGCAGCCATGATGACTGCAGGAGAGAAGCGATGCAAATCAGACGCACGCTGACATTCTTCGACGAAGTGACGATCGAGGCGGGACAACAAGTCAGCCCGCCGCTGCGAAAGGTCGCCGTCGCCGCAATCGTGCAAAACCCGTTTGCCGGGCGCTTCGAGCGCGACCTGAGCCCGTTGACCCAGGCCAGCGTCGAGATCGGACGCCACGTCTGCCGGATCGCCATCTCCATGCTGTCGCCGCACGCTGCGGAGAGCTACGGCAAGGCCGCCATTATCGGCGTGGACGGCGAGCAGGAGCACGGCGTCGCGATGCTCACGACCGTGTTTGGCAATGTCATGCGCGAGGAGGCCGGCGGCGGCAAGGCGTGGATCTCGTCGATCACCAAGCGCGCTGCGCCGGGCGCTACGATCGACATCCCGCTGGCGCACAAGGATGCGCTCTATGTCCGCTCCCACTATGACGGCATCACCGTCACCTTGCCCGACGCGCCGCAACCGGACGAGATCGCGATCATTTGCGCCTACGCCAACCGCGGCCGTCCGAACCACCGCGTCGGCGGACTCGCGCTAAACCAGATCAAGGGCGTGGACGGGCTGACCTGAGCCACGTCGAAGGCGTCACAGGAGTAAACGGAGCCCTCATGACAACCTGCAAGACCGGCGCGGAGCACGTGAAGTCTCTCAAGGACGGCCGTACCATCTACATCGACGGGGAGCTGGTGTCCGATGTTACCGAGCATCCCGCCTTTCGGCACTCGGTGAGCTCGGCCGCAATGCTCTATGACTTCCAGGCGAAACCGGAAAACATCGAGCTGATGACCTTCAAGCCTGACGGCTCGAACCGTCGGGTCAATCGCGGCTGGCAGATGCCGCGCAACTACAGCGAGATGGTGCAACGCCGGAAAGCCCTGCAGGCCTGGGCGAGACTCTCCTACGGTTTCATGGGCCGCTCGCCCGATCACCTCGCATCGGCGCTGGTCGGGCAGCGCATGGGGATCGAGGTGTTTCGCAGGCAGAAGAACGGCGAGGCGCGCGCCAAGGCGCTGGAGAATTATTTCGAGGAGGCGAGCCGCAACGACTATTTCCTCACCTACGTGATCATCAACCCTCAGGCGGAGCGCGGCAAGAGCTGGGGCGCGCAGGCCGAGGATCTGGTGGCGCGCATTGTCGACGAGGACGCAGGCGGCATCACCATCCGCGGCGCGAAGATGCTGGGCACCAGCTCGATCATGGCCAACGAAGTGCTGGTCGCCAACCTGCAACCGCTCAAGCCCGGCGAGGAGGACCTCGCCTTCTCCTGCGCCCTGCCGATGAACATCAAGGGTCTTCGGGTGCTGTCGCGCAAATCCTACGAGGCGTCCGCTGTTTCCACTTTCGACAATCCGATTTCATCGCGGTTCGACGAGAACGACGCGCTGATGTACTTCGATGACGTCAAAGTGCCGTGGGAGCGGGTCTTCGTTCACCGCGACACCGACATGTGCCGCGCGCAATTCCACGACACTTCCGGCCACGCCTATCAGAACTACCAGGCGCAGATCCGGCTGTCGGTGAAGATCAAGTTTCTGGTCGGGCTTGCGCACAGGATCACCGAAGCGATCGGCACGACGAGCATGCCGGCCATCCGCGAGCAGCTCGGCTTCCTGGCGGCGAATGTCAGCATGGTCGACGCCATGATGGCGGGCATGGAGGCCGAAGGGACCATGCACGGCGAATACTGGGTGCCGAACAAGCATTACATGTATTCGGCGCAGGTGCTCACCCAGGATCTCTACCCGCGGCTCATGAACGCGCTGCGCGATCTCGCGGGCGGCGCGTTGATCATGCTGCCCTCGTCGATCCACGATTTCGCCGATCCCGAGCTCAAGCGGATCATCGGTCTCACCCAACGCTCGCCGAGCATGGCGCCCGAGGACAAGGTCAAATTCCTCAAGGCGGCGTGGGACGCGATCGGCTCCGAATTCGGCTCGCGCCACACACAGTACGAGATGTTTTACGCCGGCGCGCGCTTCGTGACGACCGGTCACAGCTATCGCACCTTCGATTGGGACGGCGCCAACGGGATGGTCGACGACCTGATGGCCGGCTACGACCTTTCGGACGAGCTGTCGCGCACCTCACACTGACGCGAGCTCGGGTGAAATCGAATTGCACGAGCGCTGTAGGGTCGGTTAGCCGCACAAAGCGGCTGCATGCGGCCGCGTTGTGCGGCGTAACCCACCGCAACACAAACATACACGTGACGCTGGACGGCGGGCTACGCCGGCGAGCCGCTGAAGCCGGGTCGCCGGCTAGCCCGCCCTGCGCATCCATTCGATGATCTATCAGCAGCTGATCAACGGCCTGATGCTCGGGGCGTCGTACTCCCTGATCGCCATCGGCTACACCCTGATTTTCGGCGTCCTGAATTTGCTCTACTTCGCGCACGGCGAGGTGTTCATGGTGGGCGCGTTCGCGGGCCTTTATCTCGTCGTCTATGGGGGCGCCAACATCTATGTCGCGATGTTGGGCGCGATGGCGATCTGCGCCTTGCTGGGAGCGGTTGCAGTATATGTGTCGGTCCGGCCGGTCCCCAAGGACCGCCCGCTGGCGCCGCTGATCAGCACGATCGGCCTTACCATCGTCTTGCAGAATCTCGCGGTCTATATCCTGGGCGGCCAACAGGTAGCGTTTCCCGAGACGATCGAGCAGTCTCTCTACACGATCGGCCCGGTTACCATCAGCTCGGTGCAAATCTTCGTCCTGGGCGTCGCCCTCTCGCTGATGGTGCTGCTCTGGCTCCTCATCGAGCGGACCAAGCTGGGGCGTGCCATCCGCACCGTCGCGGAGAACCACGAGACCGCTGCGCTGCTCGGTGTCGACGTCAACCGCGTGGTCCTGCTGACCTTCATGATCGGCTCCGGCATCGCCGGCATCGCCGGCGTGCTCGACGGCATCAAGAACAGCGGTATCTCCCCTTTCATGGGCCTCGGGGCCGCGGTCAAAGGCTTGATCGTCATGCTGCTCGGCGGTCTCGGCAATGTGCCCGGCGCAATGGTCGCGGGCCTGCTGCTCGGATTGATCGAGATCCTGTCGGCCGCCTACATCGGAACCACCGAGCGCGACTTCTTCTCGTTCGCAATCCTCATCCTCATCCTGCTCTACCGGCCGACCGGTTTGTTCGGCACCCGCACTGCGGAATAGAAGCGGCCCCCGCCGATGTTCGACTGGATGGACGGTTACACCAGGTCGCTGCTGGTCTTCGCCGGCATCAACGTCATCGCGGCCTACAGCTTCTATGTCCCGTACAAGACCGGCCAGGTCTCGCTCGGTCAGGCCGGCTTCATGGCGGTCGGCGCCTACAGCGCGGCGATCCTGACGCAAAAATTCGGCGTGCCGTTCGCCGTCGCGCTGGCATGCGGCGGCCTCATAGCCGGCCTGACGGGCGTCGCGGTGGGGTTTCCCGCGCTGCGCATCAGGGGGGTCTATCTGCTGCTGCTGACGCTCGGCTTTTCCGAGATCGTCTCGGTGATCGCGTTGAGCTGGGACTACGTCGGCGGCGCCCAGGGCTTTCGCAACATCTCTTTCAACCCATGGACGCTCGAATACGTCACGGGCATCATCGTCGTCCTGCTGCTGCTGTTTTCTCGCCTCGAGCGCTCGAGTCTCGGCCGCGCCATGGATTCGATCCACCAGGACGAGACTGCGTCCGAGGTCATGGGCATCGACGTGGTGCGCATCAAGCTGCTGTCATTCGGACTGGGTGCCGCGATCGCCGGGCTTGCCGGCGGGCTTTATGCGCATCACGCGACCTACATGGACTCCACAACTTTCAACGTGATGCTCTCGGTGGAAATCCTGGTGTTCGTCGTGGTCGGCGGCGGCAGCACGTTTTGGGGACCGCTGTTCGGCGCGGCGGTCCTCAACGCCATCCCGGAGATCCTGCGGACGATGCGCGATTGGCTCGAGCTGGTGCCGGTCGAGTGGACGGATTTCTATCCGATGAACCGTGCCTATGATTTTCTGCATGACTTTCTCGACTTTGAAAATGCCAAGCGTTTGATCGCCTACGGGGTCATCCTGATCGTCATGATGATCGTGCGGCCGGACGGCCTGCTCACCCGCGACGGTTTGCTCCGCCTGCGGCTTCCGCGCCGGAAAATGCGCCATGCCTGACGTGACCTGCGGCGGCGTTTGTCTTGCGATCGAGGGGCTGACCAAGCGTTTCGGCGGCTTCTGCGCCTTGAATGAGCTCCGCATGCAGGTCGCGCAGGGTCACATACACGCGCTGATCGGGCCGAACGGCGCAGGCAAGACTACATTTCTCAATTTGCTGACCGGCGTGCTCAGCGCGGATGCCGGCAAGATTACGTTCAATGGCCAATTGCTCGATGACCGCCGCCCCTCCCGGCGCACGATCAGGGGCATCGCCCGTACCTTCCAGAACATCCGCCTGTTTCCGCATCTGACGGTGCTGGAGACCGTCATGATCGGTGAGCATTGCCGCGCCTTCCCTTCGGTGTGGGCGGCTTTTACCAAGGCTGTGCTGCAGCGTCCGTTCGGCGTATGCAGCGAGGAACGGCAGATGCGGGAGCACGCAATCGAGTTGCTGAAATTCTTGGGGCTTGCCGACAGGCGCGACGCCCGGGCGTCCGACCTGCCGTATGGCGAGCAGCGCAAGCTCGAATTGGCGCGGGCGCTCGCCACGCAACCGAAATTGCTGTTGCTCGACGAGCCGGCGGCCGGAATGAACCCACGCGAAACCGTCGAGCTCGACGGCGTCATTACGCGCATACGCGAGCGCGGCGTTACGATCATTCTTGTCGAGCACGACATGAGATTGGTCATGGGCATTTCCGATTGCGTAACAGTGCTCAATTTTGGAACGAAAATCGCCGATGGACCGCCGGAGAGGATTCAGGAGGATCCGGCGGTGATCGAGGCCTATCTGGGCGAGGAGGTGCCGCTATGACGGCACTCGCGGTTCACTGCCTGCGATCCGGATACGGAAACGTCGAGGTGCTGCACGGCATCAACCTGACGATCGAGCGCGGACAGATAGTCACGCTGATCGGCGCCAACGGCGCCGGCAAGACGACGCTGTTGAAGACCATATCCGGCTTGATCCGGTCGACCGGCGGGACGATCGAATTCGACGGTAAAAACGTCGTGCGATGCGCCCCGCACGAGATCGTCGCGTTGGGCTTGAGCCAGGTGCCGGAAGGACGTGCCATCCTCAGGCGCATGACCGTGCTCGACAACCTGCGCATGGGGGCGTTTACGCGCAGCGATTCGCAGATCGGCGGCGACATCGAGGCGGTGTTCCAACGCTTTCCGGCGCTGGGGGAGCGGCGCGAGCAGCTGGCGGCGACGCTCAGCGGCGGCGAGCAGCAAATGCTGGCAATCGGTCGGGCGCTCATGGCGCGACCGAGTCTTTTGCTGCTGGACGAGCCCTCGCTCGGGCTAGCCCCGAGATTGATCACCCGAATTTTCCTGACCATCCGCGAGCTGCGGGAGGAAGGCAAGACGATCCTTCTTGTCGAGCAGAACGCTCGCCAAGCCCTTCAGATTGCAGACCGCGGCTATGTCATGGAGCGCGGCAACGTCGTTCTGAGCGGGTCCGGTCGAGAGCTTCTGAGCATGCCCGAGGTGCAGCGCACCTATCTCGGACAACACGCTGCGTGACGGCGCGGCGAGCAGCCGCAGTCATGGAAGTGCAATTTTCCGGCGTTCCGGCTAACATGAGTGCGGTTCGAAAGCTTTGCGTTGCGCCAGGATAATGCAACGCGATTTAAATCGTGCGCTCGTCACGCGTTGTGGGAGGATAAGGACAATGAAACTTCGTGCTAGTCTGCCGAGCCTGGCCGCCGTTGTTGTCGCGTTCCTGATGTCGTCGGCACACGACGCGCAGGCCAAGCTGGCGGGCCGCAACGTCAAGATCGGATGCATGGTTTCGCTGACCGGGAAGGGCGTTGAATGGGGCCAGGCCGCCAAGCTTTCCATGGAGATCGCGGTCGACGAGATCAACGCCAAGGGAGGCATCGGTGGGGTGCCGATCGACCTCATCTGCTTCGACACTCAGACGCTCGAAGCCGAGGCGCTCAAGATCGTCAGCCGGTTGGTGGAGCGCGACAAGGTGCTGGCCATTTCAGGACCGTGCTTCAGCTCGGAGTTCGAGACCATCGCACCGCAGCTCGAACGGTTGAAGACGGTGATCAACTCCTATTGCTCGGCCAAGCCCGGGCTTTCAGACATGAGCATCTGGGCCTTCCGCAATACGCTTACCAGCGACAAGCAGCTCAAGCCGGTGGTCGACGCCTGGCTCAAGGAATACAAGATCAAGAAGGTGGTCATCATCTATGACGCCGAGGATGCGGTTTCCAAGGGCGAAGGGGTCGGCGTCCTGCCGGCGCTGTTCAAGGCGCACGGTGTCGAGGTCCTGGACAGTTTGTCCTACCGCACCAAGGACACCGACTACTCCGCGCAGGTCACCAAGGCAAAAGCGCTGGGCGCCGAAGGCGTCGGGCTGGGCGCCTGCTACCAGAATGCCGGCGCCATCGCCAAGGAAATGGCGAAGCAGGGATTCAACGTTCCGATCGTCGGCGGCGCCTGCGCCGGGGCGCCGGGCTTCATCGAGATCGCCGGCAAGGCCGCGGAGGGCGCATACATGTCGACCGCCGCCTGGCTCGAGGATCCGCGACCCGAGGTGCAGGCCTATGTGAAAAAGATCCTGGCGAAGAACAACAACCACCCGCCTCCCTACAGCGGTCCGCGCGCCTACGACATCATCTATGCTTACAAGCACTGCATCGAGACCTCAGGCGTCACCAACAATCCGAGCGATCTCGACGCCGACCGCGATCGCATCCGGGGCTGTCTCGCGGGGCTGAAGCATTTCCCCGGCGTCGCAGGCGAGATCACCATGGACGAGCACCGCGATGGCGCGGGCTCCAGCGCCATCCTCAAGGTCGTCAACGGCAAGTACGTGAACGTCGCCAAGTGAATCGCGAGGGGATCGCAGCCATTGCAATGAGCATCGGCCGGCACGGTGGCGTGAACGAATAAGACCCGGCGACCGGCCAAACGTCAGGCCTCAAATCGCCGCGACGTAAAGCGCACCGATGGACATGCAGCTAAAGGACCGCGTCGCCCTCGTCACCGGAGCAACCCGGGACGTGGGGCGGGAAATCGCGCTGTCATTCGCTGCGGAGGGTGCAACCGTTGCGGTCCACCATCGCAATTCGGCCGATGAGGCGGAGACCGTCGTTTCGGACATTCGCAAGCAGGGCGGCAAGGCCAAGGCCTACCGGGCCGACATCGCGGACCGCGCCGCGGTGCAAGCCATGATCCAAGACGTCGTTGCTGACCACGGCGCTCTCAACATCCTGATCAACAATGCAGGCCTTGCCATCCGCAAGCCGTTCAAGGAAACGACGCCGGAGGAGTGGCGCAGCCAGATCGACGTGAACCTGTTGGGCGCCATTTATCTGTGCCATGCCGCCGTTGCCCATCTCGAGAAGGGCGGGGATGGACGGATCATCGCCATCGTCGGGGATTCATCGCGTATCGGCGAATCCGGGCTGTCGATCGTCGCCGCGGCACGCGCCGGGGTGATCGGCCTGATGAAATCGATCGCGCGGGAGCTGGGGCGCAGCGGCGTGACCGCAAACACGGTCTCGCTCGGTCTGGTGGAGACGGGGCATGACCCGGGGTGGGTCGCGGCAAATCGCGAGAAGCTGGTGCGCCTCTATCCGGTACGGCGGCTCGGTCTGCCCGGCGACGTCGCGCCGACAGTTACGCTGCTCGCCTCGCCTCGCAGCGGCTGGATCACGGGTCAGGTGATCAGCGTCAGCGGCGGCTACTCCATGGCATAGGTTCCAAACCGGATGTCCCGGAGAGCGCTCAATCGTAGGCGTATGCACCTTTCCGCAATACAGCCCATTGTGCGTCGTCATGGCTGCACACGATGGTAGTGCCGCCGGCCTCGATCCGCCTCACCTCGGCGAGCGATTTCACGAGCGCCTCGGCGTTCCAGGTGTTGCGCGGGACGACGTCACGGTCGAGCGTCGCGCGAATGGCCACGGTGTCGGATGCCAGGAGAAATTTGCCGCTGCGCTCCAGGGTGACGAGCGCGCTCAGCGTTCCGGGAGTGTGGCCCGGCAGCGGGATCAGAATGATGCGCCCGTCGCCGAGCAGATCGCGTTCGCCGGCGATCTGGTCGATCGGCGTCGGCTGTTCCCACTCGGCGGCGAGATAGCCCGCCTTCTCCGCCTCGGGGGCGCGCGCGGCTTCCACTTCCTTTGCATGGATCGCGAAGGTGGCCCGTCTGAAGAAGGCGTTGCAGCCGCAATGGTCCGGATGCAGATGCGAGCAGACGACAATGTCGATGTCGCCCGGCTCAAGACCGATGTGGGACAAGCTGCTGACGACGTTATCGCCTGGTTGCATGATCGGCACCATCAGCTTGGCGAGACCACCCCACCGCGCCTCCGGATTCTCCGGCACAGAGGGATGACAACCCGTATCGAACAGCACGTTGCCCTGAGCGTGGCGCAATAGCACGCACGAGACCGGCAATTCGATCGTCTCGCTGCGATCGGCATCGGGCAGGTAGACGGCTTTGCGCATGCGCACCCGTCCGCCCGACAACAGATGCATTTTCATTGCGCCAGCTGTCCCGATGGCCTCCGGCCGATGATGTTGACGCACTTGAAGCTCATGACCATGTCGTCGGCCTGATTGAAAACCTCGATGAACGAAGTGACGGCACCACGGTCGGACTTGCTCCTCGAACGGACCGCCTGGAGGACGGTCGCACGCACCGAGAGAATATCCCCTGGACGCACCGGCCTCGCCCAACGCAATTCGTCAAGGCCCGGAGACCCAAGACTGGCGACATGGGTCAGATAGTGCTCCACGTAGATCCGCATTGTCAGTGCGGCCGTGTGCCAGCCGCTGGCGATGATGCCGCCGAAAGCACTCAGCTTGGCTGCATCCGGATCCGTGTGAAAGGTCTGCGGATCAAAACGCTTTGCAAAGGCGATGACCTCCTCGAGCTCGACTGCGATGCTGCCGAAGCGATGGACGTCGCCTTCAACGTAATCCTCGAAGTACCGATCAGTGATTGGGGTAGTGAACACCATTGCAGACTCCGTCCGCGAACGCCCGATTGGCCGGCAGCGACAATTCAGGAACTCGACTTGGGTCGTAGGCAGCGGATCGGCATCACGCAACAACAGATCCGCAGTTGTCGTGTCCGCGCTCTATGGCAGCTCCGATCGTTTTTCCACCGCCGTGGGTGTCCATCAGCCTGCGGCCCTGCGGGGCAGCCGCGGGCTGGTAACACGCCGCCCCCGCTGCCAACTTGCCGGTCAAGGCAGGGGCGGTGTATCCCTCTGCTGGGCTCGCGACCTGTGAAGAGGAAAGATACGACGCAGCTGAACCGGCGTGAATTCAACAGGCTTTGCCTGGCGCTTGGCTCGACTGCGGCTGCGTCCGCCGCGTCGGCTCTCGATGCAGCCGGTCCTGGCGCCCCCGGGTCAGCGCGGACCGTAAAGTTTGCCGACGGCACGGTCGTTCCGGCATTGGGCCAGGGCTCCGCAGGTCTCGGAAAAGGAAGACATCCGCAATCCGTCGAAGCAGAAGCCCTGCGCACCGGTCTTGCGCTCGGCATGACGCTGATCGATACGGCGGAAATATACGGCTCCGAGGAGCTCATCGGCCGCGCGATCGCCGGTCAGCGCGATCGCGTATTCTTGGTCTCCAAGGTGTGGCCAACTCACGTGGCGGGAGACGGCATCGCGCGCGCGTGCGAGGCGAGTCTGCTCCGGCTCGGTACCGATCATCTCGACCTTTATCTGCTGCACTGGCCGAATGGGGTCACCAACCTCGCCGGCGTCGTGACGGCTTTTGAAAATCTAGTCGCAGCAGGGAAAATTCGCGCCTGGGGAGTATCGAACTTCAGCGTCAGGCAGCTGGAAGAGTTGTTGCGTATCCCGCACGGCGATCGGTGCGCGACCAATCAGGTCTCTTACAACATCGCCGACCGCGGCATCGAGCGCGATCTGCTGCCGTGGTGCGAGCGTCACGACATGCCGGTGATGGCCTATTCGCCGCTCGGCGGCCCCGGCAGCAACCTGCTGCGCGACGGCACCCTGGCGCGGATCGGCACCGCACATGGTTGCTCGGCGGCCGCTGTGGCGCTGGCCTGGACCATCCGCAGCGGCCGCGTCATCGCAATTCCCGAATCCGGTTCCGTGGCGCATGTGAAGGAGAATGCGGTTGCGCTCTCCCTGACACTGGCACCGCAGGAGCTGCAAACGCTGGACGCAGCGCATCCGCTGCCCAGGCGGTAATCGTGCCGGCGCGTCGCGGTGGGTCTGCCTGCTGGCCGGCTGTCGCCAGCCGACTTGTGCGGCTGACCTGACCTGCTAGCTCGCCAAAGAAGCGCGCCAGGCAAAGGCCCGGCTTTCGAGCCGGGCGAAGACGCCGTGCTCCAGGACAAGCATCAATACGACGAACATGATGATCCAGGCCAGCACCTGGGTCATGTCGAATTGCTGAAACCAGAAGAAAAACATGTAACCGATGCCGAATTTCAAGCCAAAAGTCTCCGCCAAGGCCACGATCTTCCAGGTCATGCCGAACGCGTAGCGGAAGGCAGAGAAGATGTAGGGCATCAGCTGCGGCAGATAGACCTTACGCAGAAGCAGATAGCGTCGCGCCTTGAAGGTCACGGCCATGTCGATCAGCGACTTGTCCATGGCCTTGGTGCCCTCGAACATGTTCACCGCGACATAGGGCGTGACGACAGCCAGCACGGCGACGAGGCCGCCCGCCTCGCTGAAGCCGAACCACATCACGGCAAGGAACACCATGAGGATTGTCGGCATGGTCAGCAGCAGTGGGATTACCGCCAGGAGCGAACGCTCGATGGTGCGGTTGAGCCCCATGGCGAGGCCGATCCCGATGCCGGCCGCCATGGCCGCGCAGAAGGCCAGGAAGATTCGGGCAAGCGTGATCCCAATGTCGAAGAAGGCCGACTCCCCTTCCGGCCCCGGGGTATTGAAGTCCGTGATGATGGTCTGACCGATCGCCACCGGTCCCGGCAGGACTTGGGGATCGTTCATGAGATCGGAGGCCCCCCACCACAGCAGCAGCAGAACAATGATCGAGCTCGCTCGCAGACCAATGTCCTTGAGGCGGGGAGCCATCTATCCCTTCGCCTCCACGACCCGGAAAAACTCGCGCACCAGCGTCTTTTCCAGATCGAGGATCGCCGAATCCTCGGGCTGCCGCGGTCGCGGAATGTCGATCGTCACGTGCTTGAAAATTTCCGCCGGCTTGGCGTTCATCATGTAGATGTCGTCCGAGAGGAACACGGCTTCTGCAAGGTCATGGGTCACGAACAGGATCGTCGGCCGGGCCCGCTGCAGAATCTCCATGAGATCGAACCGCATTTTTCTCGCCGTGATGGCGTCCAGATGACTGAACGGCTCGTCCATCAGGAGAATGTCCGGCTCGATGGCGAGGGCGCGGGCAATGGCGACCCGTTGCTGCATCCCCCCCGAAAGGTTCAGCGGATAATTCCGTTCCTGTCCGGCAAGCCCGACCATCGCCAGATTCTTCGACACCAGCTCTCGCCACCTCTGACGCGGCACGTCCTGCGCCTCGAGCACGAACTGAATGTTGCTCTCGACGGTCAGCCAGTTGAGCAATCGCGGGCTCTGAAAGACATACCCGATGCGAGGCTCGGCTCCGGCGCGGCCCGCCTTGGGATGGATGGTGACGGACCCGCCGTCACAGAATTCGATGCCGGCAATCACGTTGAGAAGCGTCGATTTGCCGCAACCGGACGGACCGACAAGACTGACGAATTTTCCTTCCTCGACCGTCAAGCTGATGTCGTGCAGGACGACGAATTCGTCTGAAGATCCCGGAGCAGGAAATCTCTTCGTCAGATTGGCAATGCTGATCGCCGAGGACGCGATCGAGCCAATGGGTTTCCCCGAAATCACGGCGTCGCCTCGACCCGCTGCATCGATATCCTCAAGCCTCACGGGCGGCTGCTCCCGATCCGGCGGCGGCCCGGCCGCGGCTGGGTGACAAAGTGGACTGGCGGGTACGCATTGAATGTCGAATACGACCTCGCGCCGGCGTCTCAGGTTGCCACTTGCGGTCTCCAGGCAAACGTGCGGCGCGCCCACGTACGCAGGACCAAGAGATCGATCAAGACCATTACCAGCATGAAGCTCACTCCCCAGGCCAGCATCATGTCCACGCGCGTCTCCTGGAACCAATAGAACAATTGTTGGCCGACGCCGGTCCCCGCTCCAAACGCTTCGGCCACGAGCGCGATCTTCCACGACAAGGAAAGGGCTATCCGCAGCGAGGAGAACACATACGGCATGAGCTGCGGAACGAGCACCTTGCGCAGCATGAGCCGCCGATCCGCCTTGTAGACCCTCGCCATCGAGATCAGGTCTTTTTCCACTGCCTTGGTGCCCGCCCAGATGTTCATTGCGACAAACGGAAACACGATAAGGACGACCGTCACGATCGGCGCCGCTTGCGATATTCCAAACCACAATACGGTGAGAAATGCCCAGCAGACCGCCGGGAAGGTCAACAACACCATGATCCAGCTGTCGAAGAATATCTCGATGCTGCGCCGCAATCCCATCAGCAGGCCGAGCGCCATCCCGATCAGCATCGAAATGAGAAAGCTCTCGAATATTCGCGCCAATGTCCTTGCGATCACCGCATATGATGCGGGGTCGGAGTAGATCGCGACCATGCGCTGCAGCAGCGCGCCAGGCCCGGGAAGGAACACCGGTGGGAAAAACAGCGAGATCAGCTGCCACAGCACGACCGCAGCCGCGAGCGCCAGCAGTCCAGGCAAGATCTGCAATATCGGCGTGGGCAAGTCTCGATGGGCGCGCTGTTTCCGCCGCATTCTGTTCGGCTCAGCTTTCGACGAACAGGGCGTATTTATCCTCTGGGGGTACTTTATCTAAGATACCGGTTCGGTGCGCCATTTCCAGAAACTTCCATTGGGCATCGACGGCTTTGCGGTCCCATTGCGTCATGAACATCTTCTTGGCGCCGAGCCATTTTTCGTACTCGGCGATATCCTCGGGTTTTGTCACCCCCGCGAGCACACCGTGTTTCTTGACCGCGGCTTGCAGATTTTCCGGCTTCCTCAGCCAACGAAAGCATTCTGCGGTCGCCGCGGCGAAATTTTTCGCCCGTGTAGTGTCCTCGTCTACCCAACTTCTCCAGGCGACGATCGGGGCAGCCCACACGATCGGATAGCCGGTCTTTTGTCTCCAATAATCATTCGGCGAGAACAGCACCCGGAATTTGTCCGCTTGCGCCTCTGCGGCAAGCGTAAGGGAGCTGATGTTGATCATGGCATCGATGTCCCCGCGCTCCAACAGCTTGGTGAGTGCCGGGCCGGCAACCTGCTGCAACTGCGTATCGTTGACGATGTCGAGCTTGTAGGCGTCGATGATCGCCGCCCTTGATGCCTTGAACGACCCTGCACCGGTCGAGAAAGTACCGAATTTCTTCCCGCGGAGATCAGCGGGGGTGTTGAAGGGCGAGCTCTTGCGGACAATGACATCCTGCACCACCGTGAGCCCCCCACCGATGACCACCCAATCCAGGCCCTCATTTATTTTCTGAATGGCGTCCATCCCGGAATAGGTCGTCGTCATACACTGCTTGCTGGGCAGCCCGGCGAGGAATCCGGCAAATGGTCTCGGGTCGGCATCAAGGTCGATCCCGTGCTCGCTGAACACTCCGGCGTCCTTGCCTCCCAGGTAGCTCAAAACGAAGACGCTGTTCTGCGGGATCACAACCTTGACCTTCGCCAGGGCTGGATCGGCGTAAACCGGCACGCGAGCGCCGATGGCGCCCGTCGTCAGCGAGCCTACTGCCGCCAGTAGCAATGATCTCCTCGTGGTCATTTCATCCTCCCAATGTTTGTTGTTGCCGTGAATCTGTTATTTCGTTTGGATACGGCACGCGGGGCCGGCATTGGCAATGCGCCTCGCTTGAGGCTTGCACAACGAGGGGTGCTGCGGCAACAGCAAACGCGGTCGTCACCGCTCAAGTTAGCATATTCCCGCCTCCGCCCTCCATAGAGCGGGTCGCAGAGGAGCATTCTGCTCCGGGCGTCGAGAGAGTTGGCAGACAAAGCGTCGAATACCTTCAAAGGCAGCGTTTGTTGATGCGGCAAATTCGAACGGTGAATGAAAGTTCCATGAAAAAACAGTAATTCCAAGCGGTGCGCAGATGGGGCGAAGCCGTCTTGTACACCGGCGCGAGGCGGCAGGCTCGGTGCCGTGCGGAAATGTCACTCAGCTGTTGAGTGAGCCCTCGCCGGCCTGTACGGAACCGGTTAACGAGCTCGAGAATAATACGTCCCGCTCATGCCGAATCCTGCCTCTGACCACTGGCTCGCCGGCGTGGACGGCTGTCCGGCCGGCTGGATGGTTGCTTTGGCGCGGCGCAACCAGCACGACGGCAGTACCGAGATCCGCCTGCGCATTGTGCCTCGGTTTGGGGACGTCCTCACGGCGGATGAGGCGCCCGCGGTAATCGCGGTGGATATCCCCATCGGATTGCCCGCACGGGTGGGACGCGGCGGGCGCGCGGCCGAAAACTCCGTGCGGCCGCTGCTCGGCGACCGGCAGTCCTCGGTGTTTTCGGTCCCTTCCCGCGCATCGCTCGATCAACGCGACTACCGCGACGCGTGTGCGGTTGCGGTCGCGACCTCCCAGCCGCCGCGGAAAATCTCCAAGCAGCTGTTCAACATTGCGCCCAAGATCCGAGAGGTGGATGCGTGCCTGCGCGCCGACCCGACGGCGGCCGCTCGCGTGTTCGAAGTGCATCCTGAGCTTGTGTTCTGGCGGCTCAATGGCGGGCGCGCGCTCGCGGAGCCGAAGAAGGTGAAAGGCCGCTGTTACGCGCCCGGCCTGGCGCTGCGCCGGTGCCTTCTTATTGCATCAGGCATTCCGGCAGAGGTGCTGCACGGCGACCCGCCAAACGGCGCAGGCCCGGACGACGTTTTGGATGCCCTCGCCTGTGCCGTGATCGCGAGCCGCATTCGGGCCGGTACGGCGCAGTCCTTTCCCGACCCGCCCGAGCGCGATGCGTTCGGGCTCCCTATGGCGATCTGGGCGTAGAGCCTGCTGCGAGCCGCTGCTATCGCGCGCTGGCGTCAAGCTGAGCGTGGCGACGCCGTGCGTCCTGATCCGAAAGGAGCGCCAGCGTATGCCGCGCGATCATCAGCTCCTCGTCCGTGGGGATGACGTAAACCGCGGGCCGGCCGTCGGGCCGGGATATTTGCGTCGCGTGTGCCGCATTCGCCGTCGCGTCGAGCTCAACGCCGAGCCACGCAAGTCGCGCGGCGATGCGCGAGCGGACGGCGGCAGAGTTTTCGCCGATGCCGGCCGTGAATACGAACCCATCCAGCCCGCCCAGCGCCGAGGCCAGCATGCCGGTATGGAGGCCAACCCGGTAGCAGAAATAATCCAGCGCAAAGTCGGCGGCCGGATTGCTGCTGGCCGCAAGCTCGCGCACGTCGTTGCTGATGCCGGACAGGCCTTTCAATCCGCACTCGTGATAAAAGAGCTCCTGCACCGCCGCTGCGCTCATTCCCTTCTGCTCGATCAGATAAAGCACGACGCCGGGATCGATCTGCCCCGGCCGGGTGCCCATGGGCAATCCGTCGAGGGCGGTAAATCCCATCGTGCTCTCGATGCTGCGTCCGCTCGCAAGCGCGCACATCGAGGCGCCGCTGCCGAGGTGCGCAACGATCACGCGCCCCGATGCGACCTCCGGCGCCACTTCCGGCAGCCGCCCGGCGATGTATTCATATGAGAGACCGTGAAACCCATAGCGCCGCACCCCCTCTGCATGGAACCGCTCCGGAATCGCGTAGTGATCCACCACCGCGCTGTGACCGCGGTGGAACGCGGTATCGAAGCAGGCGACCTGAGGCAGATCGGGAGAGCGTGCGAGAATGGAGCGGATCGGCGCGAGATTATGGGGCTGATGCAGCGGCGCCAGCGAGGTAAAACGCTCGAGACGCTCGAGCACGTCGGCATCGATGACGACGGGACGGTCAAAGTCGGGCCCGCCATGTACGACCCGGTGCCCGACCGCGGTAGGATGGATGTCCATCTCCTCCCGCAGCCACGCGCCCGCCGTGTGCAGCGCGACCGGCACGCTGGGGACGGCGTCCTTTTCATATGTGCGATCGACCGTGCCGCGCCCATCCGGGCCGCTCGCTCGCAGCCGCGGGCGCGTGCCGATGCCATCCATCTGACCTTTGAGCCTGCGCACGAGCCCACCGCTTTGCCCCAGCGCGAAGACCTGAAATTTCACGCTGGAGGAGCCGGCATTGACGACGAGGATCGTGCCCATCGGAGGCTTCACGCGGCCGGCACCGCCGCGGCCCTCCGGCGGGCGTGCGCGTAAAGCACGGCTATCGCGCAGGAGGCCATGCGGGCGCGCACGGAATCTGCACGCGAGGTGAGAATGACCGGCACCCGCGCGCCGAGCACGATTCCGGCCGAGTCCGCCTTCGCGAGGAATGTGAGATTCTTGGCCAGCATATTTCCCGCCTCGAGATCGGGCACGACCAGGATTTGCGCGCGACCCGCAACCGGCGACTTGATGCCCTTGATCTCTGCCGCCTGCGGGTCGATCGCATTGTCGAAAGCGAGCGGACCATCGAGGACGCCGCCGGTGATCTGTCCGCGGTCGGCCATCTTGCAGAGCGCGGCAGCATCGATGGTCGAGGGAATCTTGGGGGTCACTGTCTCGACTGCGGAGAGAACGGCAACCCGCGGATTGCCGAGGCCGACCTGCGTGAACAGGTCGATCGCGTTCTGCACGATGTCGCGCTTGGCTTCGAGATCGGGGAATATGTTGATGGCGGCGTCGGTGATGAACAGGGTCTCCGGATAAGTCGGGACATCCATGATGAAAACGTGGCTGATCCGGCGTGCCGTGCGCAGGCCGGTTTGGCCGGAGGCGACCTCGCGCATCAGCTCATCGGTATGCAGGCTGCCCTTCATCAGCAGCTCGCCCTTGCCCTCGCGGATCAACTGCACGGCCTTGGCGGCGGCGGCATCGCTGTGCGGGGCGTCGACCACCTGAAAGCGGCTGATGTCGATCCCGTGCCGTTGAGCCACCGCGGAGATCTTGGCCGCGGGACCGACGAGAACTGGAATGATGATCCCGGCTTGCGCCGCATCCACGGCGCCGCGCAGGGAGGTCTCGTCGCAGGGATGGGCAACCACTGTGGTGACCGCGGGCACCTGCTTTGCCAACGCGATCAGGCGCTCGTATTTGCTGTGCGCCGGCCGGGCCGGCGGCGCGATGGCCGCGATGTTACCCTTCTCGCTGTCAGGCGGCATGCTCGGCCTCGCTCGTATTACTCGGCGTCATGGCCCGGCTTGTCCCGGCTTGGCTTGGCTTGTCCCGGCATCCACGCCTTCGGATGCGGCAAGGACGTGGATGCCCGGCTCAAGGCAGCTCAAGGCCGGGCACGACGGTGGCGGTCATGATGCCTTGGCCTGTGTCGAGACGACGGCAAGGGTCCGAGCCGCTGAGGATTCCTCGGGAAGCTCGAACAGGCGGGCAACCCGCAACAGGCGCTCCTTGTCCTCGGCCGACAGTTCACCGCGAGCGCTCATGACTTCCTTGATGAGCTCGAACGCCTTGCGCCGGGTCTTGGCGTCGGGAGGGAGCATGGACGGGATGGCGGCGAGCGCCGCCTCTGCGTCGATCAGCAGCATGAAGAATTGCTCCCGCACCACCGCCTTGAACGCCGCCAAAGGCACTTCGCCATAGGAACGCCGGATCCGGCGCAGCGCCTCAAAGCCGCGTTCGTCGACCGCAGCCCGCGCCATTCCCACATAGATGAGCCCCCGGATGACGGCTTCGCGCACTCCACCGGATGGGATGTCTGCCTTGAGCTCCGCAATGCGCTTCTGCAGAAGCTCGCGATGCAATGGATCCCTGCCGGCTCTGCGCAACGGGCGTGTCGACTCAGGGTCGATGCCGGCAGCCGCCTGGAGCGTAGGTGCGCCGTACACCGTCAGGAAGGTGCGCTCTGCGACGGTCTCGCTGAGATCGCGCCAGGCATCGAGAGCCGTGACCATCTGGCGAGAGAAGATTTCCTGCATCGCCAGGAAAGGATTATCCCGGGTCACGGGTTTTCGATTCCGGCGCACTTGGTTGGCCATGGCGGCGACAGGGGCCATCGTCGGGTTTGCATCCGAGAAGAGCTCGTATTGCAGCCGCAGCGGATGCATCTGTTGCATCCATTGCGCGATCGGAGAGCTCACCATGGCGCGAACCATGGGCTGCGCAAACGTGCGGTAAAGCTCCAGGTTCGTTTCCGAGACACGGGCGGCGGTAGCAAAGCGGCGCTCGTCAGCCGGGTCGTTGGCGCCGAGTGCGCGAATGTCGTCGAGCGTCCTTACCTCGCAGCGCATGATCCAGTCGCCGGTCGCAAGATCCGGGCTGGCTGCCTGCCCGTCCTTCCTCTCGAACACCGCCTCGTAGAGACCGGGCGGCAAGGTATCGATGAGGTCGATGTTGCTGGAGAGCTCGCTGTGCTCCTTCTTTGCCACTCCGCCGGATACGAAGATGCCGAGATGGCCGATGGTTTCGTGAATGGTGTAGAGGATGGTCTGTCCGTAGGAGCGGATTTCGTCCACGCTCTCGTACAGATCGAGAATCCATCCGAGCGCCTGCTGCGGCGGCGTTATGTTGTCGCCCTTGGAGCAGAACACCACGATGGGAGTGCGAATGTTGCGCAGGTCGATAGTCGTGCCGTCTGAGGTCTGAATCCTCCCGGCGGCGAGATTGTTGCCGATGAACAGCTCATCGACGATGGCCTGGATCTCCTCGGCGTTGAGATTGACGTGGCCTCCCCACCAGCGCTCGAAGCCGAGGTAGCGCGGCGCTTCCGTGTCGATCTTGGAATAGAGGTTGTACGGCTTGGTCCACAGGGTGTTGGCAGGATTCTGGTTCTCGAAATTCTGCACCAGCCAGGCGCCGTCGAACTTGCCATGGCCGAGGTCGCTCGCCAGCGCGGTCAGCCAGCTGCCGCCCAACAGGCCGCCGCTGTAGCGCATGGGATTCTTGCCCCGCACGCCGGCCCAGTAGGAGAGCGGCGAGCCGGCGATGATGATCGGCCCGAACAGCTCGGGGCGCACGGCGGCGAGCATCATCACCGCCCATCCCGCCTGGCAGTTGCCGATGACGCAGGGCTTGCCCTCGGCATCGGGATGCAGCGCGATGACCTTTTCGAGGAAGACTGCCTCGGCCCGCGCGATGTCCTCGATGGTCTGACCTGGCATCGGGTCAGGCAGGAAGCCGATGAAATAGCAGGGATGCCCGGCTCTGAACGCCACGCCGATCTCGCTGTCCGCCTTGAACCCGCCGATGCCCGGGCCGTGGCCCGCGCGCGGATCGACGACGACAAACGGCCGGCGCAGCGGATCGATTTCAGTCGCCGCGGGAGGGACGATACGCACCAGGGCGTAATTTACCGGCCGCTCCAGCGTGCGCCCGTCGATGATGAGCTCCGCCTCGTATTCGAGAACATGCGGCGCAGTCTCCGCGAGGTGCTCGCGATACTGGTTGCCGCGCTGGCGCATGACGTCCCAGAACAGCACCGTGCGCTGCGCTGCATCGGCCATGTATTCCATCGCCGGAGCAAACAGCCCGAAGGGAGATGCCACGGCTGAGAGATGGGGTTGCTCTGACATTTTAGTGCCTCTTGCGCTCATCTCTGATCACGTCATGCGAGGCCATGACGGCGTCTCATTCCGTTCGATCCAAACATGCTCTTTAACTTCCTCCTGCACGCTAGTCCCTCCTGCACGTTTGAGCGTGCCGCGCTCACCCCCAGCTCAGCGTCATGCCGACGTCGCCCGGCATGCCTCCGGGAAAGTCGACGATCTGGACCCGCAACTTGTAGCCGCGTGGACGGAAGTACTTCTCCCATAATTGATAGATCTCCTTCGGCACTCCCGTGAGGGTCTTCTCCCAGCCCGGCTCCTGCTGATTGATTGCACGGCCTTTGTCGGTGCAAAGCTGGTTGGGGAATCGATGCACTTGAACCTCGGTGAGGCCGTTCGCTGCCGCGCGGTCGATGATCCTGATCGCCCGCGAAAGCGCCTCCTCGTCCGAGACGCCAGACGGCTTGCTGAGCTGGTCGAGCAGCGCTTTTTTCTCGGCGTCCGCCTGCGCATGCAGGCGCGCCTCCTCCGAGGCTTTCTCGGCTTCGGCCAGCGCAATCTTCTGCATGACGTCCTTGGCCGAGGGCAACGCCAGGTCCGGCTTCGTCGCCATTCTTCTTTGCCTCCTTATCGCTTTGTGCGCCGCAGTATGCAGCCTTTGTGCGTCCTGTTACAACGGTCGGCATTGATCTGGCGCAAAGCGCAGGCCAAGCTCCCTGAACAGCATGAGCTCCGAGAGCCGGTATGATGCGGCCGAACGCCCGTACTGCTGCATCGCGCTTGCACGAAGAACCCTTCGTTGCAGTTGCGGCAATCCGGGCCATGACGTAACACCCAGCCGCCGTCACCAGTGATTTTAGTTTTAAGTAGCCTTCTGCGTGCAGAAATTTTGACCCGGTTCAATGAGATGTGATCCGGAACACGTGCGCAATAATGCTAGATCATCCTGAGCAGGCCATCGAACCAGAGCACAAGAGCTGGGAGGATGTTCAATGGAGCTGCCGCGCGAGCAAAGGGCCGTTGACGCAAGGACGAAACGGTCGCAGGAGTGGGCCAGACTGATACGCAAGCTCCGGTGGATAGGTCTGGAAGCGGAGGCAGAGCGTCTGGAGCTGGCCTTGAGCATGCTGCCCCCAGACGAACGATGCAGCGTGTCGCTTGGGCCATTCAACACAGACTGACTTTGTTGGTGGCACTCAGAGCGCTCAGGTACGGGGATAAGCTGGAAATGGACGCCGCCCCGTGGGGCGAGGCTGTCTGAAGCCCAACGGCAGGCAAATAGTCCATACCGGCGGCCAAGGACAAGCGGCCGGCTTTTCGCAATCTCAACACGATGGTGCAGGAGCAGGTGGCGTGGCCGGGTATTCGAATCTGAAAGCAAGAGGTCTCCCTCCATGATCCCGCCGGTAAAAGCCAAGCTGCTCGAAGGCAAGAAGGGTCTCATCATCGGCATTGCCAATGAGCACTCGATCGCCTGGGGCTGCGCCAAGGCTTTCCGCGCCTTCGGGGCGGAGCTCGCCGTCACCTACCTCAACGACAAGGCGAGGAGATTCGTCGAGCCGCTCGCGCGCGAGCTCGAGGCGCCGATCATGCTCCCGCTCGATGTGCGCACGCCCGGACAGATGGAGGCTGTGTTCGAGCGCATCACCAGTGAGTGGGGCAAGCTGGATTTTGCCGTACACTCCATTGCCTTCTCGCCCAAGGATGCGCTGCAGGGGCGCGTCGTCGACGTATCCCAGGAGGGATTTCTCACCACCATGGATGTGTCGTGCTGGTCTTTCATCCGAATGGCGCATCTGGCGGAGCCACTGATGCGCAAGGGCGGGACGCTGTTCACCATGACCTATTACGGCAGCCAGATGGTGGTGAAGAACTACAACATCATGGGCGTCGCCAAGGCGGCGCTCGAGAGCGCGGTGCGCTATCTCGCGGCCGAACTCGGCCCCAAGGGCATCCGCGTGCACGCCATCTCGCCCGGGCCGCTGGCCACGCGGGCGGCCTCGGGGATTCCCGAATTCGACGCGCTGCTCGACAAGGCGAAAGCGAAGGCGCCGGCGCGCAGCCTGGTCAGCATCGAGGACGTGGGCGTCGCCACCGCCTTCCTGGCGCACGACGCCGCCCGCCTGATCACCGGCGAGACGCTCTACGTCGACGGCGGCTACCACATCATCGACTAGTATTCGACAAGATGGCGACCGGAATCACCTGCCGGCCGTCACGTTCGGCTTATCGGCCCGAGCTTGCCGCGCGCTCGAACGCCTCTCGGGCAGTCTGATTGGCGCGATCGAAAGCAGCACGCGATGCAGCCAAGGCGGCATTGAGGGCGGACCAGGATTCGTTCCCCGCCCCTGCAAGCTTCTGCAGCTTCTCCTGCGCGGCGGCGGCATCGGCCTTCATGCGCGATACCGCCGCGTCGAGATCCTTCCGCCGCTCCGCCGCGAATTCCGCCGCGGCCGCATGGGTCTTGTCCGTTGTTTCACGCCAGGCCTTCATCTGGGCAGCGAATTGGCTCTGGAACACGGCCTGCTCTTGCTTGATGTCCTTGCCGAGGCCCTCGAGGTAATTATTGACTTCGGTCTCGAAGCCTTTCCACTGCGCCTCCAACCTCTTCATGGTCGCGTCCCAGGCGGCCTCGCCCGCCTCGGCTTGCTTCTTGACGGTGCTTTCGAATTCGTCGCGCTTCTTGCGCAGGTCGGCCACGACCTGATCGGCTTTGGCGCGGGACTCGGAGCGCAGTTCCGCGGTTTTGCCTTCGAGGGATGCCAGCGTGGCATCCATCTCATCGATCCGCTCCTTGGTCCAATTGAGCAAGAAGTGGATACTGCTTTGCGAAGCCATGGTGTCCTCCTCGCTTGAACTCGCCTTTTCTTATTAAAATGGCAGATAAGGCAAGCCGAACCTTGATCTAAATCAAGGGCACCGCCGGCTTCGGAGAGCATGGGGCTCGCGAGGCCATCTGTGGATCATCCGCGGAGGGAGCGCAGCTCCACTCTGCACGCCTCGGCGAACTCCCGCAGGGGGTCCCATTGCCCATCTTCCACCGCGATGTGCGCCCGTAACTCGTCAAACGATCTGTCAGGGGCGGCATAGGCGTGGATGACGAGGCGGGTCACTTGGTCGGCAACGCGGATGACCTCATCTGACGATGTGAGCCGCATCCGCTGGACAATAGAGTAGAGCCCGGCCACAACCTCAGGGTTTTCGGCATGATGAGCCCAAGCATCGGTAAGACGTCTGGACGCTTCGATGATGAACTCTGCGTAGAGGGCCTCGCGCTTCGCCGCCTCTTGGATCAGCGCTTGCGCCCTCACCCGCCCGCGTAGGGTGAGCCAGGAGGCCGCCAGGGTCGAAAGCCCACCAATCAACGAGCCGGCCAGCGCAGACGTGGCGGAGAGAATGGCACTATCCATTTGCTCAACTTCATTATGTGGGCGTTGCCCGGACCCTACGCTCGGTCCTGCGGGTGATCGCCAACTCTGTCACGATCCGGACGCCACCGGCATCCGCGGGCCGCGACGTTCAGCCGCTGAAAATGACGCGGCGGAAACGATAGAGTGCCACGGCAAAATAAACTGAGCCAATGACGGTTGTCGCCAGAATCTCCGTCCAGACGATGGAGAGATCGGCGCCGCGATAAAGCACATCCTGGGCGAACAACACAAAATGCGGGGTCGGGCTGATGACCTGCATCAAGTGCTGCAGCCAGACCGGCATGCTCTCCATCGGCGTCGTGCCTCCGGAAAGCAGCATCATGACCAGAAGCACGGGAATCGACAGCAGCCCGAACTGGCCCATCGTGGATGCGACCGTGCCGAGGAGAATACCAAGCGCCGCGACGGTGAAGATATAAAAGCAGGAGCCGCCGAGAAACAGCAGCGTCGATCCGGCGACCGGCACTTGCAGCCACCATTGCACGACAAACAGCAGCGAAAGTCCGGCCGCCGCCAGAATGACGATCCCGTTCGCTAGTATCTTCGAGATCATGATCTCGGGCGCAACCACAGGCATCACAAGAAGGTGCTCGACGGTGCCCTGTTCGCGCTCGCGGATCAGCGCCGCACCGGTCAAGATCACGGTTATCATGGTCAGATTGTTGATGATCTGCATCACCGCAGTGAACCAACTGGATTTCAAATTCGGATTGAACTTTGCGTGCGTAACCATCTTGACCAGTCCACCCATCAATCCTTCGCGTCCCGTGATGAATTCGGTCACATAGTTGACGATGACGTTCTGGATGTAGGTCATCCCATTGGCGGCCTGGGCAACCGCGGTGGCATCGACATTGATTTGCACCGACGGCTGCCGCCCGGCAAGAATATCCGCTTGGAACTTCGGGGGAATTTCGATGACGTACATGAAGCGTTGCGAATCCATCCCTGCGTCGATTTCCGTCGCTGCAATTTCCACGGCCGGCTTGAACGTGGGCGGCGTGAGGCCATCGGCAATGCGCCGCGACAGGTCGGAACGGTCCTCGTCGACGATGCCAACCGAGAGATTGGTCGCTTCGGTCGAGGCGCCTGTCGCCGCGGCGTAGATCGCGAAGGTGAAGCTATACGCGATGAGCGCGAGCATGATCGGGTCGGAGCGGATGCTGCGCATCTCCTTGATCGTCAGCCGGTAGATGTTGGCGACATGCAGCAGCAGCCTGGTGAGCCGATTGCTCCGGGGTGGCTCCGGTCTGCTCGCTGCTTGCCGTGGCGCCTGTTCTCGGGCGTTCGCCACCTGGCCCGCCACAGACATCTCAGGTCTCCTGCTTCTGCAGAAAGATATGCGCGGCAACGAGGAAGCCGAGCGCGAAGAGCGCAAGGATGAGCGCATTGAACCAGAGATCGGAAAAGCCGAGTCCTTTTGTGAAGGTGCCGACGCTGATCGGCTGAAACCAGGCCGCTGGAAACATCAGGCCGATCACCCTTCCCTGGCCGGTGAGGGAGGACACGGGCACGAGCAGACCGGAAAAGTTCACCGTGGGAATGACGGAGATAACGGTGGTCGCAAAAACTGCGGCGACCTGCGTCTGAGTGAAGGTCGAGATGAGTTGCCCGAAGCCGCAAGTCGAGAAGACGTAGAGCAACGCTCCCAGCGCGAGGGCTCCGAACGACCCCTTCACCGGCACGTGAAAAACGAAAAACGCCATCAGCAGCAGGAGGGTGAAGGTCAGCATCCCAACGACGACATACGGGAACTGTTTGCCCGCGAGGAACTCGAATTTGCTGATGGGGGTGGAACGAAAATTCGCGATCGAGCCGGTTTCCTTCTCGCGCACGACAGCGATGGTCGCCATGATTGCCGGGATCAGAACCAGCATCATCACAATGACGCTCGGCACCATGGAGAAGACGCTCTTGAAACCCTGGTTGTAGCGGAAGCGATTCTGGATATTGAGGCCGCCGAGGTAGACGTTGGATGCGGCGTTGGGGCCAAGACGCTCGACCGCGAGGTCCTGCATGTAACGCAATACCAGGCCGGTAACGTATCCTTTCGTTGTCTCGCCGCGGAACGGCATGGCGCCGTCGATCCAGAAGGCGACCTCGGGCGAGTGCAGGTTTTCTACATCGCGGCCGAAGCCGGATGGGATTTCAACGACGACAGCCAGCTCTCCGCTCCGCATGCGCTGCTCCAGCTCAGCTGTGGAGCTGATCGGAGGCCGTTCGGAGAAATAACGCGAGCCCGAGAAGCTTTCGAGCAGCCGGCGGCTTTCCGGCGTGCGGTCCTGATCAAAGGCCGCGAAATTGAGATTCTCGACGTCGAAGGTGATGCCGTAGCCGAACGCGAACATCAAGATGACGGGGCCGATGAACGCGAACGACAGCCGTATGGGATCGCGCAAGAGCTCCATCGTCTCGCGCCGGGCATAAGCCCATAGCCGTCCGGGATCGAACCGCCTGGAGGCATGGGATGGAAGGGCCTTGGCCGGCGAGGCCGTTGGTTCTGGCGCCTCCGCTGGTTGCGGCGCCTCGGCCTTCTTTGCTTTGTCGGCCCCGCCTGCCTCCTCCAGATAACTGATGAAGGCGTCCTCGAGGGAAGCGCTGCCGCGCTGTTTGACGAGCTCCTTCGGCGCGCCGACGGCGAGGACCCGGCCTTGATGCATCAGCGAGATACGGTCGCAGCGCTCGGCCTCGTTCATGAAGTGGGTCGAGAGGAAGATGGTGACGCCATCATTGCGGGAAAGATCGATCAGCGTGCGCCAGAACGCGTCGCGGGCGACCGGATCGACGCCCGAGGTGGGCTCGTCCAGAATGAGGATGGGAGGCCGGTGCAGCACTGCCACCGCAAGCTGCAGCCGCTGCTTGACGCCGAGCGGCAGGCTCTCCGGCTTCGCATCGGCCGCGCTTTTCAGATCATAGCGTTCGAGCAGCTCGTTGATCCGCGCGTCGACCTCATTCGGCGGCAAATGGTAGAGCCGCGCGTGCAGATCGAGGTTTTGCCGCACCGTAAGCTCCCCGTACAGGGAGAACGCCTGCGACATGTAGCCGACGTTCTGCCGCGCCTCCATGTCGTCGGCGCCCATGGGCTTGCCGAACAGCTTGGCCGTGCCTTCGGTGACCGGCAGCAGCCCCGTCATCATCTTCATGGTTGTCGTTTTCCCGCAGCCGTTCGAGCCGAGGAAGCCGAAAATCTCCCCGCGTGCGATGCGAAAGCTCACATGGTCGACGGCGACGAAATCGCCGAACCGGCGCGTGAGTCCCTCCGCCTCGATCGCCGGCGTCATGTCCTCGCTCTCGGTACGCGGCCGCACGATAACCTCCTGATGCAGGCCGCGCTTTTCCGGTGGCAGCAGGGCAATGAAAGCGTCGTCTAGATTGGTCTTTTGCGCTTTGGCGAGAAACTCCTTTGGCGTGCCCTGCGCGATGACCTTGCCGTCGTCCATCCCGGCGAGCCAATCGAACCGGCTCGCCTCGTCCATGTAGGCGGTGGCGACGATCACGCTCATCATCGGCCGCCGCGCGCGGATCGAATCGATCAGCTCCCAGAACTGCCGGCGCGAGAGCGGATCGACGCCCGTCGTGGGCTCGTCGAGAACGAGCAGATCGGGGTCGTGCATCAGCGAGCAGCACAGGCTGACTTTCTGCTTCATGCCGCCGGAGAGCTTGCCGCAGGGTCGATCCGGAAATGGGTCGAGCCCGGTGGCTCTCAAGAGCTCGTCGATGCGCGCGCGCCGCTCGCCAGCGCCCTGCCCGAACAGGCGGCCGAAAAAATCGATGTTGTCGAAAACGCTGAGTGTCGGATAGAGATTGCGGCCCAGCCCCTGTGGCATGTAGGCGATACGATTATAGCTCGCCCGCCGATGGCGCTCGTCCGCCATGTCTCCGTCGAGGACCATGACCTTGCCGGTCTGAATCTTGCGCACCCCGGAGAGGAGGGCGAGCAAGGTGGACTTGCCCACGCCGTCGGGTCCGATCAACCCCGCCATGCATCGGCCAGGGATATCGAGCGTGAGATCGTTGAGCGCGAACCTCTTGCCGTAGCGGTGCGTCACGCGCTCGATCCTGGCGACAACGGTGTTGGTCATTCTGGCAGCTTCACCGCTAGCTCGGCAGGCCAGGCGATCTTCGGATCGGTGCGCACGAAACCGAGGCCGCGCACCCCCGTTTTCACGGCACTGTGGTATTTGTCGAGCACCGCGGGGTCGCCCTGGAGCTTGACGCGGAACATGAGCTTCTGGCGCTCCTCGGCGGTCTCGACGCTCTTGGGCGTGAACTGCGCGTCGGTCGCCACGAAGCTGATGGTGGCGGGGAAGACATGTTGCGGGAGTGGATCCAGGATGGTGCGCGCCTCATCCCCCAGCGTCAGCTTGCCTGCTACATCTGCCGGCAGGTAGATCGTCATGTAGACGTCTTTGAGATCGAGGATGGTCAGGACGCGCTGTCCGGCGGAGACCACCTCACCGGCGCGGGCCAGCCGGTACTGCACGCGTCCGCTTCTCGGCGACACGAGCACCAGGTCGACCAGGATCGATTGCAGCCGCTCGACATCGGCCTCGGCGGCCTTGACCGCCGCCTCCGCCGCGTCACGCTGGGCGTTGGCCGCAACCACTGCGGCGTCCGCCGCCTCGAATTTGTTCCGGCGCAGGTCCAGCGTCTGCTGCGTAATGGTCCCGTGTTCAATCAGCGGCTTTCCACGGTCGTAGTCCGTCCGGGCGAAGTCCAGATCGCTTTTCCGTTGCGCGATGATCGCGACGGCTTCCGCCAATGTTCTTTTCGCTTTCAACACCTGCGCCTGGGCCGCGCGCAGCTGAGCTTCCGTTTCCGGCGACGAGATGGTCGCGACCACCTGTCCGGCGGTAACCTCGTCGCCCTCGTCCACGTTCACCGCCGCGAGGCGACCGGAGTACTTTGCCGATACGTCCACTTGCGTCGCTTCGAGGCGGCCGTTGGTCTTGACGATCCCCTCTGGCATATCGCGTCCACGCAGGCGATTGATCAGGGTCTCCACCGCCGTGCGGGCGCGTTCGAGCGGGTTTTGCTGCGGCGATTGCGCCTGCGCAGTGCGCATAGGGGGAGCGCTACCCGAAAACCCAGGTGTCGTGCCGGCGATGGACAGGACGACTCCGCCCAGCACTCCCGCGAAAATCGCGATACGATCGAGGCGCATGTATCTTCCTTCCGGATGCAACTCTGGCTCGGCACTTTGCGCGCAGAAGCGTCCGCGAACATTGACATGGATCAACCGCTGCAATGCGGTAATCGGCTGTGTATCGGCACGCAAGCTAAGGCACCGAGACCGCAAATCCGGACAGACCTGGAATGCACGGAAGCTGAACGGCACACCTGAGCGGCTGTACCTCTTGCGATCTTGAGCTGGGCTACTGTGCCCGCCGCCAGCACCGCCTAACGCTACTCCGGCGCCGCGGCCAGCATCCCCGCCATGATTGCGACGAATGCGACGGCCAGCCAGAGCATCTCAACCGGGATTGAGAAGGAGTCGAGCATCGTCTGTCCCCAATCGAGTTTTTCAAGCCGCAGCATCAGCCCGCCGGATTTGCCCGTCGGAGCCACTTCCGAGCGGCACGAATGGGCATGATTTGGCGCACTGAGACGATTAGACGCCTATCATCATTCGCCTTAAATGAATTTGAGCCAGATCAAGGCTCTTGGCCAATGGCGTCTTCATTCTACTACCGCCATGCACGACACCTATAAGCAGGACTACCTTGCCCAGGCCGAGCGACACATCACGATCGTCGAGGAGCGTATTGCTCGGCAGAAAAGGATTATCGACGAGCTGGTTCAGGCCGGACAGGAGACCGATTGCGCCGTCTCGATGCTTCATGCTCTGGAGACGTGCTTGCATGCCTTTGAGCAGCATCGCAAGATGATCTTCGAGCGGTGCAAGAACTGATGAACCGTCGGTGACGGTTAACCGGTTGCCCACAACCAGCGCCGACGCACGCGCCAGGTTGGGCAGTGATGTTTATCCGGTGATCGACCAGCTCTCACGGTCGAGCCGCGCCGCGGAATCGAAACGATCGCCCGGGCCGAGCCGGCCCTCTACCGCCGGCCAGATCCGACGGGGCGGCGAGGATCGGGAAGTACACGGATAAGATGGAGGTAGTAGCGCTGATGATCCGCTGCATCGCCGCCGATTGGCGCGACGACTGATGTGCATGACCGTTCCGCCGCGTTGGCGTGACGCGTAGTTCAATGACACGGGAGAAGCAACAATGGCAACCGCGCTGTCTGACAAAGAGCGGGCATTGATTGATGCGTATTGGCGGGCCGCCAACTACCTGTCGGTCGGCCAAATCTATCTCTATGACAATCCGCTGCTCAAGCAATTGCTCACAAAGGAGCACATCAAGCCCCGGCTCCTCGGCCACTGGGGAACGACGCCCGGCTTGAACTTCATCTACGTTCACCTCAATCGGGTGATCAAGGAGCACGACCTCGACATGATCTACATCACCGGCCCCGGGCATGGCGGTCCCGGTCTGGTCGCGAACGCCTACCTCGAGGGAACCTACAGTGAGGTCTATCCGAGCATTTCGCCCGACGAAGAGGGCATGAAGCGTCTGTTCACCCAGTTCTCCTTCCCGGGCGGTGTGCCGAGCCATGTTGCACCGGAGACGCCCGGTTCAATTCACGAAGGCGGCGAACTCGGCTACGCCCTCTCGCATGCGTACGGAGCGGCCTTCGACAACCCCGATTTGATCGTTGCCTGCGTCGTCGGCGACGGCGAAGCGGAGACTGGACCGCTGGCAACGAGCTGGCATTCCAACAAGTTCTTGGACCCGGCGACCGACGGAGTGGTTCTGCCGATCCTCCACCTGAACGGCTACAAGATTGCCAATCCCTGCATTCTCGCCCGTATCAGCCATGAGGAGCTGGATCACCTATTCCGCGGCTACGGCTACACGCCGTATTTCGTCGAGGGGAATGAGCCGGAAAAAATGCACGAGCTGATGGCCGCCACCCTGGACGAGGTCGTCGGCGAAATTCAGCGCATCAAATCGGATGCGCGTCGAACTGGTTTTAGGGAACGCCCGCGCTGGCCGATGATCGTGCTCCGCACACCCAAGGGCTGGACGTGCCCGAAAGAAATCGACGGAAAGCGCACCGAGGACTACTGGCGCTCGCACCAAGTGCCGATGGGCGAGATGCACGAGAAAACGGCCCACGTGCGCATTCTCGAAGAATGGATGAAGAGCTACCGGCCTGCGGAGCTGTTCGACGACAGCGGCCGGCTCCGAGCCGAGTTGGCCGACCTTGCCCCTCGAGGCACCCGCCGCATGAGCGCCAACCCGCACACCAATGGCGGATTGCTCCTGCGCGAACTGCGGCTGCCGAATTTCCGCGATTACGCTGTCGAGGTGACCGCACCCGGCGCCGTTACGGCCGAGTCCACGCGGGTGATGGGCCGGTTCTTACGCGATGTGATGAAGCTGAACATCGAGCAACGAAATTTCCGCCTTTTCAGTCCCGACGAGAATAACTCGAATCGCTGGCAGGACGTGCTCGAGGTCACCAATCGTGCCTGGGTTGCGGAAACCCATCCCTGGGATGATCATCTGGCCCCCGGCGGGCGGGTAATGGAAATGCTCAGCGAGCACCAATGCCAGGGCTGGCTCGAGGGCTATCTCCTGACCGGCCGGCACGGCTTTTTCTCTTGCTATGAGGCGTTTATCCACATCATCGATTCGATGTTCAACCAGCACGCCAAGTGGCTGAAGGTGTGCAACCACATTCCCTGGCGGCGACCGATCGGCTCACTGAACTATCTCTTGTCGAGTCATGTCTGGCGGCAGGACCACAACGGCTTCAGCCATCAAGACCCGGGATTCATCGACCATGTCGTCAACAAGAAAGCCGAGGTCATCCGCGTCTATCTGCCGCCCGACGCCAACTGCTTGCTTTCGGTCACCGACCATTGCCTGCGCAGCCGGAACTACGTCAACGTCGTCGTCGCGGGCAAGCAGCCTGCTCCTCAGTGGCTGACCATGGACCAGGCGGTCAAGCACTGCGAGGCTGGCCTCGGCATCTGGGAGTGGGCCAGCAACGACCAGGGCGGCGAGCCAGATGTCGTAATGGCGTGCTGCGGTGACGTGCCGACGCTGGAGACCCTTGCCGCTGTCGACCTCCTTCGAAGGCACGCTCCCGATCTGAAGATCCGGGTCATCAACGTCGTCAATCTGATGAAGCTGCAGCCATCGAGCGAGCACCCGCACGGACTCTCGGATCGCGATTTCGACGTGTTGTTTACCACCGACAAGCCGATCATCTTTGCCTTTCATGGCTACCCGTGGCTGGTTCACCGGCTGACCTACCGCCGCGCGGGCCACCACAACATCCATGTGCGCGGCTATAAGGAAGAGGGCACCACCACGACGCCGTTCGACATGTGCGTGCTGAACGATCTCGATCGCTTCCACCTCGTGAGCGATGTGATCGACCGCGTGCCGAAGCTCGGACCGCGGGCCGCGTACGCCAAGCAGGCGATCCGGGACAAGCTCATCGAGCACAAGGAATACATCGCCCGACACGGGGACGATATGCCCGAGATCACCGACTGGAGGTGGGGGCAGGAGGCGGCTTCCGCGGCAGTTCGTTCGACAGAGGCCGATAACGTCTGACCCGGCTGGCAGGAGGCGAACGTGAACGTGTTCGCAATCAGGCATGGGGAGACGGCGTGGAGCCGCAGTGGCCAGCACACGGGTACGACGGACATTCCGTTGACCGACAACGGCCGCCGGCTTGCGAAGCGGATGCGGCCGGTACTCGCGGCCGAAGCGTTTGCGCTGGTTCTCTGCAGCCCGATGCAGCGGGCACGAGAGACCTGCGAGCTGGCAGGCTTGGGAGATAAGGCCGTCATCGACTTTGATCTCGTCGAGTGGAATTACGGGGAATACGAGGGGCTGACGCCCAAGCAAGTCCAGGAGACGGCGCCGGGCTGGTTGATCTTTCGGGATGGATGCCCAGGTGGCGAGGCGCCGGAACAAGTGGGTGCGCGAGTGGACCGGCTGATAGCCCGCTCGCGCGCGGTCGCCGGCAACACCGCGCTGTTCGCACACGGACACCTGCTCCGCGTGTTCGCGGCGCGCTGGATCGGGTTGCCCGCGAGCGGCGGTCAGCACTTTCTGCTGAATACAGGCACCCTGTGCGTGCTCGGCTACTACCACGAAATACCCGCTGTGCGGATTTGGAACGGGCCTCTTCTCGACGAGGCCGCGTGATGATCGGGCAATCAGAAAGCTGGAACACTAATGACCGGGAGCTCGAACAGTATGGCTGCGATCCAGTTCTGTGGCACCCACCCTCGGTGAGCTGCTGAGGGCACACGAGCGGTTCAGGCGGGTATAGCTCAGTAAAGCTGTGCTGTTGTGACAGGAGAGCGATCCATGCGGCAGTCGGATAGCAAACGCGTCAGCCGCGATCAGTACGACGCCGTCCTTTTTGACCTCGACGGCGTGGTCACGGACACCGCCAGCCTCCACGCGACGTGTTGGAAGCAGATGTTCGACGAATATCTTCAGAAGCGTGCGAGGCACAGAGGGGAAGCATTCCGCCCCTTCGATCTCGCCACGGACTACCGGCTCTACGTGGATGGCAAGCCCCGTTTCGACGGCGTTCGCGACTTCCTCAGCTCCCGCGGTATCCAGCTCCCCGAAGGAAGCCCTGACGACCCTGCAGAGGTCGAGACAGTGTGCGGCCTCGGCAACCGCAAGAATGACCTGATCAACCATGTCATAGCGGACGTGGGCGTGGAGCCCTACGACGGAACCGTGCGATTCATCCATCAGCTCCGCCGCGATGGGTTCAAAATTGCCGTTGTGACCTCGAGTCAAAACTGCACGGCTGTGCTGAAGGCCGCCAAGCTAGACGACTTCTTCGAGGTTCAGGTCGATGGCAACACGATCCATGCACAACGTCTTGCCGGGAAGCCCGCGCCGGATACGTTCTTGATGGCGGCAAAGCTGCTGGGGGTTGAACCGATACGGACCGTTGTCATCGAGGATGCCATCTCTGGAGTCCAGGCCGGCGCTAGTGGAAACTTCGGACTTGTGATCGGTATCGCGCGCAAGGCGAATGCAGAGGAACTGAAGCGTCATGGCGCTCATTTGGTAGTCGACGATTTGGCCGAACTGCTGGACTGATCAACGCCGCGCGCTGCCTTGGGAGGAACAGTCCGATGCTGCATCATGAACGCCTCAGACCGCCGCCCCATGATTATCCGGCCGACGAATGGAACGTCATCGAAAAAGCGTTTTACCCCGAATTCCTGGCCCAGCTCGAAACTATGCTAGCGCTCGGCAACGGGTACCTCGGCATGCGCGGGTGCCCAGAGGAAGGCGGCCCCAACGCTGAAAACGGCACTTTCATTAATGGGTTCTATGAAACGCGGCCGATCATCTACGGAGAAGAAGCTTACGGTTTCGCAAAAACTGGCCAGACGATCTGCAACGTGACCGATAGCAAGATCATCAAGCTCTTCGTGGACGACGAGCCTTTCTGGTTGCCCAATGCACACCTTCTGAATTACGACCGGCGGCTCAACATGAAGTCCGGGACGCTCGACCGGGAGATCCTCTGGGAGACTCCGGCTGGCAAACAAGTATCGATCACATCTCGGCGTTTGGTCTCTTTCGTTGATAGACACGTGGCCGCCATCTCCTATTGTGTGACACTCCTCAATGCGCAGGCCTTTGTCGTGATCTCTTCGGAGGTTGCGACGAATGAACGCGGCGCTCGCAGCAACGAGGATGATCCGCGACTGGGGAGAGCTTTTTCGGGGCGGATACTCCATCCGCGAACCAGCTATTCCAAAGACCGGCGCGTCATGCTGTGCCACGCGACCGAAATGAGCCGCTTCACCCTGACATGTGCGACCGACAACGCGCTGGAGACCTCTTGCCCGCACTCATACAAGGTCGTCCACAGCGCTGACTTCGGTCAAGTCGCCTTCACAATTGAGGCGCAGCCCGGCTGTCAAATCCAGCTCACCAAGTACATGGTCTATCACACCTCGCAGACGGCTTCCGCCGAGGAGCTCTGCGGCCGTGCCGAATGGACATTGGATCGGGTAGTGAGCCAGGGATTCCAGCGGCTGCTCGCCGCTCAAGAGCAGTACATGGATGATTTTTGGCGCCGGAGCGATGTCCGGGTCAAGGATATCGGGGAAGACCGAATCAAGCGCAGCACCGTCGAGATCCAACAAGCGATCCGCTTCAACCTTTTTCACATCCTCCAGGCCTCTGCGCGCGCGGAAGACACGGGCGTGCCCGCGAAAGGCCTCACCGGTCAGGCCTACGAAGGGCATTACTTTTGGGACACTGAGATCTACCTGCTGCCGTTCTTGATTTATACGTCCCCTCGCATCGCCAGGAACCTCCTAGCGTTCCGCTACAAGATGCTGCCGCAGGCACGAGCACGCGCCAAGGAAATGGGACATCGAGGCGCCATGTTCCCCTGGCGCACCATCAGCGGAGAAGAAGCATCGGCTTACTACGCCGCCGGCACCGCACAGTACCACATCAACGCAGACATCATGTACGCGCTGCGCAAGTACGTGCAGGCGACGGGCGATGAAGCTTTCCTTCGCGACTTCGGTGCCGAAATGCTCGTGGAGACTGCGCGCCTGTGGCTGGACCTGGGCTTCTACTCGGCTGCAAGGGGGGGGAAGTTCTGTATCAACGGAGTCACCGGCCCCGATGAATACAACGCGGTCGTGAACAACAACGCCTATACGAATTTGATGGCCCGTGAGAACTTGCGCTATGCGACCCAGGTCGTCCAATCCTTGCGGGCAACCGAACCGGACGCGTACAACGCGCTTGCACACAAAACGGCACTCGAGCCCTCCGAGGTGAGCGAATGGATGCGCGCCGCGGAGAACATGTATGTGCCGTATGATGACAAGCTTAAGATTATTCCCCAGGATGACGACTTTCTGGACAAGGAGCCCTGGGATTTCCGGAACACACCGGCCGAGCATTATCCGCTGCTGCTGTTTTACCATCCTCTGAATATTTATCGGAAGCAAGTGATCAAACAAGCGGACGTCGTATTGGCTATGTTTTTGTTGGGCGATGTTTTCTCCCTAGAGACGAAGAAGCGCAACTTTGATTTCTACGACCCATTGACGACGGGCGACTCATCGTTGTCGTCATGCGTCGAGGCGATCATCGCCGCACAGATCGGCGACATTGATAAAGCGATTCGTTACGGGATGGCCGCTCTGCTCATGGACTTGGCGGACGTGGGGGGGAACGTGAAGGACGGCTGTCATATCGCCTCCATGGGGGGCACCTGGATGATGCTCACCTATGGTTTGGGAGGTATGCGGGACCGTGACGGCACGTTATCGTTCTGGCCGCGGCGTGCGCCCGAGGACAACGCTATCCTTCGATTTCCCTTGACCTACCGCGGCCAGCTACTGGAAGTCGAAATCGGTATAGACAAGGTGGAGTATGCGCTGCGCGAGGGCGAACGCCTGGTGATCCGTCATGAAACGGAAGAACTTGAGCTGACCCGGGAAAATCCGCTCGCCGAGCGGCCAGTCAGCAGGAGATGAGAGTTCGGTGTGAACCCAATGACTATCGATCGAGGGCGCGGGCATTTCCTCATGGGCACGCATCTTAATTGGAGCTACGCGCGCCTCGCTTAAACCGTCGCGACCTGTCACTGGAATTGCGAAAAATGGAAAACTTGCTCGAGCCGACCCCTGATCTCGCCTGGGTGCTTGGCGCGGAGGGCTTCGATCCGCTCCGCGAAGCAATCTATGAGTCGCGATTTTCAATCAGCAATGGCTTACTCGGGCTACGAGCCGGCCGACCGGCGAGTCGTGGGGAGCGCTGGGTCGTTCCGCAGCGAGCTTACCTCGCCGGTCTGTTCGACATACCGGGTCCCGCGCACCCCATACCTGCACTTGTTCCCGCTGCGGGGTGGCAGCAGATTCGCATTATGCTTCCGGGCGGGCCGCTCGTCCACCACCCTGCCGAGGCGATGTCGCATCGCACGACACTCGACATGAGTCGGGGTGTATTGCTTACCGGATGCCGCTTGATTGAGCACGCCGCCATAGCCGTGGGAGTGAGGACGTTGCAGCTCCTGTCGCTAAGCGACCGGGCAATTGGGGTTCAGGTGATCGAACTAAAGATCGAGGAAGGAGAGATTGAGGTCGCCGTAGAAGCATCGTTTGAGGGACTGGGCCTCGGGCTCAAGTCAGAGCGGATTGAGCAGGATTTCGGTGTCTGGCAGACTAAGTACTCGGGCAAACGCGTCGCGATGGCTGCCGCATTGTCGTTGCAGATCGATGGTTCCGAGATCGCGCCAACCACGCCCGGCCCGTTCATGTGGTCATGGCATTGGAAGACGCGTCCGGGCCAGACCGTGTGTGTTGCGGGGCTGGCTGCTGTGGCCCGAGGCGACACCCTGGGTGCGGATCCTGGCCGCGTCGCAAGGGAAAAGCTCGGCGTAGCCCGACAGTTCGGCTGGCGCGGGGTCGTCCAAGAGCACGAGGCGGCTTGGTCGGCCCGATGGCGCTCCAGCGATATCGAGGTCGAAGGCGACCCGGCCGCTGAGCAGGCGTTGCGTTTCGCTGTCTACCACCTCAACAGCGCGGCCAATCCGGCCGATGAGCGCGTTTCCATCGGAGCACGCGGGCTCACAGGCGACGACTATCACGGGCATGTCTTCTGGGACACGGAAATCTACTTGCTGCCGTTCTACGTCTTGACTTGGCCTGAAGCGGCCCGCGCGCTACTCATGTATCGCTTTCGGACCATCGACGGCGCGCGGCAGAAGGCGGCCCAGATGGGGTGGCGCGGCGCCATGTACGCCTGGGAATCCGCGGACACCGGTGCGGAGGCGACGCCGGAGCAGGTTGTTGATCCAGACGGCCAGATTGTCGATATCCTTTGCGGGAAGCAGGAACAGCACATTACCGCCGACGTTGCGTACGCGGTGTGGCAGTACTGGCAGGTAACCGAAGATGTAGACTTCCTCCTGGGCGCCGGGGCCGAGATTCTCCTCGAGACGGGCCGGTTTTGGTCGAGCCGGGCCCAGCCGGAGGGGGACGGCTACTGCCACATTCGCGGTGTTATTGGACCGGATGAGTATCACGAGCACGTAGACGATAATGCCTACACCAATGTCATGGCACGCTGGAACATTCGGCGGGCGCTTGAGGTGGCCGCGCTGTTGCGCGAACGCTGGCCGGACCGCTGGGCACGCCTGTCATACCGCCTTGGCTTAGAGGATATGGAGCTCGTGCGCTGGCGGACTGTCGCGGAGAAAATTTTCACCGGCTGGAGTTCTCAAACAGGACTATTCGAGCAGTTCGCCGGTTTCTTTGACCTTGAGGAGATCGATCTAGCGGGCTACGCGGGCCGATCGGTGCCGATGGACGTGGTGCTTGGGCGGGAGCGAACGCAGCGCTCCAAGGTCATTAAGCAGGCCGACGTCGTAGCGCTTCTCGGGCTCTTGCCGGAGGAATTCCCCGACGATAGCGGCAGGGCGAACTTCCGCTACTACGAGCCGCGCTGCGGCCACGGCAGTTCCCTCAGCGGCGCGATGCATGGGCTGGTCGCGGCCCGGCTGGGCGATTCGGACCTCGCACTGCGGTATTTCCAGCATGCGGTGGCGATCGATCTGGCAGATAACCACACAACGATCGCTGGCGGGCTGCACATGGCGGCTCTCGGCGGCACGTGGCTAACGGCTGTCTTCGGCTTTGCAGGGTTGTCATTGCGGAGCGACGGCATCGCCTTCAATCCAAAACTGCCTGTAAGTTGGACAGCCCTGAAATTTGGAATTGAGTGGCGTGGCCGCCGTCTCAGGATCGGAATCGACGGCACCGAGCAGCTTTTGCATGCGACCCTGGAAGCCGGCGACCCAATGGCCGTTTTCGTAAAGGACTGCCGCCAGGAGGTCCGATGCGACCAGGCAATGGTGTGTCCCCTCACATGAGGGACCAGTTTTATTTGGAACGAGCACAGTCCGCATTCATCGAGCACACGTGAATCGAAATGGCATACCGGAAAAATGCGGCCGAGTCGGTCGTGGGCGACTTCCTTCGGAGGTAGCGGCAGCCGTTGGCCGCGGCCCGCGACGTCGGCTCGGCTGTTGCCACATTGGTTGGATTGACGAGCACGGCAACGCGCCTGGCCCGCGGCAACAGCTCGTGCAACAGCGCGCTTAGTGCTGGTCGCAGGCTGGATCGCGCTTCAAGTCACGGAAAGCAACGTGCTGCTGTCGGTCCGCCTGCGCATCGCCTGTCCGTGCTACCCTCTGCCCTTCGAAGCGTTGACCATCTCTGGGCTTGGTCGATGAAAGCACCTGGGACAACGCAATTTACGGGCGGCGGACGCAATGGTCGAATCGTTCCCGAGCCTTCCTCTGATCCGCAGCAACTGAAATCCCAGCGCGCATTCGAGGCCGCACGCGGTGCACTTCCAACGCAGATGAGTGTAACCCTGAGCTTCCAGTGTTGTCAGTAATACGGGCGGCTTGGCGAGGTCGTCGGGAGTCATGGTGCAATTGCTCAGTCCACGTTGCCAGCTGGTTAATCTGAACTTGCCGACCGCGCTAATTATCTTCCCAGTGCAGCGGCGATTGAGGGCCCAAATTCGGCACAGGTGAAGGAGCACGAGTCGATATCGCCGGAAGCGACCGGATGAAAGCTCCGCTACCGCATTGGAGGCCCCACCCAGGTGCCAGGCGGCAAGGCGAGAAGCTTGGTCGCCAAGCCGTCGAGCAAGCCCTGGACGACGCTGTCGCTGAGTTCGTCGGACCTTTTTGCCGGGCCAACGAGTCCGTCGGCCAGCAGCATGGTCAATCCATGCACGAGCGACCAGCACGCCAGAATGGCACCGGCGATTTTGCGTTCGTTTCGTGATGTATTCGGAATGGCGCGTCCCAGGCCTCCTTTGACGATGACATCTGCCAGCAGGGCCTTGGTCTTTTCGGCCGTCGCTCGTTCGATGGCTGGGCGGCCACCATCCGGGCTGCTCAGGTACCCTCCGAACATCAATCTGTAGAGAGCCGGATTTTCGACGCCGTGGCCAATGTAGGCGCGCAACATGGCGAAGAGCTGCGCGCGAGCGTTGCCGTGTTCCGCGAGCTCATCGCTCATGCGCCGCGTCAACCGTTCGAACCCGGCCGTGGAGACCGCCGCCAACAACTCGCGCTTGTCGGCGAAGTGCTTGTAAGGGGCGTTGTGACTGACGCCGGCCCGCCGGGCGAGTTCACGCAGGGAAAAGTCGAGACTCTGCGTCTCGCTCAGGATTTCAAACGCGGCTCCGATGATAGCACGGCGCAAGTCGCCGTGATGGTAGGGGCGCTCCTGGAGCTCGAGGGGGTTGGCCATGGCTACCCAATTCTCTGTCGATGTAGACACTTAGCTCCTAAAGTGGACAATAGCAACATTATACGTTCGGATAAGTTGACATCGCCAACTTCGAGGGGCATGTTGGCGCTGTCAACATGGAAGCCATCGTTCCCGGAGCATCGTCGTGCGGTCTTGCAGCATTCTTCTCACCCTTCTGTTGGCTCTTGCCGGGTGCCAGCCGGAGCACCCGTCCGTGCAGATCCGGCCGGTGCGTACCGTTGTCGTCGATCCCAAACCCATCCTCGACAATCGCCAGGCAGTGGGCGACGTGAAGCCGCGCTACGAGAGCGAGCTGTCCTTCCGCGTCGCCGGGCAGCTGGTCTCTCGCCGGGTCGACGTGGGCGCCGAGGTCAAGCAAGGCGATATCCTGGCGACTCTCGACGTGCAGGATTATCAGAACAAGATGCGTTCGGCGGAAGCGGATGTGGCCGCCGCGGAGGCCGCGCTCGTCGAGGCGCAGAGCACCGAACGCCGCCTCGCTCAACTCTTGCAGAACGGCTGGACGCCGAAGGCGACCTATGACACGGCGCTGCACAATTTCCAGGCTGCCGAGGCCAAGCGGGCCGCCGCCAAAGCCAGTCTCGCTCTGACCCGCGACCAGCTCGCCTATACGGAGCTCAAGGCCGAATTCGATGGCGTTATCACCGCCGTGGGCGCCGAAGCGGGCCAGAATGTCTCCGCCGGCCAGATGGTGGTGAGGCTGGCCCGACTGACCGACAAGGATGCCGTATTCAATATCGCCGAGGCCGCCCTCATCGATCACCGCAATGAGGGCGCCGACGAGGGCGCCGAGGTGATCGTTTGGCCGCTGTCCAACCCGCAGCTGACCATCGAAGGAGTCGTACGCGAGGTCTCGCCGGTCGCCGACGCCACGACGCGCACCTACACCGTGAAGGTCACCCTGAAGGACCCGCCGTCACCGATCAGGTTCGGCATGAGTATCGGCGGGCGGTGGAAGGGTAGCGCCGTATTGCAGGTCGCTCTGCCTCTCTCCGCCCTGTTTGAAAAAAACGGCTCGCCGGCCGTATGGGTGTTCGATCCGCAATCGGACACCGCCACGCTCAGGCCGGTCACTGTCGCGCGCTACAAGGCCGACACCGTCGTCATCGCTAGCGGCCTTGCCAAGGGGGACACCGTCATCACTGCCGGCATCAACACGTTGCGCGAAGGTCAAAAGGTGCGCCTTGCCGATGCTGCCGCGGGCGGGAGCAACGAGAAATGAAGAATTTCAATCTCTCCCGGTGGGCGATCGAGCATAAGAGCCTTGTCGTCTACTTCATGCTGGTCATCGCGGTGGCTGGGTTGTTCGACTACTTCAAGCTCGGCCGCGAGGAGGACCCGAACTTCACCATCAAGACCATGGTGGTGAAGACGCTGTGGCCCGGCGCCACCACGCTAGAGACCATAAAGCAGGTCACCGACCGCATCGAGAAGAAGCTCGAGGAGTTGCCGAATCTCGATTACCTGAAGAGCTACACCAAGCCCGGCGAGTCCGTGGTCTTCGTGTATCTGAAGGATTCCACCCGTGCATCGGAAATACCCGATCTCTGGTATCAGGCACGCAAGAAGGTCGGCGACATCAAGCAGACGTTGCCGGAGGGGGTGCAAGGGCCGTTTTTCAACGACGAGTTCGGCGACACCTACTCGCTGATCTTCGCGCTGACTTCCGACGGTTTTGGCAAACGCGAGCTGCGCGACTATGCCGAGCGCGTGCGCGCCGAGCTGCTCGGCGTCCCCGACGTTGCGAAGATCGATCTCCTCGGCACCCAGGACGAGAAAATCTACCTGGAGTTCTCCAATCAACAGCTTGCCGCCATGGGCCTCGAGGTTTCCCAGCTGATTCAGAACCTGCAGCAGCAGAACACAATCCAGCCCAGCGGGACCGTGAACACAGAGGTCGAGAAGATCGCGATCCGCGTCTCAGGCCAGTTCACGTCGGAGGAGAGCCTCAAGGCCGTCAACTTCCGCGCCAATGGCCGGTTCTTTCGGCTGAGTGACATCGCCAGGATCCGCCGCGACTACGTCGACCCGCAGCAGCCGATGTTTCGGTTCAACGGGGTTCCAGCCATCGGGCTTGCCATCTCCATGACCAAGAACGCGGACGTCCTGGCATTCGGCGAGCACCTCAAGGAGCGCCTTGCCCGGGTGACCGCCGATCTGCCTGCGGGCATCGAATCCCACCTCGTGGCCGACCAGCCGCAGATCGTCGAGGAGGCCGTGGGCGAGTTCATCAAGACGCTGATCGAGGCCATCGCCATCGTCCTTGCGGTGAGCTTTCTGTCGCTCGGCTGGCGCCCCGGCATCGTCGTGGCGATTGCAATTCCGCTGGTTCTTGCCGTCACCTTCGTCGTCATGAAACTGACCGGCGTGAGCCTGCAGCGCATCTCGCTCGGTGCGCTCATCATCGGGCTCGGGCTTCTCGTCGACGACGCCATGATCGCGGTGGAGATGATGGTCTCCAAGCTCGAGGAGGGCGCCGACAAGGTCACCGCTGCCACCTTCGCCTATACCTCGACCGCCTTCCCGATGCTCACGGGTACGCTCGTCACCATCGCGGGGTTCGTTCCGGTCGGCTTTGCGGCGAGCAGCGCCGGCGAGTATTGTTTTACGCTGTTCGCGGTCGTGGGCATCGCGCTGACGGCCTCGTGGTTCGTTGCGGTGCTGTTTACGCCGCTGACCGGGGTGTTCATCCTTCCCGACAAGCTGAAGGGCCATGGCCACGAGCCGTCGCGATTCGCGCGCGCTTTCCACCGTATGCTCGATCGCGTGCTGCGCATCAAATATTGGGTCATCGGCACCACGGTCGCGCTGTTCGTCGCGGCTCTGGTTGGCATGCAATTCGTGCAGCAGCAGTTTTTCCCGAGCTCCGACCGCCCAGAGCTGCTGGTCGACCTTACGCTCCCGAAAGGCTCATCGATCAACGCGACGCGCAAGGTCGTCGAGGGCTTTGAAAAGATTCTGAAGACCGACCCCGACATCGAGCACTGGTCCTTTTATGTCGGCAGTGGCGCGATTCGCTTCTACCTGCCGCTCGACCAACAGCTCGCCAACGATTTCTTCGCGCAAGCCGTTATCGTCACCAAAGGCTTGAAGGTTCGCTCCGCCGTGCATGACCGGCTTCTCACCGCCTTGCGACGGCCGCAGTTCGAGCAGGTGATGTCGCGCATAAGCCCGCTCGAGCAGGGACCACCGGTCGGATGGCCGCTGAAGTTCCGTGTCAGCGGTCCGGAGCCCGCAAAGGTCCGCGATTACGCGCAGAACTTCGCGTCGCTGCTCGGCAACAACCCGAATGCGCAGAATATCAATTTCGACTGGAACGAGCCCTCCAAGGTGGTTCGCGTCGAGGTCGACCAGGACCGTGCCCGCGCGCTCGGCATCAGCTCGCAGGCCTTGAGTCAAGCCATCAATGCCGTCCTTTCTGGAACGGCCGTCACCCAGGTGCGCGACGACATCTACCTTGTCGATGTTGTCGCCCGCGCTGTTTCCGACGAGCGCGTCAAGCTCGAGACCTTGCGTAGCCTCATGATCGAAACCCCTGGCGGCCGCGACGTGCCGGTCGAGCAGATCGCCAAGCTCTCGTATGGGCTCGAACCGCCCTTGATCTGGCGCCGGCAGCGTCTTCCGACCATCACCGTCCAGGCCGATACGGCTCCGGGCGTCGAGGCCGCGACCGTGGTGAAATCGCTCGCGTCCGACATTGCGGCGTTCAAGTCGAAGCTGCTGCCGGGCTACGACGTGGTGCCCGGCGGCACTGTCGAGGAGAGCGCCAAGGCGCAGGCCAGCATCGTCGCAGTCTTCCCCCTGATGATATTCATCATGATGACCATCCTGATGCTGCAGCTGCAGAGCTTCCAGCGCCTGTTCCTCGTGGTCGCTACTGGACCGCTTGCCGTCATCGGCGTCGCCGCGGCGCTGCTGGTATCGTACACGCCAATGGGTTTCGTCGCTATCCTCGGGTGCATCTCGCTCCTGGGCATGGTCATCCGCAACTCGGTGATCCTGATCGACCAGATCGAGACCGAAATCGCCAACGGGCGCCACCGCTGGGACGCGGTGGTCGTGGCCACGGAGCATCGGCTGCGTCCGATCCTGCTGACCGCGGCCGCAGCCATTCTCGGCATGATCCCGATCGCGCCCACCGTCTTCTGGGGGCCGATGGCCTACGCGGTGATCGGCGGCCTTGCGGTCGCGACGCTGCTCACGCTGATATTCCTGCCCGCGCTCTACGTGGCGTGGTTTCGCATTCAGCCGGTGCAAAGCATGAGCATAGCCTGCAGCCCTGCCCTGGATGCCCATCCGCCGGCCACGCAGATCTTGGGCGGGCTCAAAGGAATATCTGCGTTGTCCGAACCAGCTCTGCATGACCCATGAGTTCGCCGTGGCCCCGCATTGGCCTGCATCAAGAGCTGCCGGATGGGCAAGTACCGGTCGTAAGCCGTTCAGCCGCATGAGCGACCGATGTGCCGCCACTGTTCCGAGTCGGACGTCCCGATCTTGACGTTGACGCGGCGCAGCCGAGACGCTCGGCTTGTTGCGATCGAAGCCGGGCTACCCGTCCCAGCGCAGTCTGACGCTACTCGGGCGCCGCGGCCAGCATCCCCGCCATGATCGCGACGAATGCGACAGCCACAGCGCCTCAGGCGGGATGGAGAAAGGGTCGAGCATCGCCTGTCTCCGATCGAGTCTCCAAGCCGCAATGTCAGTCCGCCGGATTTTGCCTGCCGGACCCGCTTCCGAGCGGCACGATAACGTGATTTGGATCAACCGGCCCCGGCGCATTTCTCGGAAATCTACGTTATCGTGCCGGGCGTGCCTTTGCCCGCCCCTACGGATGAGCCCGCTCAATCGGCATGGAATGGATGACATCATGGCACTGAAACGCACGGCAGGCAGCACTGCCAAACCGAAGATGAAACGCAAGGCCTACGAGGAGGAATTGCGCAAGCTGCAGGTCGAGCTCTGCCATCTGCAGGACTGGGTCAAGGCCACGGGAGCGCGCATCATCATCATATTCGAGGGGCGCGATGCCGCGGGCAAGGGCGGGACCATCAAGGCCATTACCGAGCGGGTGAGCCCGCGGGTGTTTCGCACCGTGGCGCTGCCGGCCCCCTCGGACCGGCAGAAGACCCAAATGTTCATGCAGCGCTACATCGAGCACTTCCCGGCCGGCGGCGAGATCGCGATCTTCGACCGCAGCTGGTACAATCGCGCCGGCGTCGAATACGTCATGGGATTCTGCAGCGAAGAGGAGCACCGACGTTTTCTCGAGCTTTGCCCGCAAATCGAAAAATACATCGTCGACGGCGGCACCATGCTGATCAAGATCTGGCTGGAGGTCAGCCAGGACGAGCAAGAGCGGCGGTTCTCGGCGCGCATCAACGACCCGCTGCGGCAGTGGAAGCTGAGCCCGATGGATCTCGAGTCGTATCGACGCTGGTACGCGTACTCGCGGGCGCGCGACGGGGCGCTGAAGACCGACAGCGACCACGCGCCGTGGTATATCGTGCGATCGGATGACAAGCGGCGGGCGCGGCTCAACTGCATCTCCCATATCCTGAAGCTGATCCCGTACCAGAAAGTGCCGCGCGCGAAGGTCAAGCTGCCCAAGCGATCGGCCAAGCACGCATATGACGACCAGGTAGCCCTGACCGGGAGAAAGTTCGTTCCCGAGAGATACTGACCGTCGTCAATTGCGAGGCAAGACCGCAACACCGATGCGCCGACGCGAGCGCACGGCACGGCAGAGAGCGATAGCGGATGCCTCTTTGGCTCATTCCGATGATCTACGTGGGCGCAAGCGTCGTCTGCGGGCTCGCTCTGCCTCGAATCGAGCAGGCATATCTCGGCTCCCACACCCTCAATTTGTCGGTCAGCTCGGCGCAGGCGTGCCTTTCGGC
>DATBHG010000047.1:0-2773 GCA_036557665.1 Xanthobacteraceae bacterium | reverse complement strand
TGGCTCGCGCCGGCTTCATATGACGTGGACCGAGCAGGGACTGTCCAGGCTGGCCATCCCTGAAAGGGTCGGCCGTGGTACGCGCGTCATTGCCGGCGCAGTTGAGAACTACGTGCGTAGTTTCGAGCCTGCCGGCATGCTCTGCACATTCGAGTTGCCCCTCTGAGAAGCGCGCAGCCGCAGCGCTGCGAGAAACCTCCCTCTGTTGAGAAACCTTACCAGCCGTGGCGACGCCGCTGGCCGGCACTCCGTCCCATAAGCCCCGGCTACCACGACGGCGCGCCGATAGGCGGTGCGCGAAGCCCTGCGGGCGCGCAAGGCCGGGGCGCTATTGGCCCCGAGGCTGGCGAGGTTGTCATTAATCGCGTCGAACAGGAACGCTTATGCAGCCGTTATCCCATCAATTTCCTGGCTGCTCGGACCCCGCCTTCGTTTCTTGATGGACAATCGGTCTCCACAGCTTTTGTTCACTTTCAATAAAGCGGCTCAGATCGTCACCGAACAATGGCTTGAAGGGAGTTCCGATTTGTTCGACCTTCTTTATTAATTCCGGCGCGTCGAGCGCTTCACGAAGACCATCGTGAATTATATCAACCGCATTCGGCGGGGTTCCCTTCGGGGCGCACAGAACAAACCACCCCACGGCCCTGACACCTGGCAGCGTTTCGGCCGCAGTCGGCAGATCCGGAATGGACGGCACGCGCTCGTCTGTCATTATCGCCAGTGCCTTCAGGTCACCGGAATCAAGCAAGCCCTTCAAGCTTGGGCGGCCGTCGATCACTGCGTGAATGCGACCTCCAAGAATTTGCGTGAGTGCAGCATTGGTGCCCCCTTGCGAGAACGGGACAATAATGATGGGCGCCTTGGCGTGAGCCGCAATCAGCTTGGCCGCGAGATGCGGCAGTGAACCTGCCGGATTGGTGCCGATGGCGATCGTGTCCGGCTTGGCTCTGGCCAGGGCAACGAAATCTGCGAGCGTGCGAACGCCCAGCTTCGGTGAGACGGCGAGCACCTGCCCCTCGGCCATGATGGTGCCGATGGGAATCAGGTCGCGGTTCACGTCAAAGGCCGTCGCAGCGCCTTGAACAGGAAGAATCGTGTAGATCGATGCCGATGCGGCAAGAAGCGTATGGCCGTCCGCTTCGCCTGCCAGTACAGCCTGGACGCCTATGGCTCCGCCGCCGCCGGCGCGATTTTCAACTACAACCTGCTGCCGAAGAACCTTGGAGAGCTCCTCTGCCACCAACCGAATTCGGATGTCGGGAGCCGAGCCCGCGGGCATGGGCACGACCACCTTGATCGGCCGCGAAGGGAACGCGGCTAGAGCGGACGGCGCATCCTGAAGAGATAGCGCCACAGCGACAGCACCAACAAGCGACCGGTAGCCCATTGCCTATTCCCTTCGTTTCTGGACTGCGACCTGAGAGTGGATTTGTTTTCGATCCGCGGCTTGACGCCTGCCTGGCTTTCGCCTTCCCGCGCCCGGTCGTACGTAGGCCTCGTTGGCGTCGATAACCGCAACCAGCATGTCGAGAAAACGTTCGCGATCGTTTGGCTTCAAGGCCTCGAGGATCCGCGCTTGCGCGATTCCACCCTTCGGTCGCAGCCGATCGCAGATGTCGGTTCCAAGCTGGGTCAGATAAACCAGCTTTGCCCGCCGGTCGCTCGCACTGGTGTGGCGCTCGATCAGCCCCCGCTGCTCAAGTTGATCGACGATCAGGCTATTGTTGCTGCGGTCGATCCCAAGCCTGGCAGCCAGATCATTCTGTCCAAGCCCAGGCTGTTGCCGAAGGTAGGTAAGAGCGCCGAGCTGAAGGGCTGACAAGTCGTCCTCCGCGCCAACCTCGGCGGCGACAGCCATGCAGATCTGGGCGAAGCGGCGCGCAAGTGAGACTGGCACGCGCTGGATGGGAACGCCATTGGCCAGAACCACAACGCTCTTGCCCCACTCGCGGGGATTGGATGCCGGCCTGCGCCTGGTCATGATCGTTAGATCCTTGACAGTCAGAATTCGACTCGTCAGAAATTATACGACTTTGCGGGTCAACGCAAGCGCCGTGAGGAGGTCATGCTGCACGCGGGCGTAGCCTTTGGGATCGTGGAGCGCTCGTCCGTCGCCCGCGCGCGCAACGCCTCTGAGCGTGTTTCTGTGCCTGCCCGCGCGGCACATGGACACGCATGACCGGTGGCTGCGCGTCATCATCAATCTCGCGGTGGCGGCCCTCGAGCCCCGGCGGACGGAGACGCGGGACAAGAACAAGCCGCCCGTGCTCCTGCTCCTAGAGGAATTCCCGGTGCTGAAGCACATGGAGAAGCTGGAAGCAGCAGCCGGACAGCTGGCGGGCAGCGGCGTGAAGCTGTGGGTGATCGTACAGAATCTCGGTCAGGGTCCCGATCTCGCCTGCCCGCCTGTTCCGAAGCCGGACGTGAGATCGGGGCGCTACCCGGGAGGCGGATTCCGCTCTGTCTCTCAACCGAGGGGACGGACTACGCAAGCGCAGCAGTCGCTCTACCCCAAACAGCGGACGTGAGCGACGACGCAAGGACCGTCGCCCATTGCACTATGGTCGTGGTCTGCTCCTGTGTACCTACGCCGCCGAGGGGTGCCGGGCGTTCACATCTTGCCGTGTCCGCGCTTTATGGTCTGGCGGATTGCTGGGGCCGTGACCTTGTCGGATATCTGGATGTTCCAGACTTCGCTTTCGCCCTGCGCGCAAAAGTCCGCGAACAGCTTCGGGATCGCCGAGATGTCACGGATCTCCGCTCCGCGCAG
>DATBHG010000046.1:0-30692 GCA_036557665.1 Xanthobacteraceae bacterium | reverse complement strand
TTCGGGACGAGGGGGTCGCAGGTTCAAATCCTGCCACTCCGACCAGCACTCGAAATATCCCACCGGCTCGGCCAAAGCGATTCGCGCGAAGGGGTACAGGATGGCAACGCACGCTGATGCCCCGCTTTGACGGCAGTTGCGCATCGACCCCCAGGAGGCCGACCATGACCGCTGTGGCCCTTGCCGCGCACATATTTGCTGCGGCATTTGGGTAGGCGGCATGTTTGCGTTCTATGCGTGTTTGCGCCCAGCGCTCGCCGCTTTCGAAATGCGCATCGCTTCAGGTTGATGCGGATCACGTCGCAGAATTTCTTTCCGTGGGTATGGGCCTCGATCCTCCTGTTGCTCGCCAGCGGCTAGTGGATGGTGTTTGTCACCTTGGCGGCTTTCGGCAGGTCGGAGTGCATGTCCACCTCATGCAGGCCATCGGTTGGGTGATGATTGCGTTGTTCCTGTGGCTGTTCCACGGTCCGTGGCTGGCTTACAAACGTGCCGTGGACGCCGGCGACTGGCCCACGGCTGGCGCCAACCTCAACCGGATCCGGCAGATCATTGCCGTCAACCTGCCGCTCGGGCTTGCGGTCGTCATCATTGGAGCGAGCGGCAGATACTGGGTTTAGTCTTCAAGGCACTGATGGATCTCGTTCTCAGGAATGCGCGGCTCCCCAATGCCGGCCGCGATCTCACCGACATCGGGATCAGGGACGGCAGGATTGCCGCCCTCCGGCCGGGGCTGCCCGCGGCGAGCGAGACCATCGAGCTCGGCGGCCGCCTGGTCTCGTCGGGCTTCGTCGAGACGCACATCCATCTCGACAAGTCCGGCATTCTCGACCGCTGCACCTCCGTTCGCGGCGATATCGAAGGGGCGATTGCCGAGGTGGCCAAGGCCAAGGCCGCTTTCACGCCCGAGGATGTCTACAAGCGCGCGAGCCGCACCCTCGAGAAGGCGATCCTGCAGGGCACCACGCACATGCGCACGCACCTGGAGGTGGATCCGGTGATCGGGCTGCGCAGCCTCGAGGGGATCCTCCCGCTGATCAAAGAATATTCCTGGGCGATCGACCTCGAGATCTGCGTCTTCCCGCAAGAGGGCCTGCTCAACAATCCCGGGACCGACGAGCTGATGGTAGCGGGCCTCAGGAACGGCTGCCGCGTGGTGGGAGCGGCGCCCTACACGGACACCGACCCGCCCGGCCAGATCGATCGCGTGTTCGAGATTGCGCGCGAGTTCGACGTCGACATCGACATGCATCTGGATTTCGGGCCGACGGCAGAGGGCATGGACGTGGACCACGTCTGCCGCCGCACCGACGAGCACAAATACGGCGGCCGCGTCGCCATCGGCCATGTCACCAAGGCGACGAGCCTTCCCATGGACAGGCTCGAGGCCACGGCGAAACGGCTCTCCGGCGCCGGGGTGGCCCTGACGGTGCTGCCCTCCACCGATCTCTTTCTGATGGGCCGCCATCACAGGCACGATCACAACAGCACGCGCGGCGTGGTGCCGGCGCACAAGCTCATTCCCCATGGGGTCAACTGCTCGCTGTCGTCGAACAACGTGCTCAATCCCTTCACCCCGTTCGGCGACTGCTCGCTCCTGCGCATGGCCAATCTCTATGCCAACGTCGCACAGGCCGGAACACGCGCCGACATGGCGGCCTGCTTCGACATGATCACCAACCGGCCGGCGCAGCTGATGCGGCTCGAGGATTATGGGCTCGCGGTCGGCAACTCCGCCGATCTGGTCGTGCTCGATGCGACCGAGCCGGACCTGGCGGTCGCCGAGCTTGCGCCCGTGCTCTACGCGTTCAAGCGGGGACGCAAGACCTTTACCCGCGCGCCAGCCGAGCTGCACCGGCCGAGTTGATCTCGCGCGCTTCGGGTATGCTCCCGGCAGGAATGTACATGAGTAAAATGTGATTTCACATCGCGTAACCGCAATAGCGCGATAGCCCGGTGCAGAGCGCGAGCAGATCCTCATCGCCACCTGGCCATGCGATGAACGACAGACCGATCGGTGCGCCGGAAATGGCCCCGATCGGCAGATTGACTTGCGGCAGCCCGCCCAGACCGGCGATGCAGGTGAGCCGCACCGCGCGGGTACGGAACGTCTCCAATTCCTCCGCCGGACTGGACAGGAGCGGGGAAACGCACGGCGACGTCGGCAGCGCAAGGATGGTGCCCGGTGCGGCGATCGTGCGGATGTGATCGCGCGCCCGCGTGTGCTCCTGCCGCGCCTGCGCGACGTCGCGACGCGGCACCCTTGCCGCAAACTCCATGCGCTCGCGAATGCCGGGTCCAAGCCGCGGCCGTTGTCGCTCGACGAACTCCCCGAAGCTCTGCCACACCTCGCCGGCCTGGACGAGCCGGAAGGTTTCCCGCCAGACATCGAGACCGCCGGGCGCGATACGGCTCCTTTCAGGCTTTGGCAGATCACCACCCATGTCCCGCAGCGCGGATTGCAGCAGCGTCGCGACCTCCGTGTCCGCCTGCTCGAAGGCGTCATCCAGAATGATCAGCCGTTCAATCCTCGCCGGAACGCGGGCGGGGTCGAGCAGGACGTCGCCGAGACGCCGGAAAACTCCCGGCCCATTCGCGAACCATCCCCCGACATCGAATGAAGGGGCCATCGCCATGGCGCCGGTGAGATCGACGCGTCCGTGGCTGGGCCTTATCCCGTAGATCCCGCAAAACGCCGCAGGCATGCGCACGGAGCCGCCAGTGTCGCTGCCCAATGCGAAGTCGCAGGCGCCCGCCGCGGTCGCCGAGGCCGATCCGCTCGACGAGCCGCCGGGCAGACGATCAGGCGCGCGCGGATTGATCGGAGTGCCGTAATGGGCATTGGCACCGCTGACGCTGTAAAAGAACTCGTCGCACACCGTCTTGCCGATGACGCTCGCACCGGCCGCGAGAATGCGCGCAACCGCTGCCGCATTCGCGGCTGCGGGCGCCTGCGCCGCAAGCCAGTCGGGGTTGCCTCCGCCGGTACGCGTGCCGGCGATATCGTACATGTCCTTGACCGCTGCGGTGAGCCCCGCAAGCGGCCCGCCGGCTGCCCCGACCACCGGCGCATGGAGATCGTGCGGGACAAAGGCCGAGCGCGAGCGAGCTGCCGGCATGCCGCGCTCCGGAGGCTCGCGGCTGGGTGCCCGCGCCTGTCTTTCCCGCCTTTGTTCATCTTGAAACTTTGTTTTCATTAGCTTCTTTGGCTTCGTTTGCGGAAAATCCGAAAACAGTTGCTTTAAATTCAGGCTACAACCAGAGGTACTGCCGGACTCGCTGCTATTTGGTTCGCTGTCTGTTCTATGTATTGTTAGGAGATTTGCAAGCGGGATTTCGCGGCCAGCAGTACTGCGACGGCTTGATAGTCTGCAAGCAATACAACCGGCAGCGCGATCAAGCCGCCAGCTCGCCCGTGCGCCAATCCGCAGCGAGGAGCGAGCATCAACATGCATGGACCAAGCCAATGAGCGAAGGCGACCTGCATGAGGAAATTGCACGGCTCGAAGCCGAGATCGATGAGCATGCCGCGGTGACAGACCGCTGTCAGAAGCTTGGCGCCATTGCAAAGAGCGCGATCGGCGTTGGAGCAACCTTGTTGCTCGGTTTTACGGTCGGGCTGATCGGCTTGGGTCCGGTTGCTCTCATCAGCGCGATGGCGGCCGTGATCGGAGGTATCGTCGTTTTCGGATCCAATGCCAGCACGCTGAAGCAGGCTGCGGCAAACATTAAGGATGCCGAGGCACGCAGGGCCGAGCTGATCGGCATGATCGATCTGCGTCCAGTGGGCGAAAAGCGCGATCGGAGGCTCGGCCTTCACGGCCCTGACCCGCAATGAGCGACCGGCGGCAACGACAATCACGGAAGTTGCGGCGCGGCAGCGCGGTCGCCTAAACCAATTGTGATCGCCCCTGCTCTTTCAGGGGAAGGTATAAAAGCCTGCGGCCCGGCAAGCGTTTGGAGGTCCTGGGGAATGAAGCGGATTCGCGCGATTTTCGAATCGATCATTTTCGCCAGCCGCTGGCTGGTGGCACCGTTCCTGGTCGGTCTGATCTTCGGTCTCGCGGCGCTGGTCTACAAGTTTGTCTTCAAGCTCGTTGAATTCGTCATGCAAGTTCCCGGCACTGAGCCGGCGGACGTGATCGTCGGCATCCTCAAGCTCGTGGACCTCACGCTTACTGCCAATCTGATCGTGATAGTGATCTGCTCCAGCTACGAGAATTTCATTTCCCGCATAGATGCCGTGCAACATCCGCACTGGCCGGAAGGGCTGGTCAACATCGGCTTTGCCGGTCTCAAGCAGAAGCTGCTCGGCTCCATCGCGGCGATTGCCGCCGTCAATGTGCTGGAATGGTTCATGGACATCGAGCGGCATGCCGATCACGCCAAGCTGGCGTGGGTCGTGGGGATCCTGATCGCATTCGCGGCGGCCATGCTCGTTCTTGCGATTGCTGATCGCGTGAGCAGCACCCACTCGAATTCGTAGCCGGGCTCGGCCGGCTCGCCACCGCAACCCGCCGATCCGGGCCAACTCTATGCTTTGTACCCCTCCGCCAGCACCAGATCCGACCGTGTGCTCGCCAACCGGATTTTCAGCAGAGGCTGGTACTCGCTGCTTTCGTAGAAACGCTGGGCCGCGTCGATCGTGGGAAATTCCAGGACGACCAGCCGATGCACCGGAAGGTTGCCTTCGAGCCGGCGGACCTCGCCCCCGCGAACGAGATAGCGTCCGCCAAATTGGGCAATAAGCGGAGCAACTTTCTGACGATATTCGTCGAATTTCGCAGGGTCGGTCACTTCGATGCTGGCAATCAAATATCCGGCCACGTTCTTCTCCCTTGTGTCTTACACGCTGCTGTGGATCGTTTGGGGCGCCCGGTTTAAATTCGCCCCTACGCGACCTCGTTCACTTCCGATGCTGCGGAGAGCGTCGGGCGAGCGCCCCTTACCGGCCGGAAGGGCGCGCGCAATCCGGCCTGCACCATCAGGGGGAGCACCTCCTCGTTCCATTGCGCCAGCTCGTCCTTGTATCTGACCCACGAGATCAGGCAGCCATCGACGCCGATCTCGGCGAGCTTGCCCAGCTCATCCACGATCTGTTCCGGCGTACCGACCAAAGGATACCCGCCGTGGCCGGCGATGAAATGCGCCTTGTGTCCTTCCAGCGTCGCGGGATCGAGGGTCTCGTTGTGCAACCCGAATATCCTCAAAAGATTGCCCGCGGCCTCCCAGTCGCCTTTCTCGTAGACGTAATAGCTCAGATAGTCCTTCGCTTCCTTCTCGGTCGGCCGGCAGACGACATAGACGTGAATCCAGATGCGCGTTTCGCGGTCGTGCGAGCGGGCGAGCTGCCTGAGGCGATCGATCTGCGCCTTGGCGCCTGCGAGATAGGTTCGGTCTTTGAGAATGACGAAATTCATGTCGCAGTAGCGAGTGGTGAACTCCTGCGCGGCCGGCGATCCCCCGGCATTCATGATCGGCGGTGTCGGTCTCTGCAGCGGCTTGGGCTGGCTCCAGACCGACACGGCATCGAAGCTCTCGCTGTGGAAATCGAACTCCTCCTCCTCCGTCCACGCCCGGCGCACGAAGGCGAGCCATTCCGTCGCGTATTTATAGCGATCGTCGTGCGGGCGCATGTGGGCGCCGAACATGTCGAACTCGTTCTTGAACCAGCCGCAGACCACGTTCATGGCAAACCGCCCGCCGGTAACGTGATCTATGGTCGCCGCCATTTTCGCGACCATGAGCGGGTGCACCAGCGGCACATGCACGGTAGCAAGCACGGTGCAATAATCTGTTACCGCGCCGATTGCAGAGGCCCAGGTGAAACTTTCGAAGGTGCAGTTGTTGAAGTTCGAGGGGCCGCCATAGCCTTTCCAGCGGCCCACCGGCAGCAGCGCCTCCATGCCGGATCGATCGACCGCCTGCGCAATCGCCTTGGTGTCGGGCCAATTGAGCCGCCAGGCCTCTGGCGCGGTGGTGATGGTGGAGCCGTGACTGCAGTTGAATGCCATCACCCCGAGCTTCATCCGGTTGCCGCCAAACAGCCGCGCGCGAGCGGTATAGTCGTGAGCGTCCGTGATCGCATCCATATCCACCCTCCCCTGCTCACTCGATCTTGAGACGCAGCTTGCTGATGAGATCTCTGAACTTGATGTAATCGCGTTCCAGAAACGCCGCGAGCTCGTCCGGCGTGCTCGACTGCGCCTCGAACCCGCGCAGCGCCAGCGTGGTCCGATAGTCCGGCTCGGAAATAGCTGCGGCGATGTCGTCGTGCAGCTTGCGGACGATTGCAGGAGAGGTGCGGCCGGGAGCGAGGACCGCAAACCAGATGGTGTTATTGACGCTGGGAAAGCCCTGCTCGGCGAAGGTCGGCACATCCGGCAGGCTGTCCACGCGCGTGGGCGAGGTGACGGCAAAGCCCAAGACCGTACCCGCTTTGACGTGAGGCACTGCGGTCGAGGTGCCGACGACAAACATCGCCACGTCTCCCGCGATCAGCGCCGCGATCGCTTGCGCCGACGACCCGCGATAAGGGACGTGGGTGAGACTGACCTTGGCCGCCGACATGAACATCTCGGCGGCCAGATGCGGCGCGCTGCCGATGCCGATCGAGGCATAGTTGAGCTTGCCCGGCTCCTGCCTGGCGAGCGCAATGAGCTCCTTCAGATTGCGGGCCGGCAGCTTTGGGCTGCCGAGCATGATCTGAGGGCCGACCGCCGCCATCGAAATCGGGGCGAAGTCCGTCTTCCAGTCGTATGGGACGCTCTTGTGGAGCGTCGCGGCTATGGTGAGCGGGCCGTCGGTCGCGAGATAGATGGTGTAGCCGTCTGGCTCGGCGCGCGCAGCAAACTCGGTACCGATCAGGCCGCCGGCGCCGGGTCGGTTGTCGACCACGACCTGCTGGCCCCAAAGGGTGGAAAGTCTGTTGCCGAGAAGGCGAGCGATCACGTCACCGCTGCCGCCCGGCGCATAGGGCACGACAAAGCGCACGGGCCGCGAAGGAAAGTCCTGGGCGGCGGCGCTTGCCAACGGCCCGAGCGTCAGAGCCAGCAGGATAAACACACGACTTGGAGGGGCGCTCATCACATCATTCTCAATCATCATCGGCGCGCTCGAGCCGCGCACCCATCAAAGAAGCTCGTTATTTGTTAAGGGGATGGGTTGCCGGGTCAAGCCCACGGCCCAAGCCCCGAGGCTCGCGGGCTCGCGCCTGCGATGTCATCAACGAATCAGCCGCGCTCGGCGCGCGCTTGCGCTTCCCCTTCGCCGAGGCTCGCCATTAATCGACCGTGTCCCTCGATGCGGTCATTGATGCCGAGAACGCGGAACGCCTCCCAGTGGTCGGCATGGGCGCCGGTGACGACCGGCACGCCGCAACCGGTTTCAATCAGCGGGGCCGCATCGGCCGCGGACCATTGGTTGCAAGGAACATAAAGCCCATTCGCACCTGGCGCGCTGCGAAGCAGCTGCGTCCCCGCGCGTGCGATCTGCGCAGGAGTAACCTCCTGCAGCCGCTTGAAGGCGACATCCATGGTGTGCTGAGCGACGACCTTGAATCCGCTCGCTTCCAGGAAGCTCAGTGCCGACTCGTGCAGCTCCTGTGGATAAGGCGACAGCACGGCGACTTGCCTGATACCGAGGTGCGCCAATGCACGGATCGCCGAGCGAATGCTGGTCGATGCGGGCAGCCCGGTTGCGTCGGTGATGATCCTTACAATCTCCTCCTCGAAACCTTTGCCCCGGGTGGTTACCACCGGCATGCCGCAATGCATGATGTAATCGACGTTGCGCGACGCAAGATATTTTGCCAATCCGATCAACGGATCGATGATGTGCTGCTGGAAATTCTCCTTGCTCCAATGCTCGATGTTGGAGGTGATGGCGCACATCGAGACACCGTCGAGCCCGAGACGATAGAAATCGTAGGCGGCGGTCTCGATCACCGTCGGGCTCAGTATACCGATACGCTTGCGCCAGCCGAACGGTCGATCCGGGCTACTCATTTATTTGCTGTCCTCCCATCACGGAGCGTCGGTCACCGGCCGCATCAAAAGGCTCTCAGAGAGTGGCCAGCAGCTTGCCGAATCCGGAGATCGGGCCGGTCACCTTGCAGCGCCTCATCGAGCTCCAGATCATCGCGTTCATCCAGGTGACGACGGTGGTGTCGAGATCCTGCTCCAACGGCTCGATGTTGTGCATGCTGCCCCATCCGCCGCAAGGTATGTAAATTCCGCCGGGCCTGCTCGGCGCTTCGAGGAAAGCCTTGCGCGCAGTCTGATATTCGACCGGGATCGGCAGTCGGCGAATCTCGGTATTGCGCTCGATCCCCAATGCCTTGTTGTGGACCACCGTGATCTGCTCGTGCGCGAGATACTTGACCAGCCGGTCGTTGATGAGCTGCCGGAAGGGTGTCGCCATGGCCACGGTGCGAAGATCCGTGCTGTGCATGGCGTCGATCACGCCGACCATGTCGGTTATGCACGGCAGCCCCGACGCCTGCTCGAGTCTGTCGCGCAGTTGGTGCGCAAACCCCGGCGTGCCGCGCGCCACGATCGGCGGCACTCCGGACTGATAGATGACATCAACGTCGAAATTCGCGAGCTGCCTGGCGGCGCGCTCCATCCCTGCGAGCGCCTCCTCCATGTTGTCGTCGGTCAACTGCTGGATGCTGAGCGAAACCGTGGTGATGTCGATTCCCTCCGGCACTACCTCGTACCATTCCCGTATCGGGCGCGGCGGCACCGGAGTGGGGAAGATCACGCCGACATGCAGCCGCCATCCGGTCAGACCCTCCGCCATCCTGATCCTCCTGTCATTGCGCAGTCATTGCGCAACCTGCGCGCCGGTCCTCTTGATGACTGCAAGCCATTTCCGGGTATCCGCCTGCATCAGTGCGGTCATCTCCGCCGATGAGCTGCCGATGATATCCAGCCCTTGTGCAGCCATGCGCTCGCTGAACCGAGGGTCCGCCACCGCCCCGCGCACCTCCTCTGCCAATCGCTCGAGCACCGGATGCGGGGTTTTTGCCGGCGCAACGATACCGAACCAGCCCGTGAGCTCGTAACCGGGCACGCCCGCTTCGTCGAGCGTCGGAACGTCAGACATCAAACGCAGGCGCTCCCTGCCGCCCACGGCGAGAATCTTGAGCTTGCCGTCAGCCGACATGGCCTTGGCCGACGGCGGGCCGGTGAACATGACGTCGACCTGGCCCGCGACGACATCTGTCATTGCGGGGGCGGTGCCGCGATACGAGACCTGATTGATATCGATCCCGGCCATGATCTTGAGCAGCTCCATCCCGAGATGCGACTGCGTGCCAAGCCCGATCGAGGCGTAGTTGAGCGTGGATGGATGCGCCTTGGCGAAGGCGATCAGCTCGCGCACGTTGTTGGCCGGCACCTTCGGATTGGCAACGAGAACGAGCGGGACCCTTGCAAGCACACTGATGGGCGCGAAATCGCGAAACGGCTCATAGGCCAGGTTGGTGTAGAGATTGGGATTGACGACGAGGTTCGTGTCCACTGCCATGAAGAGCGTGTATCCGTCGGGCACCGATCGCACGACCTGACCCGCGGCAAGACTGCCGTTTGCGCCCGGCATGTTCTCCACGATCACGGGCTGCTTCATCTGCTCGGAGAGACGCTCGCCGAGGGAGCGCGAGATCAGATCGATGATCCCGCCGGGCGGCTGCGGCAGGACAAGCTTGATTGGGCGAGACGGATAGTCCTGCGCGTGCGCAAAGGAGCCGAGCACAGCGGCAAGCGCTGACGCCACAACTGCCGCAAAATATGGAAGTCGACGCATGCTGCTCAATTGCCTCCGGATTCAAAAACAGTCATCCGCCGATTTCTTCATCTACGTCGCGATGAATGAAGCCGTTCTCCCACGGGATGAACGCGTTGTCGAACACGCATATTGCGTCCCTTCTCGTCGAAGCGGGAAGCTTGTGCCATGCGCGGGCATTGGCCGGGAGCTTGCCGTAGAGCTCCGCGTTAGCCCCCAAGCGTATCGAGGAAAGCAGCAGCGTTGTAATCGGGGTTCGGCCCATTCAGCCGTAATTGATGGCAGCCCAGGCGGCGGCAGAAAATGAAAACCCCGCCTCGGGGAAGGGCGGGGTTTTCGAAACTGGACGGCCGGGGGATCGGGGGGGCTGGGGTTGGCCGTCCTATTGCATTAGTCGCTGCGGATCGCCAGCCGGTTCAAGCTGCCCCGATAATGCCTCAATTCCCGCCCACGTCTCACTTCTCCAGGTCGTGCAAGGAGTTACGCGCAGGACAGATGGGCGGCCCCGCCTAATCTCCGCGAGCTTTTGCGTTTCGGGAAGATACATGTCCTTCCAAGACTGCGGCCTGCTCTTGAGCGTGCCCGTCTTGTACATCATGGCCATTGGCGCCCCGACGCCGTGCGGGGTCTTGCCGAAGATGTAATCCGGCGCCATGAGGATCCGGGTCAGATCGTCGAGCGGCATCTTGTCTTTCGACATTTCGAGATAGAGCTGCGCGGCGCGCCGCTTATCGGAATTGATCCAATCGATGGCCTCATCGAATTCCTCAGCCTCCTGTCTGGTCTCTCGCTTTTTAGCTGCCTGGCGAGTTGGTCAGAGGATATCTGAACAGGCGCGCAAAAAGCACTCACTCCGGTGAGGGCGAAGTGGTGCTGGCCGCGAATGCAGCAATACGTCGCCTACTCCCCTTGGGTCGGCAGGACGACAGTAGGGGCGGCAATCCCTTCATCGCCGGCGTGATCGCGAATGCCGTCCATCGACTCTCTCCCGAACTGTATCTCGTGACCGTGTGTATAACTCGCATTTTTGTGGATGGGGCATTCTTGCAACTCATTTTATGCCGGCTTTCATGAGATTGTCGCGACGAATTCAGGGGGCCACGATGCTGCAGAGACATCCAAACCGACACGAACAAGCCTCCAACGACGAGGCGGTTGCTTCCGAGAATTTGCCTCCACTGCAAGCTGGTGAGCGGCCCGCGCCGGTGGCCATTCTGTCCCCGGCAAAACGAGCGGCATTGCTGGCTTTTCTGGATGGAGACGGCACTCTTCATAAGAGTCGCGGGGTGTGGATCGCCCAACCCGGCATGCTCGCTGCCGCACGCATTTACGGCATGACCATTGCCGACCTTGCGCGCGAAGGCATGCTCACGCTCACCGTGACCCGAAAGAACGCCTCTGCACGGCTTACGCCTCGGGGCAATTGGTTTGCGCAGACGCTCGCGGCCGAGATGCGCGCTCACGAGCGCAGCGGGGATGGCCGGCAAGCCTGACGCGTTGAACAGCCGTATGCGTGCTTGTGCCGCAAAGGCGGCGTCAGCGCGGGTTCGCTGAAATCGAGTCGCGCGTGGGCGCGACTCTCCCGATCGAGGGCGCGGACAAAACCCGCGCGAAATCCCGGGTATATATCTCCAAGGCCTGTCAAGCCCCTTTGCCCCACGCGAGCTGCGCCGCTCGTCGCGCGCGAGACTACTAATGCAGTAAGCTGGAGCATGGCACCGGGCACTACCCAGCCTTCGTGGAGCTCGCATGCGATCATCGCGGTCGCCGTCGACAGGCTGGTATGGGTCTGTGCGCTCCTCCCCTATGGAGCAGTCGCACTCCTCGCTCGGGTCATAATGACGCGCGTCTTTTTCCTGGCCGGCCAGGACAAGATCAGCGGGCCGCACATCCCTCTGCACATGCGCCTTCCCGGATTCGACCTTGCTCTTCTCGACTGGACTGTCGTGTTGCCTGCGCAGATCAAGGACTCGACGTTCCAGCTGTTCGAAACGCATTACGCAGGCGCCCCGGTGCCACCCGCCGTTGCGGCCCATCTCGTCGCTTACGCCGAGCTCATTGCGCCCATATGCCTTCTCATCGGTTTTGGGACGCGCTTTGCGGCATTGGTGCTGCTTGCGCTGACCATGCTGCTGCAAATCTATGTTGCACCCGGCCTGTGGTGGTCGCACCACGTATACTGGGTCTGCCTTCTGCTCATCCTCATTGCTCTGGGGGCGGGCACCGTCTCGATCGATGCGCTGCTGCGGTATCTTTACCAGCGCGAGCAGCGGTTGCCATGAACTTCGCGAGCGACAACGCGGCCGGGATTGCACCCGAAATTCTTGCCGCGATCGCGCGCGCCAACGAAGGCCATGCGCTCGCGTACGGCGGGGATGACTGGACGCAACGCATCGAGCGCGCCTTTGCGGAGATGTTCGAGCACGAGGTGGCCGTGTTCCTCGTTTCGACCGGAACCGCCGCCAATGCGCTTGCGCTCGCGCATCTCACACCGCCATGGGGCGCCGTCGTCTGTCACAGCGACGCGCATATCGCCACCGACGAATGCGGGGCGCCTGAATTCTTCGGCGGAGGCATCAAGCTCCTGGGGCTGGAGGGCACGGGGTGCAAGATCGAGCCCGCTGCTTTGAAGCGCGCGCTGTCCGGCCGCTGGGGCGGCCCCCACCATGTGCGCCCGGCGGTGCTGTCGATCTCCCAGGCAACAGAAGCGGGAACGATCTACCGCCCAGATGAGATTCGCCAGCTTGCCGACATGGCGCATGCGCACGGCCTGAGACTGCATGTAGACGGGGCACGGCTGGGCAATGCGCTTGCCCGCGTGAATGCCTCCCTCGCCGAAACGACGTGGAAGGCCGGTGTCGATGCGCTGTCCTTCGGCGCAACCAAAGGCGGCGCGCTCGCAGCCGAAGCGGTGGTGTTCTTCGATCCGGCTCAAGCCGCGCACATGGCGGAGCGTCGCAAGCGCGCGGGACATCTCGTTTCCAAGCATCGCTTCATTGCCGCCCAGCTCGAGGCCTACTGTGCGGACCGCCTTTGGCTGCGCCTTGCGCGCCATGCCAATGCCATGGCGGACCGCCTGGCCGCCGGCCTCTGCGAGCTGGGCTTTGAGCCGGTCTGGCCGGTGCAAGCGAACGAAGTGTTTGTTGCCTTGCCGCTTGCAGTTGACGCGCGCCTGCGATCGGCCGGCGCGCTTTATTATCCCTGGAGCAGCAATGCGCTCGCCGCTCCCCTCCCGGCGCGTGCCGTGCTGGTGCGGCTCGTAACGTCGTTCGCCACCACCGCGGAGGAAGTGGATCGGTTCATCGCCACGGCGAGCGACGTCCACTCATCCTGACTGGTTGATGGCAGCGGGCACGCCGCCCAAATTCCGGCGAAATTCCAAGCTTGCATATTATAAGTTAACTTACTATATCGCATTTCGTGGAGAAGTACCGTGCTCCCGCTGCACAGAGATTTAGCCTTTACCATCAATGACGTAGCCCGCTTGCTCCGGACCTGCGCCGATCACAAGGCGGCACAGTTCGGGATGAGTCGGGCCAAATGGGCCGTGCTGGCACGGCTCGAGCGGTTCGAAGGTCTCAAGCAGGCCGAGCTCGCCGACATGCTCGATCTGCAACCGATCAGCCTCACCCGTCTGCTCGACAGCCTCTGCGAGAACGGGCTCATCGAGCGCCGAGCGGATCCGGACGACCGCCGCGCCAAGCGCCTGTTCCTCACCCCGGCAGCGCGGCCGCTGCTCGCTCGCTTGAGCGAGCTCGGACGCGAGCTGATGGAAGCTGCCCTTGCCGGGCTCGATCGCGGGCAGCAGCGAGCTCTGCTCACGCGCCTTTCCACGATCAAGGAGAGCCTGCGCCAGCAGGTACAAAGAAAAGAACCTGTTTCAGGGCAGCGCTATGGCTGAACCCGTCCTCAAGCTCGCACCGCCACCGCAAACGGCTCCCTCGCAACGCAAGCGACCGTTTCTCGACCGTCATCGCCGCCGCGCACGCTTCATCCTGCTTGCGGTCATACCGGCGCTCGCACTCGCTCTCGGGATCGGCTTCTATCTTTCGGGAGGCCGCTACATCTCCACCGACAATGCCTATGTCGGTGCCGAGAAGGTGCTGATCACCCCAGATGTCTCCGGCAAGATCCGTCGCGTGCTGGTGCACGAAGGCCAGCATGTCGCAGCCAGCGATCCCCTGTTCGAGATCGATCCGGTGCCGTTCGAGCTCGCACTGCGTCAAGCGCAAAGCAAGGTGGCGAGCGTCCGCACCGATCTCGCCAATCTCAAATCCAATTACGGCTCACTGAGCCGGCTGGTTGCGCTCGGCGAAGACACCGTGGAGATTCGCCGGCACGACGTCGAGCGCAAGAGCACGCTCGTCGCCAACAGGTCCGGCACGCAGGTGGACCTCGACAATGCCAAAGCGGCGCAACTCACCGCGGAGCTGCAATTGCAATTGGGGCGCCAGCAGCTTGCCACCACCTTGAACCAGCTCCTCGGAAGCCCCGACCTTCCGCTCGAAAGCTTTCCTGCTTATCAGCAGGCCAAGGCGGCGCTCGACCAAGCGCAGCGCGATCTCGATCACGCCGTGATCAAGGCGCCGATCGCCGGGACAGCAACCCAGGTGGACAGCATCCAGCTGGGCCGGTTCGTGACCGCGGGCATGCCGGTCTTCAGCGTGATCGATGACCAACTACCCTGGGTCGATGCCAATCCGAAGGAAACAGACATTACCTATTTGCGGGTCGGCCAGAAGGTCGACATCGGCGTAGATACGTTCCCGGACCATGCCTTCCACGGCACGGTCAGCTCGGTCAGCCCTGGCACCGGCGCCCAGTTCGCCATCCTGCCGCCGCAGAATGCCAACGGAAATTGGGTGAAGGTCGTGCAGCGCGTACCCGTGCGCATCGCCTTCGACCCGGGGCAGGACCTTTCGCTGCTGCGCGCAGGAATGAGCGTGACCGTCTACATCGACACCGGACGGCGCCGGACCTTCGCCTCGCTGATCGGAGTGAGCCCAAGCGCAGCGCGCGAAATCCGCCAATGAGCGCCAACGCCGCTCCGTTATCCCAGGGGCGCCGCGCGCTCGTGACGGTCTGCGCGATGAGCGCGACCATCATGCAGGCGCTGGACACCACGATTGCGAACGTCGCGCTGCCTTACATGCAGGGATCGCTCTCGGCCTCACTCGACCAGATCAACTGGGTTCTGACTTCTTACATCGTCGCATCCGCGATCATGACCGCGCCGATCGGATGGGTTGCCGACCGGTTCGGCCGCAAGCGCCTGTTCGTGATCTGCGCCGGCGGATTTACTTTCGCTTCCGTCCTGTGCGGCCTGGCCCAGAGCATCGAGCAGATGGTTGCCTTCCGGCTCCTGCAAGGAGCGTTCGGTGCGGCGCTCGTCCCGCTGTCGCAATCGGTCATGCTGGATTCCTATACGGCGAAGGAGCGCGGCTCGGCCATGGCGATATGGGGGATCGGCGTGATGCTCGGACCGATCATGGGACCGACGCTCGGCGCCTGGCTGACCGACAATTACAGCTGGCACTGGGTGTTCTTCATCAATCTGCCTATCGGGATCGTGACCGTGCTGGGGCTCATGGTGTTCATGCCGGATACCCCACGGCAAACCGGGCGGCGCTTCGACTGGCTCGGCTTTGTAGCGCTCGCGGTGGCGATAGGCGCGCTGCAGCTGATGCTCGACCGAGGCGAGCAGCTCGGCTGGCTCGACTCGTCGGAAATCGTCGCGGAAGGGATAGTATCCGCTGCGGCGTTCTATCTCTTCATTGCCCACTCGCTGACCGCGACCGCCCCGTTCGTGCGGCTCGAGCTGTTTCGCGACCGCAACTTCATTGCAGGATGCCTGTTCATGATCGCCATCGGAGTGGTGTTGTTCGGTACCATGGCGCTGGTGACGCCGTTCATGCAGAACGTGATCGGATATCCGATCCTGACCGCAGGCTTGCTCCTGGCTTCGCGCGGTATCGGCACCCTGGGCGCAATGATCATCGTGGGACGATTGCTCGCGGTCATCGAGACGCGCTACCTTGTCCTCGCCGGCCTCCTCCTCGCGAGCTTCACGCTTCATCAGATGGTCCGGTTCACGGATCAGACATCCTCGCAGGCGATCGTGGTCGCCAGCGTCGTGCAGGGCTTCGGGCTGGGGCTGGTTTTCGTGCCGCTGAGCACGGTCGCTTTCACCACCTTGCCGGCACACCTGCGTACGGAAGGAGCGGCGATCCTGACGCTGGTGCGCAATATCGGCAGCTCGATCGGCATTTCCATGGTCGTCGCGCAGCTCACGAGCACTGCTACACGCATGCATGCGAGCCTGATCGAATACATCACCCCATTCAACGACGCCCTGAAAGCCCCGGACGTGTCCTCTATCCTCAACCTGACGACCGACACCGGCCGCGCCTTGCTGGACCAGCTCGCGACGCAGCAGGCCGCCATCATCGCCTACGCCAACGACTTCAAGCTCCTGATGTATCTGACTCTCGCAACGCTCCCATTCCTGATCCTGATCGGGTCGACGCGCTCGCAGCGCTCCTCATCCGGGGCATCGGAGGCGCACGCGTTCGAGTGAACAACGAGCTTCGGGCATGGACTGCAAAACGGTAGTCATTACAGGCGGCACATCCGGCATCGGCGAGGTTGCCGCCAGAAGCCTTGCCGAGCTCGGCGCCCGCATTGTCCTTGTTGCGCGGGATCAATCACGCGCGGACGCGAGCCTGGCACGGCTGCGGAAAACCGCTCCCGGCCTTGCCCACCGCGCGCACCTCGCGGATCTCACGCAGCTTGCCGAGATGAAACGGGTCGCGGCACGCATCGCCGCCGAGGAGCCTCGCATTGATGTGCTGCTCAACAACGCCGGCGCACTGTTCGCCAGCCGGCAGGTCACTCCGGACGGGCTCGAGCGCACCTTTGCGCTCAATCACATGAGCTATTTTGTCGTCACGCAGGCTCTGCGCGAGCGTCTCGTCGCCTCCGCCCCCGCGCGCATCGTCAGCACGGCATCGGGCGCGCACCAGGGCGCATCCCTGGATTTCAATGATCTGCAATCCGAGAAAGACTATGGGGCGATGAAGGCGTATAGCCGCTCGAAGCTCGCCAACATCCTGTTCACACGAGAGCTGGCGAGGCGGCTTGGCGGCACGGGTATCACTGTGAATTGCCTGCACCCCGGCTTCGTTGCCACGCGCTTTGGCGACGAGAGCGGCGGGATGATGTCGAGGCTCGTTCGCTTGGCCAAAATTTTCGCGATATCTCCCGCGGAAGGGGCAAAGACGATCGTGTATCTGGCATCCTCGCCCGAGGTCGCCGGTATTACAGGCGAGTACTTCCATAAATGTCGAGTGACGCAGCCGTCTTCCGCAGCGCGCGACGACAAGGCGGCCAGATTGCTGTGGGAGCGCAGCGCAGCACTGGCGGGAATGAAGCCTTGACGCAACATATGCGGGTAATGGCACGTGGTCCGAGCTGCCGTTCCAGCAACTCGCAGCTTCCGGCAAAGGTGCTGGACAAGGCCAGCCGGGAAGGTTGCTGCGAAGCAAGAGGCTGGCGCGTCCGCAAGGACGGAGGCGCTTCTGGGCACTGGTCGTGGTCGACCGGATTCGCGACGAAGAAGGCAATCTCATCGGCTTCGCCAAAGTCGCACGCGACATGATGGAACGCAGCGAGGACAGGCAGTTGGGAACGCGTGGCCACCTGGGGTATTGTCAATCAGCCACGGGCAGCTTGGTGCTCCGGACAGATGGCAGCTTTTTTCCACGACCTGGTTGAGCTCATCGGCTCGCACCCGCATTTCGCCTTCGTCACGGTTTTTCTCCTGGCCTTGTCTGAAGCCATTCCCGTGGTCGGCACTGTGGTGCCCGGGTCCACGAGCATCATCGGCATCAGCGCCCTGGGCGCAACCGCCAACCTCAATTTATGGCTTCTTCTGATTGCCGCCACAGCCGGTGCGATCTGCGGAGATGGCTTATCGTATTGGCTCGGCCGCCGATATCACCGGGAAATCCTGGGGGCATGGCCGCTTAACGGTTACCCGCAGCTGATCGAGCGCAGTGAAGCATTCATTGCGCGGTTTGGCGTCGCGAGCGTGTTCCTGGCGCGCTTTACCGCGGTTGTGCGCGCCTTTGTGCCGCTGCTTGCCGGCATTCTCAACATGTCAGCGCGCCAGTTTTACATCGCGAACATTCTGTCTGCTCTCGTGTGGGCGCCGGCCCACGTGTTTCCCGGTGCCTTACTTGGCCTCCTCGCCAGACTCGGCGGTGCCAGCGCGCAGCACCTTGTGCTTCTGAGCATTGCGGGGGTCATTCTGATCTCCACGGTGTGGGGCCTCGTCAGGCGGCCGAACGACAAGTCTGCGGGGACGCGCACCGTTGCCGGGAGCGGTCGAGCTCGCGATCGGATTTAGCGTCCTTTCGGAACAGTGAGCGGCACTTGTCGTTTGAAACTCGTTCCAACCAGGAGACCTTTGTCATGCACCTCCTTCGCGGTTCTTGCGTTCGCGGTTTTGCCTTCGGCCTCGTATCGTTGCTTGTTGCCGGCGCTCTTGGCGTGAGCACCGGCGCGGCGCAGCAGCCCAGCCCGCCCGCTGCGTCGACCGAGGCGCCGGCAGGCACGATCCTTCTCACCATCTTTTTCAAGCACGACCAGTCGAAAACCCTGGAGCAGATCAATGCACAACTACGCTCGCAAGGATTCTACAAGGCATTTCCTCCGGCAGGCATAAAGGTCGTGAGCTGGTACGTGATGATGGGTATCGGTCAGGTGGTGACGCTGGAGCTGCCGCCGGAAAAGCTGCGAGAGGTCAACCGGGCCATCGAGCAGACTGCCTGGGGTGGTTACCGCACCGAGTTCTATCCGACATACGATTACAAGGCGATCGGCGAGGAGGCGCACGCGAAGGCGCAGACGCCGCGCTGAAGCCTTTCCCGCTCGCCGCGTGGCCTTGTCTTGCGGGCTCCTCGATATAATAGAACCGGCTGAAGTGTTTCCTGATGATCTCCTCGGAGGCATCCCCCTTGATGCGCTGCGCGCCGGCATTCCGTCCGTCCGCCGCAGTGCCCCGCATGGAACCCGAGCGGACCGGAAAGGTTCCTGCTGCGACCCCCTCGTCAGTGATTTCCCATGGATGCTCGGCTTGAACTCCAGAAGCGAACGGGGAAGGACAACCGGCAAGACTCGTTGCAGGCGAGCCCACATCATGCCGTTCGGTGCGCACCTGCAGGGCGACGGCACCGTTTGCTTCCGGCTCTGGGCTCCGTCGCATCCAACTATCCTGCTCGAGGTTGATGGCCTCGCGGCGCTGGAAATGCGGCGCGACCATGCCGGCTGGCACGAGCTCGCGACTGACCGCGCGCACGCGGGCTCGCTGTATCAGTTCGTTCTTGCCGATGGCCTGCGCGTCCCGGATCCCGCCTCCCGCTATCAGCCAAGCGACGTTCATGGTGCGAGCGAGGTGGTCGATCCCAACGCCTATGCCTGGCGCGACACCCGCTGGCACGGCCGTCCCTGGGACCAGGCTGTGGTCTACGAGCTGCACATCGGCACGTTTACTGCCGCGGGCACCTTCGTTGCAGCCATCGAAAAGCTCGAGCATCTGGCAAGCCTGGGCGTGACCGCCATCGAGATCATGCCGGTCGGCGATTTTCCGGGAGGGCGCAACTGGGGTTACGACGGCGTGCTGCCTTACGCGCCCGACTCGTCCTACGGCAGGCCGGAGGACCTCAAGGCTTTGGTCGATGCCGCCCACGCCCGCGGCCTGATGGTCCTGCTCGATGTCGTCTACAACCACTTCGGCCCGGAGGGGAACTATTTGCACGCCATCGCGCCGGAATTCTTTACGCGACGCCATAAGACGCCGTGGGGTGCGGCCATCAACATGGACGGGGAGGATGCCGGCACGGTGCGAGACTTCTCCATTCACAACGCGCTCTACTGGATCGAAGAGTTCAATGTCGACGGGTTGCGGCTCGATGCGGTGCATGCCATCGCCGACAACAGCTGCAAGCATATCCTGGAGGAATTGGCCGAGCAGGTGCGTGCCCTCACTCCCAGCCGGCAGGTTCATCTTGTCCTGGAGAACGAGGAAAACGAGGCGAAGCGGTTGATCCGGCAGCGCAGCGGCGCGCCCCGCTGGTATACCGCGCAATGGAACGACGATGTCCATCACGTGCTGCATGTCGCCGCCACGGGCGAATCGACCGGCTACTATGGCGCGTACAAGGCGGACACCGCGAAGCTGGGCCGAGCGCTCGCCGAGGGGTTCGCGTTCCAGGGCGAGCTCATGCCGTACCGCGGGCGCGCGCGCGGAGAGCCGAGCGGCAGCTTGCCTCCTGCGGCGTTCATCGCATTCATCCAGAACCACGATCAGGTCGGCAACCGGGCGTTCGGCGAGCGGCTGACTGCGATCACCGCGCCGGCGGCGCTGCGCGCGATCGCGGCCATTTATCTGTTGCTGCCGCAAGTGCCGATGCTGTTCATGGGCGAAGAATGGGGAGCTACACAGCCCTTCCCGTTTTTTTGCGATTTCGGCCCCGACCTGGCGGATGCCGTTCGCAACGGGCGCCGGGAAGAATTCGCGCGCTTCACGGAATTCCGGGATCCGGCTCTGCGCGAACGTATTCCCGATCCGCTCGCCTACGAGACCTTTGCCGCGGCCAAGCTTGCGTGGGAAGATCTCTCCCGCGATCCACATGCCGGTTGGCTCAATTGGTATCGCCGCATCCTTGCTGTCCGTCGTCAGCAGCTTGTACCGCGACTGCACCGTATCCGCCGCGGCGCCCGGTACGAGGTCATCGGCGAGGAGGCAGTGGTGGTGCGCTGGGCATTGGCGCCATCCGACGATCAGCTGGTGCTTGCAGCCAATCTCTCGGCCGCGCCCCGAGCCGGATTTCCACCCGCATGCGGATCCATTCTCTGGCGTGAAGGAGATTGCGGAGGCGGCGAGACGCTCGGCCCGTTCGCGGTTCGCTGGTCGATCGAGAAGCCGTCTCAGGATCAGCCTGCGAACCAGCGCGGCCTCTTGAAACCAGATGGCTGACCAGTCCTCGCGGTCGGCCGCCGTGACAGGAAGCGCTGCCGTACCGCGCGCAACCTACCGCCTGCAGTTTCACAAGGGCTTCGGTTTCGATCAAGCCGCCAGGCTTGCTCCCTATCTCGCGCGTCTGGGCATCAGTCACGTCTATGCCTCGCCCTATCTCAAGGCGCGGCCCGGCAGCACTCACGGCTACGACATTGTCGACCACAATGCGCTCAATCCGGAGCTCGGCGATGCTGCTGCGTTCAAGCGAATGAATACAGCGCTGGCGGCGAACGGATTGAAGCAGATCCTGGACTTCGTACCGAATCACATGGGGGTGGGCGGGTCCGACAATCCCCTATGGCTGGACGTGCTGGAATGGGGACAGGAGTCCCCCTACGCCGGCTGGTTCGACATCGAGTGGGACCCCGACCAGCGCTACCTTCACGACAAGCTGCTCGTTCCGGCGCTGGGCTCCCAGTACGGAGCCGTGCTTGAATCGGGTCAGATCGCGCTCAAGTTCGATGCCGCGGAAGGCAGCTTTGCGGTCTGGGCTTACGGCACGCACAGGCTGCCCATCTCGCCGCTGCACTATAGCCGGGTTCTGGGCACCACCCACCCGGATCTGGAACGGCTAGGCGACTCGTTTGCCGGTCTTCCCGAATGGCGGCCTCAGGTGGCGCGACGCGCCGCAGAGCTCAAACTCGAGCTGGCCGCTCTCGCCGCCAGCCGGCCAGATGCTCGCGAGGCGATCGAGGCGGCCGTGGCGCGGATCAACGGCACGCCGGGACAACTCGAAACCTGGAGCGGGCTGCACGCCCTCATCGGCCTCCAGAGCTGGCGGGTCGCTCACTTTCGCGTCGCTGCCGACGACATCAACTACCGACGATTTTTCAACATCAACGATCTCGCCGGCCTTCGCATGGAGCTACCCGACGTCTTCGAGCATACGCATGCGTTTGTTCTGAGCCTGCTGAGCTCAGGGACGCTTGACGGCCTTCGCATCGACCATATCGACGGCTTGCTCGATCCCAAGGGCTACTTGCGGCGCTTGCGCGAGAAAGCCGGCTCGAGCTTCTATCTGATCGTCGAGAAGATCCTGGCCGCGCATGAGGCGCTACGCCCGGACTGGCCTGTTCAGGGCACGACCGGCTACGAGTTTGCCAACCTGGTCCTTGGCATTCTCGTCGACCCCGCAGGCGCGCAGGGCTTCGATCGGATTTACCGTAGCTTCGCGGGAGAGCAGCGCTCGTTTGCCGAGATCGTCCATGCTTGCAAGCTGCGCATCATGGCCGACGAGATGGCAAGCGAGCTGAACGCGCTCGCGCGCGAGGCGGCGCGGGTTGCGCGGGAGAATCCCCGCACCGCCGACTTCACCCGCAATATTCTGCGCAGCGCCCTGCGGGAGGTGTTGGGCTGCTTTCCCGTCTATCGAACCTACATCGACCTTAACGAGGCGCCAACCGCCGATGACCGGCGCGATCTGGACTGGGCTCTCGCCCAAGCACGCAAGAACGAGCCGGAGATCGACGCGAGCGTGTTCGATTTCGTGGCTGCGCTGTTGTCGGGCGACCTGGTGGCACAGCCGCGCAGCGGGTTCAGCCGGCACAAGGCGCTGCGCTGCGCGATGAAGCTGCAGCAATACAGCGGGCCCGTCATGGCCAAGAGTCTCGAGGATACTGCATTCTACCGGTACAGCCGTTTCATTGCGCTCAACGAGGTCGGAGGCCAGCCCGACCGTTTCGGGATCTCCCTTTCCGCATTCCACAAGGCCAACGCATGGCGCGCAGAGCACTGGCCGGACACCATGCTCTGCACCTCCACCCATGACACGAAACGCGGCGAGGACACCCGTGCCAGGTTGGCCGTGTTGTCGGAGCTTCCGGAGGAGTGGGCGCGCAACGTAGAGGCCTGGAGTCGGATTCTGCGCGCGCGGCGCGGCGATGCGAGCAGAGATGCCCCACCGGACAGGAACGACGAATACCTCCTTTATCAGATGCTTGTCGGATCCTGGCCGGTAGAGCTCATGAACGATTTGCTTGATCCTGCGGCGCTCGCGGCATACGCCACGCGCATCAGGGCAACGCTCATCAAGTCTTTGCGCGAGGCGAAGACACACACCACGTGGGCCGCTCCGAATGCCGCATATGAGAGTGCCATGCTGGATTTTGCCGGGCTTGCGCTCGACCCCGAGCATTCCGGCAGCTTTATTGCGACATTCCTGCCGTTCGTGCAGCGGGTCGCGCGCTGGGGTGCGCATAACACGCTCGTCCAGACCGTTCTGAAGCTCACGCTCCCGGGGGTGCCCGACATCTACCAGGGTGCCGAGCTCTGGGACCTCAGCCTGGTCGACCCCGACAATCGCCGCGCGGTCGATTATGAGCAGCGTGCAACTGTCCTGCAGGAGCTCGAGACAACACTGCAAGCACATGACCCGGGCGGTTTGCAGAATCTTTTCGCGAATTGGCAGGATGGGCGCTTCAAGCTGGCGACCATAGCCGCGCTTCTGAGATTTCGTCGCGAGCAGCCCGACCTCTTCGCGCGCGGCGATTACCAGCCTCTCGCCGCTGAAGGGAAGGAGGCGGACGCGGTCTGCGCGTTCTGCCGCAGCTCGCCCGGCCGCTCCCTGCTTGTCGCGACATCTCGCTTCCCCACTCGGCGCCGGAGCACGGCCGGGCCGAATGCAAGCTTGATCATACCCCGGGCGCTCTCAGGCCGGCGCTGGCGCAATCTCCTGGGCGCAGAGGAAGGAGAATCCCTCCCGCCAACGCTCGCAGCCGCCGAGCTGCTGAGATTTCCGGCGGCGGTCCTGGTAGCGCTGTAAGGCAGCAGTTGGGAAAACCGGAGCTCACAAACGCCCCATGTCCGCCCCATTGCAGGACGATGTTCAAGCTTGATTTGCTCTGCATGCTGATAGCTCCCGTTGGCAGAAAGAAGTAACGGGTTACGGCACGCGATCGAGATGAAGGAGGGTGCCTTGAAATTTGCACTCTACATCGCTGCGCTTGTTCTCGGCCTCGCGTCGGCGACAACGCTTCGCGCGCAGCCGGTAATGCAACCGTTCTACCCCGGTTTTGCCGGCCTCCCTCCCTATGAGATCGTCGCCCTGGTCCGCTCTGCGGGGCTCGATCCCGTGAGCCGTCCGGTGCGCCAGGGTCCGGTTTATGTGCTCCGCGCTCTCAGCCCGGCCGGACAGGAAGTGCGCGTCGTGGTCGATGCCAGGATGGGGCGCATTGTGAAGGTCGCCGCAGTCGCCCCTACGGATCCGGGCGCGTTTGCCCCGCCCGAGAGCATCCCCTCCGCGCGCCCTGTGCCCGACACCAATGCTCCGGGCTCGCGCATTGCAACCATGCCGCCGGGGAGCGACGACGACTTTGAACCGGTGCGTCCGGGAGCTCCCGCCGTCGTCCCACGGCCACCGGCACGGACGGCTGCCAAGCCCCCGCCCCTACCGCGCCCGCGGCCAAAGGAAGCCGTCATTGCCGCGCCGAAGGAAGCGGACGATGGCGCACCTGCGGCCGCTGCCACAGCGGCCGCTGCTGCCGCACCGGGGATCGTTCAATCGCCGGCCAGCACCGGACCGAGTGCGAGCGCAGAAAACACGGCGCCGTCCAGCACCGAGATCGACGAATAAGCACTCCAACAAATGAAAGCGCCCCGGAACCCGGGGCGCTCCCTCTTGCCGATCGATCCGATCGAGCGCTGCTCAGGTATCAGGCAGCTTTTGCGTCGACCACCTTCAGCTGGTCCCCGATCGGGATCTGCCGCGGCTTCTTGGCCTCCGGGATCTCGCGGACCAGATCGACGTGGAGCAGGCCGTTCTCCAGCGCTGCGCCCTTGACCTGAACGTAGTCAGCGAGCTGGAACACGCGCTCGAACGCACGTGCCGCGATGCCCTGATAGAGGACCTCGCTGGTCTTCTTCTCGTCCTTCGACTGCTTGTCGCCCCTGATGGTGAGGGTGTTCTCCTTCACTTCGATCGAAAGATCGCCCTCGCCAAAGCCGGCAACCGCGACCGATATGCGATAGGCGTTCTCGCCTGTGCGCTCGATGTTGTAGGGCGGATAGCCGGGGGCCGACTCGAAGCCGTCAAGCATCGAGAAAAGCCGGTCGAAACCGACGGTGGAACGATAGAGGGGAGCTAGATCAAACGTTCGCATGGCATTACCTCGTTGAGCGAAATGCAATTGGTCCGCCACAGGGCCGGACCGGTTGTTGGGCGCACAGCCCATTTGGAGCCTGTGCAATGCACATGTGGGAAGCCGCCCATGACGCTGCAAGGGGGGCATGTCTTTGAGAAAGCAGCTGTTTGGAAGTCCGGCGATGCGGCTTGGGCGCGCCGTCGAGCTCCCCCGTGGGAGAAGGAGGCGCGGTCCTGCGTTGAGGTGGAAGAGCGCCCTGCTATAAAAGCCGACCCACACTCGCAGCTCGGCTTTCCACGAGTCTTCGTCCCTTCCTGACCCGCTTTTCCGGGTTTTGAGACCCCGGGTTTTGAGACCCCATGACGCTTGTTTCCATTCCGGCAAATCCGATGCCCGAAGGCGCGGTCACGGGGATGCTGAAGACCCGCGACGGCACCGCGCTGCGCTTTGCCCGCTGGCCGCCGCCGCCAGGGCGCAAAGGCACGATCTGCCTGTTCCAGGGTCGCGCCGAGTTCATCGAGAAATACTTTGAAACCGTGCGGGACTTGCGCGCGCGCGGCTTTGCCGTAGCGACCCTCGACTGGCGCGGGCAGGGTGGCTCGGAACGAGCGCTGCGCAACAAGCGCAAGGGTTACGTCCGCAGCTTCTCCGAGTATCAGATCGATCTGGAAACCTTCATTCATGAGGTGGTGCTGCCAGACTGCCCGCCTCCGGTCTTCGCGCTCGCACACTCGATGGGCGCCACCATTCTCCTGCGCGCAGCTTACGCCGGCCATCGCTGGTTCGACCGGGTGGTTTTGCTCGCGCCGATGATCTCGCTTCCAGGCATGCGCCGGATGCGATCCACCCGGCTGATGGTGAAGACGCTACGGCTCATGGCCCTCGGCCGTCTTTACGTCCCGGGCCGAGACGCATCCATCCTGCAGAGCCGACCCTTTGCGGGTAATCCTCTCACCTCCGATCCGGTGCGCTACGCCCGCAATGCGGCGGTGCTCGAGGCTGAGCCGTCGCTCGCAACCGGCTGGCCTACCGTGGCGTGGGCGGATGCGGCTTTTCGGGCGATGCACGAGATGCTGCAGCCGTCCTATCCCGCGCGGATTCGCCAGCCGCTCCTCATCATCGCGGCCGGTCTCGATGCGATCGTCTCGACTGCGGCGATCGAGGAGTTCTCCATTCGGCTGCGCGCCGGCTCACACCTGATCGTGCCGGGAGCACGGCACGAGGTCTTGATGGAGCAGGATCGTTTCCGCTCCCAGGCATTGGCGGCGTTCGATGCGTTCGTGCCCGGCACGCCGCTGTTCGGTTGAGCTACTTCGAGGATTTGAGGAAGTCGAGGGCGGCGGCATGCACGCGCTCGTCGCCTGCGGCGACAATGCGGCCGCCAGCGTGAGGAGCCGTTCCTTCCCAGGTGGTGATCACCCCGCCCGCCCCGGTGATGATCGGCATGAGCGGGAGCACATCGTAAGGCTTGAGCTCGGTTTCGATGACCAGGTCGACATGGCCCGCGGCCAGCACGCAATAGGCGTAGCAATCTCCCCCATAGCGCGACAGTCGAACCATCTCCTCCACTGCCATGAAGCTCGCCCGGTCGCTTTTGCTCATCAGCAGGGGGCTGGTCGTGAACAACACGGCATCCGAGAGCGTGGCGCAGCTGCGCGTGCGCAGCTCGCGCTTGCCGCCAGGACCGCGGTAGTGCGCCCGCGCCCCATCGCCGAAGAACCGCTCCCCGATGAAAGGCTGGTTCATCATGCCGAAAACCGGCTCTCCCTCGCGCAACAGCGCGATGAGCGTTCCCCAGGCCGGCATGCCGGAGATGAACGACTTGGTGCCGTCGATGGGGTCGAGCACCCACACATATTCCGCCTTGGTACGCTCGCTGCCAAACTCCTCGCCGATGATGCCGTGGTCGGGAAAGGTGCGGTGGATGAGGTTGCGCATCGCCGTTTCCGCCGCGTGGTCGGCGGCAGTCACCGGATCGAAGCTCCCAAACCGTCCTTTGTCCGATATGCTAAGCGCAGTGCGAAAAAACGGCAGTATGGTCTCTCCCGAGACCGTAGCGAGCTGATCGACAAAGGCTGAAAAATCAACTGCAGTCATAGCTGCCGGCTCTGGGAGGCTACCATTCGACCTATCGGAGACTGCCGCGCTCGGCAACAGTGGTGAGGAGCCCCTTGATGACTGCTCGGGGCAGCATCGGCGTCTCGCTCGTTTCCGTTGCGCTGATAGCCACGCTCGTTGCGAACTATGTCGCGAGCCAGTTTCTGCGCAACTCCATCGGGGTCATTGCACCGAATCTGGCGCAGGAGCTTGCGCTCACGCCCGTCCAGATAGGGCTTCTGTCCAGCATGTTCTTTTTCCTGTTTGCGGCCATCCAGATTCCGCTGGGCATGGCGCTCGACCGCTTCGGCCCGAGGATCTGTCTCACCCTCGGAGCAGCCGTAACTGTCTCTGGCTGCATTGCGTTTGCATCCGCCGCAAATCCGGGAGGTCTGATCGCAGGGCGCGCCTTGATGGGCTTGGGCACCGCGGGCGCGCTCGTGGGCGCGCTCACGGTTTATGCCGGCAGGTTTCCCCCTCATCAGTTTGCGACGCTGACAGGGCTCCAGGTTGGCGTAGGCACCATCGGCGCCCTGCTTGCGACCGCCCCGCTCGGTTTTTCTGCGGCGATCATCGGCTGGCGCGCCAGCTTTCTTGTGGTCGCGGCATTTGCCCTTGTTGCGGGCGCCTGCATCCCGATCGTATTGAGAAAGAACGGGCGCCACCACGGCCGCACCGAATCATTGCGTGAAAGCATCGCCGGCACTGTCGCGGTCATGCGCACGCCCTCGGTCGGGCGGCTGTTCGCCATCAGCCTTGTAGCGTATTCGAGCTTCGCCCTCGTGGCCGGTCTGTGGGGCGGTCCCTTTCTGGCACACGTTTATGGCTACGGGCTCGAGCAGCGTGGCAGCTTTCTTCTGCTCTGCGTTGTTGGTCAGATTATCGGCTCCCTGGCCTGGGGGCCGATGGACCGTCTGGTCGGAAGCTACAAGCTCCCCGTTCTCGTCGGCGCGGGAGCAACCGCTGCCACCCTGGCCTACCTCGCAATCATCGGAACGCTCGCTCCGACGGAGCTTGCGCTGTGGTTCGGTCTCTTTGGGCTCGTGTCGGCGTTTACGCCGCTGGCAATCGGCCATGTCAAATCGCTGTGCGCGCCCCACCAGGTGGGACGCGCACTCACGGTCTTCAACATGGGCATCATGGGCGGGACGTTTCTGACCCAGGCCATCAGCGGCTTCGTGATCGGGCTCTTCCCGATGGATGCGGATGGCAGCTATGACCTTGCTGCCTACCGCGCGGTGTTCGCCCTCCAGGCTGCATTCATCGTATTGGTTTCGTTGATGTATTTTGGATCCAGAGATCCGCTCAAAAAGCTGTGAATAAGCGTTCTGCTAGCGGAAAGACCACTCCGCCCAATTATGCGGCTTGTCATTTGTGCGGTGCACTGCCATGTTGTTGCGGTGCGGTAGCGCTGGCGCGTTACCGCCGCCCTCCTTGGGCGTTTCCTCCCTAAACTGGGCCGCTCCCAACGAGCGGCCCTTTTTTTCGCTTCACTCTGCCGCGGCGCGGTAGGGCTGGAGCTCCTGCAAGGGAATGGCCGCGATCCGCTCGGCGAGGGTTTCGAGGTCGGCAGCCACCCGGCTGAAGGACGCGGAGCGTTCGAATCGCCGCTCGTCCATGTACGTGGCCCGGTTGAGCTCGAGCTGAATGGCGTGGAGACCGGCAGCCGGATTGCCGTAGTGCTCCGTGATGAAGCCTCCGGCATAGGGCTTGTTGCGGCTGACCGAAAATCCTGCCGCCCGCAGCGTCTCTTCGGCGCACTCGACGACAGGAGCAGCGCTGCTGGTCCCGTAGCGGTCTCCGATGACCACATCGGAGCGTGGCCGCTCGTCCTTGGCGCCGGCCGACGACGGCATCGAATGGCAGTCGATCAGCACCGCTGCCCCGAACTCCCGGTGCAGGCGGGTGAACAGGCGACGCAACGCCCGGTGGTAGGGCTTGTAGAGGCCCTCGATGCGCCGAATGGCATCATCCACGGGCATGCGCTGGCTGTAGATCTCCTGCGCGTCGCCGACCACGCGGGCGAGCGTGCCAAGTCCGCCCGCCACGCGCATCGACCGGGTATTGGCGAAGGACGGCAGGCGGCCATCGAACATGCGCGGGTCGAGCTCGTACGGCTCCCGATTCACGTCCACGTAGCAGCGGGGGAAATGGGCGCGGAGCAAGGGGAAGCCGCGCCCCACAACGCCCTGCGCAAGCTCGTCGACAAAGCAGTCCTCCGAGCGCCGCAGCGTCGCGACGTCGAGCCGCGAGGCGGCGAGAAACGCGCGCGGATAGACGCTGCCGCTATGGGGCGAGTTGAACAGAACCGCGCCCCGCCATTCGGTCGGCTCGAGAATGTCGAAGGCGGGGTCGAGCTCGTCTTTCAGTTCGAACATGTCCACAACGATGGGGGCTCGGTGCGAAGGCGGGAAGTCCCGGGCAGGGCTCCCTATCGCGACAGGCACGGCATTGTCCATGGCTCCCGCCCCGCCGGTTCACTCCATATTTACCCGCCCTGCGGCTTATGCAACGGTAAGAATCTGCTGGAGCACAGGCTCCGGTCGCGACGGGCTGGAAGATGGCGAAAATCATCCTTGCCGAAGATGACGGCGACATGCGCCGCTTTCTGGTGCGGGCGCTGCAGAACGCGGGATACGAGGTCATCTCCTTCGACAATGGGCTTTCCGCCTACCAGCGCTTGCGCGAGGAGCCGTTCGAGTTGCTCCTGACCGACATCGTGATGCCGGAGATGGACGGCATCGAGCTCGCGCGGCGCGCCTCCGAGCTCGACCCGGACATCAAGATCATGTTCATCACCGGCTTCGCCGCCGTGGCGCTGAACTCCGATTCCAATGCGCCCAAGAATGCGAAGGTGCTCTCCAAGCCGGTTCATCTGCGCGAGCTGGTCAACGAAGTGCAGAAGATGCTCGCGGCGTGAGCGCCGCCGGCAGCCGGGCTGTCCGCTTGGCTTGCGTAACCCGCGCCGCGTTCCCTCGGGTCGCGACCCGTCCCTGCGAAGCGCCTTCTCGTTGGCCGGGCCGACAGTTGGCAGGGCCGACAGTTGGCAGGGCCTAGTCTTGCCGCGCCTTTCCCGTAAGGATATGACCAAAGCATCCGCGAAACTTCGGGCGCGTAGCTCAGCGGAAGAGCACTACCTTGACATGGCAGTTGACGATCCGAGTTATCACAAATTCCCCTTTGCTTTCAATTACTTGCCACTATAGCGGCCCCTCATTGAAAAATCAAGAAAATTCCAATAGTTTCAACGAATCAAGGGATTGCGTTTGGGACTAGAATGGGACCAATCCTAATAGATTTCGACTAATCGATTTCGACGAAACAGATTGGCCAAAACCATTTCTCAGTTCCACAGAAATGCCCTGTGGTGCGCTCTTTCCCGTTCCAGGTCTCTGGGCTAGGCACCTCCGATCAGACGCTTGGAAATCCTGGCAGAACGGTTTCTACTCTCGGTTGTCTTTCTCACATATTTCTACTGCTCTGGCTGGCTCGGATGGGTAAGCTTTGTTCTTTTCCTTGCTATCTTGCCTAGGTCTGTTAGTATCAATCCACTGACTTAGGAGGTTCAGACCAATGGGTCCTTAACTAACCTATACAACAAACAATTTCTGTTTGCTTGTTCAAATACCCTCCCCCTCCATACCCTCCAA
>DATBHG010000045.1:0-8714 GCA_036557665.1 Xanthobacteraceae bacterium | reverse complement strand
GCCGATGTGCTCTCCCGGATCGCCGATCAGAAGATCAGCCACTTGGCCGCTCTGCTGCCCTGGATTTGGCGCGACGCAAGCGCCGTCACCCGCGCCGCTTGAATTAATCGGTTACCCCCGTGGTCCTCAGCGGACGGTTACGCAGCGAGCTTCATTGAGCCCGACAAAAACGCGCGCAGCGTGCTGCCGTTCACGCCTTCGCGTCCGCTGTCCATCGATTGCGACTTTGACCAAGGTGCGCCGCAGCGAGCGACGCGACGTGCCACGAGCCGACATATGCAGTGCAGCAAACTCCGAAGCTTGAATAGCTATTCTGCCGTCCAGGCGGCATCTATCGAATTTGCAGCCGCCAGTGACGTTGTGCACCATGGGGTGCGTGGCAATCGGGGCGACCAGCTTCGCGAGGTGCCCCAACATGGCCACTGATTGCGGAGATGATCATGCGATGCGCGATGGAGAAGAGGATGGGCTAAAATAGGGGCCCCCTTCGTGCGCGCTGTTCAGCAGATTAAGTGCAACCTGATAATCGAAGCCTGCGCGATGACCACGATAATCCTTGACGAGCGAGCTTAAGATCCTCCGCCTGACCTCGCCTTCGGGTTTATCGATCAACAATTCGACAAGATCGCTTGCGGCTCGAAGCTCAAATAGAACTGCACCCTGAGAACGTGCCAATGTGATGGCACGCTCAAGCGCGGCTTGGCCTTCATTGGTGTTGCCTATCAGCAACAAAAGACGACCATGCAGTCGATAAAGCTCAGCCCGCGCAAACATGTCACCGGTACGGTCGGAGACACGTAACGCATGCGTAAGCAATTCACTCGCGCGCTCGTACCAACCTAGAAGGATTGCCACTTCGGCAATAACGGCTGACCAGGTAGGGACATGAAGCTGTGCGCCATTGGCAACCCAATTTTTAAGTCCGCGCTCTGCAAGCTTAAGGCCTCCTTCGCCGCGCACGAGGTTAGCCGTTGCGACTCCTTCAAGGATTTCAGTGTGTGCAGACCAAAATACAAATCCGTGCGCAGTGCTGAACTCGTTTGTATCGTGAGCGACTGCAAGGCACTCGGCGTAGTCTCTACGCATCAGAAGGACGTGAGCATGTATAGCTCGCGCAAATGCAGAGGTTATAGGGTGCCCGAGTTTGTCCGCCCACTTGACTGCCGTGAGAACGTGCTGAAGAGCCTCATCGAGGCGTCCCCGAACCGAAGCTACAAACCCTTTGTACTGTCTGGCAACGACCAGCGGCGCTTCGCCGTGGCTCTTGAGCCAGGCCTTAGGAGGAACATCTGCTCCAGCAACAAGGCAATTGTCAAAAGCGCTATCGGCGGCAGCAAACTCCCCACGGCTCATAAGAGTCGACCCGAGCGCGCGTAAGGCCAGTGCCTGCTTTTCGTTGCTACCACTCGAATTTGCGAGTTCAACTAGCCGATGGGATAAACCAACGCTTGATTCCAGATTTGCTTGATCGTAGAGACAGTTCCACAACGATCGAGTGCTCGTGAATTCAGCCTCGCTGTCCGAGAGCCGCTGGGCGAGCTCAACCGTGCTTCTATAGTGCGTTTCCACTTCTTCGGAAGCATAGCCGCGTATCGCAATTAATGGCAGACCAAGTTTCAGCCGCAGATCTAGCTCTTGCTTTTCACGTTTAGTCCCTGCTGGAATATTTTCAAGTTGACGCAATGCGTTTGTGAAATTCTTGAGGGCTTCTCGGTTCGCAAAACGCCCGATTGCTTGCTGCCCAGCCTGAACAAAGAATGATATTGCCTTCTGCGTCTGTCCGGAAAGAACAGCATGGTGAGCTGCTATTTCGGGTTGAATATTTGCGCCGCTTCCTTCGATCGCCCGCAAAATCGCAGAGTGGTTCTCTTGCCGACGGCTGCGAAGCTGGGTTTCATAGGCAGCATCGCGCACCAGTGCGTGTGTAAAACTGTAAGTGGCATGGGGTGGAATACCGCGACGAAAAACTAGCTCGGCTGCAACCAACCGGTCCAGATAGCTCACCAAAGTTTCGTGCTTAACGCCGGTGACGGTAGCGAGCAGCCCCAATTCAAAGTCTCGTCCTATGCATGCAGCCGTTTGCGCGAGCTCTTTCACTTCTGGTATTCGATCGAGGCGGGTGACAAGCGAGTCATACAGTGTAGAAGGAATGAGATTAGTCTGTGAGCCGGGATGGACTAATTGCGACCGGTTGGTCTCGACCAATGCTTTTGTTAATTCTTCAACGAAGAGTGGCATTCCGTCTGTCCTTGCGACAATCTCGCCGACGAATTCGTGGGACGCGGATGCATCACCTGCGATTCTTCTCACTATGGCTTCAACGAACTGCCGTCCGAGCCGGTTCAGAGACAATCGGGTCAAATGTGGGTGCTGGGCGAGGCTGAGCTGGTTATCCGGTCGGCTGGTGACGACGATGAGGACAGCAGAGTTTATTGTGCTTTGAAGCACCATATCGAGTAATTCGAGCGTGCTCGGATCCACCCAGTGCGCATCTTCCAGGACGAACAACGTCGGCGCGCGGCGCGCCAGAGCAAGAAGCTGGCTGGCAAGAGCGTTCAAGGTCCGGCTTCGCTTTTCCTGGGGAGTTAGTAAGTCCAGCGCGGAGTAAGTTGGTGGGCAGGCAATGTCGAGTAGGTCGGCATTTAGAGGCACGGCTTCTTCCAGCTTCACGCCCAGTCCGCAGAGGGACTGCTCGAGCCGTCGCGCCTGTTCGATCATTGATTGGGAAGACCGAATGCCGAATGCGTTTCGGAAATGCTCCACAATTGGCCAAAAGGGTCTGTCCAGGTAATAGGAAGAACATTGTGCTTCGATGCGCTGATGCGTCTCTCCCTGCAGTGCGTCGATCAATGCTCTTACAATGCGCGACTTGCCGATCCCTGCTTCGCCAACCAAATAGACGCCTTGCCCTTCTCCGCTTTTGGCTTGGCTCCATCGCTCCAGCAAAAGATCAAGCTCTCGATTGCGTCCGACAATCGGCGGGAGCTCGCCCCCATGCCGCTTCTGAAATCGGCTTCCGACCGCGACCTCGCCAATGAGACGAAACGCTTCCATCTCTGGCTCGAAGCCTTTAACAGGACCGAGGATGATGCGCTCTAAAATGAATGCGTTGCCCAAGATCCGCTGCGTCTCAGGGGCAATCAGAATTGTGCCGGGCGCAGTGAGTTGCTGGAGTCGCGCGGCCAAATTGGGTGTTTCGCCGGACACCATGGGCTCTTTGGGCTGCCCATCAGAAAGCAATTCGCCCACGACAACGACGCCGGTTGCAATCCCGATTCGTACCGTAAGTCTTCGTTCCGTCACCACCGAAAGCTTGGAAATCGCTTTGACGACATCGAGACTTGCGCGTGCGGCCTGCTCAGCCGCAAATTCGAGGGCGACTGGCCAGCCAAAATAGCAAAGCACTCCATCGCCCAAGAGCTGGGCTATGTGACCCTGATGGCGAGCAACTTCGGCAGCAACCGTGTTCTGGTATTCACGTATTACTTGCCTCAAGTCTTCCGGGTCGAGCTTGCGCGATAATTCCGTCGAGCCCACCAAATCGACGAACATTACCGTAAGCTGCCGACGGTCCGGTGCGAAAGCGTGATGTGCATGTTGTTCGGCCAGCACGTCGATAGACGAGCTTGCGGGCGGATTCCGTCGAATAGCCCGTTCCAGCTTGCGTCGGAGGCCGAGGGAAAGGCCAAGCTCTCGCAGATCCTGCTCTGTTAATTCGGGCAAGACGTCAAGCGTGATGTCGTGAGCCTTGAGGAGCTGCTCTATGGATGAGAGCTCATGCTTCTGCAGCCAACTTTCCAGTCGGGTCATGTGCCTTGCCTTCATCCAGCACAATATAGCGGACGCACCCGCAAGATGCTGAGATGACGCGAAGTAATTAGGGTCCAGACCACGATGTGACGTTATGACTCCGCCGCGTCGCACGCAGGCAAGCTCTCCATCATGACGTGAACTGAGCGCTGGGCGTCGACCGCGAGATTTCCCTCTCCTCCGGAGTCATGTCGGCAGGCACGTCCGCGAACAGTGACGTGCTAAGATAGCGCTCGCCCGTGTCTGGCAGCATGCAGAGGATGCTGGCCCCTTTCGGCGCGTCGGCGCAGATACGCAACGCGCCAGCAAATGTCGCGCCCGAGGTAATGCCGACGAAAATCCCTTCCTTTGCTGCCAGCTCGCTGCTCATGCGGATGGCCTCGGGGCCGGAAATGGAGATCAGCTTGTGGATCACCTTCATGGCAACGACGTCGCCGGTGATCTTGGGGATGAAGTCGGGCGTCCAGCCCTGCATTGGATGGGGCCTGAAGGCCGGGTGCCCAGCCGCTGGCGACCCGTCAGGGTTGCGCGCCTGCTCCGCGCTGCTCCCCAGCAGCTGCGCGTCCTCGGGCTCGCAGACGATGATCCGGGTGTCGGGTCGCTCCTTCGCCAGCACGCGCGCGACGCCCTTCAGTGTACCGCCGGTGCCGTAGCCCGTCACCCAGTAGTCGAGCCGGTGACCAGCAAAATCTTCGATGATCTCCCGCGCTGTCGTGCGGGAGTGATAGTCGGGATTGGCCTCGTTCTCGAACTGGCGCGTGAGGAACCAGCCGTGGGTTTTGGCCAGCTCGATAGCCTTGGTCACCATTCCCATCCCGCGCAGTCCCTGCGGCGTCAGTATGACCTTGGCGCCGAGGAAACGCATCAGCCGGCGGCGCTCGACGCTGAACTGCTCGGCCATCGTAACGACGAGCGGATAGCCTTTCTGGGCGCAGACCATGGCTAGTCCGATGCCGGTGTTGCCGCTCGTTGCCTCGATAACCGTCTGTCCGGACTTCAACTCACCGGATTTTTCCGCCGCCTCGATCACGCCCAGCGCCAAACGATCTTTAACGGAGCCTAAGGGGTTGAATGCCTCAATTTTGGCGAACAGGTTGACGCCCGCTGGCGCCAACCTATTGATCCTTACAACGGGCGTTTTCCCCACCGTGTCTAGGATGCTCGGAAATATGGGCACCGCGATTTCCTCCTAGCCCGCTACACCGAAACAGGACTGCTACTTGATCTCGCTCTGGTCAAGCGGGCCGAAAAGCATACCATGAGACATTTGGAAGGCGGCGCCGATATGGGTGCCGCCTTGAGTTTGAGTCAGCGTCTCTCGGCCTCTTCGCGCCTGACACGAAAAATGGAAAGCCCCGGGCCGTTGAGTGCGGTAGGAGACACTGCTGCACTGCGAGATTTCGACCCTACTTACCGCCGCTTTGGGTCACAAGCAGCGGCCCAATCGGCCCCGAGGTCGAATCCCAGCGATACTGCTCAGCCGGTGAATACCTCGGTGAGCGCGGGAGCATTGCAGCAATCGACTGTTCAGGCGCTGGCTGCGCGCCCCGGATGCGCGTCCTCGTGATCGCCATCACATCAAAAAGGAAGTCTTTGTGACCGCAATCACATCGAACGAATTTGAACGGCTGCATAGTCCGCTCGACCCGAGCATCAATCGGGGCGCCGATCAACCGAGGTGGGGCAGATGTCGATAAAAACCGCGAATTTGAGTCCAGTCGATCCCGGGCTGGCCGTCCTGGTGACGCTGCTGCGCTTCAACGGCATCGGCGCCGACCCCGAGCAGATTCGCCATCGCTTCGGCGGCGCTCCCGTCGGCATTGCCGAAATGCTGCGACTGGCGAAGGAGCTCGGGCTCAAAGCGCGCACGACAACGAGTGCCTGGCCGCGGCTCGCCAAGACTCCGCTTCCCGCGATAGCTGCGCTCAACGACGGCGGCTTCCTCCTCCTCGCCAAGGCAGGCGAGGACAAGGTGCTCGTGCAGTCGCCGTCTTCGCCGCGACCATCGCTCATGACGCGAGCCGAGCTCGAGGCGGTCTGGGACGGCAGGCTTGTCCTCATGACCCGCCGCGCCGGGCTTCTCGATCTCTCGCGCCAATTCGACATCACCTGGTTCCTCGGGGCGATCCACAAGTACCGCCGGCTTCTCGCCGAGGTGCTGGTCGCGTCCTTCTTCCTGCAGGTCTTCGCGCTGGTCTCGCCGCTGTTCTTCCAGGTGGTGATCGACAAGGTGCTGGTGCATCGCGGGATCAGCACGCTCGACGTGCTCATGATGGGTCTGGTCACGATCGGCATATTCGAAACCATTCTCGGGATCCTGCGCACCTATCTTTTCGCCCACACGACGAACCGCATCGACGTCGAGCTGGGCGCCCGGCTGTTCCGGCATCTGCTGGCACTGCCGATCGCCTATTTCCAGTCGCGCCGGGTCGGCGATTCGGTTGCTCGCGTCCGTGAGCTGGAGAACATCCGCAATTTTCTGACCAGCTCGGCTCTCACCCTGGTCATCGACCTGTTCTTCACGTTCGTGTTCCTGGCGGTGATGTTCGTCTACTCGCCGCTTCTCACCTGGATCGTGCTCGGTGCCTTTCCCGTCTACATCGCGATCTCGGCGGGTGCGACCCCGCTGTTCCGCCGCCGACTCGACGAGAAATTCCAGCGCGGGGCCGAGAACCAGGCCTTCCTGGTGGAAAGCGTCACCGGGATCGAGACGCTCAAGTCCATGGCGGTCGAGCCGCAGATGCAGCGGCGCTGGGAGGAGCAGCTCGCGGGCTACGTCGCTGCGAGCTTCCGCGTCATCAGCCTGGGCAATACCGCGAGCCAGTCCGTGCAGCTCGTCAACAAGCTGGTGATTGCCGCAATCCTCTATTTCGGCGCAAAGCTGGTCATCGACGGCGGTCTCACCGTGGGCGAGCTGGTCGCCTTCAACATGCTGGCATCGCGGGTCAGCGCGCCCGTTTTGCGGCTTGCGCAACTCTGGCAGGACTTCCACCAGGCCCGCCTTTCGGTGGCGAGACTTGGAGACATCCTGAACACTGCCGCGGAGCCGACCTACAGCCCCGCCCGTGCGGCGCTGCCCGCCATCCGCGGAGACGTCGCTTTCGAGCACGTCAGCTTCCGTTATCGCGTCGACGGAACGCAGATCCTGAACGATGTGAGCATCAACGTGCGGGCGGGCCAGGTCGTGGGGATCGTCGGGCCTTCGGGCTCGGGCAAGAGCACGCTCGCGAAGCTCGTCCAACGCCTTTACATCCCGGAGAGCGGACGCGTTCTGGTCGATGGCGTCGACCTCGCGATGGTGGACACCGGCTGGCTGCGGCGGCAAATCGGCGTCGTCCTGCAGGAGAACGTGCTGTTCAATCGCACGGTCCGCGACAACATCGCGCTTGCCGACCCGGCCATGCCGATGGAGCGCGTGATCGCCGCGGCCAAGCTGGCCGGTGCGCACGATTTCATTCTCGAGCTTCCCGAGGGTTACGACACCATCATCGGCGAGCGCGGCTCCAGCCTTTCGGGCGGGCAACGCCAGCGCATCGCCATCGCTCGGGCTCTGATCGGCGATCCGCGCATCCTGATCTTCGACGAGGCAACCAGCGCGCTGGATTATGAGAGCGAGCGCATCATCCAGCAGAGCATGCACGAGATCGCCAAGGGACGCACGGTGTTCATCATCGCGCACCGGCTGTCCACCGTGCGCATGGCCGACCGCATCATCACCATCGACCGCGGCCGGCTGGTCGAGGATGGCACACACGATCAACTGGTCCGAGCCTCGGGCCGCTATGCGAACCTCTATCGCCTGCAAGGGGGCATGATCCATGAAGCCAGCTAACGCCGCAGTCATCCCGTTTCCCAACGCGCGCAGCCGCCGCGATCGGGAGGAGATCGAATTCCTCCCGGCCGCGCTGGAGATCGTAGAGGCGCCGCCCTCGCCGATCGGCCGCGCGATCGGCGTCACCATCGTCACCCTGTTCTGCCTGGCGCTGGCCTGGGCGGCGTTCGGCAAGATCGACATCGTGGCCTCGGCGCCCGGCAAGATCATCGCCAGCGGCCGCACCAAGACCATCCAGCCGTTCGAGACGGGGGTGGTGCGCGCCATCCGCGTGCACGACGGACAGGCGGTGAAGGCGGGCGATGTGCTCATCGAGCTCGACACCACGATGAACATGGCCGAGCGCAACCATCTTGAGAGCGATCTGATCGCGGCGCGGCTCGACATTGCCCGGCTTCGCGCTGCGCTGTCCGATGCCGAGGACCCAACCGTCAATTTTCATCCGCCCGAAGGTGCAAGCCCGCAGCTCGTCGCCATGACCCGCCAGTTCCTGATCAACCAGGTGGCGGAGCATCGGGCCAAGGTCGCCGGCATCGAGAAGCAGCAGGCGCAAAAGGCGGCCGAGCGCGCGACCACCGGTGCGACCATCACCAAGCTGGAATCGACCATCCCGGTGGTTCAGCAGCGGGTGGATATCCGCGGCGCCTTGTACAATCGCGAGTTTGGCTCGAAGCTGCAGTACCTCGAGACGCTGCAGCTGCTGATCGAGCAGCAGCAGGATCTCGGGGTACAGAAGAACCGGCTGCAGGAATCCGAGGCGGCCATCGCCGCACTTGCGGAGACACGCCGGCAGACCGTAGCGGAATTCCACCGCAACCTGCTGGATGAGCTCAACAAGGCGGAGGCGAAGGCGAACGGCCTGGTGCAGGACGTGGCCAAGGCCGAGCAGCGCGCCAAGTTCCAGACGCTCACCGCGCCGGTGGACGGCGTGGTGCAGCAGCTCGCGATCCACACGATCGGCGGGGTGGTCACGCCGGCGCAGGCCTTGCTCGTGCTGGTGCCCGAGGAGAACCACCTCGAGATCGAGGCCATGATCTCGAACCGCGACATCGGCTTCGTGCATCCGGGCCAG
>DATBHG010000044.1:0-100754 GCA_036557665.1 Xanthobacteraceae bacterium | reverse complement strand
GCCCTCGAGCCCCGCAGCGCGATTGCCTACCGGGACAGCGTGAGCGGGCGTCTGACGCTCTGCACGAGCACGCAATCGCCCTTCATGGTGAGGCAGGCGTTGGCCGAGGTCTTGCACATGCCGGAATCGGCGCTCCGCGTGATCGCGGTGGATGTCGGCGGTGCCTTCGGCATGAAGAGCCAAATCTATCCGGAGGAGGCGCTGGTGCTGTGGGCGGCCGCCAAGCTCGGGCGGCCGGTGAAATGGACCGGCGAACGCAGCGAATGCATCGCCAGCGATACCCACGGCCGCCAGCAGATCGCGCAAGCGAGCATGGCGTTCGATGCCCAAGGCCGAATCCTGGCGTTCCGCACCGCCGTCGATGTCGATCTCGGCGCCTATCTCGGCTATTCCGCCGGCGTGCCGCCGCTCAATGCGGTGATGAGCTATCCGGGCACCTACGATATTCCCGTCATCCATGCGCTCTCGCGCGGCGTATTCACCAATACGGCGACAACCGGACCGTACCGCGGCTCGGGCAAACCCGAGGCTACCTTCGTCATGGAACGGCTGATCGACAAGGCGGCGTGCGAAATGAATATGGATCGGGTCTCGCTGCGGCGGCGCAACCTCATCCGTCCTCGAGCCATGCCGTACCAGACGCCGGGAGGCAACATTTACGACTGCGGCGATTTCGAAAGAATTCTGGACAGTGCGCTCGCGCTCGCCGATTGGGACGGGTTTGACGAGCGCCGCGCCGAGAGCGAGCGGCATGGACGCCGACGCGGGATCGGGCTTGCGCTGCATTGCCAGCGAGCCGGCAGCCAATCGGAGCGCATGGAGATTCGCGTCGCGCCGGACGGCGGCGTGCTCGTTTATCCGGGGACGCTGTCGACCGGACAGGGCCACGAGACCATGTACGCGCAGATGGTCCACGAGTGGCTCGGGGTGGGCGTCGAAGACGTCCGGGTGAAGCAAGGCGATACCGATGCCGCGCTGTTCGGCCGGGGCACCTTTGCGCAGCGCAGCACCAACGCCGGCGGCTCCGCCTTGAAGCTTGCCGCCGAGGAGGTCGTGCACAAAGGCAAGCGGCTGAGCGCCTGGATGCTGGAAGCGGCTGAAGCCGACATCGAGCTCGACGCCGGCATGTTTCGTGTCAAAGGCACCGACCGGCAGGTAAGCTTCACCGAAGTGGCCAGGACCTCGTACAACGGCGTCGGCTTGCCCGCAGAGCTCGGCGTCGGGCTGAGCGGCACGGGCAGTCATCCCGGGCCCAACAATTTTCCCAACGGCTGCATGATCTGCGAGGTGGAAGTCGAGCCGGAGACCGGCGCGGTCGAGGTGCTGCATCTCGCCGCCGTCGACGATGTCGGAGCCATCATCAATCCGCTGACCCTCGAGGGCCAGCTCCACGGCTCGATCGCGCAAGGCGTCGGCGAGGCCCTGCTCGAGCAGGCCGTTTACAGCGACGATTCCGCGCAGCTCCTGACCGCCTCCTTCATGGATTACGCCATGCCGCGCGCGCTGCACATGCCGGAAATCGCCGCCGATTATGCCCTTGTTCCCACGGCAACCAACTTGCTCGGGGTCAAGGGCGGCAGCGAAGCCGGCAATGTCGGAGCGCCGCCGGCGATCGTCAACGCCATCGTGGACGCCCTGTCGGATCTGGGCATTGACGACGTCGCACTTCCCGCCACGTCGCAGCGCATCTGGCGCCTCATCGAGGAGCGCGCGGGACGAAGGCGATCCCGCATTCCCGCAGCGGAGCAGACTTGAGGCCGTCCGCAGGCATGACGCTTGTCCAATCAGCGCTGGGAAGGGAGCACCGGGCATGAGCCGCATTCTGACCGGATTGGCGCTGACGCTGGCCGCGTGGTTGGCGGCGCCCGCAGCGGCGCCCGCGCAGGACTATCCGGCAAGACCGATCCGCATCATCGTCGGCTATCCGCCGGGCGCGGGAGTCGATTTCACTGCGCGTCTCTTCGCCGACCGGCTCAAGGCCGCTTTCGGGCAGCCGGCGGTGGTCGAAAATCAGGTCGGCGCCGGCGGCAAGCTTGCTGCCGAATATGTCTCACACGCGCCGCCGGACGGCTATACGCTCCACTATGCCGTTGGCAGCGACCTGGTCTGGACCAGGTTCCTGACCAGACGGCAGGCCATCGACCCGCTCAAGGACTTGACGCCGATTGCAAGCGTCATCAGCTCGATCAACTGCGTGGCCGTGAACACCAGCCATTGGCTCGGCTCGTTCAAAGAGCTGATTGAATTCACCAGGAAGAATCCGGGCAAGCTGACCTACGGCACGGCCGGGGTGCAGTCGTACTATTACCTGATCGGAGAGGCCTTGCGACACCAGGGCCTCGACATGCTGCACATCCCCTACAAAGGCACCCCGCCTCTGGTTCCGGCGCTGCTCGGCCGCGAGATCGACCTGGCACTCACCACGGTCAATTCAGTGGCGCCGCAGGTCGCGGCCGGCAACATCAGGATCATCGCGGTGATGCAGCCGGAACGCTATGCGCAAATGCCGGATGTTCCGGCGATCAAGGAGCTTTTGCCCGCATTCAACGCGCCGTTGTCATGGTTCGGATTTTTCGGACCGCCGGGCATGCCGCCATCCGTGACGGAGAAATTGAGCGCGGCGATCGGCGGCGCTCTGCAGTCGGCTGAAATCCGCGACAAGATCAAGGGCCTGGATCTCAACGTCCTCGCCACGCCGGCAGACAGGATGCGTCCGCTCATCCTCGAATCGACCGAAACATTCCAACGGCTCATCACGGCCGCCGACATCAAGCCGATCGACTGACCGATCGCCCGTGAATCCTGGCGGCATGCCACAATGCATGATAGGTAAGACCGACCGATGATTCTCTCGGTCTTACGCCTGTTTACCTCGGCGATGATGTTCCTCTGTATCTGCGTTCGCCCGCGGGCTGCGATCCCTGCATTGTCGCGAGCGTTCTAAATCGCAGCAATGCAGGCAGGCTCGATCGGCTCTCGCGTCGACAGGGACCACGGTCCGGCTGACTATGACCTCAGGGCCAATACGTCTCATCCACACCGCGGATTGGCAGATAGGCAAACCATTTCTTCGCTTCGGCGACAAAGCAGACCGGCTGCGCGCCGCCCGGCTCGAAGCCATCGAGAGCCTCGGGCGCGTCGCGGTGGATGAGCAAGTCGGGCACATTCTGGTTGCGGGCGATATCTTCGACAGCGAGACGCCGGCGCGCGAGACCTTGTACGCGCCGATCGAGCGCATGCGCAGCTTTCCAGCCATTGCCTGGCACCTCCTTCCCGGCAATCACGATCCTCATCGGCCGGGGGGCGTATGGGATCGTTTGCGCGGCGCCGGCACACCGGAGAACATCGTCGTACATGTCTCCGCTCGGCCGCACGCGCTTGGCGCCGCGTGCTGGCTGCTCCCCTGCCCCCTGACAAACAAATCAGAGACGCGCGATCTTACGCTCGCGATGGAAGGGATGTGCACTCCGGATGGCGTCTTTCGGATCGGCCTCGCGCACGGCAATGTCGGGCAGTTCGCGGGGCCTGACGGCGATGCATCGAACCCGATCGATCCGACGCGAGCGGAGCGCGCAGGGCTTGCGTATCTGGCGCTGGGCGACTGGCACCGGACGCAGCGGATAACCGACCGCGTCTGGTATGCCGGAACACCGGAGCCGGATCGGCATGGCAGTCAAACGCGCGGGAGTGCGCTCTTGATCACCATCGACGGTCGATCTCCCGGACCTAAAGTGGAAGCACGCAACGTCGGCACGTTCCATTGGCATACCGCCGAAATCGTCTGCAACGAGCTGGAGCGGCTTGTCGATTTCGAGACGACACTTCGGCGGGAGGCCGACCCGCTCTCGCGGTTGATCCTGAAGCTGGATCTGTCCGGCACAGTGTCGCTGGCGGTTCGCAATCAAGTGGCTCAATGGATCGAGCGCTTTTGCGCCGCAGTGTGCCATCTGGATCTGGACGATTTGGGACTGCGGGTGCGTCCCGAGCAATCCGAGCTCGAGTCGATGGACTTTGACGGCGTGCTGCGAAATGTCGCCGAGCGCCTCAAGGGCCGCATTAATGATCCGGCGCTTCTCTCGGATGATCGCCGGGCCGCTGAGGATGCCCTGATGATTCTCTACATGGAAACTACGGCCCTCCCTGTGAGCTGACATGGTCATAACCGAGCTTGCGGTTTCCGGCGTCGGGAGATTTCGCTTGCGCCATGTCGTTCGTGGGCTCGGACCGGGCCTCAACCTTCTGTGCGCACCGAACGAAGCCGGCAAATCGACAATATTTCGCGCACTGCGTGCCGGTTTGTTCTATCGCCACGGCAGCACCGACCGGGAGATTGCGACCCTGGCCTCCTCAGGCGCGCAACTGCCGGTCACCGTAGAAGTCGGCTTCGAGCACGCCGGCGCGGCCTATCGCGTGCACAAGTCTTTTCTGTTCAATCGCGGCTCCCGGCTGTTCAAAGCGGGACAGCAGGTAGCCGAGGGGCGAGTCGCGGACGAGCAGGTATGGTCGATACTCGGACTCGAGCCAGGCGGCCGGTCGGCAGACGAGGCGACATTCGGGGTCCTCTGGGTACGACAAGGCGCTTCATTCGAGCCCGTCGAGATCAGCGACAATGCGCGCTCCACCCTCTCCCGAGTCGTCGAGACTCAGGTCGGGGAGGTGCTCGGAGGAAAACGCGGAGAACGCGTGCGCGCCGCTATCGCGAGATATCTCGGGCAAGAGGAGACACCCACCGGACAGCCCAAGGCAGGCGGCAATTGGAAAACGGCTCGAGAGCGCGCTCAATCCACGGGCGCGCAACTTCAAGATGTCCGGGCCACGTTAGCGGCGCTTGACGCCGATCTCCGGATGCTCGCCGCCAAGCTCGAAGAAAAGCAAAAGCTCGATGATCCCCTGGCGGTCGCCCACATGCACGCCGATCTCGCGACGGAGTCGCAATTGCAAGCCGCTGCCGATGCAGCTCGACACACAGCCGAAGCGGCGGATGCGGAAGTCAACCGCTTACGGCCGACCTTCGAGCTTGCGGAAGGGAAGCATCGGGAATTACTGGAAATCGATGCTCGCATCTCGAGCTGGCGCAGGCAAAGCGCGGAGCTGGCTGCAGCATTGCAGGACATGCAACCTGACTCCGATCAGGGTGCCAGGACGGTTGAAGCGCTGCGACGGGAGCTCTCCGATCTTGCCGATCAGCTCTCGGCCGCCGCAAGCGAGTGCGACCGGATATCGAAGCTTTTTCAGGCTGCGGCCAGCGCCAGACAAGTCAACGAGATTCGCACCCGTCTCGACCGCGCGCGTGAGCTGCAGGATGGAATAGCGGAGCTGAGTGCCGCGATTGCCGAGAGGGGGCTCTCGGGGCCGGCGCTGCAGAGGATCGAGGAGTCCGCGAGAATTCTCACAACCCGGAAGGCCTGTCTCGAAGCAAAAGCCCCACGTGTTGTCGTGCAGTTGGGCCCGGAGGCCGGGTGCCGTGTCCGCTTGCAAGGTAACGTGATCCAACGATCCATCAATGCGGCCGTGCTCGATCCGACGCGCATCGAGATCGAAAATATCGCGTCAGTGGAGGTGGTACCGGTTTCTGCCTCCGCTGATGTACAAGCGCTGAGCGACGCTCAAGCGAGCCTGGAAGCGGAGCTCAGAAAGGCCCGCGTGAGCTCGGTTGCCGAAGCTCGCCAGCGGCGCGCAACCACCGAGCGGATGGAAGACGAGCGGCGCGGACTCTCGGCGGAATTGTCATCGATCGCCCCGAATGCAGATGGGCAGGACGGTGTCGCCGTTTTGGATCGCGCACTCCATACCGCGCGGCAAAACATGGCTGCCGCCTGCGGCGAGCACCCAGAAGCGCCGGTTTTGCTCGAAGAATTGGGAATGCGGCGACAAGAGGCGGAGGCCCGTCGCGAAGAATGCCGTCGGCGGCGCGACGAACGGGAAATGTCGCTCCGCTCGGCCCAAACCGAAGCCGCCGTCCATGGTGCCCGGATAACCGCCATGCGCAATGAACTGTCGAGGTTAGAGGCCGATCTTCGCGGGGAGATCGAGAGATACCCGGATCATCGACGCGGCAGCGAGCTTGCCCGGCTCGGTGCTGCGATGGAGCAGGCCCGGCGTGAGCTGGCCGCCGCAGAGGACAAGGCAGCCCAGTTGCGGGCAGCTGTCCCCTCGGAGCAGGAACGGGCCGCTATTTCCGCCCGGGTCATCCGGCGCAGACGGGCTATCGAGGAGCAGCAGATAGCCTCGCAGCAACTCGCTCTCGACATCGCGGGCCTGCGGGAACGGATTGCCGTGCGCGGCGGCAGCGGTCTCGGCGAGCGTGAAGCGGGTCTCGCGGATGAGACAGGCGTTGCAGAACGCGAGCTGATGCGTATCGAGCGGCAGGTAGCCGCATGGCGTATGCTGCGCGATACGATCGACTCTTGCTGCGCTGAAGCCCGCGATACGTTCCTGTCACCGGTCAAAACCGCCATGAAGCCGTTCCTTCACAGGTTGTTCCCGGGCGCCGATACCTGTCTCGACGAAAACTTCGGAGTCGAGAGCTTACAAAGAGCCGAGCTGGAATCCTTCGATTACCTATCGCACGGCACCCGTGAGCAGATTTCTGTCCTGGTCCGATTGGGGCTCGGGCGGCTTTTGGCAGAGCGCGGCCAGCCGGTGCCGATACTGCTTGACGATGCGTTGGCCTTCTCGGATGACGACCGGATCGAGCGCATGTCCGAGGCGCTGAGCCAAGCTGCCGAGACAAACCAGGTGATCGTCCTCACGTGTCGTAGCCGTTTGTTCCAGAGCTTTGGCGGCCGCCGGCTGCAAATCGCTCTGGATGGCGCGTCAACTCCTGTCTTGTAGCGCCGCCGGCTGCGGTTGCAGGCTCCCTCGAGCACGACGCAGCCTGATGCAAAATTAGCGAAGCCGTTACGCTTTTCGTGTCTGATCTCCAGCCTTTCCGGCGGCTGGAGCTCGATATGAGGCCATCCCTCCTGAAATGCGGACACTCCGCAGGGCGAGCGGCATGGCGCAGCGCGCTGCGGGCCGCGATCGCCGTGCCGCTCGCGGTGGCCGGGCTCGCATTGTCGGAAAATCCTGCCGCCTGCGAGGACCGGCTTGCACGATATACATACAAAGATACGCAGGACCTCGTCTCGCTCGTCGAGGACGCGGCTGCCTTGATCGAAACGAAGGGTGATGAGGCCTTCAAGGATTTCGCGCAAAAAGATTCAAAGTGGCTCAATGCGGACCATTATTTGTTCGCCTATACGTTGGAAGGCGTCACGGTCTTTCATGCGGTGACGCCGGAGCTGATCGGGCAGAACGTCATGGACCTCAAGGACATGAACGGGAAGCAGATCATCCGCCAGATCACCAATATCGGAAAGCGGCCCGCAAGCGACGCGAGCGGCTGGGTGTTCTATTTCTGGGAAAACCATACGCAACTCACGCCGAGTTGGAAGGCCACCTACGTTCGCAAGGCCGTCACCCCGGATCACAGGACCTACGTGGTCGCAAGCGGCAGCTACAGCATCAAGGTCGAGAAGGCCTTCGTCGAGGAGCGGGTCAAGCGCGCGGCGCGCTTCCTGCAATCGGCCGGCAAGGAGGAGGCATTCAAGCGATTTCACAGTCGCGCCTCCTCGTTCTTCTTTCTCGATTGCTACATTTTCGTGCTCAACGAGCGCGGTGAGACGCTGGTCGATCCGGCCTTTCCGAACCGGACCGGCCGCACGGTCGTTGACTTCCAGGACGCTGTCGGGTTCTTCGCATTCAGGAGCGCGCTCAGGAAGCTCGAGGCCGCCGACGAGGCCTGGGTCCAATATCTCTGGCCCAAGCCCGGCAGCTCCAGCCCTTCACGCAAGCTAATCTACGTGCGCAAGGTGAAAGTCGGCGATGAGGTTTTCATCGTCGGCTCGGATTTTTTCCTGGCCACCCCGATCTGGATGCGGGTGTGAGCCGGCCGCGCCAGACGCTTCCCACAACATTGCCGGAGTTTGCAACGGCGCTTCGCCAGCAGCCGGGGAACGAGCGGAACGAAAAACCGAAACCACTCGACAAATGAGTTTGTCAGGAAACCTTGCAATGTCCCAGAAGCCTGCCGGGCTTATCTATGGCGTAGACGACAACCCCCCGCTTCCGGCGACCTGCCTGCTGGCGGTTCAGCACATCCTCCTGATGTCGAGCACGCTGGTGCTGCCGGTGATCCTGGTGACGGAGCTCGGCGGCGACTTCACCCAGGTGCAGTCCGTGGTTGCGCTCACCATGGTGGCGTGCGGCATCGGCACGATCCTGCAGGCGGTGCGGTGGCCCGGCATCGGCTCCGGCTTTCTTTGTCCAAACCTGTGCGGCCCGAATTTCTTCGCGTCCTCGATGAGCGCAGCGTGGCTCGGCGGCCTGCCGCTGATGCGCGGCATGACCATTGCCGCGGGTCTCGTTGAAATGGTGTTTGCCCGCTTCGTGCATCGCCTGGAGTTTCTGTTTCCAACCGAGGTGACGGGCCTCGTCGTTTTCATGGTGGCCGTCAGCCTGGTCCCGGTGGGGGCCTCGAAATTCCTGCACATCGACTACACCGGCGAGCCGATCCAGGTCCTCAGCCTCATTGTTGCCGCCGCGACCTTCGCGGCAATGGCCGGGCTCAACGTGTGGGGCAACGGCAAGCTGAGGCTCTATGGCGTGCTGATCGGAATGATCGCGGGCTACGCGCTCTCCGCCGCCTCCGGTCTCTTGCCGATGGCCCAATTCGAGCAGGTCGCGCAGGCGCCGTGGATCGGACTGCCGGCTTTCGACGGCATGCTCGACATCAGTTTCCGCTGGTCGCTGCTGCCGACCTTCGTGATCGTATCGATCTGCGGGGCGCTGAAATCGTTCGGCAATCTCGTCATGTGCGAGAAGGTCAACGACGACAATTGGCAGAAGCCCGATACCCGGCGGATCGGCAACGGCCTGATGGCCGACGGGATCTGCGTCGCGCTCTCGGGCCTCATCGGCGGTGTCGCCTCGGACACGTCGGCGAGCAACGTATCGCTGAGCGGCGCGTCCGGAGCGACGTCGCGGATGATCGGGTTTGCCGCCGGCGGCTTGTTCATGCTGCTCGGGCTGTCGCCGAAGCTCAGCGCGCTCCTGTCGATCATCCCCGCCCCGGTCGCCGGCGCCATCATCGTATTCGTCGTGTGCTTCATGATGACTTCCGGTCTGCAGATCATGCTGAGCAAGAAGCCGGACAGCCGCAAGACTTTCGTCCTCGGTACCGCGCTATGCTTCGGGCTGAGCCTCGACTTTCTTCCGGAGCTCTATGCGCATGTGACGCCATGGCTGCGCCCGCTGTTCGAATCCTCGCTGACGCTGAGCACCGTTGTGGCCGTGGTTCTTCACCAGGTCCTGCGGCTGGGCTCGCGACGCGGCGTCGCGCCGGCCAAGCCTGCAACCGCCATGACGGCCGTCCCGGCCGCGCAGATTCCATTGGCTCCGGCGGAGCAGGCGCCGGCAGCGCCGGCCGGGCCGCCGGCTTGCGAGCACGCCTATTCGCCTTCTATTCCGGTCCGTTTGACCACGTCGGCCCAGAGCTCATAGCCTGCCCTGATGCGCGCCGCCGCTTCCTGATTGGTCGAGCCGACGATCCAGATGTCCTGTTTGCGGAAGCGCTCCCGGAATTCTTCCGTGTCGATCGCGTGCCGGGTCTCCCGTTCGAGCAGTCCCACGATGTCATCCGGGGTTCCCTGCGGCGCAAGCAAGATGAAGTCGGTGGTGAGCTCAAAGCCGGGATAGCCGGACTCCGCAATGGTCGGGAGCTGTGGTGCAAGCGGCGAGCGTTTCGCAGTTGAGACCGCGAGCGCCCGCAGCTTCCCGGAGGCCGCCTGCGGCAGGAGGCCGGCGGTCGAGCCGAACGCGGCTTTGAACTGACCCGCGAGGAAGTCCGCCACCATCGGCGCGGCGCCGCGGTACGGCACCGGAACGGTCGCGAATCCGGCGAGCAACCGGAAATATTCCATCGCGAGATGCGAGGGTGTTCCGTTCCCCGCGTGTCCATAGAGCACCGGCCCCTCCTTCTTGGCCCAGGCCACAAACCCGGCCACGTCGTACGCCGGAACGGAGGGGTGCACGAACAATGTTTGCGTGCTGTAATTGACGACCGTGATCGGTTTCAAGCTGAAATGCAGGTTCTTGTAGATGTGCGGATTGACGGTCAGCGTCGAGCTGAGCACAAGAAGCAGCGTGTAGCCGTCCGGCGGCGACTTGCTGACCAGGTCCGCAGCGATGTTGCCGCCGCCGCCCGAGTGCGCCTCGACCACGACCGGGTGATTCAGGCTTGCGGTCAATTTCTCGGCGACTGCGCGGCCGACCGTGTCCAGCGGCCCGCCGGCGGCCGAGGAGACGATGACCTTGATCGGGCGAGTGGGATAGCTCTGCGCGTCTGCGGCCGCCCAGGACGTCAGCAGCAGCAGGCCCGCGAGCGAAGCGGCGGCGATGAAATTGCGATGGGTCATGATTTCCTTTTCCCCGCCCCGAGCATGTCTGCGGCGTCGAGGGCCGGTTGGGTTTTTTGGCCCTCTCAGATCGTCCCTTGAATGAAGCGTGCCGAGAAGCTCCCCGACTCATCACCGATCCGGGCGACATGCGGCGCGCCGAAATGGATGGGAAAGAGCAGCGCATCATGCGCGGCACACCATTCCAGCACACGCCGGCGCGACGCGACGGCCTCGGCCGGCGACTGGTCTACCATGTGGGTCCAGTGCGGCGCATAGACCTGCAGAGCGTGATGGACGACGTCGCCGCAAAAGACTGCACTGCTTCCGGCGTCGGTAAGCTTGAATACGACATGACCGGCAGAGTGCCCGGGCGCGGCCTCGACCGAAAGATTGCGCGTGACCTGGTAGCCGTCGTCGATAAGTACCGCCTGGCCTGACTGCACGATCGGCAGCACGCTGTCCTCATAGGCCAAACGCCGGGGATCGCCGGCCATGTCCGGATTCTGCCGCATGTCCCAGTAGGCGTCCTCGGTGCGCGAAAACAGGTATCTGGCATTGGGAAACGTCGGCACCCAGCGGCCGTCGCGCAACATGGTATTCCATCCGACGTGGTCGGCGTGCAGATGCGTGCAAAGGACCAGGTCGACGTCCTCCGGTTCGGCGCCTGCCGCGCGCAGGCGCTCGAGATAAGGGGTGTCAAGCCGATGGAAGCGTGGCGTCCAGGGTCGATCCTTGTGATTGCCGCCGCAGGTGTCGAGCAGGACTGTCAGATCGCCCGCGCGGATGAGCCAGGAATGGACGCTGGTGATGAAGCGGTCTCGCGAGGGGTTGTAGTGATCGGGGGCAGCCCAGCTGAGATGGCGCAGCAGAACTTCGCGCTCAAAGCCCGGAAGGAATTTCTCACAAGCGACGTGCGTTATCCCAAGCTGCTCCTCCACGCGCGTTATCGTGACGGAGCCTATGGTCCAGGTCGCCATTGCCTCGCGGTATCTCCGCTATGGGTTGCGCGGTCAGCCGCCGCCTCGCCCCGGCGCGCCGAGTGCCTGCCAATATTCCAGAATTCCCATCATGCCGGCAAAACGCACCAGCAGGAACGGGTGCAGGCCGAGCTCATACAACCTGATCATATTACGCTGGCGCATCGCATCCAGCTCTTCCGCGCTCACCGGATAGCTCCTCCGGAAATATTCCGGGTCCTCATCGAGCTTTCTGGCCAGCGAGCGGTCCCTGATCATATCGCTCGCAATGACGTTGAGCGAGCTGGTCAGGTGGCGCATCTCCGTTGCAAATGGGCGCAGGATGTCTTCCGTCCCGGACATGCCTAGACCTCCCAATACACATAGCCCAGGCCGATGTGCCACAGCCGGATGTAGTCGAGCACGCACGCCTTGACGTCTCCGCAAATGCCGGCGGTGATCGCCCAGTTCACGAGCTCGCCATTGCCGGCATTCATAAGGTCGTCGGGCGTGAATGTCCCAAGCTCGCTGCCTCTTCCGTTGGCGAGGGTCGCCAGCACCTTCTTGTCGAACTCCTCGTCGACGTGGCCATAGAGCGGCGTGCCCGGGTAGTGCGACATTCCGCCGGTCGCCAGCACCAGAACCCGGTCATCCACCTCGTCGAGAATTTCCCGAATCGCCCGGCCGAGCTTGTAGCAGCGCCTCGGCAACGGCAGCGGCGGCACATAGCCGTTGGTGAACATCAGCATGACCTTCTTGTCGGCCTTCGGATTGAGGAAGTTGGTCGTCAGGACCTCCTCGCCGTCCATGGTGCCGTCCGCCGTGAACGGAATGTCGAACTCGCGCGCCAGCAATCCCTTGAGGAGCCGCACGCTCAGCTCCGTATTCACCTTGTAGACGTAAGGTTTCTGCGCGTCCCAATTGGCCATGTGCTGAGGTATGCCGGCCGGAGCCGATTCATAGCCGTCCTTTCCCTGGTATTTCCGATAGGTCGCCCCGGTGATTTTCTCGATCGTATCCGGATCGGTGACGCCGCTGCCCTTGGCCTCCTGGCCCACGAACAGCGCGAAGGGCGGGTAGCACCTGAAGTCGAAATTCACGAAATGATCATTGTGGATCATCAGGATGGTATCGGGATTTGCACGCTCCACCTGCTCACGCAGCGCGAGCATGGCCTCGCGGCCCTTCTGAACATCCTTCTTGTATTGCTCGCTCTCCGCCGGCCGGGTGAACAGCTGAAGGTGCGAATGCGGGGCAGCAACCGCTCCGACCAAGGGCATCCGTTGTCTCCTTCTGATGGAAGATACTGCACCCTGCGTCCAAGCTCGAACAACCGCAAATGATGCGTATACCGGCCCGTCTGTCGAGGCCCCGAGGCCGCCTCCTATACTGCCATTTCCAGCCCCCTGATGAGAAGTCGATGCTGAAAGTGCGCTCGAGGCGATGGCCTGTCATCCCGGCCAAGCTCGCCCGCTTCGAGCGGGCGAGCGCGAGCCGGGATCCAGTAATCGGGCTCCCCAAAAAATGCTGTGCATTTTTTGGCAATCGTCGACGGCTGACGTGGATGCACGGACGGCGTCGACTATGGGATTCCGGCTCTGCGCCGGGTCAAGCCCGGCGTCGGCCGGAATGACGGGGATGGACCTCGATGGCTTTAGAGCAGTCCCCCAAGCTCGGTCTGCTGACCATCCTGATGGCCTGATCCCATCCTGCACGCACGTACGTTCTTGCGCCGGCAGTTGGGGCATCTGTCGGTGATGAACGACAAAGAGATGAAAATGATCGACGGCCTCAGCCATTCTCGCCAGTCAAAGTTACAGGCCGGGCATCTGAACCAGTAAGGTTTCACCCTGGGTTGCCTGGACGATTCTGCCGCCTGCTGCGCGACGCCGCCGATGAATATCGATTCGTCGCCGATATCGACGATGGCAGGTTGCAGATCGTCGGTCGTGATAGCTGCTTCGGACGTTTGCAGTAGCGTCATGGCGGCGTCTCAGATCGTTGCCTTGGAGCTCGATGGCGATTGCACGAGCTACCGGCCCAGATCCGGGACGAATGCCAACCCAAGCAGAGCAACGGCGGATACAAAAAGGACGAGCGTCATGCCATTCACCTCGCGCCGCATCGGCAGGATCATGCAGCTTGATGCCGAATCCGGCACCGGCTGGGCAGGCAGGCGGCTCGCCTGCAAAATTCAGCCCTTGTGATATTTCCGCACCAGGCGGTGGCGAATTACCATTTGATGCCGAATACCTTGAAAGAGGATCAGCTTCGCATGCCTCGCCCTCTTTCAGCACGATGCGGGGGGATAGGGCGACGCGGTGGGGTGCGCCCCTGAAACTCCCAAAAAAAGCTGCGCATTTTTTGACCCCGACTGGCCCTACGAAAGGAAAGAGCATTGTTCTGGGCGCGTTCACTCGCGGAAGGTATTCACTGAAGACTCGGTGTCGGCGGCGCCCTCACGGCTTCCTTGCCCGCGCGCGGCGGGCGCGGGTTTGCGCTTCATCCAGCGACCATGCGCCGCCGGATTTGATCACCACCACGCCGTAGTCGCGCTCGGCTGATTTCGGCGATACCGCGCCGTCGCGCACATCGGCGAGCACGCGGTGCGGATCGCGCGCAAGCGGATCGCCGTATCCGCCGCCGCCGGGCGTATCGAGCCGGAAGCCGTCGCCCGCGCGCAGCGGATAATCGGCATAGCGCGCCGGCAGCCGCTGCTCGCGCGCCGTACCGGGGTTGATCCGGATATCGCCCGCGCGCCCGTCGCGTCCGCCGGCGCAGCCGTTCGGCGGGATGACGTGCCGCATGGACCTGATCGAGAACCGCGCGTCCGCGAGATTGAGATAGTCCCGGCGGATGCCCAAACCGCCGCGAAACTCCCCGGCACCGCCGGAATCCGCAATCAGCTCGAAACGCATGATGCGGGTGGGAAATTCGCTCTCGATGATCTCGACCGGGGCGATCCTGGCATTGCTTTGATTGACGGTGGTGCCGGAAAGGCCATCCTTGCGCGAGCGAGCGCCGGCGCCCCCGGCGATGATCTCGTACTGCACGTAGCCCTTGCCGGTATAGGTGTTGCGCCCGCCGAGAATGATCGAGCGGCTGCCGCTGCCATCGGCGCGCGCGTTCTGCGGAGCGATGCGGCTCATCGCCGCGAAGATCGCGTCCACCAGCGCATGCACGGTCGGATTGTAGGTGTTGAGCGGCGCCGGAAAGCGCGGGTTGAGCACGCTTCCCTCCCGCGCCTTGACGGCGAAACCGCGCAGCAGCCCGCTCGACACGTACATGCTCGGATCGATCAGCGAGATCAGCGCATAGGCGCAGGCGGCCTGCACGAGCGGCGGGCGGATGTTGGCAGGTCCCTTGGTCTGGTCGGCCGAGCCGCTCAAATCGAAGGTCAGCGCATCGCCCTTTTTCTCGACCACCACGTGGATGCGCACCGGCTTTTCGAGCTCGATGCCGTCGTCATCGACGAACCGCTCCGCCTCGAACCGTCCGTCGCGCCACTGCGCAATGGCGCTCTTGAGCTTGCGCTCGGAAATATCGAGCAGGTGGTCGCAGCAGTTGCGTAGCTTGTCGGCGCCGAATTTCGCGATCAGCTCGCCCAGTCGCCGCTCGCCCAGGCGATCGGCGCCCAGCTGGCCGCGGATGTCGCCGAGCACCAGCTCGGGCGTGCGGCTGTTGGCGGCAATCAGCCGCTCGAGATCGGCGTTGGCGCGGTAGCGGCGCTGGTAGCGCACCGCGGGAAGATGCAGGCCCTCGTTGAAGATTTCCCGCGCCTGTCCCGAGCAGCTTCCGGGCACGGGGCCGCCGATGTCGCTCTTGTGGGCGATGGAGCCGCAGAAGCCGAACAGCGACCCTGCGGCGAAAGCCGGGGTGATGACCGCCATGTCGGGGGCATGCGGGCTGCCGCCCTCATAGGGATGATTGATCAGGAACGCGTCCCCTTCCGCAATGTCGTCGCCGAACGCGGCGATCACGGCGGCAGTCGAGACGCCGAAGGCGCCGATATGCAGCGGCAGCACGACGTGCTGCGCCACCACCTCGCCGCGGGCGTTCAGCAGCGCGCATGAGGCATCCTGCGACTCCCGGATGATGGTGGAGAAGCCGGTGCGAAACAGCGAGCTCTGCATCTCCTGCACGATGCCGGAGAGGGTAGCCTTCACGACTTCCAGCTCGATTGCGTCCGCGGCCATGATCTCCTCGACGACATCGCTCCCGCGGTCATGCCGCGCATTCACTGCGTGTCATTCCGCCTCCCTTGACCGCGACGACACTCGTTCCCTACCAGCAAATTCTTCCATTCATCGATGCGCGCCACCTGCCCGGGGCAGACCAGCGTCGTGCAATCGAGCTGATCGAGGATCGCCGGTCCGCTAAGCCTTGCGCCGACATCGAGCCGCTCGCGCTGGTAGACCGGACAATCGATCTCGCGGCCGTCGAGCCGCACGCGTCGACGCTCACGCAAGGCAGCCTCGAGGGGTATCCCGGCGACCTTGAAGCGCGGCAGCGCCACCGGCGGCACAAGCCCGATCCCGCACACACGGCAGGAGACGATCTCGACCGGCTCGTCCGGCGCCATATGGCCAAACATGGCTTGGTGCATGCGATCAAAGCTTGCCCGCAGCTCCTTGAGCGCATCGGCGGTGAGCGGCTGCTCGCTGCAGGCCACGGCGACCTCATAGCCCTGACCGGCATAGCGCAGGTCGAGGGCGCGCTCGATGCGAATGCGTTCCGGCGCAAACCCGTCGTGGCGAAGCTCTGCACGTGCCTGCGCGCTCAGCTCCGCGAGCATCGCGTCGATATCGGCGGGTGCGGTGGCATCGAGCGCGGTGAGCCGCGAGCGCATGTAGTCGTGGCGCACGTCCGCCATGACGAGGCCGATGGCGGAGAAGACGCCGGGATAGAGCGGTACAATAACCCCTGCCATGCCAAGGTCGCGGGCGATGCGCCCGGCGTGCAGCGGGCCGGCGCCGCCGAAGGCGAGCAGCATGAAATCGCGCAGGTCATGCCCGCGCATGGTGGAGATCGCTTTGATCGCCTCCTGCATTTTCACGTCGATAATCCGGATGATCCCCTCGGCAGCATCCGCCGCCGGCAGGCCGAGCGGACACGCGATTTCGTTATCGATCGCATCGCGCGCCTTGCTCACGTCGAGCCGCAGCCTGCCACCATGGAGATTGTGCGGTCCCAGATAGCCCAGCACGAGATTGCAGTCGGTAATCGTCGGCATCCGGCCGCCGCGACCATAACAGGCCGGACCCGGCATTGCGCCGGCGCTTTGCGGGCCGACCTGGAGGAGGCCGAAACGGTCCAGGCAGGCGATCGTGCCGCCCCCGGCACTCACGGTGTTGATGTCGAGCATCGGCAGGGCGATGTCCCGCCCTTCGATCTTGCCGCGGCTCGAGACCAGAGCCTCGCCGTCCTTGATCAGGGCCACGTCGCAGGACGTGCCGCCCATGTCGAAGGTGATGAGATTCTTCTCCCCGGCCAGCCGCGCGAGCGCAACACTCGCGGTAACGCCTCCGGCGGGGCCGGAGAGCACGGTGGCGGCGGCTTTCGCCGCGGCGACTGCGAACGTGGCCATGCCGCCGTTCGATTGCATTACGTATCGCTGTCGCGTTGCCATTCCGGCATCGCCAAGGCGAGCGTCGAGCCGCGCGATGTAGCGCGCAAGAATGGGTTGCAGATACGCGTTGATGACCGTCGTGCTCAGGCGATGATACTCGCGGATCTGCGGCAGCACCTCGCACGAGAGCGAGACGCTGCAGTCGGGCATTTCCTCCAGGATGATCTCGCGCACCCGCCGCTCGTGCGCGGGATGCAGGAACGAGAACAGCAGACACACCGCGATGGATTCCACGCCCTGCGCCGCGAGCTCGAGGACGGTCCCGCGCAACGCCCCCTCGTCGAGCCGAGCGAGCACATTGCCGCGGAAATCCACCCGCTCCGGCACTTCGCCGGTCAGGTGCGCTGGTGCCAGCAGCGCGGGCTTGTCGTAGAGCACGTCGAAGATCGCAGCTCCGTAGGGACGCGCCTGCTCGCCGACCGGATAGATCCCGCGAAATCCCTGGGTGACCAGGAGCCCGGTTTTGGCGCCGGTGCCCTCGATCAGCGCGTTGGTCCCCACGGTGGTGCCGTGGCAAAAGAAGCTGATGTCAGCTGCCGACACTCCGCGCGCGAGCAGCGTAGAGATGCCGGCCAGAATGGCGCGCGAGGGATCATCAGGCGTGGAGGGGAGCTTGGCAACGGAGAGCTCGCCGGTGCCTTCGTCGAGATAAACGAAATCGGAAAACGTTCCTCCGGTATCGATCGTGACGCGCCAGGCACACATGCAGCCTTATACATCCCGCTGGAAGGGGGAGGTATATTCTTCCTCTCCGATACTCGGAGGGCCGACCCGACCAGCGGAATCACATCGAACGCGAAGGGGATGACACGTCGTTGCGTCGAAGCGCAATATCGGCTTCCCAGACGGCACAGCGGGGTAGACATGGCGGAGCAAAGTCTCGCACAGCAAAGGCCTTCAGCAACGACAGACGTGCGGCGGATCGAGGCAAGCGTGCTTGCCGCGTTCGTACAGCGCACGCTCGCGGCGGCTGGGCTCCCCGCAACCGATGCCGCTCAGGTCGCGGAGCTCATGGTCGAGGCCGACCTGCGCGGCAGCGATACCCACGGTGTGATCCGGCTGCCGCTGTATGTGCGGCGTCTCAAGGCCGGCGGGATCAACAAGCGGCCGAACATCCGGGTGGTCCGGGACAAGCCCTCCGCTGCCCTGGTCGACGGCGACAACGGCATGGGCCATCTGGTCATGCGCTGTGCCGCACATACCGCCATCGAAAAAGCCAAGCAAACGGGCATCGGATGGGTAGGCGCGCGCATGAGCAACCATGCCGGGCCGGCCGCGCTCTATGCCCTGATGCCGCTTGCCCACGATATGATCGGCATCTATCTCGCCGTCGGCAGCAACAATCATCTGCCGCCATGGGGCGCGCGCGAAAATCTGCTCGGCACCAATCCGATTGCCGTTGCGATCCCGGCGGCGGCCGAGCCTCCGGTCGTGCTCGACATGGCCCCGACCGTCGCCGCCTTCGGCAAGGTGCGGCTCAAGGCGCAGCGTGGCGAGGAGATGCCGGTCGGCTGGATGATAGATCGCGACGGCAAGCCGCTCACCGATGCCAAGCGCGCGGACGAAGGATTTCTGCTGCCGATCGGCGACTACAAGGGCTATGGGCTGAGCCTCATTATCGGCCTCCTCGCCGGGACGCTCAACGCGGCGGCGTTTGGCAAGGATGTCGTCGATTTCGTGAAAGAGCCGGGCAAGACGGCCAACACCGGCCATGCCGTGGTCGCGCTCTCGATCGCAGCACTCGCGCCGGTGGACGAGTTCAAGCGGCAGGTCGATGCCGCCGTGCGCACCATGCGCGCGGCCGAGCGGCTCCCCGGCATCGAGCGCATCCGGCTCCCGGGCGAGCAAAGCCATCGCACGCGTCTCGACCGCGCGAAGAGCGGCGTGCCCATGCCCAAGCCGTTGCGCGACAGCCTCGATCAAACGGCGCGCGACCTCGGCGTCGCGCCGCTGGCGTGACGTGATGCCTACTATCTCCAATCGGAGCCCGGTCGGAGTGATCGGGCTCGGACTCCTGGGCGAAGCGCTGGCGCGCCGCCTCATGGAGGCCGGCTTTTCCGTAACGGGATACGACATCGAGCCGGCGAAGAACGCCAGGCTCGAATCGCTCGGTGGCCGTGTTGCCGCTTCAGCCGCTTCCGTTGTCGCGCGCTGCGATTGCGTCGTGCTCGCGCTGTTCAGCACGGACCAGGTCGAGAGCGTGGTCGAGCGCGAGCTGCTGCCGGCGCTGGGCAGCAGCTCGGGAAAAATACTCTTGTGTGCCAGCACCTGCGATCCCGATCGCATTGCAAAGCTCGGGGAACGGGTGGCGGCGAACGGGCTTCGATTTCTGGAAACGCCGATCTCCGGCTCGAGCGGCCAGGTGAGCCGGGGCGAAGGCGTCGGGCTCGTCGGCGGGGATGCCGAGACACTGGCGCAGGCCGAGCCGATCTTGCGGACGTTGTTTCCGAGGCATTTTCATATCGGCAAAATCGGCGACGGCGGGCGCGCCAAGCTTGCGATCAATCTCATCCTCGGTCTCAATCGCCTTGCGCTCGCCGAGGGGCTCGTGCTGGCCGAGCGGCTGGGGCTTGATCCCGCGGCATTTCTCGAGGTTGCGCGCCGCGCGGCGTGCTATTCGCAGGTCATGGACATAAAAGGAGACAAGATGGTGCGCGGCGATTTTGCTCCCGAGGGACGCGTCACCCAGCACCTCAAGGATGTGCATCTGATACTGGATCAGGCGCGGCGGTGCCGGCAGCAGCTGCCGGTCTTGCAGGTGCACGCGGACGTGCTCGAAGCCTGCGTGCGTCACGGCGAAGGCGAGCTCGACAACAGCATTGTCATCAACGAGATCCGCCGGCGACGCCGATCAATTCAAGCGCAGGGCGGATCAGCTTAGGGTCAGCGAACCGGGACCCGCCGTTGCCGCGCGGCCGCCCTGCGAGGTAACCACGCCGAGCCAACCGGTGAGGTCGCAATGAGCAACGGAGAGGTGCGCTACAGCCGCGACGGCAGGATCGCGACGGTGATCTTCGACCGCCCGGTGGCCCTCAATGCCATGACCTGGCAGATGTACGAGCAGCTTGCCGCAGCGTGCGTGCGCATTCGCACCGAGCAGGGCGTGCGTGTCGCCGTGTTCCGGGGAGCCGGCGGCAAGGCATTCATTGCCGGCACCGACATTGCACAGTTTCAGGACTTCCGCAGCGCGGACGACGGGCTCGCCTACGAGGAGAGGATGGAGAGCTATATCGAGGCCGTCGAGACGCTGCCGGTGCCGACGTTGGCGGTGATCGAGGGATATGCCATCGGCGGCGGGCTTGCAATCGCTGCTGCCTGCGATCTGCGCATTGCCACCGAGGGGTCGCGCTTCGGCGTTCCTATTGCACGCACCTTGGGCAATTGCCTGTCCATGCAGAATTACGCCCGCCTGGTCGCGGCGCTCGGTGCGCCGCGCGCCAAGCGCATGCTGCTCCTGGCCGAGAACCTCTCTGCCGAGGAGGCGCTCGCCGGCGGATTCCTGAGCGAGGTCGTAGCGCCCTCGGACATCGACCGCCGCATGAAGGAGATCACCGATCGCCTCGCCGGCCATGCCCCGATCACCATGCGGGTGACCAAGGAGGCGATCCGGCGCTTGCTGCATGCGGGCCTTCCTGGCGGCGACGACCTCGCGCGCGCGTGCTACGGCAGCAAGGATTTTCGCATCGGCGTCGATGCCTTCGTGGCCAAGCGCACACCGGAATGGACGGGGGAGTAGGACGCAGCGGCCTGGCGCATTTTCGCAGGGTCGATCCCGGGGCTCCAAAAAATGCTGCGCATATTTTGGGGTGCCCCGTCACTGGGTCGCCCTCCGGCCGTCATGTCGTGCTGAAAGAGGGCGACGCACTGCCTTGCCTCTACGAAACTGCGATCGATGGTCGAAATCGAGACGTGGCTCGTAACGTGCTAACCTTGGCGGGTTGAAAACTGGCCGCCAAGGAGAAACGCAAATGCTCAAGCTTCCAGCGCATGCACGCTATGGCTACTCGCCGATCGTCAAGCGGCCGGCGTATGACTGGCCGGGGGGCAAGCGCCTGGCGTTTTACGTGGCGCTCAACATCGAGCATTTCGCCTTCCTCACCGGCCTCGGCATGGATCCCTCCAACCGCAGCGGGCAACAGACCACGCGGAACTTCGCCTGGCGCGATTACGGCAACCGCATCGGCAACTGGCGCCTGTTCGAGATGCTGGACGAGCTGAAGCTGCCGGCAACAATCCTGCTCAACAGCAGCGTGTGCTACAACTATCCCGACATCGTCGAGAGGATCAAAGCGCGCGGCGACGACGTTCTCGGTCACGGCCGCACCAACGCCGAGCTCCTTCGCCCGATGTGGGAGGACGACGAGCGGCGCGCGATCGAGGAGTGCACGGCGGTGATCGAGAAACATGTGGGAGTGCGGCCCACCGGCTGGATGGGTCCCGGAGCGCTCGAATCGAGCGTTACGCCCGATCTGCTGAAAGAGGCAGGCTACACCCATCTGCTCGATTGGCCCTTCGACGATCAGCCGATCTGGATGCAGACCCGCTCCGGCCCGCTGCTGTCGGTGCCCTATCCCATGGAGCTCAACGACGCCGGCGCGCAGGCGCATCGCGATCACACCGGGCGCGAGTTCGGCGACATGATCGTCGATCAGTTCGAGGAGATGCTCGATCAGTCGGAGCGCCAACCGCTGGTGTTTGCGCTGGCGTTGCACGGGTTCATCGTTGGCCAGCCGTTCCGGCTGCGCCCGGTGCGCCGAGCGATCAAGCATTGCGTGGAGCACAAGCACAAGGATCGCGTCTGGTACACGCGTGCGGGCGACATCGCGAAATACTGCTTCTCGCTTGCCAAGGGGCTTATCCCGGGAAGTTGACGAATACACTCAGCCGCGTCCGCGACACAGCGAACGGCGAGGCATTCATTGGCGTTTGCGCAGGCACTCGACGGAACGACCTACAGGTTCGCGGATCTCAAGGACCTGCTGGCCAAGGCGTCGCCGCGCCGCTCCGGGGACGAGCTCGCCGGAGTTGCCGCAGCGAGCGGAGCCGAGCGGGTGGCGGCGCAGATGGCGCTGGCGGATCTGCCGCTCGCGCAATTTCTCAACGACGCGGTGGTCGCTTACGAGCGCGATGAGGTCACACGCCTCATCGTCGATACCCACGATGCTGCGGCATTCGCGCCGGTGCGCAGCCTCACGGTGGGCGGCTTTCGCGATTGGCTGTTGCGCGAGGACGCGGACGCAAGCAGGCTCGCTCGCCTTGCTCCCGGCCTCACGCCCGAGATGGCAGCGGGCGTGAGCAAGATCATGCGCCTGCAGGACCTCATCGCGGTAGCGGCCAAGTGCCGGGTCACCACGGCATTCCGCAACACCATCGGGCTGCCCGGCCGCCTTTCCACCCGGCTGCAACCCAATCACCCGACCGACGATCCGGCAGGCATTGCCGCGAGCATCATCGACGGACTGATGTACGGCGCAGGCGACGCGGTCATCGGCATCAACCCGGTCGCGGACAGCCTGGAGCGGGTGTCCGACCTCCTTGCCATGCTCGAAGAGATGCGCGTGCGCCTCGACGCGCCGATCCAGTCGTGCGTGCTCGCGCACGTGACCACGACCATGGCCGCCATGGAAAAGTCGGCGCCCGTCGATCTCGTGTTCCAATCGATCGCCGGGACGCAAGCGGGAAATCGCGCGTTCGGAATTTCCCTTTCCATGCTCGGCGAAGCGCGCGAAGCCGCCGCTGCGCTCAGACGGGGGACCGTCGGCAGCAACGTCATGTATTTCGAGACCGGGCAGGGCAGTGAGCTCTCCTCCGGCAGCCACGAAGGGGTCGACCAGCAGACGCTGGAGGCGCGCTGCTACGCTGTCGCGCGCCGTTTCGAGCCGCTGCTGGTCAATTCCGTCGTCGGCTTCATCGGGCCGGAATACCTGTACGACGGCAAGGAAATCACCCGCGCGGGCCTGGAGGATCATTTCTGCGGGAAGCTCCTCGGCGTGCCGATGGGCTGCGATATCTGTTACACCAACCACGCCGAGGCGGATCAGGACGACATGGACGCCCTGCTGACATTGCTCGCGACCGCGGGCTGCACCTTCATCATGGGCGTGCCCGGCGCCGACGACGTCATGCTCAACTACCAGAGCACGTCGTTTCACGACGCGCTCTACGTGCGTGCGCTGCTGGGGCTTCGCCCTGCGCCGGAATTCGAGGCGTGGCTGGCGGCGGTGGGAATTACCGACTCCACCGGCCGCCTGCATGCCAGCGCGCCAGAGCAGGTCGTGCGCTCGCTTGCCGTTTCGAGCCGGCTCGCCTCGTGACCGATCGAGCGCCGGACGTAATTCAAACAGACTTGCCAGCGAGCTGGGCGGCGCTGCGCCGGCATACGCCGGCGCGTATCGCCATCGGTCGCGCCGGCAGCGGACTGCCGACCCAGGCCTATCTCGATTTTCAGGCTGCACACGCGCGCGCACGCGACGCCGTGCATGCCGCATTGGACCTGGATGCGATGATGCACAGGATTGCCGCGTGCGGCCGGCCGGTGATCTGCGTTGCCAGCGCGGCAGCGGACCGCGACGCGTATCTGCGCAAGCCGGACCTCGGCCGGCGTCTGTCCGCTGAGAGCAAGGCGCGGCTCTCCGAGCCGATGCTCGCACCCGACGTCGCGATCGTCATCGGCGATGGCCTGAGCAGCGTGGCGGTGGAGCGCAATGCCGCGCCCGTGCTGCAAGCTCTGGTGCCCCGACTTGAGTCGGCCGGCTTGCGGCCCGCGCCCATTGTCATCGCCGCGCAGGCGCGCGTCGCGCTCGCCGACGAGATCGCCGAGCTTCTGCAGGCGAAGGTCTCGGTCATCCTGATTGGTGAGCGCCCCGGCCTGAGTGCCGCCGATTCCCTCGGCATTTATCTCACCTTTGCGCCGCACATCGGCCGCCTGGACAGCGAGCGCAACTGCATCTCCAACATCCGCGCCGGCGGCATGAGCCCCGCAGACGCCGCCGCAGAGGCAGCTGAGCTGATAAGCGCGATGATGGTGCACCAGGCCTCGGGCGTGCTGCTTGCTTCGAGGATGCGCGGCTTGCAGCAAATCGCGACGTGATGCCGACGCATGCCCCGGGAACGCTACAAGCGCCGACCCTCCCGTCTGTTGGGCGGGTTTAAAACCCGCCCCCACGTGGCGCGACTCGAGTTTTGGGGTCCGGGATCTGCAACGCGCCATGTCCGCAGCGCGCTCGAAGCTGCTCGAATAGCGCGGGTGTCGGTGCGTGCAGCTATGCTGGATTGCGCCCTGGGTACGCGCGGGACGGCGGCTTTCGCTCCGACCAGAATGCCTATACATAAGCCCCGAACGGGGACGCGCCGCGAGCAAGGAGCCGCCGAGATGGGAGCGCATATGGGACCGCACACGGCCGCGAGCCCGATGAGCTTGTCGGCACGCGCCGACGAGCTCGAAGAGCGAATGATGCACGAGCTCAATGCCAAGATCGCGACCAAGTCGGTGCTGTTCAACCTCGCCGACGGCAACCGCGAGATGATCAGCGGCGCGGCGCTGCAGGCGCAGAATCCGGGAAAATATTTCCTGATGGGTGCCGACCCGCGATTGCCGAAGCTGCCGGACAGGCCGACCCTCCTCGACTTCCTCAAATACCGGTTCGTGTCGGGCTCGACCAACCATCTCTTGCAGAGCGCTACGCTCGCGCTCAAGGCGGGCCACAGCGAGAAGGTCGTGCTGGCGTGCCTGCTGCATGACATCGGAGTGGCCGGATTCATCCGCTGCGATCACGGCTACTGGGGTGCGCAGCTCATCGAGCCCTATGTGGACGAGGAAATCAGCTGGGCCGTGCGCGTGCATCAGGCGCTGCGATTTTTTCCGGATGAGTCGGTAGGATACAAGTATCCCGACATGTATTTGAAGTATTTCGGCCCGGATTATCAGCCGGAGCCTTATATCGTCGAAGAATACGAGCGCGCGCGCAAGCACAAGCATTACATGACCGCGCGCCTCATCTGCGTGAACGATATCTACTCCTTCGATCCGAACGCGGTGGTGAACATCGACGATTTCGTCGAAGTCATCGGGCGCAATTTCCGGCAGCCGAAGGAGGGCCTGGGCTTCGACAACAGTCCATCGTCGCACATGTGGCGCACGCTGAACTGGCCGACCCGGTTTCTTTGACGGATGATTCCAGGTTTCGTAGGGGCGGGTTTAAAACCCGCCCCTACACCGTTAGGCGCCGGCCGAGTCAAGCGTCGGTGTCGAGCCGCTCGAGCTCGACTTGCAGGCAATCGCCGACGTGACAGCGGTGACCGTTGCCGCTCGCCAGCAGCTCGCGTGCCTCGTCTGCCGAAGATGCCTCGACGCACCACTCCTCGACGCGCGTCACCAGCATCGTGGCCTGAAACATTTTTCGCTTCTTTGTGGCATGAGCAACTTTCATGGGCCGCACCTCGCAACGAATCAGCTCGAATCGGTATTGTAATCCGGCAGGCGCGCGCGTGTGAGCTTTTTGCAACAGCCCGAGGTTATTTGGTTTAGGTCAAAGTACGGCACGATTTTTTTGCTCCCCTGTCGCGTAAAGGGCACTTGCGGGGGCGAGATGAATTTTTCTACTTTCCTGGTTCTGCTGAGCTTGACGGCTGGGCAGGCTGCAGTCCTGTCGCTCGGGTTGTTTGTGCTATGGCGTGCGGGTGAGCTCGGTGGCGGCCATGACTGACCAAAACCTCGATACGCCGGAGCAGGTGCGCAAGTTTGCGCCCAAGCGCAGCGCGCGCAGCAACAGGCATCCTACCGATCAGGCCGGAGAGGCACTGATCGGCATGCTGCACGAGGCCGCGAGAACCTCGAGCGAGAGCACCGACCGAGCCATGGAGCTCGTGCACGACCTCACCCGGCAGCTGCAAGCGGCGGAAGAGAGGGTCGGAGAGCTCCAGCGCGACATCGAGCACTTTCGCGCGCGCGCCGCCGGAGCCGAGAGATGGCTCGAGCGCATTCAGCAGGAGATCGAGCGCAATCTGATCGGGCCGATGAGCGCCCAGCAGGGCTGATTCTCTGGCAGCGCGACGAGCTGGTCTGTTCCCTCGCCCGAGTCTTACGAAGGCAGTGAGTCAAACCGAGTGTGTGGCGTCATTCTGCGTAAAGCAGTTTAGCGCCCCGTCCGCGCGCATCTCTGTGATTTAATGGTGGCGGCGATAGCGCCGGTACGTCCTGCGGCCGGTCCAATAGGGATCCTCGAACGCGTTGCGCCGGCAGAACCCGCCGTTGCCCGAGGCATTGGCCATGCACTGCTCGAAGGAATAGAAGCCGCAGTTCGATCCGCCGCCTCTGGCACCTCCGTACTCCGTGCACCACGGTGCAGCCTCGGCTGCGCCGGTGCCCAGCAGCAGGGTGGCCACCAAGATGGACGTCATGCCGAAGGTGCCCATCGTGTCCCTCCGTAACCTGGCCCCGCGCCGCGGGCTAAACATATGGAGTGGCGCAATGGGTTCAACCGGCGGGAAAGCTGCGGAATTGAGGGGCAGCCGGCTACCGAATTCCAGCGGGTCGGAGCGGCCCAGGCTCAAGGTGCCGGCGCACGCCTGCGACTGCCACGTGCACCTGTACGACGAGCGAAGCAAATCCTGTCTGCTTCCGCTTTCAGGGGAGGGTATTGCCCGCTCCACGCCCGCAAGCCTCAACCCATGTCCAGATAGCCTCCGCGGAAGTGAACGAGCGGCGCGCCCGTCTCTGCGATCATCACGCCGACCACGCGGCCGATGGCGATGCAGATGCCGTGGCGCTCGATGGTCTCCTCCAGCATGCAGTCCATTACGCCCAAGGCTTTCTTGAACACCGGCGCGCCGGTGGTGAGCTCGCCCCACTCGTCCGCCGTGAACCGCGCTGCGCCCTTGAGGTCGCCCTTCCCGCCGAATGATTCCGCGAGCGCTCTCGCCTCGCGCGGGAGAAAATTGACGGCGAAATGCCGCGCTGCGAGCACCGCCGCCAGCGCCGCGGTGCGCTGGTCGATGGACACGATCATCAGCGGCGGGTCGGCGGTGATGTGCGATGCCGAGAGCCCGAGAAATCCAGCCGGTCCTTCGCTCGATTTCGCCGTGACGATTGTGCTTCCGATCGGGCGCTGGCCGAGGGCGCGCCAGAACGTCCTCACGTCGATGCTCTTTCCGCCGGAAGGCTCAGCGTTGCCGGTCATTTATCGCTGCCCTTCCTAGACGGTGCAGGGGCGGGTTTCAAACCCGCCCCTGCAGAGTGACAGGCCCAGGTCGATCCGGAGCTGCTCAGTGCAGCGGATTGCCACGCGATCTCGGGTCCGCGGGCTTGCGCTGCAAATGCCAAAGTGTCAGGTACGATCACCTTTGAGGAGCCCGGGCGCGACGCGCCGAGCCTCGAAGGACACCCAAGGTGCGCAGGGAAACCGTATGAGTGCACTCGAGGACAAGCTTGGCCGCATGGGCTACACGCTCCCGCAGCCGTTCAAGTTTCCCAATCCGAACCGGACGGGGTGCGTGGTGGTCGGAACGATCGTGTTCGTCTCCGGCCACGGGCGCGATCTTCCCTCGCTGCCGAAGGTCAAGCACAAGGGCAAGGTCGGGCGCGACCTGACCGTAGAGGAGGGATATGCGACCGCGCGCGCGGTGGCGCTTTCCATGCTTGCAAGCCTGAAACAGCAGCTCGGCGATCTCGATCGCATCAAGCGGATCGTGCGATTGTTCGGGATGGTCAATGTCGCGCCCGGGTTCGATCGCATGCCAGACGTGATCGACGGGGCATCGGATCTGTTCTTCGAGCTCCTCGGCGCCCAGAGCGGACAGCACGCGCGCTCGGCCGTGGGTCTCGCCGAGCTGCCGCACGGCATTCCGGTGGAGATCAACGGGGAATTCGAGCTTAAACCAGGAGGTACATCATGACGGCTCGGCTGCGACACATTGCGCTTTCCGTTCCGGATCCGGAGAAGGCCGCGGTGTTCTTCGAACAGGCGTTCGGTATGAAGCGCGCGGGAAAGGCCGGACTCGGTCTCTACATGAGCGACGGCACAATCAACGTCGCGCTGCTCAAGTTTCCCGGGGACGTGCCGGGCATGCCGCCGGGCAAGCCCTTTCACGGGATCATCCATTTCGGCATGTGGGTCGACGACCTCGACGCGGCTGCCAAGCGGGTCGAGCAGGCGGGCGGCTCCTATTTGATGGGGCGCGAGGATCGCAACCCCGACACGTTCTATGAAGTGAAATACCAGGATCCGAACGGCATCGTGTTCGACCTGACCCATTCCGGCTGGCGTGGCGCGGTGAAGGAGGTGGAGCCGGCGGCGGAAAAGGTCTCGGCTTAATTACCAAAGCGGCGTGCTTCCTCCGCCCTGCGGCGGTCACCATCGCGACTGTCGTCCCGGCCAAGCGAGCTCGGCTCGCCCGACCGGAATGACAGGCACGGGTAGAGCGAAGAATCGGAGCAATGGCGAAGGACGGCAGGATCATCGTTGCCGGCGGCGGGCCGGTAGGGCTCATCGTGGGGCTCGTGCTCGGCCGCGCCGGAGTTCCGGTCACGCTGTTCGACAAGGGCGACATCGTGCATCAGGAGCCGCGTGCCGCCACCATCCATCCCGCTTCGCTCGACATCCTCGACGACCTCGGTGTCTACAGACAGATCGAGCCGCTCGGGCTGGTGTGCCCCGTCGTGAATTATTACGACCAGCACGAGCTGCTCGCGTCATTCGATCATGCCATCCTCGCCGGGGAGACTCGCCATCCCTGGGTGCTGCAATGCGAGCAGGACAAGGTCTCGCGCGTGCTGTTTGCCATGTCTGCGGGCATTGCCGGACTCGAAATCCGGACCGAGACCGAGGTGGTGAGCTGCGCGCAATCCGAGGACGCGGTGGTAGTGGAGGTACGGCGCGCCGACGGCGCGCGCGAGCGCATCAGCGGCCGTTATCTGATCGGTGCCGACGGCGCGCGCAGCACGGTACGCGCCGAGGCCGGCATCGCGTTCGAGGGCTTCACCTATCCCGAGCGCTTCATGATCATCGGCAGCACTTACGACTTCTCCCAGGCAGGCTACGCGCTGCGTAATTACATCTCCGATCCGGTCGAATGGTATAATCTGTTCAAGATCTCGTGGAAGGGGCCGCCAGGAGTGTACCGGCTGGTGGTACCCGTGAGCCTGGAGGAGGCGCTGGACGAGGACCGCATCCTGGAGACTTGCCAGCGCAAATTCCAGCGGTTTCATCCCAGCCCGCAGCCTTATGAGATCGTCCTTTACGACTCCTACGTCGTGCACCAGCGCGTGGCCGCCACGTTCCGCAAGGGACGCGTCATCCTCGTGGGCGATGCCGCGCATCTCAACAGCCCGATCGGCGCCATGGGGATGAACAGCGGCTTCCACGATGCGGTCAACCTCGCCGGCAATCTCTTGCGCGTGCTCCAGGGCGAGGAGGATGAGGGCGCGCTCGACCGCTATGTCCGCCAGCGCCGGCACGTGGCGGTGGAGCACGTGCAGACCGCGACCATCGCCAACAAGAAGAACATGGAGCAGCGCGATCCCGAGACCCGGCGCAAATACCGCGAGGAGATGAAGCGCGCGGGTGAGGATCCCGTTTTGGCGAAGAGGTTTCTCATGCGCACGTCGCTCATCGAGTGCCTGCGCGACGCCGGCTGCATTCAGTGATGCTGGCAAAAGCCCCATACCCAAAACAAACCGCGGCGCCCTTGTAGGGGCGGGTTTTAAACCCGCCCCTACAGCCACGAAGGTCGGAGTGTCACGCGCTCATTGCGTCTGCGAGGGCAAGTCCTTGCGGATCGCCATGGCAGCGCGATAGGCGAACACAAGGGCAGGACCCAAGGTGATGCCCGGCCCGGGATAATGCCCGCGCATGATCGAGGCCATGTCGTTGCCGCAAGCGAACAGGCCGGGGATGGGATCGCCGGCTGCATTCAGCACCCGGCCGTCGGCATCGGTGCGCAGACCGACGCTGCTCCCCAGCGTGCTCGGATAGACGGCCATCGCATAGTACGGTGCACGCGCGATGCGGCCGAGGCATGGGTTGGGCTGTTGGCGCGGATCGCCGTTGTGGCGGTCGAACTCAGTCGCGCCTTTCCCGAGCTCCTCGTCCTCCCCCGTCTCCGCAAACCGGTTGTGCTCTTCCACGCTGCGCTGCAGGCCCGCTGCATCCACCGCGATCCTGCGCGCGAGCTCATCAAGGCTCCCCGCTTCGATGAGATATTTGTTGGCGATGAAACGGCGCAGGCTGTACCGTCCCGGCGGTACGCGGCCGAGACCGTATTTGTTGAGGAAGTCTCGATCGCACACGAGCCAGGCCGGGATGGTAGGCACGGCCGCGTGCGAGCGGTGCATCCCGATCACGAACTCATGATATGAGAGCGCCTCGTTGACGAAGCGCCGGCCGGCGGCATTTACCGCGATGAGGCCGGGCTTGGCCCGGTCGAGCGACAGATGCGGGAAAACGCCGCAGCCGCCGGCGAGCCATGGGGTTGCGGAAACCGGGCTCCAGAAGGCGGGCTCGGCGTGGTCGTCCTCGACTGCAGCACCGACCGCGCGCGCAATGCGCATGCCATCGCCGGCCGCGCCGGAAAATGCCACGACATGCTCGAGCGGCGGACGCACGCGCTCATTGAGGCGCTCGACGCTGCCGCCAAATCCACCAGTCGCGAGCACGACCGCGCGTCGCGCGATGACGCGCTGCGGCTTGCCGCCGATCGAGATGAGCGCCCCGGTAACCCGATCTCCCGCGACGGCGAGCTCCTGCAACGAAGCGTTCAGCCAGACCGGAACACCACTGCGGCGTAAGCTGTAGAGCAGTCTCGCCGCCAGCGCGTTACCCATCAGCAGCCGGGTGCCGCGCCGATAGCGCAGGCGATCGGTTGCATGCCGCCACAGCAGGGACGCAGCAGCCTGGAACGCAGCGGTCGATGCAAACGGTCGCGCGAGCGGCTCGATGTCGTCGCGCCCGACCATCATGCCGCCGAGTGCCATGAGCTCGCCGATCGGCGGCCGCACCAGCTCGAAATCAGGGCCGAGAAGCCGGCCGTCAAAGGGCAGCGGAGCAAGCGGCCTGCCCGCGACCGTCGCCCCCGGGCGATTGGCCAGGTAGTCGGGATGGCGCGCGTAGGGCGTGAACTTCACCTCGCTGCGCCGGTCCAGATAGTCCACGACCTGCGGGGCGGTCCGCAGGTACGTCTCGCGGCGATCGTCAGGCGCGGGTCCGATCACCGCTTCAAGGTATCGACGTGCATCCTCGATCGTGTCCGGGAAACCGGCCTGGCGGCTCTGTCGCGTCCCGGGCACCCAGATGGTGCCGGCGGACGTCGCGGTCGTGCCGCCCACCTGCGCCGACTTTTCGCACAGGAGGACGTTGAGCCCTTCGAGCGCGCCCACGAGCGCCGCGGTCATTCCGGCTGCCCCGGCGCCGACAATCAGCGCATCGACCTCAACAGCTTCGAGCGTGGTGCCTACGGGAGGCTGAGACATAGTGCCATCCTTGCCCTGAACGGACCAACGTGGCGGTGGCAGTCAACGTCAAGGCCCAACGTTAAATCGCGTTCCGCTGGTATGTAGCTGCGTCATATGCGGGCTTGTCCCGCGCATCCACGCCTTAGCGCAACGGCCAAGGCGTGGCTGGCCGGACCAAGCCAGGTCAACCCCACGACGGCGGATCATTCCAAATGATCGCGGCATGCTCTAAACGGCGGTACCTTCAGCGGGAATTTCTGTGCACGAATGAACGAAAACCGCCAAGCTCCCTTTGTCGGGCGCTCCCTGCCGCGGCGCGAAGACCGCAGGCTGCTGACGGGGCGCGGGCATTTCATCGCCGATCTCGATCTGCCGCGTATGCTGCATGCGGCATTCGTCCGAAGCCCGGTCGCGCATGCGCGCATCGTCTCGGTCGATCTCTCGCGCGCTGCCAAGGCCCCCGGCGTGGCCTACGCGCTCGGCGGCGCCGAGCTCGCGCGCCTGCTGCCTCCGGTGCCCGACACCCAGCTTTCGCTCCCGCGCAAATGGGCGAGCATCGTCGACCACAAGTTCATCAACCCGCAACAGCCGCTGCTCGCTTACGACAAGGTCCGCCATGTCGGCGAGGCCGTCGCGGTGATTGTTGCAGACAGCCGCTACGCGGCCGAAGATGCGGCACAACTCGTGAAGCTCGACCTCGATCCGCTCCCCCCGGTGGTCGATGCCGAGGCGGCATTGCGCGCCGACGCTCCTGTCGTTCACGAGCGCTTCGCGACCAATCTCATCGGCGCGTTCAACATTGGCAAGGGCGACATCGATGGCGGGCTCGCGCGCGCCCCCCACAGGCTGCGCCGGCGGTTCTATCATCACCGCTATGCGGCGGCGCCGATGGAGTGCCGCGGGGTCGCGAGCGTCTACGACCCACGCACGGATTCGGTGACGATCTGGTCGTCCACCCAGGTGGTGCATTGGGTCCGCCGCGAGGCGGCGTCGGTGCTGCGGCTTCCGGAGGCACGGGTGCGCTGCCTCGCGCTCGATGTGGGCGGCGGGTTCGGCATCAAGGGCCACGTCTATCCCGAGGACCTCCTCCTGCCGTTTCTCGCCCGCAGGCTCGATCGCCCGATCAAATGGATCGAGGATCGGCGCGAGCACCTGATCTGCTCGTGCCACTCCCGCGATCAGATCCACGATGTCGAGGTCGGCTTCGATGACGAGGGCCGGATCCTGGCGTTCCGGGATGATTTCGTCGTGGATTGCGGGGCGTGGAATCCGATCGGGGTGGGGGTCGTCTACAACACGGCCGTGCATCTGACCGGTCCCTACAAGATCGACAACATGGCGATCAGCGCGCGCGTCGCGGCGACCAACAAGGTGCCGAACGCGCCTTACCGCGGGGCAGGGCGGCCCGAGGCAGCCTTCGCAATGGAGCGGACGATGGACCTCGTCGCCTGCGTGCTCGGACGCGAGGCCGCCGAGATACGCGCAAGCAACATGATCCGCGCCGACGAGATGCCTTATCGCATCGGCATGCCGTATCGCGACGGCGAGCCGATCGTCTACGACAGCGGCGACTATCAGAAGGCCTTGCGCAGCGCTCTTGATGCGATCGGAGGCATCCCGGCGTTTCGTGAACGCCAGCAAGCTGCGCGCGCCGCGGGCCGTCATCTCGGCCTCGGCGTCGGCTGCTACGTCGAGGGCACCGGTGTTGGCCCGTTCGAGAGCGCGACAGTGCGTATCGATCCTTCCGGGAAGGTCTACGTGTCCTCGGGAGCATGCCCGCAGGGGCAGGGGATGGAGACGATCTTTGCGCAGGTGGTGGCGGATACCTGGTCGGTCGATCCCGAGGACGTGGTCACCACGTTCGCCGATACGGCAGCCATCGCCATGGGCTTCGGGACGATCGCAAGCCGCAGCACGGTCACCTTGTCGGCGGCCATCCATGCTGCAAGCGAGCGGCTGCGCGAGAAGGTGTTCGCCATCGGCGCCAACCTGCTCGAATGTGCCGCAAGCGATCTCGAGCTGCGCAAGAGCGGCGTCGGCATTGTCGGCGTGCCGGGGGCCGAGGTCTCGCTCGCCGCGGTGGCGCAGGCGGCTCGCCCCGGCTGGGATCACGCTCGCCCGCACGGGGTCGAGGCGGGCCTGGAGGAGACTTATTATTATGAGCCGCCGACGGTGACCTGGACCTATGCCGTGCATCTTGCGGTGGTCGATCTCGATGCCGAGCTCGGCCGGGTGCACATCGACACCTACATCGTCGCGCACGACTGCGGAGTGGTGGTCAATCCGATGCTGGTGGAGGGGCAGATCGTCGGCGGCGCCGCCCAGGGCATCGGCGGCGCGCTGTTCGAGGAGCTCCCTTACGACGCGCAAGGGCAGCTGCTTGCCGGCTCGCTTGCCGACTACCTCATGCCGACTGCCTGCGAAATCCCGAGCATGCAGCTCATTCACCAGCATTCACCCTCGCCGCTCAACCCGCTGGGAGTGAAGGGCGTTGGCGAAGGCGGCGCTATCTCCCCGCCGGTTGTCATAGCCAATGCGGTATGCGATGCATTGCGGCCCTTGCAGGTCGAGCTCAACCGGTTGCCGCTCAAGCCCGCACAGATCAGAGAGGCGATTACGGCCGCTTCTCGCAGCTGATCTCAGTGCAGTGATTGCGAGCTTCGAACCATATCGGCTTGGCCCCTGATCCTCGCCCAGGAGGCGTGTGCGCTTTCACCAGCGCGTTCTCGAGCGCGCGCCGTGCTCGAAGGACGGCCTCGATGCCAGCGCGACTGCATATCCGGGTTGTGCGCTGCTCGCGGCAATCGACGCCATAGGCGCGACGCTGTACACTCCTCTTTCCAGCTCCGCCCCACGGTCCGGCTGGCCCTTTGCAGGTTCGGCGCGCGACAGGCGCCCCTAAGGAGACGTGCACATGCGTCTTGATCAATTGCCGCGAAGCGAAAACGTCGAAGACCGCCGCGGAGATTTCGGCGGAGGAGGCGGCGGATTCCGCATTCCGGGCGGGCGGGGCGGTCTCGGCATCGGTACCATCATCCTGCTTGGACTGCTGGGATGGTGGCTGGGTATTGATCCGAGCGTGTTGATCGGCGCGGGAGACATCCTCACGGGCGGAGGCAGATCGCAACAGCAGACGCAGAACGCGCCGGACCAGACGCAGGCGGACCGTGGAGGCGCCTCCGACCAGACCAAAGAGCTGGTATCCGCCGTGCTCGGAAGCACGGAGGTGGTCTGGGGAAAAATGTTTCAGCAATCGGGCGAGAAGTACGAGCCGCCGACCCTGGTGATGTTCTCCGAAGTGACGCGCTCAGGCTGCGGCTTTGCCCAATCCGCAATGGGGCCGTTCTACTGCCCGCTCGATCACAAGGTCTATCTCGATACGTCCTTCTTTCAGGAGATCGAGCGCCGCTTCCACGGATGCCAAGTCGGCAGCAAGGCCTGCCAGTTCTCGCAGGCCTACGTGATCACGCACGAGGTCGGCCATCACGTGCAGAACCTGCTCGGCATCCTGCCCAAAGTGCAGCGCATGCAGCAAAACCTGGACAAGAGCGAAGCCAACCAGTTGCAGGTCCGGGTGGAGCTGCAGGCCGATTGTCTTGCCGGCGTGTGGGCCAATCACTCCGAGCAGGAATGGCAGTTCATCGAGCCTGGAGATGTGGAGGCAGCGATGCAGACCGCATCGGCGATCGGCGATGACCGGCTGCAGCGCCAGAGCCAGGGCTATGTCGTGCCCGATGCCTTCACCCACGGCTCGTCGGCGCAGCGCACGCGCTGGTTCATGAACGGACTGAAATCGGGACAGGTCGAGAGCTGCGATACCTTCAATTCGGCACGGCAGTGACCGAGCAGTGTATCAGGCTATAACCAGCGCCGGGTGCCCGTCCCGCCCGGCGCGGCGGGATCGCTGATGATGTGGTGGACCACAAGCCGGTTCCAGATGAACAGAAGGATCACCGCCCCCACCGTGGCACCGATGAGCCCCGCGCCTTGATCGAGCCGATACCACCCGACGGCTTGGCCGATGAAGGTGGAAATGAACGCGCCGGCGATGCCCACGAGAGTAGTGAGGATAAATCCGCGCGGGTTGTTTGGCCCAGGCGAGAGCCAGCGCGCGATAAGCCCGGCAATGAAGCCGATGATGATAACCCAAATGATGTTGGACACGGCAAATCTCCTATATCACTCCTGCGATACTAACGCAGACCTGGAAGCTTTTGGAGCCATATAACGCACGCCGTCCAGATCCAGAGCGTATCTCCATCCGTTCGAAACGAGCCGCCGCGCTCAAGCCGGGTGATGCGCTGTGGCCGCATCGATGGCATCGCCGAGACGTTCGACAATGCTGTCCACGATCGCTGCATCGACGATGAACGGCGGTGCCAGAAGCACATGATCCCCGCGCATCCCGTCGACGGTGCCCGCCATCGGATAGACCATGAGGCCGCGCGCCATTGCCTCGGACTTCACCCGCGCATGCAATTTCTGCTCGGGCGCAAACGGCTCCTTGCTCCCGCGGTCGGCAACCAGCTCGACGGCCTGAAACAGGCCGCGTCCGCGCACATCACCGACGAAGGGGTGGTTGCCGAACCGCTCGTTGAGCCGTCGCGCAAGCCGTGTGCCCTGGGCGCGCACGTTCGCGAGCAGCGCATCGCGGTGGATCACGCGCTGGACCGCCAAAGCCGCGGCGCAGGCGAGCGGATGACCCATATAGGTATGGCTGTGCTGGAACGCGCCGGAGCCCTCGGCAATCGCGTCGAAGATCTTCCCCTGAATAAGAAGTGCGCCAATGGGCGCATAGCCGCCGCCGAGCCCCTTGGCGATCGCCATGAGGTCGGGCGCAATTCCTTCCTGCTCGCACGCATGCAACGTGCCCGTCCGCCCCATGCCGCACATGACCTCGTCGAGGATAAGCAGGACGCCATGGCGGTCGCAGACCTCGCGTACGCGCTGGAAATAGCCGGGTACCGCGGGCACCGCGCCTAAGGTGGCGCCGACCACGGTCTCGGCGACGAAGGCCATGACATTCTCGCCGCCGAGCTCATCGATCTTGCAATCGAGCTCCTCCGCCAAGCGTTCGGCGTAAGCCTCCAAGGTCTCGTCCGACCGGCGCTCGCGATATTCGAACACCGGCGAGACATGGTGAGTCTCGAACAGCAGCGGAGCGAATTGGTTGCGCTGGCGTTCCCGGCCGCCGACCGCCAGCGCTCCCAGCGTAATCCCGTGATAGCTCTGCCGGCGCGCAATGACGTATCGCCGCCGTGGCTGCCCGAGCTCGACGAAATATTGCCGCGCAAGCTTGAGCGCGGCCTCGATCGCTTCCGACCCCCCGCTCACGAAAAACACGCGATCGACCCCTTCCGGCGCCCGCGTAACAAGCTCGTCGGCAAGCTCCTCCGCGGCCTCGGTCGTGAAGAAGCTGGTATGCGCATAGGCGAGGCGGTCGAGCTGCTCGTGCATCGCCGCGAGCACGTCGGGATGCGAATGTCCCAGACAGGACACCGCCGCGCCGCTCGACGCGTCGATGTACTCCTTGCCGGCGCTGTCGCGGATGATGACGCCCTGCGCCTGTGCAGCAACGGGATAGCGATGGCCGGTCTGGCGATGAAGAATATGAGTCATGGCGCGCCACTCTATATCACTTCACGGCTCGCTGGCGCGAGTTTGACGCGCTCACGCTGTTGTCCTAACCGACTCTCCTGCCCGACGCGGCAGGACAGGCGTCTGGAGCAGAGGGAAAAAAGCATACCCGCAATGGGCTGGCGGATCGGTATCGATATCGGCGGGACCTTCACCGACGTGGCTTTGGTCGATGATGCCAGCGGAGAGATCGGCGTCGCCAAGGTACCGAGCACTCCGGAGGATCTTACGCGAGGCGTCCTCGACGCGCTCGGCGCGGCCATGCGCAGCTACCGCGTAGCGCCGGCCGACGTGGGCCACCTTTCCCACGCGACCACGGTGGTTACCAACGCCATCCTGCAGGAACGCGGGGCGCGCGCGGCGCTCATCACCACGCGCGGGTTCCGTGACCTGCTGGAGCTGCGGCGCTCCGCGCGCGCGAACCTCTACGATCTTTTTCAGGACGCACCCGGGACCCTGATTCCGCGCCGGCTGCGCTTCGAGATCACGGAGCGCGTCGGCGCCGACGGCGCGGTCGTGACGCCGTTGGCTGAAGGAGAGATCGATGGCCTGATTGCGGCGCTCAAAGCTGCGCGGGTAGACGCGGTTGCGGTCTCGTTCCTGTTCAGCTTTCTCAACCCGCAACACGAACGCAGGCTCGGCGAACGGCTGCGCGCCGCGCTGCCGGACATTCCCGTCTACCTGTCCTGTGATGTCCTGCCCGAGATCAAGGAATTCGAGCGCAGCAGCACCACAGCGGTTTGCGCCTATGCGGGGCCGATCCTCGCCTCCTATCTCAAGTGCCTCGAGGAGGCCACCCGCAGCGCGGGGCTGCCCGCGCTGCATCTGATGGGATCGAGCGGCGGGATTCTGGAATCACGCGAGGCGATCGCCATGCCCGCCATTGCCGTGGAGTCGGGACCGGCAGCCGGCGTCGTTGCCGCGGTCCTGCTCGCGCGTCAAAGCGGTCGCCCTGATCTTCTTTCCTTCGACATGGGCGGCACCACTGCCAAGGCAAGCCTGATCCGTGGCGGACAATATGAGACGACGCCAGACTATGAGGTCGGCGGCGGATCCAGCATGTCGCGCTGGATGACCGGAACCGGCCATCCGATCCGGGTGCCGGTCATCGACCTTGCCGAGGTATCGGCAGGAGGCGGATCGATCGCCTGGGTGGATCGGGGAGGGGCATTGCGTGTCGGGCCGGAAAGTGCCGGCGCCGATCCGGGCCCGGTCTGCTACGGCCGCGGCGGCAGCGAGCCAACGGTCACGGATTGCGACCTCCTGCTCGGCTATCTCGACAAGGGGTCTTTACTCGGCGGCGAGCTCGCCATCGATCATGCAGCCGCGGAGGCCGCCGTGCGCAAGCGGCTTGCCGATCCGCTTGGCGTGGATGTGCGAACTGCCTCGGCTGCGGTGATCGACATCGTCAATCATTCCATGGCCGAGGTGCTCAAGATCGTATCCGTGCAGCGCGGACATGACCCGCGTGACTTTGTGCTTGCCGCTTTCGGCGGAGCTGGACCGCTGCATGCCGCCGCGCTCGCAACCGAGCTCGGCATCAGCGAGATCGTCTGCCCGCCGATCCCCGGCGCCTTTTCGGCGCTGGGACTCGTCGGCAGCGAGTTGAAGCGCGATTACGTGCGCACATTGCACTGCGCGCCCGGAGCGACCGAGGCTGCAAACCTGCCGGGCCTGGTGGAAGCGGCATTTCTCGCCCTCGAGCAGGAAGGCGCGGCGATGCTCGACCGCGCCGGGATCGCGGCAGAGCAACGGCGGCTCGATCGTTCCGTCGATGTGCGCTATGCACGCCAATCCTACGAGCTAGCAATAGCGGCCTCGCGGCGTCCGGTGGACGAAACGGCGCTCGGCCAGATCGCGGAAACGTTTCACGAGCGGCACCTTCAGACTTATGGCCACGACAATCGCAGCGAGCCTGTGCAGATCGTGAGCGTTCGCGTCGCCGCAATCGGCGCGATCCCGTCCCTGTCGATTCGCGACGAACCTGCAGCTGCGGGCTCGGATGCGCTCAAGGGCAAACGTGCGCTCTGGTTCAGGCAAACCGGACTTTTCGATGCAGCAATCTACGATCGAGCACGCATGCCCGCGGGATACGAAGTGCGCGGCCCGGCCGTGATCGAATCACTCGATTCGACGATTCTTGTCCCGCCGGGATGGCGGGCCGCGATGAACCAGGACGGCTGCGTGCTGCTGACACACGACAACAACGGATAACCCATGCAAGAGACAGTGCGGCACGACGACCCGGCGACTTTCGAGATCGTCAAGAACAGTCTCTATAAGACCGCCGAGGAGATGCGCGTCGTCCTCGCCAAGACCGCCTACTCTCCGCTGCTCAAGTCGGCCGGCGATTACTCCTGCGGAATATTCGATGCGCAGGGGGAAATGGTAGCGCAAGGGCCCGATCTGCCCATCCACCTCGGCTCGATGCCGGATGCGGTGCGTGCGGTGGTCACGGCTTTTGCGGGGGACGTCCACGACAACGACGTGTTCGTGCATAACGACCCGTATTTCGGCGGCAGCCACCTGCCCGATGTCAATGTGATCAGGCCCGCGTTCCACGATGGGCGGCTGCTCGGCTATGCCTGCCTGCGCGCTCACTGGCCCGATGTCGGCTCGGGCACGCCCGGCAGCTACGGCGCGGTGACGGAGATCTTCGGCGAAGGACTGCGCATTCCACCACTGCGCCTGTTCAGCCGCGGCGTGCTCAACACGGAGCTCGAGAGGCTCATTCTGGCGAATGTCCGCACGCCGGATGAACGCAAGGGCGACCTTGGCGCGCAGCTTGCGTCGACCCTGCGGGCAACCCAACGGCTCACCGGGCTCGCACAGCGCTACGGCAGCGAGGCGCTGATCGGCTACATGGCGCAGGTGATGGACTATTCCGAGCGGCTCATGCGTGCGAGTCTGACGGACCTTCCAGACGGCGAAGGCGCGTTCGAAGACTTCTGCGACGGCGATGGCATCGCCGATGACCCCTCCGGCAGGGACGCTCGGTTCAAGATTCGCTTGTCCATCCGGAAAACACGCGATCGGCTGGTTGTGGACTTTGATGGCACCGACCCGCAGGTCAAGGGACCGATGAACGCGCCGCTCTCGGTGACCGCCTCGGGTGTCTTCTGCGGGATCAAGACTGCGGTCGACCCGGGCAATCTGATTCCCCCCAACTCGGGCTGCTGGCGTGCTGTTCAAATAAAGGCACTCAAAGGCTCTGTGGTAAATGCCGACTTTCCGGCCCCCGTGGTCTATGCAAACCACGAGATATCGCATCGGGTCGCGGACATGGTGATGGGCGCGCTTGCCCATTTCATGCCGCGGCAGGTGATGGCATGCAGCCAGGGGACTTCCGCCATCCTCACTCTCGGCGGCATCGATCCGCGCACGCGGCGGCCGTACATCTCCTATGAGACCGTCAAGGGCGGTTTCGGCGCTCGTCCGAACAAGGACGGAATCAACTGCATCGCCAGCGGCATCTCCAACACCATGAACACCCCGGTGGAAGTCCTGGAAACCGCGTTCCCCGTACGCATCGAGCGCTACGAGATCGATCCGGACTCGGGCGGCGCCGGGCGTTTTCGCGGCGGCTGCGGAGCAGTGCGGGTCTGGCGCATGCTGGAAGGCGCGGATGCCACCGGGGCGCTGTGCATGGAGCGCATGACGTCGCCGCCCTTCGGCTTGCTCGGAGGCCAGGCTGGAGCGGCGGCGCTGGTCACGCTCACCACCCCGGACGGCGCGAGCCGGCATCTGCCAAGCAAGGGCGCGTTCCACGCGCCCGCAGGCGCGGTGATCACCATGCGCACCCCTGGTTCAGGCGGCTTCGGTGCCGCGGCGCAGCGCGATCGCGCCGCGGTGGGTCGCGATCTTCTCAACGGATACGTCAGCGTGGCGGCCGCGGAGCGCGATTACGCCATTGCAGATCCGGAAGCGCTGCGGACGGCCGCTGAATCGAAGGAGGATGCCGCGTGACCTACATCCCGAACTCGATCGAGGCGCGCGACATAGCAAGCCTCGTGCACATGCAGACGAATCTGCGCCTTCACCAGCAGGAAGGCCCGCTGGTCATCGCGCGCGGGGATGGCTGTCGCGTGTTCGACGAGGCCGGGCGGGATTACATCGAATCGGTTGCAGGTCTGTGGTGCGCCTCCCTGGGCTTCGGGTCCGAGCGATTGGCCAAGGTCGCCCACGAGCAGATGCGCCGGCTGGGCTACTACCATCTCTACCGTCATCGCTCGAACGAGCCGGCGATTGCACTTGCCGAGACGCTTCTGCGGATCGCGCCTGTGCCGATGGCGCGCGTGCTGTTCCAATGCTCCGGCTCCGAGGCGAACGACACCGCGATCAAGCTCGCGTGGTATTACTGGCATGCCCGCGGTGAGCCGCAGCGGGTCAAGATCATCGCGCGCCAGATGGCGTATCACGGCAACACCTGCGCGGCCGTCAGCCTCTCGGGCAAGCCCGACATGCATGCCGGCTTCGGTCTGCCGTTCGCCCCGTTCAAGCACACCGAGTTTCCGCACTATTACCGCCGGCATGAACCGGGCGAGAGCGAGACGGAGTTCTCCACGCGCATGGCGCACGCGCTCGATCGACTGATCCAAGCGGAAGGACCGGAGACCGTGGCCGCCTTCTTTGCCGAGCCGATCATGGGCGCTGGCGGTGCGATCCTGCCGCCGGATGGGTATTTTGAAAAGATCCAGGCGGTGCTGCGCCAATACGACATCCTGTTTGTTGCGGACGAGGTGATCTGCGGCTTTGCCCGCACCGGCGAGATGTGGGGCTCACAGACCTATTCGCTCCGCCCGGACATGATCACCGCCGCGAAGGCGCTTTCGGCTGCGATGCAGCCGATCTCGGCGGTGCTGGTGAGCCAGCGAGTGCATGATGCCATGCTGGCGCAGTCCGATCGATTCGGGAATTTTGCCCATGGCTATACCTATGCCGGTCACCCCGTCGCATGTGCTGTCGCGCTGGAAGTGCAAAAGATCTACGCCGAGATCGACATCGTGGCGCGCGCCAGGCGGCTGGGCCCTCTGCTGCAGTCGACCCTCGGCCGGCTCAGGGCGCATCCCTTGGTCGGCGATGTGCGCGGGACGGGACTCATCCTCGGCATCGAGCTCATGCGCGATGGAGAAAGGCGCATCGCCTTCGATGCGGCACTCAAAGTCGGCGCGCGCGTCGAGGCGGCGGCCAAGCGTCACGGACTGATTCTGCGCGTGGTAGGCGACAGGCTGGTATTCGCTCCGCCCCTGGTGATCGAGGCTCCGGACATCGAGCAGATCGGCATTCGGCTCGCGCGTGCGCTCGACGACGCGGCAAACGACCTCAAGCGCGAGGGCGTCTTGCACTGAGCCAATATGATCGCAGGTCCGCGGGAAAGCTTGCAGACCCCCTGTAAATTTAAGGGCGCATTAACCAAATCAGCGCAGCGTCGGGTGCACTGAGATCGCAACGAGGGCGCCGCGCATGAAAGCCGAAACCTCTTTCACCAGGGCTTCGCAACCGCAGTCATCGCAGCAGGCCCTCACGAGCTCACGAGCTGCGATGCTGGGCCTCGAGGAGGCATTTGACGACATTCCAGGGATCGTCTCCTCCATGCTGGTGGCGTTCGGAAGGAACGGCATCAGGACCATCGAGGATCTCGCCGCCTGCGCCACCGATGATCTTTTGGGATGGACCGAGCGCCGGGGCGACAAGATCATGACATATCCCGGCATTCTCGGCGACATGGCAGTATCGCGCAAGCAATGCGACACGATCATCCTGCAGGCGCGGGTACGCGCGGGATGGATCGAGCCGGCCGTGCTGAGCGCCTAGAACGTCGATCCTGGTCGGGATGGCTCTAGCCTCGCCGCAGATGCGTGGTGCGTCCGCGCGCCAACAGGCTCGATCCAACGGCATGCTCGCAAGGCGCGCGACGGAGCGGGACGCCGTTTCCAGCAACATAGTGGATCGAGGGATACGGGAAACCTCGCTCTACCTGCCGGTGAAGCGCTTCCTCGAAGGCCGCGGCTTCGAGGTCAAAGGCGAGATTTGCGGATGCGATCTTGTCGCGTTGCGCAGCGGGGAGCCGCCTATCGTCGTTGTGGGTGAGCTCAAGCTCGCATTCAATCTCGACCTGGTGCTGCAAGGCGTCCATCGCACGGCGGCATGCGATGAAATCTGGCTTGCCGTGCGGCTCGGGCGACGCCGTCGCGAACGCGACCCTCGCGTGCTGAAGCTTTGCCGGCTCCTGGGCTTTGGCCTGCTCGGGGTCTCTGCCGCGGGAGGTGTGGAAGCTCTGGTGCAGCCGGGACCCTGGCGGCCACGGCGCGATCAGCGCCGCCGCGCGCGGCTGGTCAACGAGCATCGCGGCCGCCTCGGCGATCCGGCCTTGGGCGGCAGCTCGAAGACGCCGATCATGACGGCGTACCGCCAGCAGGCGCTCGCGTGTGCCGCTTCGCTCTCGAGAGGTCCGCGGCGCACATGCGAGGTCAAGGCCGTCGTTCCCAATGCACCCAGGATACTTCTGCACAATGTGTACGGCTGGTTCTGCCGCATCGAGCGCGGCGTCTATGCGCTCACTTCAGCGGGAGTAACGGCACTTTCGCGTTGGCCGCAATCGCACCACCCAATTCAGAGCTAACCATTTTCTGATTTTGTCCTCGCAATTCAACGTATCCATGCTACGCATTCGGCGCGGCCCGGTGGCGGAATGGCAACGCAGGGATGGGGAACCATCTCGTATCCTGGTTCAATTCCAGGCTGGGCCTCCAATGCGCTCCCCACGATCATCGTCCGGGCAGCTGGCCGAGCCCCCTAGTCCAAACCTCAGCCAAGAATATAAAGAATCGCGGCAGCCGCCGTGGCGACCACGAAAGTCGCCGAAATCCAGATGGCGCCGATCAGGATCCACACCGACCAGTAGCCGCGCTTGTTGACGCGCGCAGGGGAGACGGGGAGGCCTTGCTCCAGCAAGGGTTCCGAGCGCCGCAGCGCCGCGGATGCGTCCTCGATTTCCGCGATTGCCCCTGCAAGCTGATCGTGCGCATCCGGCGGGACGCGCTTGCCCGCGCGCAGGGAAGAGTCTGAGGCCGGATATTCAAGCTCAAAAGAGGGCTGCGCTCGAGAAATTTCCTGCAATGATTCGCGGGCCGTGGCGAGCTTGGCGACAGCCTCCCATGCCCTGCTCCAATCCGACGTGTCGCCAGAGCTCGGTTGGACAGTGTCGTTGCTTGACATGTCGGAACGTTATCGCCGGCAGCTTTGGCACGCGACGTTTATCAATTCGTAACGTTAACTGTCGGGGTGGCTCGCACCGGGCCGGACCGAAGCCTCTTGCCCTGGATGACGCAGGCAATTCCCGGTCAATACGCGTTACGGTAGGAGGACCGCGACAGCACGGTACGAACAAGGATCTGGAGATCGAGCGCGAGCGACCAGTTATCGATGTAGTAGAGGTCGTGCTCGACGCGTTTCTGCATCTTCTCGTCCGTATCCGTCTCCCCCCGATACCCGTGGATCTGCGCCCACCCCGTGATGCCGGGTTTGACGTTATGCCGGCGCGCGTAGGTCGCTATGCGGCGCTCGTAGGTCCGATCATGCGAAAGCGCATGGGGGCGCGGTCCGACGAGAGACATGTCGCCCTTCACTACGTTGAAGAGCTGCGGCAGCTCATCGAAGCTCCAGCGGCGCAGCCACGCCCCCACCCTGGTGACACGCGGATCATTCTGCCTGGCCTGCTCGATCGCCGGACCGTCATCGAGACTGCGCATGCTGCGGAGCTTGATGATCCGGAACGGCTTCTGATTAAAGCCGAAACGATGCTGAAGAAAGAATATGGGTCCTTTGCTGTCGAGCTTGATGGCGATGGCGGCCGCGATCAGCACCGGCGTGAGAAGCAGCAGGGCGAGCGAGGCGAGCAAAAGGTCGAACACCCGCTTTTGGATGCGCTCGAAGCGTGACAGCGGCAAGCGCGTGAGCTGCAGACTCACGATCGATCCGAACTTGGAGAGCTGCACCTGCTCGAAGCGATCGAGGATGTGCTCGGCGCCGAGATGGATCTCGGCTGGTAGTTTCAGCAGCGCTTCGGCACAGCCGGTGATCGTCTCGGTGGCGGACCACGGCATCGCCAGGAAAATTGCATCGGGCTCCAGCAGGCGCGCGCTCGCGATGGCCTGATCGAGGTCGGCCGCAAGCATCTGCTGCTGCACCTCGCGCGGCGTTTCCGGAGCCGTCGGGGTCAGGAAATGGCAGCCGACGATATCCACGCCGAACGCTTTCGGCTGGTACCGGGTGACGAAATCATTGATCTGCCGGCCCGCGCCGAAGATGAAGATGCGCTGGGCGGAGAGAACGCCGACTCTGGTCCCGTGCACGGTGAGCCGTACGAAGGAGTAACGCAATGCGAGCAGAATACAGATCGTCGAAGCGAAGTAGAGAATGATCCAGCCGCGGGAGTAGACGACCGTGACCTTGGCCAGGAAGCCGAGTGCCAGCAAACATATCAAGGTCACGTTCCACAGCTGGATGCAGTGACGCAGGTGCGGTTTGAAATTGTAGAAATTCTGCAGCCTGTATTCCGCCCGGAACAGGTTGACGGTTGCAAAGATCATTGCTGAAACCAGTCCAACCTCCAGGTACGACAGGATATCCCCCTTCTCGCCGTAGGCGATGAAGTGATAGCCGGTGCCCGTCAGGACGGACATGCTCAGGATAACCGCGATGTCGGAGAGCAGAGCCGTGGCGGAGAACACGCCGCGCGACAGCGCGGTCCACGCGCGCATGAAGCGATTTACGTCTATCGGCGCTGTCAGAGCATAGCTCTGATGAACACTCATGACCTGTACCAATTCGGGCGAGGGCTGTTGCCCGCCTGCAGCTCAGGCGCACCGAAATGGGGCACTCTGACCGCGTGGAGACAGGTTGCGAGAAGCGTGCCAGCGGGAAAGCCGTTAAGCCGTGCTGCCCGCATCGACCGTCAGAACCGTCCCGGTGATGTTCTTCGCCTTGTCCCCGAGCAGGAACTCGACCGCGTTCGCGACATCCGCGATCTCGGGCAGGCGTTGAAGCGCGCTGCGGCGCGCGACGCGCCCGCGCTGCTCCGCCTGCAATGCCTGCGTCATGTCGGTATCGACAAAGCCTGGCGCCACCGCATTGACGTTTATGCCATGCCTGCCCACTTCGCGGGCGAGCGAGCGAGTGAAGCCCAGCATGGACGCCTTGGTGGCGCCATAGACGGAGAGCCCGCGGTATCCGGTGAATCCAATGATCGAGGCAATGTTCACGATCCTGCCGGTGCCCTCGGACAGCATCGAGCGCACCACGTATTTCGTGAGCACGATCGGCGACACGGTATTGACGCGGACGACCTGCTCGATCTGAGACGTATGCATCAGCGCCAGCGCGCCGTCGGTTCCAATGGCGGCGTTGTTGACAAGGCCATAGATCGGTCCGAACTCCTTGCGGATCTGTTTTATGAAATCGGGAATGGCCTCGATCGCGCTCAGATCAAAGGGGACAAAGTGCAGGGCGCCTTGTTTTGAGCGTGCAATCTTCTCCATCGCGGACGACAGGTTTTTGTTCAGGGTGCGTGCCACGGCGACGACCCGATACCCGGCGCTTGCAAGCTGCTGGGCGATGCCCAGCCCGAGGCCGCGACTGCCGCCCGTGACGAGGGTGGTGCGCTTCGGCTCAGCCATGGTTGCGCGCTGCTTTTCCCGCGGGCGAGAGTCCGAGGGTCGGGACGAAGCGGATGGCAGCCGGAACCTTGTGCTGGGGAAGCTGACTGCGGCACGCCTGTAAAATCTGCTGCTTGAGCTCTACGGCGCGCGGGGCCTGCTGCTCGGATTGCCCGCGCAGCACCACTTCGGCAACCACGACGGCGCCGGTGATCGGGTTCTTGCGCCCGTGTACCAGCGACATGCGGACTTCGGGATGCCGGTTGATTACGGCTTCGATCTCCTCGGGATGGACCTTGAGGCCTCCTACATTGATGATCCCGCCACGCCTGCCGATGAAGAAGTAACGCTCGCGGCGCAGCTCCACGATGTCGCCGGTATCGACAAAGCCCTCCTGGTCGAGCAGCGGCTCGCCGTTGCCCACATAGCGCAGGGCGGTGCCTGGGGAGCGGATGCGCAGCGAGCCATCGATGATTTTCAGCTGAACGGAGTCGGAGCCTGCAGCGATCAGGCTTGCAGGAAAACCTTCAAGCCCGTCGTTCACGGCGAAGCCGACCCCCGCCTCGGTCGAAGCATAGGCGTGGGCCACCCCGGCAGAGGGATACATCTCGCGCAGGCTGTCCAGGATCGGCTGGTCTGCAATCTCTCCCGACAGCCGGACGTATCGAGGCGAGATGACGCAAGCCGCGGGATTGAGGATGGCCCAGCGCCAGTGAGAAGGCGTACCGGTAAGATGCGTTACTCCGAGCCGCGCGAGCCGATGCAGATGATCGGAGGTGCTTTCGCCGGCGCTTGAAAGCACCAGCGAGGCACGCCCCAGCATGGCGCGAAGAAAGATCTGCATGCCGCCATAGCGGCGTATGTCGTAGAACGTGGCCCACACCACCGGGTCGCGCCGGTCCGGATCCATCCTGACGGCCGCGGTGAGAGTGGCAAGCGTGTGCACCACCATCTTCGGCACGCCCGTGGTGCCGGACGTCAGCAGTATCCACTCCGTCTCGTGCGCCCGGGATGGAGCCTCGCGCGCCGGCGCGATTCTCGGGCTGCACATCGCCCGCACTGGAATGCCGGCGGTACCGGCTCGAGGACCATCCGGCCCATGAATCACCGCGTCGGCTTCACCCAGATCGACGATATGGGCGAGATGCTCGTCAGCCAGATCGGGGGGGCAGATGATGAGCCGTCGCGCTAGTCCGTCGAGCTCGATCAGCGCCAATGCAGTCGTGAGCTGATCTGGAGTGGCCACAAGGATGGAGCGGCCGGACAGCTCGCTGAGCGTGCCGCCCAAGCTCGAGCCGCCGACGAGCTCGTCGACACGAACGCTCCCGTGTGCTGCGAAGAGGGAAGGGTCGGCGCGCTCGGCGCCCAATAAGCTATGCAGTGACTTCGGGCGTCTTGGTGCGCTGGGCGGCATGTTCGTAGACACTGACGAAATCGCCGAGGGTTACCGGGAAGTACACCTCTTCGGACGCGGAGAACGGATCGAAGCCAACGGTGTCCTCCAGGCGCGCTACCAGGATGGCAAAGCCAAGCGAATCCAAACCGGATTCCAGGAGGACAAGATCGTCCGACAGCGGGGGCAGCTTTACATTCTGCTCCTTGGCAACCTGCTCCAGCTGGGACAGTATGGTTAATCTGATCGACATCTGACGGTCACCTCGGGAATATTCGTGCGTCGGTCTCTTCGTAGATGCGGCGGGTTCAGGTGGCAAGCGAACGTGCTGAACATGGTCAATTCAACAGAGCAGCATTGGTCTTCATCCGTTCTCTAGAACAGATGCGATCAGCGCATTTATCGAGGCTATCGACCTAAAGTTCGTCAAAGTCATTTCGGTATCCGGGACCTTGATCTCGAAGTCGGCTTCGACAGCGAGCATCAGATTGACCATATCGAGCGAGCTCAGGCCGACATCGCGAAGATCGTCATTGGGAAGTATCGGACGAGAAGGGAATGCTGACCGGCGTGCAAAAACCTCGTGCACGATGGCCAGCACGCGGTCAGGAGCATCAGTGCTCCTGTGCGCATGATCATAGCCAGGGTTCGTTTCCTGAGCGGACATTGACCTCACTCTGGATTCCACGGCGTGACGGCACGGGTATCGTGCGGCACAGCTCCATTCCGTAGCGCCGGTTAGTGCCACGGGAAGTCTCGTGAGAGAAGCGGCGCCTGCTTCAGCTCAGCTTGGTTTTCCGTGGTAACCTTTACCGACTAAAGGGCGGGTGCCCGACGCTAATTGAGAAGACGCATCTCGCACGATCCGCTACCTAGGAGTGCACACAGGCTGGGAGGAGCTATGTACCTGCCTGGATGTCTGTGTAGCGATTGATGCGCGGCGAGGTCGGCTGTGAATGCTCTAAACACCGGGTTGCACGATTTCAGAGCGGCGCGAGGGCTCAAGCCCGCTGCTGGCGAAGATCCTGGCGCGAGCGAAGGCGAGCTTGCGGGAGCAGACATCAAGCATCGAGCCGAGCTGGTTGCCGGGGTTGCGTCGAATACCGCGGCCGATGTCGATCGCGATGCGCGCTTCCCGTGCGAGGCACTTGCTGCCGCGCGAGCGCAACGTCTCCTGGGGATCATGGTGCCGCGCGACCTCGGCGGCGAGGGCGCAAGCCTCTCGGAGGTCCTCGATGTCTGCTACGCGCTTGGCCGTGCATGTGCCTCCACGGCCATGATCTATGCCATGCACCAGACCAAAATTTCCTTGGTCGTGCGCCATGGTCTGCACAGCCCTTGGCATCGACGTCTGTTGCGAAGGCTGTGCTCCGATCAACTGCTGCTCGCATCCTCCACGACGGAGGGCCAGGGGGGAGGGGATGTGCGCAGGAGTGCGGGAGCCGTCGAGGCCAACGACGGACGAATAGCGCTCACCAGACAAGCGACCGTCATTTCTTATGGCGAGCACGCGGACGGGATTGTGACGACGGCACGCCGCTCACCCGACGCCGCACCATCCGATCAGGTGCTGATCGTGTTCTTGAAGGAGGACTACAATCTTGACCGTATCGTGGGATGGGACGCGCTTGGCATGCGCGGCACCTGCAGCTCGGGATTTACGTTGCGGGCGGCCGGCGAGGCCGGCCAGATCCTGCCGCAGCCGTACGAGAGGATGCATACCCAGACCATGTTGCCGGTTGCGCACCTGACCTGGAGCAGCGTCTGGGCCGGGATTTCTGCCGGCGCGGTGGAACGTGCACGGCTCTTCATCCGCAATGCGGCACGGACGTCGGGTGGTCAGCTGCCGCCGGGAGCGGCTCATCTCACCCGCGCAAACGGCTCCCTGAGAACTTTGCGGGCGCTGGTGACCTCTGCGGCGCAGAGATTCGAGGCGCGGTCAGGGGATGAAAAGGCGTTGGAATCGGTCGAGTTTCAGACAGCAATGAACCTGCTGAAGGTCAATGCGTCCGAGCTGGCCATTGCCACCGTCATGGGAGCGCTCCAGGCAAGCGGTCTCGCCGGCTACCGCAACGACACCGAATTCAGCATCGGACGCTCTCTGCGCGACATCCTCTCGGCGCCGATCATGATCAACAACGATCGGATCCTCGCGAACGTGGCAAGCTCGTCGATATTGACCCAAGTTCCGTCGTCGCTGAGCAACTGACGCAAGCGACTGCTGAGAACAGATGCATCAGAGGCAACGCGAGAAGGCCGACAAATGAATGTTGCATTCAAAGCGCCGCTCGATCGAGGAGAGACCCTTCGCGCAATCGAGCGCGCTCTGTTTCAGCCGATGGGCGCAGACGGCGTTTATGCACGTACATCGCTTTATGAGCAGATAATCGAAGGCTTGTCCGGCCTGATCTCGCAACATCGCGAGCCTGGTACCGAGATACTGCGGTTTCCCCCGGTCATGAGCCGCTGGCAATTGGAAAAATCCGGATATCTGAAGAGTTTTCCGCATTTGCTGGGATGCGTCAGTTGTCTTCATGGCGATGAATCCGAAATCGGCGCGGCGGTCGCCCGGTTCGAGACCGGGAAGAGCTGGGAGTCCGCGCTGACGGCCGCCGACCTGGTGTTGAGCCCCGCCGCCTGTTACCCGCTCTATCCGATCGTGGCAGCGCGCGGGCGCGTACCGGCCGGCGGCCTTCTGTTCGATGTTGCCTCCGACTGTTTCCGTCACGAGCCCTCGCAAGAGCTTGACCGGCTGCAGTCGTTCCGGATGCGCGAATACGTGTGCATCGGCACACCAGCGCAAATCGCAGCTTTCCGCGAGCGCTGGATGACGCGGGCAGGCAGCATCAGCGACCGCCTCGGGCTGCCCTATCGGATCGAGCAGGCAAGCGATCCATTTTTCGGTCGCGGCGGAAAACTGATGGCCAACACTCAGGTGGAGCAGTCATTGAAATTCGAGCTGTTGATCCCCGTGCGCTCCCCTGAAAGCCCGACGGCCTGCATGAGCTTCAACTATCATCGCGATCATTTCGGGATCACGTGGGAGCTCAGGAGTGAGGCCGGTGAGGTCGCGCATACCGGCTGTGTTGCCTTCGGGGTCGATCGGCTGGCAGTGGCACTGTTCGCGTTGCACGGGCTCGATCCGGCAAAGTGGCCATCATCCGCGCGCGAGGCGCTGGCACTCTGATCGGATGCCGATTTGGCCTCCGACGTCTCGCCAGCCGCTCAGCAACGCACGATTCTGATCGAGTGCTCGCTTCCATTTCTCCAGGGAAGCGTCTCGGTTTGGGTCTCACAGCCCGGGCGGTAAGGCACCACGTAGATGACCTGCTTCGAAACAGGCGTGCTCGTAGCAGGAGGATAGGGCCCGCCCGAGTATGGAGACGGAGCTGGCGCGTAGGGCTCTCCGTATCCCAGCGCAGCGTTGTCGCCGGTGTAGCCATCGCCGTACCCATAATCGTACGGCCATGCGCCCCAATAGCCGGGGAAGCCAGAGCCGAAATGTCGGCGATGACGGAAGAACGGCCTGCCGAATGCATTTCGCCGAACGCCAGACCCCTGCGGGAAAGCTGCTTGTGGCACTGCCCGAGGCAATGCGCGGACGAAAGGCGCTGCATGAGGAGCAAATCCTCCCATCGGTCTGGCAATGAGATCGGAGCTGAGCCAAACGCTTGCACCTGCGAGCATGCCCAGAGAACCGATCGCGAGTGAAGTTTTCATCCAGTCTCTCCTCTCAGAGCTTTGCTGCCGAGGAATGGGCGAATGCCCAGTAGAGCTCGCGTGCCTTGCGGTAGAAGGGACCCGGCTGCAGCGCCCGGTTCTCGATACGGGTAATCGGCGACAGCTTGGAAAAATTCCCCGTGGAGAAGAGCTCATCGGCTGCCTCGAATTCGGCGTAGCTCATGGTCTTCTCGATCACCGCCACGCCTTCCTCGCGCAGCAGCCCGATGATGCGCTGCCGTGTGACCCCGTTGAGGAACGTGCCGTTCGCCGCCGGCGTGTAAACCACGCCGTCCTTGGCCATGAACACATTCGCGGTCCCGAGCTCGGCAATATTCCCGAGCATGTCGCGCATCAGGCAATTATCGAACCCGCGCTGCTGCGCTTCGATCAGGGCGCGCGCATTGTTTGGATAAAGGCATCCGGCCTTGGCCTCGACCGGCGCGCATTCCGCGGTGGGCCGTCGGAAAGGCGACAGCGTGACGGACGTTCCGGCCGGCTTGGGGATAGGCGCTTCATAGATGCACAGGCACCAGCGCGTCGATTCCGGATCGTGCCGGATGCCGCCGGGAGAGCCGGTCTCGGCCCAATACATCGGCCGGATGTAAAGCTCGGCATCACGGTCAAAACGCTTCAATCCGTCGAATACGAGCTCAATCCACTCGCCGACGGTGATGCTCGCCTCCAAGGAGAAGCTCGCGGCGGACGTGTTGACGCGGGCGCAATGCAGGTCGAGGTCCGGTGTTACACCCTCGAATGCGCGCGCGCCGTCAAACACCAGCGAGCCGAGCCAGGTGGCATGGCTGCGCGCCCCGAGAATCGCCGTATTGCCTGCGCGCCAATCGCCATTGAAGAACGTCCAGGTCTTCGAGAAGCCGATATGAGTAAACGGCGTGGCACGCAGCCTCGGTTGCAAAACGTGCTCATGCGCCTGCGGTCTTGATAGCATGTCGCGGCCCTTCTGCCGGATCGTTCGTCAGCCGATTCCCTGAACCGATTGCACCGGTCTTGCGGTACGCACCCGCGACCGGCTTCGATCGGACCTGGAGGCCAGGATCCGCTCTTTTTGCGTGGAGAGGTACGATAGCCAGTTCGCATAAAGCCGCACGGCGGAGCGCCAGTCGAGAGGGAGCAGCCTGCTTTCGACGAAGGAGAACGGAAAAGCCTCGAGGAGGCTTTCACGTCTTTTGAGAGCAGCGCGTTCCTTAAATCTGGCCAGGGAATCGGCCGCCACCGGATCCATGTAACCGCGCGGCATCGACGGATAGCTGTTTCTCTCGCCGCGCAGGAAACGCCCTACGTCACGCCGGTATTCCCTCAGCAAGGCTCCGCGGTCATATTCAGGATGGCCCTGAAAGAAGAGAAAAAGGCTTTTTCCCTCTCTGACAAACGCGTCGACGCCGGCTTCGGCGGATCGGGTCAGGATCTTGTAGTCGCACTGGACCAATGCATCCTCCCTCAGCTCGTTCCAGCGCGAATGGGCCACCCGGATTTCCCGCGCCTGACCGGCGGTCAATGGGTGAAACGGAGCGCTGGTGCATTCGAACACTCCTGTCAGCTTGTCGCCGAGCATCTGGCGCGGAATGCCGTCGAGATAGAGAACGGCGGCATGGGCCGCGAGACACGACCAGATGGTGGAGATGGTGTTCTCGCCTGCCCATTCCAGAAGTCGCACGATTGACCCCCAGTAGGGCTCGTCGCTCAGGGAGCTCGCGCGCGGCTCGGTGCCGGTCACGATGAGGGCATCGAGCCGGCTATTGAGCAGTTGGTCGAGCCCGTAATAGGTCGCATTCATTTGCTCGTGCGCGTGGCTGCTGCGCGCGACATCGGGCAGGGAAAACAGGCGCAGACGAATCTGTTTGTCGCCGGCGGCGGCATTCAAGAGCTTGAGGAACTGGCGTTCTGTCGATTGAATTGCCGCATCGGGCATATTGTTGACGAGACCGACATCGATGAAATCGGCATCCGGCTCGGTCAGCCGGTCGAGCGTTGCCGCGCCCGGTTGCCTCTCGGCCGCCGCGACCCTCGTACCAGCTGCTATCCTGAGAACGGCCATTATCTGCTCCGCTATTCCGCAGCGAGCAAGGCTCGCCCGTTCGCGGTCGCGTCCAGTGCCTGATCGAGATCGGCGATGATATCGTCGATATGCTCGATACCGATGCTCAGCCGGATCATCTCCGGCTTGACCCCGGCCTTGCGCTGCTCTTCCGGCGACATCTGGCGGTGCGTGGTCGAGGCCGGATGGCACGCCAGAGACTTGGCATCGCCCATATTGACGAGACGCTTGATCAGGTTGAACGCGTCATAACACCTGACGCCGGCGTGAAATCCGCCGTGGACGCCGAATGTCAGTAGAGAGCAGGCCCGCCCTTGAAGATATTTCTGTGCCAGCCCGTGATAGGGATTATCTGCAAATCCGGCATAGTTGACCCATTCTACCCTGGTGTCCTTGCGCAGGAACTCGGCCACTCGCCGCGCATTCTCGACATGGCGCTCGACCCGTAACGCCACCGTCTCGATGCCCTGCAGCAGGAGAAACGCGCTGAGCGGCGACAGCACGGCTCCGGTGGCACGTTGATAGACGCTGCGGCAACGCGCGAGATAGGCACTCGCGCCGAAGTGCTCGACATAGATCAGCCCGTGGTACGACGCATCAGGCTCGTTGAACATGGGAAAGCGGCCGGCATTCTGTTTCCATGGGAAGCGTCCGCTGTCCACAATGATCCCGCCCAGCGTGGTGCCATGGCCGCCCATGAATTTGGTCAGAGAGTGCACGACGATATCCGCGCCGTATTCGAATGGTTTCAGAAGGATGGGAGTGGCGACGGTGTTGTCCACGATCAGAGGGACGCCGGCGCCATGCGCAACCGTTGCCAGAGCCTCGAGGTCGCAGATGTTGCCTGCGGGATTGCCCACGCTTTCGCAGAACACCGCCTTGGTGCTCCCGTCGATAAGCTTCGCGATCGCATCGGGTGCGTCCGATTCCGCAAACCGCACCTGCACTCCCTGGCCTGGCAGGAGATGCGCGAAGAGCGTGTAGGTCGTGCCGTAAAGCTGCGGCACCGAGACGATATTGCTGCCGAGCTGCGTGAGATTGAGGACGGCATAGTTCAGCGCGGCCTGGCCCGAGCTCACGCATATTGCCTCGACGCCGCCCTCGAGCGCGGCAACCCGGCGCTCGAGCACGGCGTTCGTCGGATTGTTGATCCGGGTATAGCGGTATCCGTCCACGTCGAGATTGAACAATGCCGCCCCATGCTCGGCGCTGTCGAACGCGTAAGCAACGGTCTGATAAATCGGGACAGCGACGGCTTTGGTCGTCGGCTCGACGTCGTAGCCGCTGTGGATGGCAATCGTCTCGTTTCGCATGAGGTCACCGCACCAAAGCGTTATGCGCGCGGTGGCGGCCCGCTTCAACGCAATGAGATAAAATGAAATGCACTAACCTTAACGGTTAAGGCGAATGGACCATTTCCCAGCGCCCGGCGCCCAATCGCGATAACCAACCGCCCGTGTGCGTGTCGAGGAGGCGGATCGATCCCGCATTGAAACCCCATGGAGGCGATGAGCGCCGGCGCGGACGCGATCCGAGCCGGGGTGAACAGTGAATGGCTGCGGGCGCTCGCGCTGACGCAGCGTATTGTCGCGCAGCCCAATCGCGTGTTGCCCGTGATCATCGGGGAGCTTGCGCAAACGCTGGGCGAGCACCCGGCGCTGCTCTCGGAGCGCGAATGCCTGAGCTATGGCATGCTTGCCGAGCGCGTAAACCGCTACGCGCGTTGGGCTCTGGGACAGGAGCTCGGGAAAGGAGAAGTCGTCGCTCTGCTCATGCCGAGCTGCCCGGAGTATATGGCCATCTGGCTTGGAATTACCCTGGCCGGCGGGGTCGTGGCGTTGCTCAACACCAATCTTTCCGGGGTCTCGCTTGCGCATTGCATCGATATCGCGGGTGCGGAACGTATCATCGTCGCCACCGAGCTGCTCGATGCCTTTTCGGAGGCGCAGCCGCATTTGACCAGCGACCCCAAGGTCTGGCTGCATGGCGGCGACACCGGCGATCTCAGCAGTATCGAAAGGATGCTCGAACGAGCCTCAGGTGAGCCGCTGGGCCGCCGCGAACGCGCTCCACCCGCCATTTCCGATCGCGCGCTCCTGATTTACACGTCCGGAACGACCGGTCTGCCGAAGGCCGCAAACATCAGCCATCGGCGGCTTCTGACCTGGAGCCTGTGGTTTGCGGGAATGATGGATACTCGGCCATCCGATCGGATGTATAACTGCCTGCCCATGTACCACAGCGTCGGCGGCATCGTCGCGACCGGCGCCGTGCTGGTCAATGGCGGCTCGGTCGTGATCCGCGACAGGTTCTCCGCCCGCCAGTTCTGGGACGATATCACACGGTGGGATTGCACCCTGTTCCAGTATATCGGCGAGCTTTGCCGTTATCTCGCGCTCGCCGGGCCGCACCCTCGTGAGGCGAAGCACCGGATCAGACTGTGCTGCGGCAACGGTCTGCGCCCGGACATCTGGCAGACGTTCAAAGACCGATTCCACATTCCTCGTATTCTGGAATTCTACGCGTCGACCGAGGGCAATGTCACCCTGTTCAACTGCGAGGGTAAGCCAGGAGCCCTCGGTCGAATCCCCCCGTTTCTCGCGCACCGCTCCCCGACTGCACTTGTCCGTTTCGATGTAGAGAAAGGCGCTGTGGTCCGGAATGCGCAGGGACGGTGTGTCCGTTGCCGTACCGACGAGACAGGAGAGGCCATCGGAAGGATATCCGAAGCTCGGTCCGACCCGGGCAGCCCGTTCGAAGGTTACACCAACAGCCGCGACACCCAGCAGAAGATCCTGCGCGACGTTTTCGAGAGCGGCGACGCCTGGTTCCGCACCGGGGACCTGATGCGGACGGACAAGCAGGGCTTTTTTTATTTCATCGACCGCATTGGCGATACCTTCCGCTGGAAAGGCGAGAACGTCTCGACGACGGACGTAGCGCAAGCCATTACGGCTTTTGCGGGGGTGGTTGAAGCAAACGTTTATGGAGTGAGGATACCCGGAACCGAAGGCCGTGCCGGGATGGCGGCAATCGTGGTGGACGAGCGCTTCGAGCTTGCGGCATTCAATCGGCATCTCGCGCGACGGCTCCCTGCCTACGCTCGTCCGCTCTTCCTGCGACTGGTACGAGAGGTGGAGATCACCGTCACATTCAAACAGAAGAAAGCTGATCTGGTAGCCGACGGCTACAACCCCAAAACTCTGCAAGACCCGATCTACTTCAATGACGCGAGCCGGCAGTGTTTCGTGCCCCTGGACGATGCGCTCCATGCGGCCATTGAGGGCGGTCAGGTCCGGCTCTGAATCGATCGACCTTGGAATACGCGACCGATGGGCATTAGCCTGAGCTTCACGAAGTCTTCCTATAGTCCGACAAGCTCCGACCGTATTTTGCTGTAGACCTTCCCTTTTACAGTAACGCTCATGCACTCCCTGCAACCGGCAACGCTACCGAGGATCCGGTCTCGCCGGATTGAGGAATTCGACGTTCCGGTTGTAGCCGCGCTCCTCTCTCGCGGATTTTGGACCCGCTCAGCCAGGTTCTGGTCGCAGGTGTTCAGCTGCCTGCGAGGCCGGCAAGCTCCGCCCGGATTACCGAAATACGGTTATCTCCTGGAGACGGATTCCGGCACGGCAGTGGGGGCTATTCTGCTCATCTTTTCCGCTCAACCGGGCCACGAGCAGAAATTTCGATGTAACGTCTCGAGCTGGTTCGTGGAGCCGCAATTTCGAGGCTATGCAAGCCTGCTGGTTTCCAAAGCGCTCAGTCATTCCAATGTGACATATCTGAACATCACTCCTGCCCCACACACGCTGGCGATCTTGAGGGCACAGGGATATTCGCAATACAGCAAAGGCGTTTTCGTCGCCTTTCCCGCTCTTCGATCTGGCTCTCGTGGCACTCGGGTCATCCCCGTGAATGCGACCAGCACTTGCCCCCCCGTCGATGACGAATTCGAATCAAAGGTGCTGCTCGACCACGCGCGATATGGCTGCATCAGCCTGTTGTGCGGCGTGCGTAATGAGCTCTACCCATTTGTATTCCGCCCGCGCGCTTACAAAGGCATTCCGTGCGCGCAACTCGTATATTGTCGTGATCGCGATCAATTCGTCCGCTTTGCGGGCCCGCTTGGACGCCTGCTCGCGGCGCATGGGCGTCCGCTGGTCGTTCTCGATGCCAACGGCCCGGTTCCCCAGTTGCTCGGCAGGTTCTTCGAGGGGAGAATGCCGAAATATTTCAAAGGGCCTGTCCCGCCTCGATTGGGAGACCTGGCGTATACCGAGGCCGCCATGTTCGGCATGTAGAGGACGTGCCGGAAGACGGCGAGATTGCACCCGCCAATTCGGCGCTGTAGCGGCTTCAGGTTAGGATCGCGCCTTTTCATGCTTTGACCTTGGTCAGTACAGTCCCCTTGATCTTCGGTGCGTCGGCTCCGAGCAATGCAACAGCGCGGTTAACGATGCCCCCGCCAGTTGCGCCCTCCCTGGCAATCAAGACGATGGAATCCACGAGCTCGGCGAAGAAGCTTCCGATCGGATCGCCCTCGCGCATTGTCGTCAGCACGAGGACAAGATCGTAGCGTTTTGTCTGGTCAAAAGCAGCTTTGATCTGATTGTTCTCTATGTCGCGGTAGCTGCCGATCCGTTGCGCAAACAGCGGCAGCATGTTGATGTTGGTCTGCGGATCACGAACGACAGCCTCGGAAAGGAGCTTCTGACCCGAGGCGACATCCATGAGCCCGGCCGAGTCGCTTGGGCAGATGCCCGAGGCGCCTTGGCGGTGGGTATCCGCGTCGATGAGCAACACGGTGTGGCTTGCGGCGGCAACCAGGGCCAAGCTGAATGCAACCACCGCAGCCTCACCGCCGCTCTCGGACGAAAGCAGCAGGATGCTTTGACCCTGCCATTTTTTACGTCCCGACCGCAACGTGTCGTGCAACTTGCGGATCTCCGCGGCCGAGCGCGACTTGGGGTCCTCGAAAGCTCGCAACGGATCGGCCGCTCCGGTCGCAGGCAGAACCGCCAGCAGCGGCAGCTCGACGGAGGCGTCTGCCGGAGCATCCGTTGAACGTTCGGATGATTTGCCGAGCTCTCGCAAGAACGCCAATCCGGTCCCCCCCGATGCGCCCAGCAGCATGGCCCCCAAGGCGATCAGCGCGTAGGATGGCGGCCAGCTGCGGCGCAGCGGCGGATCGGCTCGCGAGATGACGCGGACGTTCTTGGTGTCCAACCGCTCCTGCTCGCCGGTCTCGCGCGAACGCACCAGGAAGGCTTCGTAGACCCTACGGCTTGCCTGCACGTCGCGCTCCAGCTCGCGCAGGCCGATCCGGGCCTCGTTGGTGGTCATGGTATTGCGTTTGAGCGCCTCGAGCCTTCGCGACAATCCTTCCTCGCTGTTGCGCGCACGCTCGTAATCGCTCCGCGCGGCCTCTGCGATGCGGTTGACCTCCTCGGCAATGACCCGACGAAGGCGTTGAGCCTGTGCGCGAATCTCGATCACGGCCGGGTGACGCTCTCCAAGCGAGGTGGTCTGCTCAGCCTCTCGACGCATGACATCGGCGTATTGCGAGCGCAAAGCCGCCATGGTCTGCGACTGGACCGCCTCGGTAAAAGCGCCGACGTCGGCCCCGGACCGCCGCATGCCCTGCAGCTGATCGAACCGCGACTTGGCTTCCGCGGTGCGTGCTCGCGCCAGCGAAAGCTGATTGTTCAGCTCGCTCACCTGCTGCTCGTTCACGAGCTGGCCGCTGGCGCCCACGATGTTGTTGCGTGCCTTGAATTCCTCGACTTTCTGCTCCGCGATGCGCACCCGGTCTTTCAGCTCGTTCAGCCGGGCGGCGAGCGACTCGGAGACTTGACGGGCCGCGTCGGATCGCGATGCGGTCTGATCGGCGAGGTATGCTTGTGCCAGCGCATTGGCTATTCGAGCCGATTTAGCCGGATCGTCCGTCGTTACGCTCACATCGACCACATAGGTCCGCTCCGCGCGTTTCACACGAATGCGTTTCTGGAGCTCGGCAAGCGCAGCAAGTGTCGGATCGGCGCCGCTGCCAGTAGGACGAGCAATACCCAGGGGCTTTGCGACGGCTGCAATCGCCGCGCCCCAGGGCGAGGGCGCGCCTCCCGTGAGTTTCGGATCCGATCCGAGCTTTTCACTTGCAATCACGCGCCGCAGGACGCTGTCGGAGGTGAGCACGCGGACCTGGCTCTCCACTTGCAGGACGGCGAGGTCGGAGAGCTGATTGTTGGGAGTGAGACCGTTCTCGACGGCGCGCAAATCGGTGGGGTCGATGAGAATCTGCGTTGTGGCGGTGTACTGCGGCTTTGCCACGAGCGCGAACGCGATCGCCGCGAGCAGCGACATCAGCGTAGTTGCCGCGATCAGCTTCTTGTGATTGCGTACCGCGCGCCAGAGCCTTTCGAGCTCGAGCAGACTCGCAGGAGGCGTTTCGACCTCACGGACCGGCTCGGGTGGCTCAATCGCCGCCGATTTGAATACTTGCGTCTGATGAAACATTGGCAGACCATCGCGATTGGCAGAACAGGACATACTGCCGAATGAGAGCGGCGCTTCCCCCCGCAGCGAGGTTCGCTCTTCGGATTTACTGGACTCTTCGTGCGGGGGCTCGGCGATGTCCAGCAATTTCGCTACGATTTGTTAACTCCTCCGCCATCACAGTTAACGCTCGTGCGCACACCGCGAGATTCTGCCGAGGCAGGATTTCCCCGCTCGACATGACGGCAGACCTGCTGTGGACTCTGCTGGTTGAATGGTTGCGCGGTGCGGGGATGCCTGGGCTGCTTTCGGCTTATCTGATTGCGGCTCCTTGCGCATCCGACCGGGTGCGGGCCGTTAAGGTAAATCTCAGGAAGCATGCACCTCAGCTGCGGGGCAATCTATTGCTCTGCCCGTCAGGTCGGCGCGATGGGAGCTTGAATTAACGGTGCAGCTTGCACGTTCTCCTGCAACTTTGCTCCGTGCGGCGCTTCAAGGTGGGCGCGCGGGTGCCTATCTGAACATCCTGATCGTCGGATCGGGCATTCGCATCTTTGGGCTGGCCTCGCAGTTCCTGGTATTGATCATGCTGGGCCGGCTGTTGTCGAAGGACGCTTTCGGCGATCTGATGACGGCGTTCGGTTTCTACCGCGTTGCAGCCGTTGCGCTCGGTATCGGCGGCTCGCTCGTCCTTCTGTACCATGTCTCGCGCCAGTCAAACGACGTCGAGCTTGAAGTTCGCCTGCATCGATACTCGGCGGTGCTCGGGGCGGTTGTTTCCGCGTGTATCGCGGTCATAGGGATCATCGCCGCCCAGCCGATCGCAGACGCCTTGGGCAAGCCCAATCTCGCCGGCTGGCTGCGGCAGCTTGCGCCGTTTGCAGTGTTCAATACCCTGCTTGTTGTCGCTACCGGAGCCCTCGAGGGCCGGTCGCGGGTCTCCGAATCCATCGCGTTGGGCGAGGTCGCCCCGAATACCGTGCGCCTCGTTCTGCTGCCTCTGCTCGGCTGGCTTCATCTGTCGGAGGGCTATGTCGCGCACGTGCTCACGGTCTCCGTCCTGGTGCCATGGCTTTGGGCGGCGCAGCGGCTGTGGGACCCCTCGATCTCGGGTTTCCGGCGCTGGACCTCCTGGGACTACAGCTACTGCGGCAAGTTCGTGGCCGCCACATTGTTCGCCAATCAGCTCGGCGCGGTCGACATTCTCGTCGCCGGGGCCCTGTTTCCGTCAGCAGCAGTGGCGGATTACGTCGTGGCCTCGCGCATAGCCGCCCTGTTCGCGTTCTTCCAGCTTGCAATCCTGAAAAGATTTGCGCCGCGCGCCGGCGCCTTGATCCAGGTGGCCGACTTTGCGAGCTTGAGACGCGAGGTGGAATTCTGCCGGCGGCTGATGATCGGCTGCGGAGCGTTCACGATTGCCGGACTATTGCTCACCGCACCATTTCTGCTGCCCCTTTTCGGCAACTACGGCAGTGCTCAGAGTTTTATCATCTGGCTCGCCATTCCGCCGTTCGTTCAATCTTTCTTCGATACGTCGGATCGGCTGCTGATCATGGCCGGGCAGCCGAACATTCCTCTGGCCGTCACCGGTTGCTCCTTCCTTGTCCTGATCACGTTTCCCTTCTTCGCAGCCCCTTGGCTCGGCGTGGCTTCCATCCCCGTTGCGATGATAGCCTCGACGTTGCTGTTCAAGCCGATGATTGCAGGGCGGGTGCAGAAGATGTTCAATATCCGGACTGTGCATCCGGTCGATGCCGCTGTCATCGCAACAGGAACGCTGGCACTTGCCGGCAATGCAGCCGGCGGATCTGCCGGCGGCACTATCGTCGCATGCAGCGTGATTGCGGCGATAGGGATCTACTACGCAGCGTCGGCGAGCAAGGGAGCGGGAGCCAGGTTGATGGAGTAGCTGCGTGCCATGTCATGCGCAGCCAAAGCGTGGATCGCCGAAACAAGCCCGGTCATGACGGAGACATGTTGTAGCAAGAGATCGGCTTGAAAATCATGCGCTGACTTCTTCGGTTGTGTTTGATTCTCCTGCGGTGGAGGAGAGTGACCGCCACTGAGCAAGCGCATCGGGAGAGGGGCCCTGTTTGACCACAGTGCTTTCGATCCAGAGCGTTGGAGGAACGCGGGACCGCAGGAACCCAGGGAGGAAGCTGAAGGTGAACAGGTTCCACGCCGCCACAGAGTAGATGCCGTCATAGAGCGAGCGCCAGCGCAACCACATCACCGCGAAAGGGAATAGGGCAACGCCCGCAACCGCAAGGAGACCCGCAGCTCCGCCCAGCAGGAAAGGGGTGGCCATAATGGCCAGCCACCAGCCGAGCACGAGCGCGCACAGCGGCATCTTCCGGTCGTTTCGGATGACAAACCAGAAATGAGGCTGGCCCACGGCCGCGCGGACCACCTCGCCCATCCCGAACGATATCCGTGTTCTGAAACGTCGCAGCAGCAGCCGGAATGCGCTTCCGCCATGACCGTGATGATCGACCGCCGGCAGTCCGATCCGCGCGAGCGTCCATCCGCGCGCGTGCAGACGGGCTCCGAGATCCAGCTCCTCGCCGGCATGAAGATTGCGGTCGGTCAGATAGCCGATCGTTTCGATGGCGGTGCGCCGATACACGCCGCTGCAGTCGAGCCGCGTCACAGGTCCAGGCTGACGATCGGAATCGGGTCGTTTCATGCGTTGCGCAAATTCACGGTTGTCGGTTTCGCATTCGACGATCATTCCACCGACGCCGCCCACCCGTGGATTCCCTTCCAGGAAACGAATTGCAGCGGGAAGGAACCCGGGCCGCAGCCGCATGTCTCCGTCCATGAGGCACAGATAACGGCCGCTACTGTACTGAAACCCGAGCTGTGCGCCCACTCCGCAGGAGCGATCGCCAAAGTGCTCCAATCGAACGATCTTGATCGGATATTTCTGCGCGATCCGGACGGTCAGGTCGGTTGATGCCGAATCGGCCAGGATGACCTCGCCGTCCATTTCATCGAGCGATGCAAGCGCGCTCTCGATGGCGGACGTCACGTGGCGTTGCTCATTCAGCGTCTTGATGATGATGCTTACAGTAGGCTTGAGCTTGTCCTGCATTTCAACCAGTCTGGCTTGGCTCTGCATTTGCGCAACAACGAATGCTCACGGTGAAAGTCGAGGCGAATCATGCGTCAAGCCGCCGGCGCCTCGACGGAGCGCGTCGATGTACACGTTCAACGTCCTCTGGGCGATCTGTCCCCAGTCATGACCGCGCATGATGCGCTCGCGTTCCGCTGCGCTGAGACGATCGATCGCCGGCTGGCGAAAGCATCTTTCAAGCCGGTCTGCCAAGTCTGGAATGTCGCCGACGGGAAAGAGCTCGATACCGACGAGGGCAAGCTCCCGATGGGCTGGTATATCGCTCAAGATCGCGGGGCAGCCATAGCTGAGCGCCTCCAAGACGGCGATCGGCTGGCCTTCGTGGCTCGACGGCAGAACAAAGACGGCGGCATGCCCGTAGAGCTGCGCAAGCTCCTCGCGACCTTGGTGACCGAGCATCACCACGCCCGGAATCTTGCGCGCGCACTCGTGCACTGCGCGCGCATAGTCTCCGGTGTAATCGACGCCGCCCGCGAATGCGAGCTTCCAGCCGTGGTGCTCGACGCGGCCAAAGGCTTCCAGCAGGTCCAGCTGCCGCTTCTGCTCATCAATGCGGGCCACCATCAAGACGAAGCGGAAGGGCACCAGGCCGAACGCCTGCAGGATTGCCGTTGACTGCACTGCTTGCGGCATTGCAATGCCGTTGGGGATCGCGGTGACCGGGACGTGATAAATGCGCTCCATGCAGCGCGCCAATTCCCGCGAGACGGCAATGCGGCCGTTTGCGAAAATCATTCCCGCCCGTTCCCCCAGGCGCAAGATCGCTCGCGCCAGCGCTCCCCATTTCTCATTCTCGTAATTGAGAACGTGATGAGTCACGACCACGCGCAACCCGAGAGCGCGCGCAAGGGGCGTAAAAAGCGCGGGTCCAATGGCATGGATATGGAGGATGTCCGGTCGAGTGCACGCAGCCCGCAGGACGCCCAAAAATGAATGCACAAACGCCTCCAGCCCCTTGATGCGGGGTGACCAGAGGCGAACGAGCTCTATGCCTCTCCAGCTGCGGCTGCTTCCGCGGGGAATATATCCGCTGCGCGTGAGCACCTCGACCTTGCATCCAAGCTCCACGAGCTGCAGGGCGAGGTTTTGCGCATGGGTCTCCACGCCGCCTTGCACATCGGGAAATCCGCGTAATCCCAGCATCGTCACGCGCAATGCAGATGCCGATCGAGCTCCAGGCGGCCCCAGCTTGAAGGCTTTCACGACACCCTCGCTGATAACGAGTCGTACAAGGCAAGGAGCCGATTTCGATAGCTTGTTGCGCTGAACTCCCGTTCGGCCCAGTGCCGTCCCGCGGCTCCCATGGCCGCCAGGCGGTGGCCGGGCAGCCCGGCGAAACGGCCGAGCACGGAGGCAAGGCTCTGCACATCGCCGGGGGCGAACAGGGCTCCGGTTTCGTCCTCTCGGATCAGCTCCGGGATGCCCGCGATGCGCGAGCCGATCACCGGTCGTCCCGCGGCATAGGCTTCGAGCAGGGCGAGCGGTGCATTCTCGAGGCATTCCGACGGCACCACGACTGCACGAGCGGACTGAATGACGTCGACGAGCGCGTCCTTGCTTTGATGCCCGAGGAATACCGCGTCGGCGCCGACTTGCCGGGCAAGCGCTCGCAATTGGGCTTCGTGCGGTCCGGTACCGACAAGGGTCAGCGGTTGCCTGGCAACTGCCGCGGCCTGCAGCAAGGTGGCCACACCTTTGAGATTTTCCAGACGACCGCAGTACAAAAATCGGCTGCCGGTCTCAGAGGTTGGACGGAAGCGGTCGAGATCGACGAAATTGGGGATGTAGGTGAACCGGTCGCGCGACCATCCCCATTCCACCAGCTTATCCAGAATGAAGCGGCTGGGGGCGATAAACCGGTCTACGTTCCTTTCGTATATCCGCGAGAGCCGGTGCGCCGCCGTCTCCATCATGACCAGCCCGCTCAGGGCAAGGGATCCTTTGATGCAGCGGTGCCGGACGACGTTGTGGATCATGCCGCCGCGGCACCGCTCACACGGCTTGTTGTATGCCATCATCGTATAGGCGGGGCAGGCAAGCTTGAGGTCGTGGACCGTCATCACCGTCGGGATTGCGCAACTGCGCAACACGGAGAGCACTGAAGGCGAGAGGTGGTGATAGATATTGTGCGCATGCGCGATGCTGGGGCGCACGCGGTCGAGCAGCCTCGACAAATTGCGACGGGCTTGCAGCGAATAGACTACGCGCTGAGCGTGCAACAGCTTGCGGCCAAGAGTGTACTCATGGCCGAGCTCGATCTCGTCGGGGAAGAACTCGGCCCAGGATGTCGGCAGGTTCTTAGGATGGCGCATCGCGAATGGAACAACCTGCCATCCCATGCTTTCGAGAATCCGATTCTGCTCCAGAAACAGGACCTCCGCGCCTCCGCGCGGGTAGAAGTAGTTGTTGATCGCCAGGAGGCAGGATGTGGGTCGCAACACGCTCGTCACCGAGTCAGCTTTGCTATCGCCTGGTAGCGAAATCCGGCCGTGGCGAGGAGCATCATGAACCAGATGACGTTGCCGCCGTCGAAAAGCACCGATTCGAACCCGGAGATGCACAGCCCGAACAGCCAGGCTTGCATCAACATCGTGTTCAGGGCGGAGTCGCCGTCACCCCTGCGCTGCACCGCAAGGTGGTCCTTGAGCGGTTGGACCAGAGTCCACAGCATCGCCAGAACCAGCCCGACCACGCCGGTCATCACCGCGACGTTGAGATAGCTGTTATGTGCGTCGCTCGCGCGATAACCCCAGGATTCGAGGTAGCTCCAGGCGGACTTGAGCTCGCTTGTTCCCCAGAACGCCTGAAACCCGTATCCGAGAATGGGGCGCTGCGCGATATGGTCGAGGGTGAAGCGCCAGATGACGTTTCGGCCTGTAAAGGTGGGATCCGAAAGCAGGTTGTGCACCATTGTGCCGATCGCATCCGACGAGACGGATCCGATCGTGAGCACGCTGATGATGATCGGCAGGCCAAGTGCAAAGACAGCTTTTATGCCGGCTCGGCGAGACGCAAGAATGAAGGGAGTCATGAAAAACACGCACGGCAGAAGCCACATGGGAGACTTCGACCTGGTGAATGCGAGGAAAACCGTGGCGAGCACGACGATGAGCGCTCCCAGGATCGAGCTGCACGATCGGAAAACGAAAATTCCGACGAAGACGAGCACGGCCATGGCGGCCCCGGCGCCATTCTTGTGGCCAAAGGCTCCGCGCCAATCCCCTGCGAGCTCCGGCTCTTGAAGATCGCTGGCTTGATGGATGGAAAGCTCAGGAGCAAAGACAACGCCTGCGTAGCAGAGCGCCAAAATCGCCAATGCTCCGATCGCGAGCAGGCGGCCGAAGTGCTCGCGATCGGCCGGGAGCAGAAGAAAGGTCGAGGCCTGGAAAATCGTTATTGCGGCGAGAACCAAACGGCGACTGGCGAGAAAGGGCTCTGCAGAGGCTGCGGCGGACAGTGAAAACCAGAATAGCGTCAGGAGAAGCAAGGGCGTCAAGTTTTTCAGGAGGAGGAGACGTGCATCAGACAGGAGGACAAACGCTGCCATCGAAGCAGTCAGTATGAGAGCGAGGGTTTGGCCCAGAAAGTTGCCCTCGCCAACCGGCTCGAGCACCTTCGGATCGGACAGATCTGGAAACGGGTTCGCCGTCAGCCAAATGAGCAGAAACGTCGCCAAAAAAAGCGCGCTGCGCACGGTACGGTCGCCCGAAAAGCCCAGTCGGCTCGCTGAGTATGGGTCGTCCGTTGCGATCGTCATGTTCGGACGCGCTCGTCCTCGCTCGATTCCGGCAGGGTCGCAGTCACGGCGCTCATGCCCCGTAGCTTTCGTGGGATGCGGGGCGAATCGAGCCGCGAGCCGTGCTTCAACACGGTGCTGTCGATCCAGCTCGTGGGAGCATGACGCCGCCGCGCGAAACCTGGCAGGAAGCTCAACGCCAACGCGTTCCACACCGCGACCGAGTAGATCCCCGCGTCGAGCGAGCGCCAACGCAGGGACATTGCCGCAAATGGCAGGAGAAACAACAGTCCTGCAAAAATGGCACCCATTACGCCCGGTAAGACCAGCAGCAAGGCCGCCATACCAGCCCACCACGCCATCACCAGAAAACAGAAAGTCAGATTCCTGTCGTTTCGCAGCGTGAACGTGAAATGCGGTTTACCCAACGCTGCTCGGAAGAGCTCTCCCGGTCCAAACGAGTTGCGCATCAGGAAGCGGTGCAGCAACAATCGGTACGCGCTTCCCGTATGGCCGTAGTGATCGACCGCCGGCAGATCGAGCTTGAAAAGTTGCCAGCCGCGGGAGTGCAGACGGGCGCCGAGATCGAGCTCCTCGCCGCCATGCAGGTTGCGGTCGGTCAAATAGCCGACCGACACGATGGTTGAACGCCGGTAAACGCCGCTGCCGTTCAGGCGGGTCACCCTTCCGGGGCCCCGGTCCGGGTCATGCCGCCTTGTGCGTTGCGCGAATTCAAGGTTGCCGAGCTCATGATCAACGGTGAGTCCGCCAACCCCGGCAACCGCAGCATGTTGCTCCAGGAACTGCACCGCCGCGGCAAGATAGTCACGGCGCAGGCGCATATCGGCATCCATGTGGCAGACGTACTTGCCGCTGCTGTGCTGAAAGCCGAGTTGCGCGCCGGCGCCGCAAGACCGGTCCTGGACCCGGTTCAAGCGGACGACCTTGATGGGATATTCGAGGGCAATCGCGACTGTTCGGTCGGTTGAAGCGCCGTCCGCCAGGATCACTTCGCCCTGCATTCCCTCGAGCGCGGCAAGAGCGCTCTCGATAGAAGGTCCAATGTTTCGTTCCTCGTTGAAGGCCTTGATGATGATGCTGACTGTCGGTCGAGCGTGCTCGAGCATTTGCGCCCCCGCTCGCCTTTAACGCAGTCCGAGCGCTTCGCCGATCGCCGGTTCAAGCTGCAAGCTCGCCTCGTCCTGGACGAGGGAGAAGCCGCCGCTCCCCTTGTAGGCCCAGGCCGCCCAACCGAAACTGCGCGCTTCCGCTTCCTCGCGAACGTCGCGGAACCAGCGAGCCCGCTCGACATCGCGAATCTTGCTCGAGCGGGTGGTCCTGATCGCACCGAACTCGCCCAGGATCACGCGATTGCCGGCTATCTCGTGATCGCGCGCCCAGTCCGCCATCCGCGCAAAGCGATTTGCGATGGTGTCTCGAGCAAAGGAGGAACGGTGGTAGTTTTCGAGCTGCTCCCTGGCGTCAAGCTTGGCGAGACGCTTCTCTGCAGCTGAAAGGTCGGTCGCTGCAATAACGGCTGCGCTCGCTTCGAGACTTTCGAGCAAGGGGCGCGCAAGCGCAGGATAAGGTACATCGGTCAGATAGCGGGCGGCCATCCACGGAGCGCCTTGATGTGTAAACTGGTAAGGCTCGTAGTAGTGAAACGAGAAGAACGCCGCCCCATCGTGCGTGAATTCACCGAGTGAGCTCGTATTTTCCGGAAGAGGTGCATCGCCGCCGTCGAGCAGCAATTGGAGCTGTGGCGCGCGACTGCGAGCGGCACTGTAGGCAGCTTCCAACATGGGCTGCCACGCAGGAGGAGGCAGGGGAGGCTCATTCATGATCTCGAGCATCACCCGCCGGGTGTGCAGTGCATCGAGCAGCAGCGCCGTGCGAGAGAGGAGATCGAGGTAATCCTGGAAAGGCTTCGCATCGGCACCGCGAGTCAATATCTCCGCGCGGTAGTCCTCATGCATGTCGCTTGGGTGGAAATCGACGATGACGGAGAGGCCTTTGGAGAGGATGAGCTGCACACGCTCCAGCAGGAGGCGGTCCAAATAGTCTCGGCGCGATCCCCGGAGCTGCAGGAACGGGCCGGGATCGACAGCGAGGCGCACGAAATCGAAGCCGGCTCGACGGAGCGCGCCGAGCTCGCGGGCCAAAGCGTCGGCCGGATACTGAAACGGGGGAAACACGAATGACCGGGAGGAGCCGGGCTCGATGGAGGCCCAAGCCATGACGTGAGCGACCCCGATACCGCGCCGAAAATCTGCTCTCTCGGCGTTCTGTGCGCGGGCCTGCGCAGCTGACATGGAGACCGCCAGCACTATGCTGATGCTCCAGCGCGCCAGGATTGCGCTTTTCGTGCAGCGATTTCCGGGAGCAGCAGGCATTGATGTTTTCATTCTCTGTCTTCCGCTCACATCAGCGCGATGGGACTTCCGAATCGCGAATGGACCGCGCGGAGGACCCCGTTCATCTTGCAATGCAGGCTCGATGGGGTGTCGTCATAAGCAAGATGCACGCGCGGGAGCTCATGCGCGTGGTGCAGGTGCTCGGAAAAAAGCTGGCCATGCCGCGTGGTGACTGCAGTGCGGAAACCGACGGCGCGGGCAATGGCTGCCTCGCGCTCGCCGCAGGCGCGCGCGTGTCCGAACGGATAAGCGAAATGCTCGATCGGCGTGCCGGTGATATCCTGAAGAAACCTGCGGTTTTCCGCCATCTCCAGACGGACGGTCTCGGTGGAGGCCTCGGCCAGGTTCCTGTGCGTCATGGTGTGGGCCCCTATCGTCACCAGTGGATGCTGGGCCAGCCGCCGCAGCTGGTGCTCGTTCAGCGCCTCCTGGTCCACCAGCGCACGGCAGTCGATGTTGCTCGCGTCGATGAGCGCGCGCACGCGCGCAAGCAGGCTGAAGTCCCGATGAATTGCCGCTTCAATACTTGCAAAACTGCGCTTCTTCCCGGGCAGGCCCGAGCAGTCGAGGTGCCCAAAGCCGGGTAGCACGATCTTGTCACGCCGGCGGATCAAAGCGGCCAGGCCGAACCACCATGCGTCGATAGCCCGCGTGATCATCCCGGTCGTCACATAAACCGTGAATGGCGCCGCGAAGCGCTCCATGACGGGAAGTGCGCGCGTCAGATTGTCAGCGTAGCCGTCGTCAAACGTGAATACTGCGAATGGCGCAGCGGACGGCCTGCTCAGGCGCCGCATGGCCTCATCGAGGCTCACAAAATCCACACCACGGCGCTTGAGCCAGCGCAGCGTCGCTTCGAGCTTGTCCTCGGAGCAGCGCAGCGTTTCATCGGGATGAAAGGTCGATGGATCGACCACGCTGTGCAAGGCAAAGATCGCGCCTCGCCCACGGTATCGCAACGCGACTACGCTGCTCAGCCCGGTGGCACGAGCAACGACAGGGAATGCCTTCTTGACGAATGGCCGCACTTTCACGCCGCACCTCTTTGCAGAGTCGCGTAGCGACGTTGCCGCTATCGATCCGCGCACGCGCAAGCTGCCGCCGATGAGCGGATCGTGCGCGTGCGCTTATCTAAGCCTTCATGCTTCGGTTCACTTCTCCTTCCTCCGAGTAACCCTAACGCCGCCGGGCCAGCGGTGACCGTCCTGCCGGAGGATGACGCCGCGGGGAGCCGGACGCCGCTTCGGGTAACTCGGGGCGAGATCAGAGAAAGGGCTTCGTTGCGGAACGTGGGAACCAGTCCGGCGCCTGAGAATTGAAGGGATGGCACCAAAGGAGGGGAAACGCGGCATGCCTTCGGCTGACGATTATCGCCGGCACGCCAGCGAGTGCGTTCGGCTCGCGCAGAATGCGCGCAGCCCGACCGATAAGGCACTCCTTCTCAAGATGGCGGAAACCTGGCTGCGGCTCGCAGAGCAGGCAGAAGGCCGTGAATCGAGCAAACCGGAATAAAAGCGGCAATCACTTCGCGTCTCTTTGTTACAAAAAATTGACCTGACGCGATTGTGGAACTTTACCATGGCATAGGCTGTTGGCTCCCCGACGTGGGATATCAGTCGTGGGATATGTGCGATGCGAAGCCCTGCAAAGTTCAGGGAATATGCGGAGCAATGCAAGCAGCTGGCAAAGCGCGCTGCAAACGAGAAGGATCGCGCGGCGCTCCTCGAGATCGCCGAGGCGTGGCTTGCATGCGCCGCCGAGGCCGAGCGCAAATCCGCGTCAACTCAATCATCGCAGTCGCAGTGAGCCTAACTCCGGTGGGTAGGCGTTCAGTCGGACGCACGCGGAGGATGAAAATTGATCCAAGTCAGCTCATGCTTATTATGATGCAAATGCAGCAGGCGCGATCCGGGAAGGGCGGCGAAATCGCGGATGGCTTGAAAATCGGTTGCTCCTTGAAACTTGATCGTGCAGACAAAGCGGTGCACGGTCCCGGCCTGGAGCCATTTTCGCACGAGAGCGAGGAGCCGCTTCGGATAGCACACGACATCTGAAAACAGCCAATCGACCGGTCCCACCTCGCGCGGATCGAGCGCGAAGGCACTCTCGCGCCGGTGGACGATGTCCGGAAGCTTTACAAGGCGTGAATCGAGCGGCGCCTTGTCGACGCTGAGCACACGTGCACCGAGCCTCTGGAGAGCCCAGGTCCAGCCGCCCGGACTCGAGCCGAGATCGACGCACAGCTCACCCCGCTGTGGACGTTCGCCAATCAACGTAAACAACTCCCACAGCTTGAGGTAAGCGCGACTCGGCGCGGTGCGATCCTCGACGAGCTGCGCTTCGCCGTTAGGAAACGGACTCGTGCATGCGGCCGACACGAGCATCATGTCGGGGGCAATCAGCGTCCAGGAGCCGAGCGGTGCGCTCGGCGCCGGCGCGCCAAAGCGGACAGGCTTGGCCGAGACTTTCGGAAGCATCTCCGCGATCAATGCCGCGCGGCGATGATGGCGGAAGGAGTAGAGCGTCCAGTTGCGCTGGATTGCGCGCAGCTTCCTCGCGGCATCGTTGATCGAGGACAGCGGAATTTCCACAGGCTGTTGCCAGACATTCGTTGCCCAGGCCGGGGCATTGGGCGCCTCAGCGGCGACAACGAGCCTGCCGTAGGCTCTGAGCACGGCGGCGCCCAGCTCCTGCTGGAGCTCGAGAGCAAAACCTGCGGGAGCGAGATATCCCTTGATGTCGGCCACGGATTATCACTCAATATGAATAGGATCGAACGGTCGGAGCTCCCGAGGTCGTCAGCTGCGACTTTGTCGAAAGCGAGCGCGTCTTGCCGGCCGCTCGACCTGCGCTCATCACGATCAGATCATAGTGACCGAGCTGAGTCTGTCTCAGGATGGCATCTTCCGGAGCGATGTTGAGCCGCAGCGCTGTGCGGATCGACTGGTCATAGCCGCCGCCGGGGCAGCAGACGCAGCGCACAGCACCGTGCCTAATCAATGACGAGTCCTGCCGCAGCTCCGCGCAGGAGCCCGAGCATTGCGCGTCAGCTCTGGGGCGCGCGCACCACCAGGACGGGGCAGGGCGCGTTGCGCATGACGCCCTCGGCGACGCTGCCGAGGAGTGCCCGGCGAACGCCGGTGCGCCCATGGCTGCCGATCACAATGAGGTCCGCGCGCCAATCCGCGGCCGCTCGCGTGATGGTCTCGGTGGGAGTCCCCGCTTGCACGAACTCGAGTGTCGAGGACGGCAGCGAGAGGCGCTCGCGGAATCCAGCGAGCAATCGCTTGCTTTCCCCCTGAGCTTCGGCGATGAGCTGCTGCGGCGGGATTCCGGTATCTCCAGGATACCCCTGGGCGTTGACATGAATCAGCGCCACCTCGCCGCCGAGGGCGCGCGCAAGCTCCGCGCCCAGCTCGGCGGCGCGCACCGAGAGAGGTTGCTCGTCGACGGCGATCAGAATCTTTCGGATGCTCATGGAAGTCCTCTATTTCTCAGCAGCGCCCTGGCCGCCCATCTGCTGCAGCAGGTCGCGAACGGTGTCGAGCTCCGTCCCGAAGCCCGCCCAGTCGCCGGACTTCAAGCGCTCGAGCGCCTGTTTGTAATGTTCGAGCGCCTTGCGCGCGGCTTCTGCCGTTGCGCTTCCGGCAGGTGCACCGGTTGCAGCTTTCGTCGCAGACGCCTCGGCGCCGCCTTCCGCGAACAGCGCCTGCAATGCGGCCCCCAGTGTCTCCTTCATCACCACCTGGTCGCCGTAGGCTGCGATCACGCGTTTGAGCTCGGGCAGCTGGCCCTGCTCGGCGCGCAGGTACAGCGGCGAGACGTAGAGGATCGAGCTCTCGATCGGGATCACGAGAATGTTGCCGCGGATTACCCGCGATCCCATCTGGTTCCAGAGTGAGAGCTGCTGTGAAATGTCGGTGTTCTGGTTGACACGGGCCTCGATCTGAAACGGTCCATAGACGAGCTTGTCCTTGGGAAACTCGTACACGATCAGCTTGCCGTAGCTCGGTGGGTCGCAGCGCGCTGCAAGCCATGCGATCATGTTCTGCCGCTGGCTCGGTACCATCGGCAGCATGAGGAAGAGCTGGGCGTTCGCCTCTCCGGGCAGTCGCATGATGATGTAGTAGGGGACCATCAGGGTATTTTCCCCGCCCTCGGTATGGCGCGGGAGCTGCCAGAGGTCCTCGCGATTGTAGAAGACCTCGGGGCTGTCCATGTGATACGCGCGATACATCTGCGCCTGGATGCGAAACAGATCCTCGGGGTAGCGAATGTGCCGCTGCAGGTCGGCGGGCATCGCCGAGAGGGGCTTGAATATTTCCGGGAAGATCCGCCGGTAGGTGGCCGCGATCGGATCCGACGTGTCCACGAGATAGAAGTCGACCGTCCCGTTGTAGCAGTCGATCACCACCTTCACTGAATTGCGGATGTAGTTGAGGCTGCCTTCGGGAGACGGCTGCGCATAGGGAAAATAGCTGCTCGTCGTATATGCGTCCTGCATCCAGAGCAGCCGCCCGCCGACGATGACGAGATAGGGATCATGATCGAGCGCCAGAAACGGAGCGACCGTACGGACGCGCTCCTGAATATTGCGGCGGATCATGATCCGGCTGGCAGGTGTGATGTACTGCGTGAGCAGCAGGTTCACGTCGCTGAAGTGCCAGGCGAACAGGGCTTTGCGCGCGAGGCTGCCGACCGGAATGCCGCCCATACCCGTGTAGAACGCGTAGATGTTGTCCTTGCCCTTGGGATAGTCGAACTCCGGCGTGCTCCCCTTCACCACGACATAGCTGTCGGTTTCCTCCCCATAATAGATACGCGGCTCGCGAATCTCGGGGCCGCCCGAGGAGACGGGAGGGATGTCGCTCAGGTAGAAGATCGGCAGCCCTTCGGAATTCTTGCGGGTGACCGGGCTCATCACCGCGCCGTTGCCGTGGGTGAACAGCAGGTGGCGGTTCACCCAGGTCTGTGCGTTTGGCGGCAGCAGCGACGATTTCAGCTCGCGCGCAGACAGCATCACCGCCTGATAGGACCCGTCCAGCCAATAGCGATCGACATCCACGTCATGGAACCTGTAATAGGTCCTGATCTCCTGCATCTGGCTGTAGGTATTCATCAGCGGCTGCCAGTCCCACAGCCGGATGTTGTCGATAGTGGCTTGGTTGGCCTCCAGCGTCTTTGCCGTGAGGCTCTGCTCCACAGGGAACGGCTCGACCGCCACGCGATGGAGACCGTAGGCTTGTTGTGTCGAGGCGATGTTGCGCTGGATATACGGCCTCTCCAGCTGCAGCTCGTTTGGTTTCACATATACGCGCTGGACCAAGGCAGGCATGATTTCCGCCAGCACAAAGGCGGTGCCGAACAGGACAGCGGCTGCGAGCAGCGGCAGCTTGTAGGTGCGGACCCTCAGGTTGGCCCAGCAGATGAAGGCTGCGATCAGGGCAAGCGCGACCAGCAACCAGAGAATCGGCAATTCAACGTGAATATCGGTATAGCCTGCGCCGACGACGACGCCATTATCGCCGTAGAGCAGCAGATAACGGTCGAGCCAGTAGGACCACGCCTTGATTGCGAAGAACAAGCCGAGCAGCGCCGAGCCGTGCGCGATGGCTGCCGGCGAGAGCCAGTGACGATGGGCCTGGTACTCGATGTGGGCGTGAACCCAATAGACCGCTCCGGCCAGAGCTGCGCTCAGGAAGACGGTAATCAGCATCCAATTCTTGATCGCCTCATAGGCAGGCAGCGTAAAAAGATAAAATCCGATGTCCTTGCCATAGAGCGGATCGCTCCCGCCAAACGGCACCTGATAGATAAAGCGCAGGAAAACTGTCCAATTGTGCAACTCCGCCCAGCCGACGAGCGCAGCGAGAGCTATTGCGCTGCCGGCGATCGCCGGTCGCCACCGGAGCCGGTCGCGCATGAAGTCCAGGACCTCCGGCATGGTCGCCGCTCGCGCGCCTCGCCATATCTGATCGAGGCGGCGGTCGACCGGGGACGCACGTGCCCAGCGCAACGCGACTGCTCCGTTGATCCACAACACGATCGCGGTTGCGGCAAAGACCGCCAGAAAGACGTCGGCTTTGGCGGCGATGACGGTCCAGAACACGCTCAGATACCCGATCGCCGAGAACCAAAGCCAATCCACGATGAAGTCGACCGTGCTGCCGAGGAGTATGAGGCAAATCGCGAGAAGGATGACGGCAATCAGAAGCGCGATGAAGGCGCCTCGCCCCAATGCGCGGCGGGTGGTCAGAAGCGCCATATTCCTCTCCGGCCGGTTGTGCTCATGATGCGTCATCTGGCGGCGCCGAGCTTGCGCCTGCGCAGACCGGCATGGCAATCCGGATTTTGCAAGGAGCCGGCGGCGGTGTCTTGACCTGTATCAAGGCCAGGGCGGGGCTGGCGTCATCAGGGCTTGGCCGTCTTGTGCTCCCGCGGCGCCCGTCTTACATCCGTCGAGGACCCTCTCGAACGACACATAATGGCTTAGCTTTATCCATGAAACCGCGCCAACCCTCCCGCCCGGAGCCCGAGATCATTTTGCCGGGTGACCCGGAGCCACGATCAAGCAGGGCCGCGTCCGGTTTCCGCGGCGCGTATCCCTTCGTTGACGTGCGCGCGATCCACCGGGTCTACACGGCGCGATTGGGACCGTTCGGCCTCATCCTGCTGGCGCTGGGGGTCGCGATCGTGGCAGCCGTGGTGCTCATCCTGCTGCTCGGCGCCGTTCTGTTCTGGATCCCGGTGATCATTCTGCTCGCGGTAGCCGCCATGATCTCCGGCCTGTTGCGGCGCTAGCCGGCGCGCGCCGGGGGCTAGCGGGGCGAGTCCATTAAATCGATCGAGCAGAGCTCATCGGCCTCATCCTGAAAAAGGCGCGGCTTATTGCTTGCTTATTACGCGCAACATCTCTGCTCTGTGATCCAAATGTCACGTTGCGGTTATTTTGCTTGAAAGCATTCGGATCCGACAAAAATTACTGTCACCTGAAAAGCCCGTCGGCTTGCTGACCCTTCAGGTCGGGCTTAATTGTCGGGCCCGCAGAGCCTCGGAGTGCTCATGCGAGTTTCTGCAGTCTAATCGGGGCCGCAGAGTGCGGGGGCAGCTATGAGAAGGCTCGCGGTCATCAAACGGATCGCGCATGTGGGCGCATCCTTCATTGCCTTGGCGACAGCAAATTCAGCTGCTGCCGCGGATGACCATACGCCGCCGTACGGCTGGGGCTATGTCGCGCCCTACCCAAAAAATTGGGACCGGCTCATCGGCTATGATTTCTGGACACGCCTCATCAATTATTACGCGCTCGAAATGGGCCATGCGGAGGCGCCGCCCGATCTCTCGGCGCCCGCAGGGCGCCGCAAAGGCTGGACGCCGGCCCCGCAGACCACGCCGCCGTATCCTTTTACCGAGTGGCCGTACGGCGGCGCGACCTCCATCGGGGTGACGCGGCCCAATTCCGTGGACAGCCCGCTGATGGCTGCGATGTCCAACACTGCGCTCGGAAAGATGCTGAATGACGCTCACGTCCAGATCTATGGCTGGGTCAACTTCGGTGCCAACCTCAGCAGCAACACGGTCAAGCCCGGTGGCAACTGGCCGGCTGCCTATATGTACACGCCGAATACCGCGGAGCTCGACCAAGCCGTCGTCTACATCGAGCGGCTGCCCGATACGGTGCAGAAGGATCACGTCGACTGGGGCTTCAGGTTCTCCGCGATCTACGGCGAGAACTACCGCTACACCACCGCTTATGGTCTCGCCAGCTGGCAGCTGCTCAACCACAACCTGGTCAACGGCTACGACTTCCCGATGGTGTACGGCGAGATCTACTCGCCGTTCGTAGCCGAAGGCCTGTTGCTGCGTTTCGGTCGCTTCATCTCGCTGCCGGACATCGAGGCTCAGCTCGCTCCCAACAACTACATGTACTCGCACTCGATGGCCTACAGCTTCGACAACTATACGAATACCGGATTGCAGGCGACGCTCGCCGTAACGAGGAACTGGTTCGTGCAGCTGGGCGTGACCGTCGGCACTGAGGCCATGCCGTGGCATGTGGGCCAGACCGTGCCCAACCCCTTCCCCAACGTCGTTTTCCCGGGCACCACGATGCCGACAGACCCGGGAGCGAGGCCCTCGATAACCGGCTGCATGCGCTACCAGACCGACAGCGCGTATGACAACGTGTATGTTTGTGCGGATGCCATCAATAACGGTACGTGGGGTTACAACAATCTTCAGTGGTACGGGATGACCTGGTATCACAAGTTCACGGAGAAGTTTCATGTCGCGTTCGAAGCCTATACGCTCCGTCAGAACAACGTGCTCAACATAACCGATCCCGCCGGCATCATCGCCAATGGCGGCTATCCTTTTGCTCTGGGAATCATCCAGTTCAATGCTCCGAATTTTGCGCATTGCAGCGATCCAAGTGCCATCGCGTGCACGGCGCGAGTGGTCACCGCGCTGGCATACTGGAGCTACAAGGTCACGCCGTTGGACAATGTCTCGCTGCGGACCGAGTACTACCATGACGAGGAGGGGCAGCGCACCGGCGTGCCTACCCGCTATGCCGACGTGGGGCTCGGCTGGCAGCACTGGTTCTCGCCGCAGATCGAGATGCGTCCGGAAGTGACCTACTACAAGTCCTACGATGCACCCGCCTTCAACGGCAACTTCAACGCCACGCCGGTGCCGATCCCGCCGAGCAGATACTACATGTGGCTGCTTGCGGGCGACGTGATCTGGCACTTCTGATGATCATGATGTCGAGCGCGGGTTGCAGACCGAATGAAGCTCTGGCCAGGAGCAGTGTAGCCGGCTAGCGAATGGCGCCTGTGAGATGGCGCAACTGTCCTCAGCATCCCGGCTCTCTACTGCTTATCGCGCAGCCAGCTCCTGAGCGACAGGGACAGTGCCAACCCGGCTGCGGCCGCTGTCAGAAACAGGAGCACCGTCCAGTATCGTGTGAGCTCGGAGGCAGAGCGCATGATGGTATTTGGGGCGTCGAGGCTCGAGGAAAGTCTCTCCGACTCGCCGTCCTCGCCGCAGACGATCCCGGCAACCTCCGCTCTCGGGCTCGCTGTAAGCTCGAGCCGAGAGCTTGGGTACGCCTGCACCTCTCGCTGGTCTGTAAGCGTGGGGAATTCGCCCAAGCTCTGGATTACCGCAATGGGCTCCGCGGCCGGGGCCTGGATCGGCTTGAGCATTGCGTGCTGCGAGTCTTCCAGGGCGACGATGAGGCGCGCCTGCTCCCAATGGGCTTCGGCCCGGCCTTCCGGGCATCCTTCCTCCTCCCACAGGCGGTGGGCCCGCGCCCTGATGCGCTCGTTGATCGTTTGATCGCCGGCCAAGCTCACCTCCCGGGGCTCCCAAACCCCGATCGGTTTAACCTTGGTTTTGGCGAAACGTTCCGGTGCACAGGAAGGCACATGCAGAGGCTATGTGGACCTCGCTTGCAGTGAACGTTGCTCCCAAATGTCGTGCGCGGGCTTTGACCCGCGCATCCATCCTCTTGCGAAAAACATGGATTGCCGCCTCGAGCCCGGCAACGACGATCGTTTCAACATGACCGCGTCGCCCTAGTAGAACAGGACCACGTCGGCTGCGGCCGTCAACTGGTTTTTCCTGGCGCCATGATCGTACGCCGGGGCATTGTAGGAATGCTCGTATCTCAGCTCCGGCCTCACCAGCCCTGTATTCTCGCCCCACACGTTGAACCAGTGTCCCCAGCCCAGGCTGTGAGTGGTGTACCTCGTCTGCGTTCCCGTGCGCTGCCCCCTGGTGTCGTCGAAATACTCGTTGCGCAGCACGAAAAAGTCGGTCTTTGTCATCTTGAAGCTCTGATAATTGACGATCGCCCAGGCAGGCGCGAAGCAGCTGACCTGCGGGAACGGGCAAACCGCTCCATTGGTGTTCGGCTCGATCGGGAGCGGCCCGAAGATGCTCGGCACATCACGCTGGTAGGTGTAGTAGGCCTCGGTCTGCATGTTCCAGTAAGCGCTGAACCTGTGGCTCCATGTGAGAACATACATCTGGATATTGTCGTAGGCGTATTTGCCATTGTTGATGGAATTGACGCACGGATAGAGCGAGTCGTTGCTGTCCCGGGAAGTCCAGCGGACGCACGCCATCGGCGTGAGCTTCGCATCCGCCCGTTCCCAGGCCGCGACGTCGTTGCCGGCATGAGCACCGAATTGCACCAGCCACTGGTCATTGAGCTTCACGGTGTTGACGACGCCCATCTGGGTAAAGGGGTCGAAGATGTAGAGCAGCGAGTGCGTATAGAGATAATTCCCGGGCGCCATCTGCGTCTCGATGTCGGGCACTGAAAGAAATCGCCCGACTCGCACGTTCATTCCCTGCGCGATCTGCGGAAAATAGAGCTCGCCGTAGAACGTGGGCATGTCGTAGCCATATGTGCGATTCTTGTCGAGCAGCTGATCGCTGAAAATCCCTTTCATGATCGTGTAGCGGTAATCGAGCCCGTACACGTTGGTGACATTGAATCCCCAGTCGACGTGATCGCTTTGCGCGGTATCCGGCAGGCGCTCGACACGAAACACCAATTGGTCCAGCTCGAGGCGGTCCGGACGGACGGGATAGCCGGCCGGCAACAGCGAGAGTTTCGAGGTGCTGGCGTTGGCGCCGAGCTCGCCCCAGCCGTAAACCTTGATCCTGCTGTCCTTCCACGCCTGTCCGTTAGGCCCGTCGTAGAGCCACTTCGTCAGTGGTTCGACGGCGGTATCCGGCACGCCGATGAGCTGACTTCCCCCCAGTGGCCAATCGCCGGACGGGAACGGCGGGGCATCGAGCGGAGCCGATAATCCGAGCCGTTTCTCCTCGGGCGCGTTCGACGTCCCCTGCCGGGGGACCGCAGCCCAATTATTTGGGCTGAAGAGATAATTGAGCGCGAGCTTCACCTGATGCGCTTTCTCCCGCAGCACCAGGCTCTCTGCAAAAGCTCCGGTCGCGATGTTGGTCATTGCGAGCGAGCGCGAGCCGAATTCCAGATAGTCGTACTCGAGCTTGAGCGTCCAGTCGCGCCGGAGCGCATATTCCATGCCGGCGCCAAGGGTCCAGCCGGCTCTGCTTGCATTGGCGCTCTGGTCGAGCACGGAAGGGGTCTGCGCAGTCTTGAAATATTCTGCCCGCGTGAACGCGGCGCCTCCTTTGATGTAGAACAGCGCCGGATCGAACGCATAGCCAACCCGACCGGTCACCGTGGCCAGCCAATTCTCCCTGGTCCAACACGTGTTATTCCCGTCGGGGCACAGGCTTTCGTCCTTCAGATTGCCCCAGGAGCCGTCGCCTTCCGCTCCGATGACCCACTTGCCGATCTGATAGTTGAGCCCAATCTGGCCGCCCAGCAGCACGGCATCGCCGGCCTCCGATATGCGGCCATCGACCAGGGTCCAATCGCGATAGGAAACTCCAGCACCGATATGCCCGCCGATATAGAAGCCGGTCCAGTCATAGGCGAGACTGGGCGGCGAAGCTGTGCGCATTCGCACGCCGACCTCGGCCGCGGCTGCCGGTCCTGCGCCCGCCAGCACGGCCAGCATTGCATAGGCGAGAGAGCGCCCCCACATAACCCGCCCCACGGAGCTCACCCAAATCACGCAGGCGGCTTGATCGCGGGTAACGATCGAGCACAACCGCGGCATTGGCAAGCGGCCGGGCTCGGGGAGCGGGTTGAAAAACACGTGGTGTTGCACGTTTGTCGCCTCTTCGCCGTCTCTCGCCTCGGAACGAAGCCGGCCGAAGCGGGGTTCCGTCACAGTCCGGACATGAACCCCCTCTAACCCCCACTCCGATCCCGTAGACACCCATAAGGGGCCGCATTTGCTCGGCGCAAAGCGCCGCCGGCAGTGCCGGTCTGTCGCGAGCTGGTCCAATGTTTTCCCTGTTCGAACGATTGATGAAGCCGACCGCAATACCGGAGAAGGCGGAGCCTCCGCCCGATTTCGTCGCGTTCTTCTGGCACTTTGCGCGGCAGGCGAAGGGCTTGTTTGCCGCCTTGTTTGCGGCCGGCCTGCTGGTTGCACTTCTTGATTCCACCGTTCCGGTGTTCATGGGCCGGGTCGTCACGCTGATAACGGCGAGCCCGCCGGAAGAGCTGTTCTCGAGATTCTGGCCGTATCTCCTCGGCATGGCGCTGGTGCTGCTCATCGCGCGGCCGTTTGCGCTCGCGGCGCAGAACCTGATGGCCAATCAGGCGATCTCGGCGAACGTGTCCAATCGCATCCGCTGGCAAAACCACTGGTACGTGGTGCGGCAGTCCTGGGCGTTCTTTCAGAACGATTTTGCCGGCCGCATTGCCAACCGGGTGATGCAGACCGGCCCCGCGATCCGCGAGACCATCGTCGCGCTCCTGACCAGCGTGTGGTACATCATGGTTTACGGCACGACGGCGCTCGTCCTGCTCGCATCCGCCGATCCGGTGCTGGCGATGCCGGTGGCGCTCTGGTTCGGCGGCTACCTGTTGCTGCTGCGCATCCTCGTGCCGCGCATGCGCGATCGCTCCAAGGAGGTGTCCGAGGGGCGCTCCATGCTCACGGGGCGCATCGTCGACAGCTACACCAACATCCTCACGGTCAAGCTGTTTGCTCGCCCGCGCGAGGAGGACGCCTATGTGCGCGATGCCATCGATCAGCATACCGGCTTGTTCTACCGCTCGCTGCGGCTCAACACGCTGTTCAGCTTCTGCCTTTCCACCCTCAACGCGCTGATGGTGACGGGAACCGGCGCGATGGCGCTCGTCCTGTGGACGCGCGGCAGGATCGAGGTCGGCACGGTCGCGATGGCACTGCCGCTCGCCTGGCAGATCGTCAATATCGCGGGCTGGGTCGCGCTCCAGGTTACGACGATCTTCGAGAATGTGGGCGTCATCCAGGAGGGCATGATGACAATTGCCCGGCCCATCGCGCTCACTGACCCGCCGAACGCCGCCACGCTGAAAGTCACGCGCGGCGAGATCCGGTTCGAGGACGTCTCTTTCGGATACGGGCGCGCCTGCGGCGTGATCGACGGCCTCACCCTCGTCGTTGAGCCCGGAGAGAAGATCGGACTGATCGGACGCTCCGGCGCCGGCAAATCCACGCTCGTCAATCTGCTCCTTCGCTTCTTCGACCTGGAAGGCGGGCGCATCCTGATCGACGGGCAGGACATCGCATCGGTGACCCAGGAGAGCCTGCGCGCGCAGATCTCCGTGGTCACCCAGGATACGTCGCTGCTCCATCGCTCGATCCGCGACAACATCCGCTACGGCCGCCCGCGGGCGAGCGATGCCGAGGTCATCCGCGCGGCGAAGCTCGCGCACGCCGACGCGTTCATCCGCGAGCTCGAGGACTGGAAGGTGCGCCGCGGCTACGATTCGCATGTAGGCGAGCGCGGCGTGAAGCTCTCGGGCGGACAGCGCCAGCGCATCGCCATTGCCCGCGTCATCCTCAAGGACGCGCCCATCCTGGTGCTCGACGAGGCAACCTCCGCGCTCGACAGCGAGGTCGAGGCCGCGATCCAGTCCAGCCTGGAGACGCTGATGGCGGGCAAGACCGTCATCGCGGTGGCGCACCGGCTCTCCACGATTGCCCGCATGGACCGTCTGATCGTGCTCGATGCGGGACGCATCGTGGAGCAGGGCTCGCACCAGGAGCTGTTGCGCCTGGGCGGCCATTATGCCGCGCTCTGGCGTCACCAGTCCGGCGGCTTCATCGATGCCGGTCTGCAGGCGGCGTAGCGCACAACGTGACCGTGCCCATGAGAATCCCGCGCGCGAGGATCGTATCATTGGCGTGCGGCGCAGCTTGATTTGGCGCGAGCGCGCAGTATGCGACGCCAGAAGTCAAATAATAACGGCGAGGCCGAACGCGCGTAGGGGCGAGTCGGGGTCCCAAAAAACGCAAAGCGTTTTTTGGGGTCCCCCTCATGCCTCGCCCCCTTCAGATGCTATCCCTATTGCCGGCAGCGAGGCGGCTACGCTGATGCAAACGCGATACGGTCAGCCATAAGCCAAGAAGGGTTGAGATGCTGCAAGAGGATGTGACGATTGCGGTCCGGGACGGGACGAGCATCGGGATGCGGGTTTATCGCCCCGAGGGAGCCGGGCCCCATCCCGCGCTGCTTGCGGCCGCGCCTTACCGCTTCGACAACAACCTTCTGCCTGCCAGTCCCCAGTTTCTCTGGCGCGAAACCGGGCCGATCGATTTCTATGTCGAGAACGGTTACGCCTACGTCCAGATGGACGTGCGGGGGAGTGGGCGTTCCGGCGGCAGCTTCGGCTTCCTCGACCGCAAGGACCAGGAGGACCTTTATGATGCGATCGAGTGGATTGGATGCCAGCCCTGGTGCAACGGCCGGGTCGGCGGCATCGGCCAGTCCTATTTCTGCATGTTGCAGTGGTTCATGGGGGCGATGTCGCCACCCTCGCTGGCCTGCCTCGGGGCCCACGACGGACTGAGCGACGTCTATCGCGCTGGTACCCATCACGGCGGAATTCCTTGCGATTTCTTCCCTGGATACTGGTGGTATCAGAACCGTTTCATCAACCGCTATCCTGCGAGCGGGCCTTCCCGCGATCAGGATACCGATCTCACGGCGATGATCGCCGCGCATCCCTTCTACGACGATTTCTGGCGTGAACGCTCCGCCTGGGAAGTGCTCGACCGCATCAAGGTGCCGCTCTATTCCAGCGGGGTCTGGGCCAAGATGCAGTTGCACACCCGGGGCAACATCGACGGCTATCTGCGCGCGCGCGGACCTAAGAAGCTGCGCATGTCAGGAGTGCCCAACGCCTGGGCGGCGGCGGCCGAGTTCGCCAGCGTCGATTTTCACAAGCGCGTGCTCCTTCCCTTCTACAGCCACTACCTCAAAGGCGAATCGACGGATTATCTCGCGCGCCCGAATGTGGAATATGCGGTGCGCGGCTCGAATGTCATGCGCAGCGCGGATGCGTGGCCGCCGGAGAACGTGCGCTACGTCGCATGGTACCTCGGCGAGGCCGCCTCGCAGAGTGTGACCTCGCTCAACGACGGAGGACTTTCGCCCACGCCAGGCGCCGGCGGCAGCAGGACGAGCTACAGCTATCCGAACCCCGGCTGGGTCGCCGGGGTGGTCGGGTTTGGACCCTCCGGCCCCGCCGGGGGCTTCGACCCGGTGCGCAGGGTTTTGACCTTCACGAGCCAGCCCCTTGCCGAGGACCTCGAGATTGCCGGGCCGATAAAACTCACTGTGTTCCTGTCATCGACGGCCGGCGACACTGATCTGTTCGTCAAGCTTTCGGATCAACATCCGCAGCCGAGCGAGGACCGTGCGAAGGGGCTCAACCCTTTCGCCGAGCTCGTTACCCGAGGCTGGCTGCGCGCGTCGCATCGGGAGATAGACGCGGCGCACAGCAGCGATATGGTTCCCCGCTACACGCACCGCCAACTGCAGCCGCTCACGCCCGGGACCGTCTACAAGCTCGATATCAGCATCGAGCCGATGGCTTATCTGTTCAAGAAAGGCCACCGCATCCGGCTCGAGATGGTCAACGGCGATTCCCCGATCACCGAGACGCTATGGCCGCACTACTATCGCCCCGACAAGATCGGCACCGACACCATTCATCTCGGCGCCGATCATCCCTCCGCGCTCATTCTGCCGATCGCAGACATTGCGTAGCGCTAATGCGGTGCTTTCGAGGTCACACCCGTGATCCTCGTCCGGAGGAGGCGCGCGCTTTCCTGAGCGCGCGCCGTCTCGAAGGATGAGGTGGGCGGGGTGGCTCGGCCGGTTTCACGGAAAGAGAGCTCAGCCCGCCCGAGCGGACTTTTCCCTTTCCTTCGCCTCGTAATATTCCGCCGAGAATCTGATCGCCCAGCTTTCCCACAGACGATGCAATCTCGCAGTGGTTTTTCCCGAATGTTGCCGTACCCTCTCGTACTGCGACGCGTAATCGCGCAGAACGGGGCCGATCAGCGGCAGCGCAGAAAGATGCGCAAACGTCCAGCAAGCTGCACGGCGCAATGCATTCCGGACTTGGACCGCCACGTGCGCGAGTTGACGGGACATATCGGCGCACAATGATTCGAGCCCGAGCCGGGAAGCGAGGCGCGTCAGCCCGGCGGCCATGTCTCGCATCGCCTGTTCCACCTGCCGGTATCGGCATGCGGACTTCTGCACCAGATAAAGGTGCGCAAAACCCCGGAAGCCGGTCCCGATCGCCTGCATCACCGGATGCTGCTTCGCCTGCGGCCAGGCTGCCGGGTACACCGGCAGCACGAGGAGCTTGCTTTTGGCAATGATGGTCGCGAGCGGATGCAACAACTGCATCCATGCGGGAAGCCACGCCGCATATACGATGAGCAGCGCGTGAATGGCGGTTGCGAGCCCGAGCGAGATCGGGAGCCAAAGGACCGCCCCGACGATCACATAGAGTGCGGCACGCGGCGTAAGCTTCCTGCACTTGGCAAAAACCCACTCCATACCGCCCTCGAACACACGATGGACGGCCTGCTCGAATGCCTGGAAGCTGATTTTCTGTCTCAGTGCGGCCCACTTGGCTCCGATGAGCTCATACCAGTGCCGGCGCGTTTCTTGCGCCATCGGGAGGTACTTCAGCAGCCACTGAGCCGCCGCGACGATCCCGTCGCCGAGAACCCTGACCGTGAACAGCGGAAACCTGATCAGCTGCATCAGCAGCGGGAATGAAAGGTCCAGGATCCGCATGAGGATCAGGAGCGCCCAGCGTAAGGCAGCCTTGATCATCAAGACGGCGGTCACCAACGGGATGATCACCGCGTCTTCCACCCCGGGGCGGTAGGCGTCCTCCGCCCCTGAAACTCTCGTCGACATCCGCGTCGCCACCAAGCCGTCTTGAGCGGCCCCGCTCCTAAGATGGCATTATAGCATGAACAAACAATGTTCCCAGCGCGGCGGGCGCGCGGCGCCCTGCCGCCCTGGCTTCTCGGATTTCTCTTGGTTTGTCGGGTTTGCAGGGCACCCACTTGGGGGCGCCCCGTACATGCACCGGATCAGGAGCTGCCCGGCTCCGCCTTCTCTTCTCCTTCCTCTTCCTCCCAAGCCAGCATGCGGGCTTCCAGCGATGTCAGCAACACACCGTCCGGCGATCGGATAAATGAAAGCGAGTTTCGGGTTGCGGCATCGTATTTGCGGAACAGCTCGGCAACGATTCTCTGATAGCGGGCATACTGCTGCGGGGAAGTGATCGCCGGCGTAGCCCCGTCCCTCCAGAGGATCGCTCTCACGAGCTTCTTGTCCTCGTCGGAAAGCGCCGTGGTTTCGACAAGCGGCAAGAGAAGCCGGGAATCACTCGTCATTTCAACCTCCTACAAGAAGAGCAGCATCGGCCAAAGCAATGCGGATTCCCTCCGGGGGGAGCGAGAGCGAGGCTCGTTAGTCGCGAAGGTATCCCGGTGGGTTCACGCCGCGGTGCGAAAGCCGTCCCGGGACGGCCCGGTCGCACCCTTCCAAAGCTGCCAAACAGGCCTTGCAGTGGGTCTGCCGGTTGGCGCAGCATGAGCCTTCCCGCTCGAAAGGAGAGCTCCATGGTTCGTCGGCTGAACGCTCTGGCAGCAGCGCTTGTCCTCCTGCTTCCGTGCTGGCTGGGGCAGGCCGGCCAGGCCGGCGCGGAAACCACGAAGGTCAGGGTAGGGAAGGCGGTCGGGGGCAGCGGTTTCCATATCCCGAGCTACATCGCCATGGACCGCGGTTTCTACAAAGCCGAGGGGCTCGATGCCGAGTGGGTGGTGTTGCAGGCGCGAGCGCTGGTCACGGCCGGGCTGTCCAACAACGTGGATTTCGTGCCGATCCCTTCCGGCGGCGCCCAGGCGGCGCTCAGCGGCGCCCCAATCACCTACATCGTGGGCGAGGCGCTCAAATCGCAGTGGACCATCGTGGTCCCCAAAACCATCAACAACATTGAGGATCTCAAAGGCAAGACGCTCGGCTACGGCCGGCCCGGCAGTGCCGACTACGACGAGGGCGCGCTGGTGTTGCGGCGGTTTTTCCACATGGAGCCGGGCAAGGATTACAAGATCATCTCGTTCCAGGGCGAGGCGGACCGCATCGGGGCGTTGGTGAACGGCGATATCCAGGGTGCGCTGGTCTCGGTCCCGCATGCGGCAAGAGCAGCAGCCGCGGGGATGAAGGTGCTGTTGCGTACCGGCGACTATATCGCGCGCGCCGGCGGGTCGATCTGGTGCACCAAGAGCTTCCTGGAGCAGAATCCCGACACCGCGAAGAAGCTCATCCGCGCGATCGCGCGAGCCGTCATGTTCTTCCGCCAGGACAAGGCGGGCTCGCTGCCCACCCTCAAGGAGCATCTGGGTATCGACAACGACCACGAGGCAGGGCTCGTCTGGGAGGAGCTGCACAATGCCTTCGGCGCCGAGCTGCCGCCCGATCTCTTCCGCGAGATCCTGGAGTCCCGCCGCCAGACCATGATCGCCGCCCGGCAATGGCCGCCCGACAAGCCGCTTCCGGACCCCGAGCAGTTCGTGGCGCGCAAGCTGCTGGACTCCACCCTCAACGAGATGGGATACGTCCCGACGAAGGTCGAGAGTCCGACGCGCTAGGGACGGTTTGAAGCCGGCCCTACGCAGATGCCGCTGTTAACGCGCGATTATCCAAGCGGCAGCGCCTGAGACAGGCGCTCGCCGCAGTCTTAATTTGGTCCGCATTGGGTTGAAACCTTCTGCGCGCGACCCGAGCGGCTCGCGCACGCAGAGCTGAGCATACGAGCGCACGCTTTCATCAGCCATGGCGGAGAGTATGCGGTCCTTCACCCGGCACTGGTTTTACATTCCGCAATGGTGAAAGTGTTCATCCTGCTCGGAGGCTTGATCGGGCTCGACGGCTACGCCGTCTCGCCGGGCATACTGATGCTCGCCCACAGGCTCGACGCGTTCGGCGATGTCACGACCCATAACTGGACCGCGCGCGGCGAGGTGACGCGCAGCATCGCGCATCTCGATCCCAACGACAAGGTCGTGCTCATCGGTTACTCGGGAGGCGGCTTCGCCATCACCCAGATTGCCGAGGAGCTCAACAGCAACCCGCCGCGCAGGATCGACCTGCTCATCGCCTACGATCCCTCGCCCACGTGGAGCATGGCATCACTCGGCAAGAACGTGGCGAAGGCGATCTGCTACTGCAATACCAGCCCGCTCATGCTCGGTCTCGGCGGCGCGCAGCTGCGCGGTCAGTCCGTCGAGACGGTCCCGATCTCCGAGCAGCACCTCGCCGTGCAGTTCGACGAAAGCCTGCACAAGCGCACGATCGCGGAGATCGAAAAGCTGGCCAAGCCCGAGCCCGCCAAGCCCGAGCCCGCCAAGCCCGAGCCGGCCAAAACCCAGCCGGCCAAAACCCAGCCGGCCAAGCCCGAGCGCAGCACCAAACGCTGAAGCGTTCAGGTTAATCGGCCATCCGGTTCGACCTGCTCCCGAGCCCATGGCAAATCCAACGCATGAGCTATGATGCGCTTCTCACCGAAGCCGAGTTCGCCAGGTTCACGCCAAATGCCGAGGTGGTCCGCTATCTCGAGCTGACGCGGCAACGTCTCGGGCTGGATAAATCCCGCATGAACGTGCTGGATTGGGGCAGCGGGCGCGGCGAGTACGTCGCCTGGCTGCGCGCGGCCGGCTATAACGCGTTCGGCGCGGAGATTCGCCGGGAGGCGGCCGAGCGCGGCAAGGACCTCATCCGCAGCCGGGGCCATGATTACGATCGGCTGATCAGGCCCATTGCGCCGGATTGCCGGACCGATCTTCCGGCCGGCTTCTTTCATTTTGTGTTTACTCATTATGTGCTCGAGCACGTGGCCGACATCGACGCGGTGGCGCGGGAGATCGCGCGAGTAACGGCACCGGGCGGCTGCGGCTTTCATGTCTACCCGGGCAAGCTGCGGCCCATCGAGCCGCATCTTTTCATGCCGCTCGTGCACTGGCTGCCCAAGCGGCCGATCCGCAAGTGGGCGATCCGCAGCTGCCTCGCCTGCGGGATCGAGCCGAGATGGGAGTGGCTCGCGGCGGCCAGCGCTGCGTCCAAGGCGCAGGCTTATTACGAGTTCTGCAATAACGAGACGTTCTACCGGCCTTTCCGGAAGGTACGCCACAGCTTCAATCGGGTCGGCCTCGAGGTCACGCCCGTGGCTGCCGATCACCCGGCGCTGCGGCCGCTTCGAATAGTGCCGTCGACGCTCAGGAAGTTTTTCGTCGAGCTTCCTGTGATGCTGTTCCAGACTGTCGAGATTCTGGTGCGCAAGCAGAGCAGGGAGGACATGGCCTGACGGAATAAACACGGTGGTTCGTGGGGGCGCGGCACTGCCGCGCCCTGCATCCGCTTGCTCGCCCCTGCGCGGCCCCGCGCCGAGGAGTTACCTGATCGTCCGGTAGACGTTTCCGACGCGGCGAATGCCTTCCGTGATGTCCGCCGTGGCGCAGTTGCCGAAACCGAACAGAAGTCCAGGCCGGGCGTTCCTCTGATAGAACGGCTCGATGGCGTAGAGCCCCACTCCGGTTGCAGCGGAGCGCGCAATGAGATCGGCGACGCGGAACCGGTCCGGCAGGAAGCCGGCGAGATGCAGTCCCGAGATGGAGGGCAGCGGCGAGAAGATCGGCAACCACCGCTCGAGTGCCTCCAAGAGGACCTCGTAGCGTTGTGCATAGAGCCGTTGCATCCGGCGGACATGCCGCCCGAAATGTCCTTCATTGATGAAGTCGGCAATGATGTGCTGCTCGGTGGTTTCGGTGTGTCGGTCGGTGATCCATTTTCCTGCAAGGAAGCTTGCCCGCAGGCTCGGCGGCATCGCCACGAAGCCCAGGCGCAGGCTGGGAAACAGCACCTTCGAGAAAGTCCCGAGATAGATCACCCGGCCGGCGTTATCCAACCCCTGCAGTGACTCGAGCGGGCGGCCGCCATAGCGGAACTCGCTGTCATAATCGTCCTCGATGATGAGGCTGCTCGTCCTGCGCGCCCAGTCGAGCAATGCGCGCCGGCGGGCGAGCGAAAGTGGAACGCCCAGCGGGAATTGGTGCGAAGGAGTGACGTAGACGAGCTTTGCCTTTCTCGGCAGCGCGGAGGTGCAAATGCCGTCACTGTCGACGGGGATCGGCGCGATGCGCGCGCCGTGCGCGCGGAAGGCGGCCAGCGCCGCGGGATATCCCGGATCCTCGACGGCCACCACGTCGCCCGGCTCGATCAGAATGCGTGCAATCAGATCGAGCGCCTGCTGCGACCCGCTCACGATGAGAACATCGTCGCCGGTGCAATGCAACGCGCGGGAATGCGCGAAGTAACGCGCAACCGCGCTGCGCAGCGTCGGGTCGCCCGCAGGGTCGCCGTAGTAGGCGACCGAGGCGTTGAGGCGGCGCCAATGCCGCGCTGCTATGCGCCGCCAGGCCGCCATCGGAAACAAGCGCAGCTCGGGGACGCCCGGGCGAAAGTCGTACGGCAGGTCGTGTTTGGGAACGATCGGCGCAGGATGGACCAGCCGCCTGGCAAAGCCGCTCAGGGCAGGCGGCTCGGGCGAGGAAGCCCGATCCGGCCCGCTCGCGGGCCCGGACAAATGATGCTCGACATAGGTTCCCGAGCCCAGGCTCGCGCGCAGATATCCTTCGCTGACGAGACGGTCGTAGGCGGAAATGATCGTGTTGCGCGAGACATTGAGCTGCCGCGCCAGCTCGCGCGTTGCCGGCAATCGTTCGCCGACCTGCATGCGCTCGCTCAGGATTGCAGCTCGGATTTGCCGATAGACCTGGGTCGAGAGCCGGTTGCGCCCTTCGATCGTGATGCTGAGCTCCACTGCTCCTACCCGGCCTAGCAGGCAAATTGGTACTGCAATTTTTGCAAAAAGTGGCTCTGGCAGAGGTCCGCATTTTCTCCATACCATGGCGCTTCCGGGACGCAAATGGCTTGGCGTCCGAGGCGTGATGGAGAGGAAGATGGCGCTGGAGAAGGCCGAAAAAATTCTCGAAGGCAAGCGGGTTCAGGTTCGGAAGCTCAACGAGAAGTTCGATTGCACACAACTCATGGCCGACGATGAATGGTACCCGAAGGCGGTGCGCCGCCCTATCCGCCCCGCGCGCTGGAACTGGCAGGATTGTCTCGCCAAGCTCAAGGAGATCGCCAGCGATCCCATTCCGGGCGCTGATCGCCGTTTCATCATTCTGGTTCACAATGACACCGAGGAGGCGCACGGCACTGCCCCCGGCGCGCTGATCGGCATGACCATCTTGAACCCCGGCGAAGGCCTGAAGGCGCATCGCCACACGTCGTTCGCCATTTATCACGTCTTGCAAGGGAAGGGGTTCGACGTGATGCAGAACGAGGATGATCCGGAGCCCACCAAGATCGAGTGGTCCAAAGGAGATACGTTCCTCTGTCCCGCATGGACCTATCATCAGCATGTCAACGACGGTTCCGAGCAGGCGATCATCCTCACGGTACAGGATTTTCCGCTGCTCGCCGCGCAACGCAATCTCCTGTTCGAGGAGCCGCGCGGACGGGAGAACATCAAGGCAGTCACCAAGAAGTTCGTGCCCCACCGAGATACGGCCGGCAGCTTCAAGCTCGACATATGAGCACGCGAGAGCGGTTTCCCGAGAGGAGGAATGTGATATGGGCATTTTGACCGATGAAATGAAGCGCATGGTCGACCACCTGCGCCTGTGCTACGTCGCCACCGTCACCGCCGACGGCAGGCCCAATCTGTCGCCCAAAGGGTCGCTCAAGGTTTGGGACGACGATCATGTGGTTTTTGCCGATATCGCCTCGCCGGTGACGATCCGCAACCTGCGCGCCAATCCCTTCGTCGAGATCAATATGGTCGACCCGTTCCTGCGCCGGGGGTTCCGGTTCAAGGGCCGTGCCACGCTGCACGAGAGCGGGCCGGAGTTCGACTACGTTGCCGAGGATCTGTGGACTCGCGAGGGCCGGCAATATCCGGTCAATGCCGTGGTGAAGGTGAAGGTCGAGAAGGCCTTCCCGGTTCTGTCTCCTGCTTACACCTTCAACGACAATGTCAGCGAGGAGCAGGTGCGGGCGATTTGGCTCAAGCGCTATGGGGTTGCCGAGCTGGCCCCCGCTCTCGAAAACAGCTGAAACGGAAAGCTCAGGGAGGAAAGAATGACGGTTGGAGGTCGCCTGGGGGCAGTCGCGGCATTCGTCGTCGGGCTGATGCTGCTGCACGCTCCAATCTGCAGCGCGGCGGAAAAGGAAGTGCGGATCGCTCTTTCGTTCCCGAACGGAGTGGTGTGGCCTTATTTCTCCGTCGCCGCCGAGATGGGTTATGCGAAGGAGGAGGGCATCGCATTCAGGCTCACTTCGACCGAGGGATCTGCCGCCTCCTATAAGGCTCTCGCCACCAAGCAGGTGGATTTCGCCATGACCCAGCCGGCACAAATTCTCAACGGGATCGCGCTGGGCGAGAGCATCATCGCCTTGTACACGGCATACCAGGGCCATGTTTTCCAGTTCGCCACGCTGGCAGACAGTCCCTACAAGCGCGTCGCAGATCTCAAAGGCACCAAGATCGGCATCTCCTCGGTGGCCGGCGGGCAGAACGCGTATTTGCGGGCAACCCTGAAGCAGGCGGGTCTGGATCCCGGCACGGATGTGCAGATCGCGGAGATCGGCCGGGGCGGCGCTGCGGCCATTGCTCTGAAAGAGAAGCGGGTCGCCGCCTATTCGGCCTCGTTCGTGGACATGATGACCATCGAGCAGACCGGGGAGAAGCTTCGCCTCTTCATGGAGGGGCCCACTGCAACCTTCTTCAGCGACGTGCTCGCGGCGCAACGGAGCATGATCGAGCAGGATCCCAAGCTCATAGTCGCAGTCGGCCGCGCGATCGCAAAAGGCACCGCATTTTGTTTTGCCAACGCAGACGCGTGCTGGGAGATGGTGGCCAGGCAGGTTCCCGATACCACGCGCAAGCCGGAATTTACCAAGCCGCTGCTCAAGGCCGTGCTCGAGTTGCATCGCTTGCCGCCGGAGGCGCAGGGGAAATGGGGTTATCAGCGACCGGCCGCCTGGCAGGCTGTCGAGGATTTTCTTCTCGACAGCGGGCAGCTGAAGGAAAAGGTGGATACCACGAAGGCGTTCACCAACGAGTACATCGCCGCGATCAATGAATTTGATGCGGCAAAAATTCAGCAACAGGCCGCTCAGGCGAAGTAACCGCTGTCGATGTCCTTGGGTGGTGCGGGGCAAGCCTTGCGGGTGGGGGACGCCGCATCGGCGCGAGCGGCGGCACCTGCGCCGATGATCGAGCTCCGCGGGCTGCGCAAGATCTATCAGCTCGGTGACGAAAGCTTTGTCGCGCTCGATGCCATCTCGCTCAGAATCGAGGAAGGAGAGTTCTTCTCGCTCGTCGGCCCGAGCGGCTGCGGCAAGAGTACAATTCTCAATATTGTCGCCGGACTGGTGCCGGGAACCGAAGGAGAAGCGCGGCTGGCCTCGCATGCGATCGCCGGCCCGAGTCGCGAGATCGGCATGATGTTTCAGACACCGGTGCTGCTGCCCTGGCGCACCAATCTGGACAACGTGCTGCTGCCCGTCGAGGTGTTCGGGCTCGATCGGCGGCAATACACGGAGCAGGCGCACAAGCTGCTCGATCTCGTCGGCTTGAGCGCGTTCGCTCGGCGCTATCCCTTCGAGCTCTCGGGCGGCATGCAGCAGCGGGTTGCGATCTGCCGCATGCTGCTTTGCGATCCCGTCGTTCTGCTGATGGATGAGCCCTTTTCCGCGCTGGACGAGATGACGCGCGAGTACCTCAACATGGAGTTGCTGCGCATCTGGCAGGATCGGCGCAAGACCGTCGTGTTCGTGACGCACAACATCGGCGAGGCCGTCCTGCTGTCGGATCGAATCGGGGTGATGGCAGCAAGCCCGGGCCGATTGAAACAGGTCGTTGCGATCGATCTGCCGCGGCCGCGCAGCAAGGCGACTTTGGTCGATCCTGCCTATTTCCGTCAGGTGGCGCGGATACGGAGCATCCTCGGATGAGCGCGAGCGGGCGCCGTCGGCATGCGGGCGACCAGGCGTTGGCGCTCGTTTTCATCGCCGGGTGTCTTCTCGCGTGGGAGATCGTCTGCCGGCTGGGCCTCGTCTCGAGTCTCGTCTTGCCGCCGCCTTCCGCTATTGTGGGCGAGCTCTATTCGGTATGCCGCGAGATCCTTGCCGGCGGCCCGCTGCGCACGGACTCCCTGGTCACTCTGTATGAGACCGTTGCCGGTTTCTTCCTGGCCATCGTGATTGCCTTCGGCTGCGGGGTGCTCATTGCCGAGCTTCCCGTGCTCCGCCGTGTATTGATGCCTTATCTGATCGCGCTCAATGCGGCGCCCAAAATTGCGTTTGCGCCGCTTCTGCTGGTGTGGTTCGGGTTCGGCATGAGCTCGAAAGTGGTCATGGCGGCGCTCATTGCGTTCTTTCCGCTGTTGGTGAACGTGGTGGCGGGGCTCGCCGGCACCGACCCGCAGAAGCTTCGGCTGATGCGCTCGCTCGCGGCATCCGGTTGGATGACGTTCGTGAAGGTCAAGCTGCCCGATGCGATGCCGGTGATATTCGCGGGGCTCAAGACCGCGATCGTGCTCTCGGTGGTGGGCGCAGTTGTCGGAGAGTTCGTCGGCGCCGACGCCGGGCTCGGCCACGTCATCAAGCAGACCGATTACCAGCTGGATGTGCCTCTTACCTTTGCCCTCATCGTGCTCTTGTCGCTCATGGGCATTCTGCTGTTCTACGCCATAGAGCTGATCGAGCGCCGCGTATTGTTCTGGACCAGCCCGCAGCAATGACCGGAGGTAGACATGTTGTCGAGCATCGAAGCGACCAGCAACGCCGCGACGTTGATTGTGGATCGGCATATTTCGGATAACGCGGGCGACAAGCCGGCGCTGCGCTACGGGGAGAAGCGGTACTCTTATCACGACCTGGCCGCGCTCATGAATCGTGCCGGCAACATGCTGCGCCGCTTCGGCGTAGGGGTGGGCGACGAGATCCTGATCGCGGTGCCTCCGTCACCTTCCCTGGTAGCCAGCCTGCTGGGCGCAATGAAGATCGGCGCGGCCGCAATCCTCCTGCCGAGGAGTGCAGCGCGATCCGCCGTGGACAGTCTCGTCTCGCAGCGGCCGGTAAAGCTGGCCATCGCCGAGGCCGCGAGGGTCTCGCTGTTCCCGCAGCGGGAGAGCTGGCCCGTGCTGGTCGTGGGCGAGGCGCAAGGCCCCTGCCGCTCGTTCGTGACCGAGATGCGCGAGAGCGCGTCGTCACTTGCCCGATCGCAGATCGAGCAGAGCGCGCCGGCAGTGGCGGTTGCCGACGGCGATCAGCTCCGCTGGTTGAAGCATGCGGACATTGCCGCAGCCAAACCTCACTCTTCCGTTGCCCTGATGCTCGACGATTGGGATTTGGGCGAAGCACTGTCTCGCTTCGCCCATACCGACGAGGTCCGGCTGTAGGCCGGGCAAGATTGCCTTTGCGGGTGGTGCAACACGGAACCCGCTCTACCTGTCCTTTCCGGGCTCGTCGTCGCTCGTCGCGTGCCCGGGCAACTGCGGTACTGCAGGCCATGATCCGGTCATCCCGATCCGGGCGGCGGCCTCACGCGCGGCGGCAAGCGCGGGATCCTGCTCGCCGCCATAGACCGTATAGAGCTTTGGCGCGGTGCGATTGATTTGGAGATGAAAAATGTCCGGCCGGTTGTAATGGCCGGCGAAATCGTGCCGCAGCTTCATGGCGATGCCGAGCTCGAGATCGCACTCGGCAAGCAGAATTCCTTCCTCGGCTCCCATCGGTCCGGCGACGATCCGGCTGTTCGGCGCCACGATGACGCTGCCGCCGGTGCAATCGGGATCGCGCAGAAACTTCTCGGCCGAGGCAGATGGCTCGAGCAGCGAGATCATGCGCTCGTCCACGGTCCCGCAGGCGGAGATCACGAAGGCCTTGCTCATCTGAGCGAAGGCTTGGGAATCGACCGCGACCCTGTTGCGCAGCGGATCCCCGCTCACCGGGAAATGATTGGGCCAGCTCATCACGTGGATGCGGGTGCCTTCCGCCGTGAGCGCGAACACGGCAAGCGGATTGGAGTTCTCGCCGCAGATCAAGCCGCTGATCGGCCCAAGCTCCGTGTGGAACGCGCCGAACGTGTCGCCGAACCCTCCCATATGGACCAGCCGCTCGCCGACGGTCGGCATGATCTTGCGATGCTTGCCGATCAACGTACCGGCGGGAGAGAGATAGGCCTGGGTGTTGAACATGGTGCCCAATGTGCCGGGCAGCTTCTCGCACACCCCGATCACCACATAGGCGTTGGCGTCGCGCGCCGCGCGCGCAAGGTCATCGATTTGCGGCCCGGGGATTTCCACCGCGTTCTTGAACAGCTCGACTGCGAGCCGGTTGGACAGGGCGCCCGTCGCAGAATGGTGGTGATACCAGACGGGATGGGCGGGAATGAATCCTTCCGGGAAACCGATCACGCGTGCGCCGCTGCGGCCGGCTTCCCGGATGAGATCGCAAGCTTTGGCGGTCGAGCCCTCGCGGTCGAGGAATACGGAGGCGGCTTGCACCGCCGCGACCTTCACCGCCGGGTAGAGATCGCCCATGCGCGCTCGCTGCGACGACTCAATGTCCGGGTGCCTTCCTTCCCGCTGACAGGCGCCACCGGTGGAAGAATACGATTCGATCGTCCTTGATCGAAAGGCCCATCCCCGCAGTGCGGCCGGCTTCGGCCAGGGCGCGGACGACCGTTCGGAGGGGCTCGGCCCGAGCCGGATCATTCACGATGCCCATCCACTCCTCGAATTCGCGGCTTTTGTCCCAGGTATCGTGCTGAATGTCCCGGAAACCGGCTCGCGCCATGCAGATGTCGAGCTCCGATGCCGGCAACATGCGAGCATGCGAAGGATCGCGAAGTCGCTCGATGGCATTTTGCAGATTTGATTCGCGCATGTCCTCCGACGAAACCACGTCGACGATGACCGCCGTCCCGCCGCGGCGGAGCACCCTGAACATTTCATCGAGTGCACGTTGCGGATGGACAAAATGATGGACGGCGAGCCGGGTGACCACCCCGTCGAACTGGGCATCTGCGAACGGCAGGTTTTCCGCATCTCCGCGTTGAAAAGCGACGTTGACCAGCCCGGCCTTGGCGCATCGTGCCCTGGCCTTTTCCAGCATCTCCTCGGTTGCGTCGAAGGCGACCACCGAGGCCGCGTCCCGCGCTACCGCCGCGGTGACGACGCCCGGCCCGCACGCCACATCGAGCAACTGGCCCTTGCCTGCCTCGCCGAGGGCGGTCCGGAACCGCGCAGCGGCCTGGTCGTCGGTTTTCTCCGCCCAGACCTCGAACGTTTGCGCCTGGCGCCCGAACTCCTCCGCGACGGGTTTCAGGTGGTCCATCGTCTCTTTGCGATGTCGCTCGGCTATTCGGCCGCTTCGCTCTGTGACTTGGGGCTGCGCTTGGCCCAGTAATCGCCGGCCTGCTTCGAGCGCCTGAGCGCCTCCTCGTTCTCGAAGCCGGGGGCCATGGAGGCGGTGGTGCCGGCAAGGATCTGGTGGTGCTCGATATCAAGGAGGCGCAGCCAGCGCTGCTGTCCCATGGTCACCGCAATGAAATACCCGATCTCGACCAGCTCCGGCTCGCTGAAATGCTCGTGCAGCCGCGCCCAGAAGGCGTCGTCCACGGGCAAATCCCAGGTGATCGCCTCGGCATACGAAAGCGCGGCCTTCTGCCGTTCGTCATAGCGCGTCGCGCTCTCGAAATTGATGAGGTCGCGGTAGTCTTCCTCGACCACGCCCTGCTTCGCCGCCTTGATCGAGCGCTGATTGCCGCAAAACTCGCACAGCACCGAGCGCGAGACATAGATCCGGCAGAGCTCCTTGATGGCATGATCCGCCACGCCGTTCTTGAACACGTCGCGCCAGCTGTTGGCAAACGACCAGAACACCGCCGGCACATGGGCGCGGACGGCCTGGCTCTCGGGGCGCGGCGTGCCCTCGCGCGCGCAGCGGTCGAGCTCGGCGAGCATCGCCGGGTCGCTGATGGTCGCCGGGTCGACGTAGCTGATGCGTGGCTTGGGCATTTCGTGAAACTCCTCCTTGCTGATTGCGCGGTCCTCGCCGCCAAGAGCCCGATGCTCCCGGTTTCGAGATGACCCGAGCCGCAGGCAACGACAGCTGCCGCGAGCTTCAGGATACCTCCGGTGCAACGCCCTCCCACGGGGTGGGCACCGTCCGAGCTCGATGCGCGGTGGCGAGCGACGCCATACCACAAAGAGCGCCGCGCGACACCCTCCATGCCGCGCCATTTCCGGTGCCGATCCGTGGCGCCAGGGCTGAGCGACTTCGACCCCGGACGCCGCTCGATTCACAAAAAAGGAATTTGTGTGATTTGGGTCACATCCAGCGACAGGGAAAATCCGTAATGTCGCACCATGGACGAGCGACGGACAGCGCGGATTGTCGGCCTGACCCTGGGTGCGATATTTGCCGCCGTGCTTGTCCTGAATGCCTTCGCAGGCGGCTGAACCCGGGCCGCTGCCTTTCCGGGGGGAATTGGCCATAGCTCCGAGGATTGCGCGCAGTTGAAGCGCCGGACGCGATCATGCGTCCGCGGCGAGTCGCATCCCGCGCCGACCGGTCCATAATGGGGGCACCTACGAGGCCGCGATCCCCCCAAGGAGGCCGTCTTTGACCGACCAGGAGCCCGCACCGGATTTTTCGATCTGGAGCTTTTGTTTCGCCAAAGGGCAGGTGCCGCGAGACTTCATCGAGGGATCGCCGGTGGGAAGCAATCAAGGATTGCTGCAAATCCCGATGGTCTATTCGGCTGTGGTGCCGGCACGCTCGTCGGCGCGGCCGCACGTCTTTCTCGTCGATACCGGGTTTGCGTCCGGCCGATCCATGACCGGCCGGCAGTTTGCCGACTTTGAAACGCCGGCGGAAATCCTGAGCAAGGTGGAGCTCGAGCCGGAGGACGTCAAAGCCATCCTGTTGACCCACCTGCATTTCGATCACGCCGGCAACATCGGCGCATTCAAGCATGCGACGATCCTGCTGCAACGCTGCGAATATGAAGGCTGGAAGCGTGCGTTGAAGGTGTTGCCGGACCAGCCCGCCGACAAGCGAAGCTGGATCCTGTCATCGATGAACCTTGACGACATGGCCGAGCTCGATCGCGCCGTTGCCGACGGACGTGCCACATTGATCGAGGGCGCGCATGAGGTATGTCCGGGCATAAGACTGCATCTTGCGGCAGACAGTCACACGTTCGGATCGCAATGGGTCGAGATCCGCACTCCCGAGGATCGCTATGTCATGGCCGGCGACGTCATTGCCTCGTTTGCCAATGTCGAGCGCATGTGGCCGCCGGGGTACCATCAGGGCAATTGCTGGAATCTGCTTGCTGCCTACCGCGATATCCAGAGCGTCGTCGGGCAGTCGCAGTGGCAGCGGATAGTGCCCGGTCACGACATGGAGTTGTTCCGGCGCATGCCGAGCTGGAACGCGGCACGCAATCCGGTCGCCGAGGTCCACCTGGCCGCGGGCCAGCGCTCGTACGTCGAGGGTGCGTAGGGCGGATTAGTTTAGCGAAGCGCTATCGCCGCGGGCGATAGCGCGAGCGTAATCCGCCGTGATACGGGCCCGACTATACCCGCGGACCCGCTTACGGCGCCGAGCTGCGCTACCAGGCTTGCGCGTAGGTATTCCGTGTGACGGTGCCGTCGCGCTCCGGGCGCCCAGGCGGCTCCGTTTCGCCTTCGGGCGTTCCAGGCTGCGCAGCGGCGAACAGACTGGTCAGCGCACGCCGGAACTGCGCAGGGAGCTCCGTTATCGGGCTCGTAGCGGGCTGCGGCGCGGGCTGCGCGCGGACTCCGACGGGCGCTGATGCTGATCGAGCAGGGCGAAGGCACTCAGAGCCGATATAGCCGCGCCGGATTGTCGACCAGGATCGTCTTGCGGATCGCCGCATCGGGAGCCCAGACCGGAAGCTGGTTCAGCAACCGGCCATCGTCTATCTGAAACAGCGGGGTCACATCGGTTATCTTG
>DATBHG010000043.1:0-27623 GCA_036557665.1 Xanthobacteraceae bacterium | reverse complement strand
GTAGCCATGGCAGTGTGGAAGGCAACATTGCCCTCCACCTTCTGCATCACCTGATGGATGTGGCCGTTGAGCACCGTAACCGAGCCGAACCGCTTCAACAGCTCGACGGCGCGGCCGCCGTCGTCGGTGCCCCAACCCCATTTCTCGTACACGGTCCACAGCGGGATGTGGGCGAACACCACGATCGGGGTTTCGGCGGATTTGCCTTTGAGGTCATCGGTCATCCACTTGAGCTGCTCATCCCCCAGGTTGCCGAGACCTCCAGCCTTGAGGTTCACGACGTTGACAAGGCCGATGAAATGCACGCCGCCGGCATCGAAGCTGTACCAGCCGGCCCCCTTCGCGTTCTTGCCATAGTGCTCGCGATAGAGCTTTGTGTCCTCATCGAGGATGTCGTGCTCCCCTGGAACGTAATGCACGTCCAGGCCGGCTTTGGAGATGGCCGCATTGGCATTGTCGAACTCGGCGGGCTTGGATAGATGCGTGATGTCTCCGGTGTGAATCATGAACGAAGGCTTGGCCGGCAGCGACTTGATCTTGCCGATCGCCTCCTCGAGGGTGCCGATCACATTGGGATTGGCAGGCTTATCAAAACCGACGTGACTGTCGCTGATCTGCAGGAAGGTGAGCTTGCTGGGCTCGGCGGCGAGCGCGCCGTCGATGATCCCGAGAGAACGCGGCACGCCGCCGGAGACTGTCCACAGGACGCCTGTCCCCGCCCAAGTCATGCATTCCAATATCTTGCGCCGGCTGACGCCGGAATTGTCGTTGTTCTCGTTCATGATCCTCTCCGAATGCTTTGGCTCGACGGCTGCAAGACTCGCCGAGCCAGCCGTTTATTCCCGGATCACGCAACTGTGAGCTGGCGGCAATTGCTCCGAGCTGGCGGTTAACAAACGTCCCGCTGATGCGGCCCTTCCTCTTGAGGTCGGCGATGAAGGTAATCGCCGCGTCGATGCTGTGCGCCTCATGCGCGACGACAAGGATCGAGCGACGCTCTCCATAGAGGGGCGGCTGCACGGCGCCTCGACGAACACCTCAGGCTCGAGGCGTGCAGGCGATTAGGTCACCTCGGCTGCTCGAGCTTCGGACGCGGGGTTCCGAATACCGCAATCGCTCCGACCACCAGCAGCCAGAACGGGACCACTCCCAGGCCCGGAATCGACTCCAGCACCAGCCCGGGCAGCAGCAGCCACTGTCGCCCCAGTACGAGGAACAGAAGGAGCGCGGTGACAGCGTCGACCATCCAGGTGAGGGGCGGTGCCGGGGTGGTGAAAGCGCCGATCACGTCGGAAATGCCGGCGATGGCGACGGCAAAACCAAGTTGCTTCCTGGAGAATTTGAGCGGGTTCGCAGACATGCCGCCGGAAGCACCCGTATCCCGGGCTCCGTCTGAAGGCACTGAAGGAGGAAAACTCACCTGGTACTCCCGGAGAGGTACTCGACGGTCAAATATGGGCTTGATCACCATTCCGCAAAGGGTCAGTTTTCGCTCGCAAGCTGCTGCTCAACGAGCCGTTCGGCGAGGTTGATGTGGGGCCACGAGAGCCGGGGGGTTGAACGCGGAGCCGAAAGTCACCGTCCTCGAATAAGCCGGATATATGCACTATCCTGTGGTCATGAACGCGGGTGCCGCCGCCTAAAGGCAGCCCGCAATTTATGCCCGTTGTGAGGAGATGCAATGTACGCCCCCACCGGAGTAAAGACGAGCAGCGACCATCCTATCCCTGACAGAATGAAGGCCTGGGTGCTCGGCGATCCGGGCAAGCTCCTGCTGCAGGAAAAGCCCGTGCCAGTGCCGAAGAAAGCTGAGGTGCTCGTTCGCATCGATGCAGTCGCGATCTGCGCGACCGATCTCGAGATCATCTATCACGGGCCGCCCGCCCTCATTGGCGGCGGCATGCCGCACAACAAAGGCTTCACGCCCGGCCACGAATACATGGGCACCGTCGTGGCGCTCGGCCCAGGGGTGGACGAGTACACGATCGGCCAGCGCGTGACCGTCGAGATCCATGCAGGCTGCGGCCACTGCAAGCGCTGCCGCGAGGGCATGTATACCGCCTGTCTGAACTACGGTCTCAACTACGGCGATGTCGACAAGGGTCATCGCGCCAACGGCTTCACCACCGACGGCGGCTTTTGCGAATATCAGGTCAACAACATCAACACCCTCGTCGCCATACCGGACGACATGTCGGACGAGGAAGCAACCCTGGTCGTTACCGCCGGGACCGCCATGTACGGGCTCACCGAGCTCGGCGGCCTCGTCGCCGGCGAAAGCGTTGTCGTTACCGGACCGGGGCCGATCGGGCTTCTCGGCGTCGCGGTTGCCAAGGCGATGGGTGCACATCCCGTCATTCTCACGGGGACCCGGGACAATCGGCTGAGAATCGGGGTCGAGCTCGGGGCCGATCACGCGGTCAACGTGCGCAATCAGGACGCTGTGGAAGCGGTGCACCGGCTCAACGGCGGTAAAGGGGTCGACTACGTGCTGGAGTGCTCAGGCGCACCCAATGCCGTCAACGAAGCCGCTCGCATGGTCAACCGCGGCGGCAAGGTCTGTCTGGCCGCGTTCCCGCACGAGGAGGTGCCGGTCGACGTCGCGCATATCGTGCGCAACAACATCTACGTCTACGGCATCCGTGGCGAGGGCAAGAGCGCGACTCACCGCGCCGAGGCTTTCATGGCGCAGAAGCGTTTTGACGCGACAAAGATTCACACCCACACTTTCCCGCTCGAGGATCTGCCCACCGCAATTCGTTATGCCAAGGACCGGGTGGAGGACGCGATCAAGGTTGTGGTGAAGGCCCGCGGTGCATCGGCCGCCCATAAGATCGCGGCAGAGTGAGCCTCATACCTTCTTTCTCAGGGTAAGACGTTGCGGAGCTTGTATTGGCGCGTGGCATGAGTCTTGCGCTATAGTGGCGGCGTTTTCGCGCGCTGCGATCGACGGTTTCCTGCATGTCCCAGACCAAGCTCTGCGTCGAGAACCTGAGCATGACGTTCCGCACTTCCGCGGGTGCGTTCACCGCGTTGGCGCCGATTACGCTCGCCATCCCGCAGGGCCGTTTCGTCAGCCTGATCGGCCCTTCCGGTTGCGGCAAGAGCACGATTTTCAACATCATTGCCGGGCTGCTGGAGCCCACAGGCGGCCGGGTGCTGATCGACGGCGTGGACGCTACCGGCACCATTGGGCGAGTGGGCTACATGCTGCAGAAGGACCTGCTGCTGCCCTGGCGCACGGTTCTCGACAATGTCATCCTCGGCATGGAGATCCAGGCTGTGCCGTTGCGATCGGCGCGGGAGCGCGCATTGCCGCTGCTGCAGCGCTATGGCCTCGGGGGCTTCGAATATCTCTATCCCAGCTCGCTGTCCGGCGGCATGCGGCAGCGGGCAGCATTGCTGCGCACCTTGCTGTTCGACACCGACCTCATTCTGCTCGACGAGCCGTTCGGCGCGCTGGACGCGCAGACCAAATTGCAGATGCAGGAATGGCTGATGCGGTTGTGGAGCGATTTCGGCAAGACGGTTCTCTTCGTCACCCACGACGTGGAGGAAGCGATCTATCTCTCCGACGAGCTCCATGTCATGGGCACGCGCCCGGGCCGCATCATCGCGAGCATCCCGGTGAGCTTGCCGCGCCCGCGCCTGCGTACGAGCGCTCTGACGCCTGAATTCCTGGCGATCAAGGAACGCTGCCTGGAATTGCTCGACGTGATGCATCAGAAGGCCGAGCCGGTGACCGCAGCAGCCTGATCTGCGGCTGAGGAAAGAGCAATGAGCGTTCAACACAGCTCGACTGGAAGCGCTCTTGCGAACATTGGCCTGGCGCAGGAGACCTCCGAGCGGCCAAAGCTTGTATCCCGGTCGGTGCGGCGTCTGCCGGTGCAAAGGGACTGGCCGTTCTGGGCTCTCGTCGCGGCTCAGGTCGGCATCCTCATTGGCGTGCTGGCGCTGTGGGAGATTGCCGCCCGCGCAGGCTGGATCGACGCGTTCTTCTGGTCTTATCCCAGCCAGATCGCCGGCACCATGACCACCTTCTTCACCACCGGCGACGCCTGGACCGACATCAGTTTCACCTTCCGCTCGACGATCTTGGGCTTCCTGCTCGGAACGACCGCCGGTTCGCTCCTGGGTCTCTCGTTCTGGTGGTCGCGAAATTATGCCGCCATCGTTCAGCCCTACGTCATATGCCTGGAATCGATTCCAAAGCTTGCGCTCGCGCCGCTCATCATCCTGGTCTTCGGCATCGGGCTGGTTTCCAAGATCGCCGTCGCGACGGCGCTCACGGTAGTGGTATCGACGCTGACCTCCTATGCCGGCGTAAAGGCGCTCGATCCCGACGGCGAGAAGCTGTTCTACTCGCTCGGCGCTACCCGCATGCAGGTGTTCCGCAAGCTCGTGGTCCCGTTCTGCTTGCCCTGGATCATCTCGGTGCTCCGGGTCAATATCGGGCTTGCCTTGACCGGGGCGATCGTGGGTGAGTTCATTGCCTCGCAACACGGCCTCGGACGAGCGATCCTCTACGCTGGGGAGACCTATGATATCGCTTTGGTCTGGGTGGCGGTGCTTGTGCTCTCCACCCTCGCCATGGTGATGTATGCAACGGTCTCCTGGGTCGAGGGGCTGCTGCGCAAGGGCGTGCGGCAGTAGCTTCAGAGGACAGAGGACAGAGGACAGATATCAAGCAACGGAAGGACTGACATCTGACATCTGACATCTGACATCTGGAGGTGAGGACAGCATGAACAGGCGACAATTCCTGAAATCGACCGCAGGCCTCGGGGTCGCACTCGCGGCTCCGCCGCTCATTGCGCGAGCCGCGGCCAAGGAGCTTCTGGTCGCGGAACCCGTCCACGGCACGGGTTATCTGCCGATGTACATCGCCATGGCGAAGGACTATTTCGCCGAGTCGGATATCGCGGTGAAGATCGTCACGATCGAGACCGGCTCCGGCCACACCAACGCGGTCCTTTCCGGGCAGGCCTTCGCTTTCATCGGCGGGCCCGAGCACAATGCCTATGCCAAGGCGAGAGGTGCCGAGTTGCGCGCCGTCGTAAACTGCGTCGACCGCGGGAACGTCTACATGAACGCGGTCAAGGGCCAGGAGCCGAAGGACACCAATTGGCCGGCCTATTTCAAGGGCAGATCGATCGCCGTCAGCCAATACAGCGGGACCCCGAACTCCATCCTGCGCTATCTGCTCGGCAAGTGGAATCTCGATCCCAAACGCGACGTCACGCTGATGGAGGTGGCGAACTCCGCGATTCCGGCGACCGTCAGGGCCGGACAAGCCAGCATCGGAGTGACCACGGAGCCCCTTATCACGCAGGGCATTCGCTCCGGGTTGTGGGGTGAGCCGTTCTTCAACGTGCCGAAGGAGCTCGGGCCTTACGCGTATTCCACCATCAATGTGCGGCTCGAGACGATCCAGAAAGAGCCGGAAACGGTGAAAGGCTTCGTCAAGGGCATGGTCAAGGCACTCAAGTTTCTCTATGCCAATCCCGCCGAATCCGCCGAGATCGCCAAGAAGCAGTTCCCGACCATGGCGATCGAGGATCTCAAGGGCACCCTCGACCGCTCCTTCAAGGACGAGATGTGGAGCAAGGACGGCATGGTCAGCAAGCAGGCTTGGCTGACCGCGAGGTCCGTCGTGCGCGGGGCCGGAATCCTCAAGCAGGACGTGGAGTATGATCAGATCATCGACATGAGCTTCGTCGAGAGCGTACGCGCGAACCTGTGATGGACATAAAGCATTTCGTGGGGTGGGTTAGGCGCGTGTTCTGCACGCGCGCCGTAACCCACCGGATCGGCGGGTCACGCTCGCGCCGCAAGCGGCGCTCGCCAACCCGCCCTACGCCCGCAGTTCAGTGAAATCATCCACCCAAAGGAGTGCAAATAACCATGTCAGAGCCGATCTGGAACAGATTTCTCACCGAGCGTGACAAGGCGGTGTTTTCCGCGTCCGGTTACGGCGCGCGCGGGGGCTTCGGCAAGCGCCCCGCGCTGCTCGTGATCGACGTCAACTACGCGTTCTGCGACGAGCGTCCTCTGCCGATTCTGGAATCGATCAAGCGCTGGCGCAATTCCTGCGGCGAGGATGCCTGGGTCGCCATGCCCTATCTGAAGTCGCTGATCGAGAAATGCCACGCGAAGGGCGTTCCGGTGATCTACACCACGGGCGTCCGACGCGCCGACAACTGGGACAGCGGCAGCTGGAACTGGAAGAACGGCCGATCCGACGAGGACAGGCAGCGGCGGCCCGCGACCAATGTCGACGGCAACGATATCGTCGCCGAGATCGCGCCGGCGCCGCAGGATATCGTCGTCCTGAAGCAGAAGCCCTCGGGCTTCTTCGGCACCAACATGGCGAGCTATCTCACGCTGTTGGGCTGCGACAGCGTCATCGTCACCGGCACCACCACGTCCGGCTGTGTGCGCGCCACCGTGCTCGATGCGTTCAGCCTCAATTACCGCATTGCGCTCGCGGAGGAGGGCTGCTTCGACCGATCCCAGGCAAGCCACGCCATCAATCTTTGCGACATGAATGCGAAATATGCCGATGTGGTGAAGACGACGGAGGTGCTGGCTTATCTCGATAGTCTGCCCAGCGGCATGTACAACCTGCCGCCGGGGACCCCTGAGCCGGCGCCCGCACCCAGGCGTGCCGCAAATTTTTGAGTGAGCCTGCAGGGTAGGGGAGCCGATTTATCGCGGGTCGGCCCAGTACGGGCGAATGCCGCGGGCAACACATTGCGCCCGCGGTCCGCCCTTAGTTAGGGCGCTTCCAGCCCTTTCGATGCAAGGAGGGGTCGCGAGGCGGTGCCGATGAGCTCGATGACGGCTCGCGCGCGTTTCGGGTCCTGCGCGGTCGAAAGCACGCCGGCGGAAAAGACGGTGATCTTCTGTAGCGGCTCCGGCAACGGCCCGACGATGTCGATGCCGTCGACCGGCATGAGCTCGCTGATCTGCTGGATACCCATCTCCGCATCCCCGCTTGCAACAACCTCGCCGATCGGCATGCCTCCTTCCGGCACCACCAGCTTTCCTTTCACCTGTTCGGTGATGCCGAGCCGCTCCAGCACCGTGGGAAAGTAAATCCCGCTCTGTCCCGTCCTCGAGTGGGCTACGCTCTTCGCCGCCAGAAATGCCCGTCGCAGCGCCTCCGGCGAGCCGATGTCAGGCTTGCGCGTGCCCTTTCGCACGGCGATGCCGATCCCGCAGCGGGCAAGATCGATGCGGCTGCCGGCAACGGCCTTGCCCTGCTCGGCCAGATCCTCGATCGCCTCGCGCGTGAGGATGGCGATATCGCCGCGGGCACCGGCGGCGATTTCCTTTCCGAGTGCGACCGTGGAGCCCCAGGTCAACACGACCTTGCTCCCGCTTTCGCCTTCGATCGCCGGCACAAGCTCGGTCATGACCGATTTGAGCCCATTGGTGCACAAAATTTCCATCGTATCCTCGTCGTATGGATCAGCTTGTAGGGGCGGCTTTCAAACCCGCCCTTGTAGAGAGCACGTCAAGTTGTCCGGTTTAGGTAGCACATGAGTTGACCGCTTCTGCTGCTGTTGTTGAGCCTGTGGACCATGTGGGCAACGCCCTTGCGTTGTCCACATGTCCACAGGCTACGGGCGCCGAGCGGTTTAAGCGGCCCATTTCACCGTCTCCTGGATCACGCGACCATTGCAATCGTAACGAGCGAGGCATTGAGGCCCGTGGAATATGCCATGCGTGCCATCGCAATATTGATGCACCCGAACCCTGGCTTTGACGAAGTGCGGGCGAAGCCGGCTGGGCGGGATTTGTAGCCGCAGGCCCTGGAAGGCGACCGTATTGTCGTTAGCGACAACGCGTTCCTCCTGAACACACAGCACGTCCTGCCATTGGCCAAGCCCAACCGGCACGAATGCGCTGCCGGGCTCCGCAGCAGCAATGCTGAAACGAGCATTGTAGGCCGGCAAGAATGCATCTGCGATGAAGCGGTTGGCTGCTGGCATGTCCGCGATCCCGGCCAGCGCGAGCTCCTTTGGCAGCCGATCCTGAAGCGTGCGGAAGATGCGTTCGCACCGGCCACGGGCCTGCGGCGAATAGGCGGCGATGTGCTCGATGCCGAGCTGCGCCAGCGCACGTCCCACTTGCGTCAAGGCGCGTGAGTCCACTTTCCCGCCTGCGGTGGGGGTGAAGAAATAGTGGCTGCCCCGATCGGTATAGATGCTGAGCGGAAGACCATGGCTCGCGAATACGTCCGCCAGGCCTCGCAAGCTCGAGAACGTTCCCTCTTCCTCGGCCAGAAAGGCCGAGTAGAGCTCATTGGTCGCATCGTCGAGAGTGATGATCAAATCCAGGGCGTGATCAAAACCCGGGATCCACTGATGTCGAGAGCCATCCTGGTGCAGCATCATTCCGGGCAGCGGCTTGCGCGGCCGCTTGCGGCGGTGCGCACCACGGCGTAGGGCCTTGTCAATGTAATGACGGTTTTGAAGATAGGTCTTGGTCCAGCTGTACCCCCAGCGAAAGCTGTGAGACTGCACTAAATGCTCGTGGAAGTGTTTGGCGGTGAAACCCTGATACCGCTCCCGGTAAAGCCGCCCGACTTCCTCGGCCTCTGCCGCGGGAACTCGTTGGGGGGAGGGCTTGCCTAGCCGCCGATCGACAAGCCCAGCTTCTCCCTCCTCCTCATAGCGCTGGCACCAACGGCGAAATGTTCGCTCATTGATCCCGAGCAGCTCAGCTGCCTCAAGCTTGCTCAACCTGCCCTCTTTGCACCGGCCAAAAACATCCCGGAATTTCAACATTCGCACACCGGTTAGAACCTCCGTCCGCTTCATCGAATCGCTCCCCTGGGGAAAAGGGCACGATGAACCGGACAGATCGTGTGCTACATAGGCCGGACAGATCGTGTGCTACCTACACTTTCAAACCCGCCCTACGCGGCTTAACGCCGGCCGTGCTATACCCCGCTGGGGATTACTGTGTCTCATTGCAGGCGTCGTCAGGAGGAAGCTGCATGCAGACCGAAAGCGCGCGCATGAGCTCGGCCGCCGAGGCCCGGTTCCGCATCGACTACCCCAACTCCGAGCCGCGCGTGGTCAAGGTTGTCGCGCTCGATCCTGCAAGCGAGCAGGTGGTGAGGCAGGTGGCACGCCATCACTGGCAACGCGCCGATTTCTTCACCTCGCTGCGGCTCGAGCAGCCGGCCGCTTCGCAGCCATGGTCCATGCATGCCTGGCTCCGCGATATCGCGGGGCACACCAAGGCCTTGGTCGAGGAGATCGCCGCGACCGATCTCGTGGTGATGGTCGCGAGCGCGGGCGATGCGGCGGAGGTTGCCTCCGTCATTGGCGAGGCCTGCGCCGCACGCAAGGTGATGACCACGGCACTGATCATCGGCAGCAACCGCTGCTCCGGCGACGATCTGTCGCGGACCTTGAGATCGGTCCGCCCTTATGCGTCCATGCTCGTGATCGCCAACGACGACGAGTATATCGAGGAGATGCTGGCCGCGCTGCGAGCCTGATCCGGACCCTTACCTGCTCTGTTCCTCGGTGAAGAATTTCTCGCCGTAGGCGAGCCGGTTCGACTTCAAAAAGAAGCCGAGAATAACCGCGCCATTCGGCGAGTGCGCCTCGTGCCTGTTGCCGCCCGGCCGCCATATGAGCTGCCCCGGCCCGCAGACCCCTTCGTGATCCTCGATCGTGCCTTCGAGCACATTGGTCTGCTCGAGCGCGGTGTGCTCGTGCAGCGGCACGACCGCCGCCGGATCGAGCCTGAACAACGCGGTGGTGACTCCGCTGTCATCGCAATAGAGCACCTTGATGGCAATGCCGGGAACCCTGGTCCGCTCCCATGGCATGTTGGGCGCATCGAGGTAGCGCGAGGCAAGCTCCGGGCTGTTCCTCGGCTCGATGTCGGGATGCCGGATTTGCCGAGATGGCGCTGCCATGGGCTCTCCGGTCTCACTTGTCGCTCTGGTTTCAGCTCGACTTGTTGCGGTGCCAGGGGGGCGCAATTTACCGCGAACGAAGAATTCAATGATCAAGAAAAGTTCTGAGGATCCGTGACCGGCTTGGGTGCTTAAGCTTCCTTATGGCCTTCGCTTCAATTTGGCGGATGCGCTCGCGGGTGACCGAGAACTGCTGGCCGACATCCTCCAGCGTGTGCTCGTGGTTCATGCCGATGCCAAAGCGCATGCGCAGCACTCGCTCTTCGCGCGGAGTGAGCGAGGCGAGCACGCGGGCGGTAGCGCCTCGAAGCTCCGTCTGCATGGCGGCGTCGATCGGCTGGATCGTCTCCTTGTCCTCAATCAGATCGCCCAAGCGGCCATCCTCCTCGTCGCCGATGGGAGTCTCGATGGAGAGCGGCTCCTTGGTAAGCTTGAGAACCTTGCGTACCCTCTCCAGAGGAATGGCGAGCCTTTCGGCAAGCTCCTCGGGAGCGGGCTCGCGGCCGGTCTCGTTGAGCAGCTTCCGCGAGGTACGCATAATCTTGTTGGCCACATCGATCATGTGGACGGGGATACGGATGGTGCGCGCCTGATCGGTGATCGCGCGGCTGACGGCCTGGCGAATCCACCAGGTGGCGTAAGTGGCGAATTTGTAGCCCCGCCGGTACTCGAACTTGTCGACCGCCTTCATCAACCCGATGTTGCCTTCCTGGATCAGGTCGAGGAGCTGCAGCCCGCGATTGGTGTATTTTTTGGTGATCGAGATGACGAGACGCAGATTGGCCTCAACCATCTCCTTCTTGGCTTGGAGTGCTTCGCGCTCACCCTTTTGCACCATCTGCACGATCTTGCGGAGCTCGCCGATCTCGAGCCCGGTCAGGGCTGCGAGCTCCTGAATGCCGCGGCGGTGCTGCCTGATCTTGTCCTTGTCCTTGGCGACGAGCTTCCTCCAGCCGCCGGCGGAGAGCTTCGAGACCCGGTTGAGCCAGAGCGGATCCAGCTCGGAGCCGCGATAATTCTTGAGAAAATCGTCTCGCGCGACGCCGTGGCTTTCCGCCAGCCGCATCAATTTGCCTTCGTAGCCAACGAGCTCCCTGTTGACCTCGTAGAGCTGCTCGACCAGCGAATCGATGCGCAGCTGCCTAAGCCGCAACGATTTGACTTCGGTGATGATCTCGCTCTTGAGCCTCTTGTAGCGGCGTTCCTGTGCCGGCGAGAGGGCGGTGTTCTTGCTCTTGAGCTCGATGTCCTGATCCTGCAGGCGGCGCAGCCGTTTGTAGGCATCTGCCACTTTGTCGAAGCTTGCGAGGACCTTGGGCTTGAGCTCGGTCTCGAGCGCCGCGAGCGAGAGCGAGAGAGAAACAGGCATATCCTCGTCGAATTCGCCTTCGGGCTCCGCGCTCTCGTCGGCTTCGGTTTCTTTCCTGTCGCTGCCGGAGGAGGGCAATGCCGTGACCGGAGCGGCGCCACCGGTTGCCGCCGATGTCGCATCGGCGCCTGCCGCGACGAGGGCCCTGGGCATCAGCGGTGGTGCCGGGATCGGCTGGCCGTCCGGGCCGATTATCCTGGTCGGCAGCGGCTTCGCGTCAGGGCCAGCGTAAGTGGCTTCGAGATCGATGATGTCGCGAAGGGACACCTTTCCTTGGTTGAGCTCCTCGCGCCATATGATAATGGCTTGGAAGGTAAGGGGACTCTCGCACAAACCGGCAATCATGCCCTCACGGCCTGCCTCCATCCGCTTGGCAATGGCGATCTCGCCTTCGCGCGACAGCAGGTCCACAGAGCCCATTTCGCGCAAATACATGCGCACAGGATTGGCGGTGCCTTCGATTGGCTCCCTGACAGTGGACTTGGTTGGCAGCTTTCGCTGGACCTCGACCGGGTCTACGCTCTCGCTCTCGCTCTCGCTCTCCTCGTCCGATTCTTTGTCCCCATCCTCGTCCGCGTTCTCCTCCTCGGGCTCGATAACGCTGACGCCCAGCCCGCTGAAGCCGGCTAGAACATCCTCGATCTGCTCTGAGCTGAGCTCCCTGGATAGCGCGTTGATCTGATCGTGAGTAACAAAGCCGCGCTTCTTGGCGCTGCGGATCAGCGCGTTGATGGCCGCGTCCGAAAGGTCGAGCAATGGACGGTCTGATACCGACGCGGGATCCTGTTCCCGGAGCACCTGTTCGTCCTGCAGCGTGACCTTGGGTTTGCTTGCCACGAATCTCCTGACTGCGCTTGCTGTTGGCCGAGTGGTGCCGAGGAGCGGTTTTACCATATAGCTGATGATCAGAGATGGCAGCCGCCCGGCTGGTCTGTCGCTGTCTTGCGGAGCCGGCTCGACCTCGAGGCCCTCACCTTATGGCACGTCTTACCTGGAAAAGCTCGATTGATTTAACCACACTCGGCCTATCGTTCGGTCGATGAGCCGGGCCATTGCCGGTCAACTCGGCTATTTTTTTCTCGTGCGCAACCGCCGCGAGCGCGCCGGTAGTCTGGGTGAGGAGATCGAGGGACGCATCATTGTCATCGCGGACCGGCTCCAGCGCCTGATCCAGGTAGGCCCGCGCATTGGGATCACATTCTATCGCGATCTTCATCCGCAGCAGGCGGCCGGCCGTAGCCGCGAGCATGGCGTGCTTGCTCAGGGTCTCCCAGAGAAAACGAGGCCAGAAGATCCAAGGATGCTCTTGCCGCCAGCCGGGCCTGCGCTCGGACGGATGCCGCAGACGCAGGATGCCCGCCTGCAGCGGATGCACCTTTTCAAGCCGTACTGAAGTCGCGAAGGCGAGCAGCACTTTTACCAAGCTACCCATCGGGCCGCCCGTTGCTGCCGTGCGCCGCAGCAGAGTCCTCATATGTTCCCGCGTGTAATAGAGCAACCAAGCTTCGCGATAGATCGCCTCCCAATCGCCCTTGCTCATTTTGGGATGCGCGGTGCAGACGTGCTCGACGTCGTACTTGTTGAGGTCCGTCTCCATCGCTACGCCCTTGCTCCAGAGGCCCTGGTGATCCTCTGAGCCTGGGAGGGGTGTGAGACAGAAGAATTCGAGAATGTCGAGCGGAAGCTCCTTCTGGATGATCGCAATATCGCGCCTGATTGTCTCCGGAGTGTCTGCTGGAAAACCGAGGATGTACCCAGCAAGCGTGATGATGCCCTGTGCCTTCCAGGCTAGCAGCATCCGCCGGTACTCGGTGATCCTGTTCTGGCGCTTCTTTGCAGCGGCAAGATTATCCGGATTGATGTTCTCCAATCCGATAAAGACGCGCGTGACACCGGCCCGTTTCGCTTTTTCCACGAAGCTCGGGAGCTTGTGGCACAACGTATCGACCTGGATCATCAGGCCAAGCGGGATCCCCGCCTCTTCACGCAACTCAGCCAGGCGGTCAAAGATCGCCTCCCATTCTCTGTTGCGTGCGAAATTGTCGTCAGTGATGAAAAACTTGTGAATCCCCTGAGTCCAGTTGAGACGCACGAGATCCTCAACGTCATCAGCTGAACGAAAGCGCGACTTGCGGCCCTGCACATTGATGATGGTGCAGAACGAGCACTGGTAAGGGCAGCCGCGACCCGCATCGAAACTGCTGCTCAGCCCCAGCGTGCGCGCCACATGCCGCTTCGGTAGAAAAGGCACCGGCGTGCCCCGCAGGTCGGGTAGCTCCTTCAGAAAATTGTATTCCGCAGCGAGGCAGCCCGTTGCCGCGTCGCGCAACACGGTCCCGAACCGGCCTTCGGCCTCGCCCGCGAACAGGGCGATGCCGATGTCGCGGCAACTGTCCAGATCGCCGGCCCGCCCATCCAGCATCGACAGGCATCCCGAGACGTGGAAGCCCCCCATCGCGACTTGGATACCTGCCGCCCTGAAAGGCCGTGCAATGTCGAGGGCACGGGGATATTGGTTCGACTGAACGCCGACAAGCGCAACGAGCCCGAAGTTCTGGTGCTGCCGGAAGCGGGCGAGCAGTGCAGTCACGTCGACGCGCGTGTTCGTCTCGTCAATGACTTCGATGGCAATGGCGACGTCAGCCCCGAGGACGTGCCGCTCGGCACAGTCGCTCGCAATCGCATGCATGGCAGCGAGCGAGTTCGACGGGATCATCGCCCGCCACCAGCGGATCACATATCCTTCATCGTCGTAGTGCGACGGCTTGATCAGGACGAGCAGGAAACCACGCCCCGCCGACGGCCCGAGCTGCGTCCGGACTTGCCTGGACGCGGCCAGCGCCGTGGGGTATCGGCCGCCAAAAGGCATCGCGGAATGCCTAAGAGCCGACCGCGCCTTGGCTCGCTTGCGTCAAGAGCCAGACGCGGCGCTTGGGCTCATGACGCTTGCCAGTACATCCGTGGTCAAACGCAGAGCCGGGGGGCTAGTCAGAGCGCTGTCAAATTTTGCGCGGAGGACTTTCCAGTCCTTCGGTCGGCTATGACTTCGAAGGAAACCTTCTGTCCCTCATTGAGGCCGTACAAGCCGGCACGCTCAACCGCGCTGATGTGCACGAACACGTCCTTGCTGCCATCGTCAGGTTGAATGAAGCCGAAGCCTTTCTGGCCGTTGAACCATTTCACGGTTCCTTGCATCATGTGTCATTATCTTTCAGAATGAGTGTAAGGTAGCCGAGCGCTAGCGCGGCCGCTTATGGTCGAATTTTGGGGAGATCGTCAGTCAGGCACGCTATTTTGCGGCGAGGCCAAGTCATTCGGCCGAAACTCGATGGCCGCATATACGCGTTAGGCTTGAAAACCGCAAGACCTATTTCTGGATAGACCCGTGTTGTGGCACGCTGTTGTCATGCACGCGAAGCTGCACCGAGGAAGGTGCTGCTCTGTCTCGGACCGGATCTACGACCTGCATTCAGTGCGCATGTCTCGCGGTAGTCTCTGCGATTGGCCGAATGTGTGCTCTAAATCGATCATCCCGAGCGTCACCGCGTTACATAGCAGCCGCTCGGCGCGCTCTATTTCTTTTTGCTATTGATGCTCGAGATATTGCTTGCCGCCGCCTCCCTGGCCAATCGAAGCGCTCGCAGGCGTGCAGTTTTTTCTTGGAGAGCGCGACCCTGAGCCTGGTACTCTGCCCAGGCCTGCGCGCCGTCCCGAGCTCGCTCGTGCTTCTTTTGCTCTGATTCCTTGGACATCACACTTTTTCCTGGTCCGTTTTGGGATTTCAGCTCTGCGGATGCGACGCGAGCATGCACGCCGGCATCAAACCTCCGGTGCTTGTATGATCCTGTCGAGGTGCTCCAAATGATCGTGCACGGCCACGTGAACAATCGGATGGCGTTTTTTTATTACCAATCCAGCAGCCTCGGCAGCCTCTAACGTGGCGTAGGTTGCCTTGGTCTGTCCGTCGACCTGGAGTCGAAATCGAGCTTCGGCCGGCTTGTGCTGTGAAGGGAGTGGCGCAGCCTCGTTCTTCCTGGTAAGTCGCGTGGCCATTAACTTAATCTCCTCATTACCACTCAACGCGCGCGTTCGCTCCGAAGTTTCTTGTACGATCTTCTTTCTGAACAGCTCCCATACTGGACTTGCGATGCAGGAACGCGGGAAGCCCATTCGAATCGTTTCGCGGAGGCTCGTGCCGATTTTCCCGGTTGAACGCATCATCGCGAGACCGTGCGTTGCCCTGCTCGCGTGCGCTCGGACGAGTTGAGCTGCGATCTTCAGCCGATCGCCGGACCGGCCGCGCCACGCAAGCATGGTCGGTCACCGGAAGAGCGATGCGGATCAGCTTCTCGATGCCGCGCAGGAACGCCGCCTCCTCCGCATCGCACAGGGAGATAGCGACACCCGCAGCTCCCGCTCGCGCCGTGCGCCCTATGCGGTGCACATAGGTTTCAGGCACGTTGGGGAGATCGAAGTTGACGACGTGACTGATGCCTTCCACGTCGATCCCGCGGGCAGCGATGTCTGTAGCAACGAGCGTGCGCACCTCGCCTCTCCGGAATCCGGCCAGCACCCGATTGCGCTGATTCTGCGATTTATTGCCATGGATCGCTTGCGCAGCGATGCCGGCCTTCGCAAGGCCCCGCACGACCCTGTCAGCGCCACGCTTAGTGCGTGTGAATACGAGCGCGCGGTCAATCGATTCGTCCTTCAATAAATCCGCAAGAGCTCCTGGCTTGGCCGCCCGATCGACCCGGATAATGCGCTGTGTGACCTGAGCAACGGTAGAGCCGACAGGCGTTACGGCGGCCTTTACCGGCTCCCTCAGCATCGCCCCTCCGAGCTCCGCGATCGCCTGCGGCATTGTCGCGGAGAAGAGCAGCGTTTGCCGATCCAGGGGCAGCTTTGCGACGATTTTGCGGACATCGTGTATGAAGCCCATGTCGAGCATTCGATCTGCTTCGTCGAGCACGAGAAACTCGACTTCGGCAAGACGAAGCGCGTTGCCTCTTACAAGGTCCAGCAGGCGTCCGGGCGTCGCGACGAGCACGTCAACGCCATTGACGAGCTCCCGCACCTGGCCGCCGATCGGCACACCGCCGATCGCCAACGCAGCGCTGATTCGCAAGTGGCGGCCGTAGGCTCGAAAGCTATCGAGAATCTGCCCAGAGAGCTCCCGCGTCGGGCTGAGCACCAGCACTCGGCAGCACCTGCGCTCGACGCGCCGCCGATCTACGAAAAGATGGTGCAGGATCGGCAGCGCGAATGCTGCAGTTTTTCCGGTGCCCGTCTGGGCAATCCCGATCACGTCCCGATGCGATAGAACGAGTGGAATCGTCTGCGCCTGAATCGGAGTGGGCGTGACGTGTCTCTCTTCTGCAAGAGCGCGGGCGATCGGCTCCGCGAGGCCAAAATCCTGAAAAGATGTCAATAAAGGGCCTTTAGGTTGAGCGAGGCAGCGCAGCTTGCGCGCCGACAGGACTGCTGAAATACGTGTCAGCAGCGTGGGCGGCGACACCCCTCGCGTGATCTGGGTTGTCAGTGAAACTGGAGAAGCAAGCCAGACAGACCGTCACGGAATGCATACACGCGGCTTGCTGCAAGGGCTCATGTGGGGCATGGATGTGTTCGTTTCAAGGCGCCCCCAATCAGCTCCGCACTCGCCGTTCGTGGCGCGCCTCGAATGCGGCCGGCCGGATGCTTGCGAGCTCGGGTCAGCTTGAGCGGGAGCGAATTGAGGCGTAGCGAACAGGCAGAAAACGTGGCGGGAGGCGATCTACCCGTTCCTGATGACTCGTCATGCCCGGGCTGGGCGGCCATTTACAACCTTCCAAAATACGACGTGGATACCCCGTCCAAGGCTGGCGGACTAATGCCGAAGCAATCCACTCATGCAACCAGCTGTTTCCAGGATCCTGATCGTCCTTGCGGCTTCACGCATTCCTTGTTGCGCCCCGTGCGCTGTTTCTGGGATTTCTGTGGGTGTTCAATTTCACGACTCTTTTCTGATCGGCAACGCGGGAGCTGTCGAGATAACTGCGTTCCCTGGAGAGGTGAGGAAACCGGCGCTCGGAGGCCAGCTCTGACCAGATCATTAATCCTTTCTGGCGGATCGGCGTACACTCTTGATCGCAATTGCGGGGAGACCGGACTTTGTTGCGATCACTTGATCCTGGTCAGCGATAAAATCTTTAGCCGAAGCATCGCCCTCCGGACCAGCGATCACCGTGCTCGGTACCCTGCGATTGGACCGCTGCGAGCCGTCTTCATAAAAGACATCGAACAGCACGAATTCAGCAGCCGCACGGGTTCCCGGTTTCCGAGCCATGTTCAGCCTTTCTCCGCAAGACGACCCTGCCGGAGTCAATACCGGCGTCGCTTTCCCTCATGGAAGCGTCATTTAGGAGTTCCATTGTAGAAGCAAAATCTCGAAGAGATCCTAATTATGGGTCATACGGCCTCGGATCAACAGGTAGAACAGGAGCGCTTCATGGTATTTAAGCCAAACTACGGTAGAGATCGCGCCGAGCGACAGAAGGCCGCCCGCGCGCGCAGTGAGGAAAAGCAGCGAAAAAAGGAGGAGAAAACTGCGCAGCGCAAAGCCGAACGCAGTGCGGCCGATCCCCTTCCGAATGACAAGAAAGAGTAGGAAATCGTACTTGACGGCAGGCGATCGGTCATGGCGAGCGCGCCTCACGCCCAAAAGCGCCGAGCTACGACGGCCGCGCCAGCATCGACGTGCGGCTGCGGCCTTTGAGCTGGCGTGCCGGCGCAAAAAAAGCTGGCTATCTTGTCCGCAAAATCCCATATTGCCGAATCATCGGCTTTTCATCGGCGCCGATGGCTGAGAGACGTGTCGCGCTCCCGCCGCAAGCAATGGAGATCGCCGTGGCTCAGCCCTGCTCTCTCGATATCGCCCGGAACATTGAGCGCCGCTGGCAATCCCGGTGGAGGGGCGCCGTGCAATCCGTGCCGAGGGATGCCGATGTTGCTGCGACCAGGCACTGTCCGAATTGCGATCGGCCCGCCTCGATCGCGCCCGCTTCCTCCGAATACCGCGGCGAAGGCACGATTCGCCACCATCGGCTATGCCGCACGTGCGGCCACGAGTGGATCGCCGTCGTGCGTGTCCAGACGTGAGCAGCGGATTCTCGCTATTCCGATGCCGCCGATGGATTCAGCGAGCTGCTCGGCAGTAACTTGAAACCGACGATCGATCCCGCATCGAAAGCGCGCGAGCCCGTATCGGGGCATTGGCCGAGCAAGCCGTCTTTGGCTCTTTGCTCGTGTTGCGCGCAATCGTCATGCGGTACGCCCACCATGAACTCATAGGAGAGAAACTTTGCAGGTGCTCGTCCGAGACAACAATATTGATCAGGCGCTTCGCGTGCTGAAGAAGAAAATGCAACGCGAAGGCGTGTTTCGGGAAATGAAACGTCGACGGTTTTACGAGAAGCCTTCCGAGAAAACGACCCGCCAAAAAGCTGAAGCAACGCGCCGAGCCAGGAAGCTTGCCCGCAAGCAGGCGGTGAGAGACGGGCTCATCGCTCCACCTAAGAACAAAAGATTTCCGGATAGGACCGCTGGGGCAGCACGTACGACCGCGCACCATTCTACGGCAGTGAGGTGAGCCATGCGCCTTTATATCTTCAAGTCAGATGCGAAGAGCGAGCTGCGAGCTTTCGCAGCCGACGTGACTGGAAGCAAGCTGCCGGCTCAGTTTCGACCCTGGCACGCGATCGGCGTTGTAGGTCCCGACAAGGCTCCCCCTCACCGACTCTCGCGGCAGGAGATTGAACGTGCGATTGACACGCAGGGTTTTCAGCTTTGGCGCATGAAGCCGAGCCAGGCGAAGGACTAGATCCGATTGCTACACACGCAGCATCAGACATCTAACGCGTTTGCGGTGGGCCTACGCCGGCGGCTACCTCACCCTGCTACGGATCAATTCGAGCGAAACGCGCTTTAGCTGCTCTCGCCGGGTGCGCGCAGGGGGCAGTCCCTCATTTCACGAAAGGAAATGAGACGCCGCCGGCCCTCGTCCCATAGCACGAGGCGCACGCAACGCAGGCTCTGCAGAATCGTCAGCCGACCTATCCCACGCAGTTCAGGATGTTCGCGCAACGCCCTGGGCAGGCGATAATACGGGATGCGGCTGCACAAATGATGTACATGGTGCGCGCCGATGTTTGCCGTGAACCAGCGCAGAATTCCGGGCAACTCGTAGTACGAGCTGCCATAAAGAGCCGCCTCCTGGAACGTCCACTCGCTCTCACGGGCCCAGAAAGTCGGGTCGAACTGGTGCTGCACGTAGAACAGCCACACTCCGATGGAGCCGGCGATCAGCGCGATCGGCAAGTGGACCAGCAGAAACGGCCCGATACCAATGAACCAGATCAACACGGCAACGATGAGCGCAATCGCGAAATTCGTCGCCATCGTGCTCAGCCAGGGCTCCCAACCGGCACCGAACAGCCCGACCGGCAGACGGTGCTTCAGCATGAAGAGATAAATTGGACCGATACCGAACATGAGGAGCGGATGTCGGTAGAAACGATAGTAAAGGCGGCCCCATGACGAGCGCGCCAGATATTCGCGCACGGTGAGGGTGATGACGTCCCCTAAGCCTCGGCGATCGAGATTTCCCGAACCTGCGTGATGGGCCGCGTGTGTACGCCGCCAGAAATCATAAGGCGTCAGCGTGAGCACTCCGATGACGCGGCCGACCAGGTCGTTTGCCAGGCGATGACGGAAGAATGCGCCGTGACCGCAGTCGTGCTGAATCATGAACAGCCGGACGAGAAAGCCCGCGGCCGGTAGAGCCAACAGCAACGAGAGCCACCACCACCCGAAGTGACACGCGGTCCAGGCCAGCGCCCAAAGACCCGCAAATGGTCCGAACGTGATCGCGATCTCCAGCACGCTGCGGCCATGACTGGGCTGGCGATAAGGCCCCAGGATTTTCAGCCAGCGTCCGGCATCGGATGGCGCGGAAAGCGGAAGAGTCTCTCGGAGATCGTGCAAAACTGGATTCGTTCCTTCGGGACGGGGCGGGACCTTTTGAATTCCGTTATACCGCGGTTAACTGACCTTGTGAGCTAACGGGGGCGTGATCTTTTGACGGTTTTCCAGCCCCTCCTGGTTTCGGTGCGGTCATTCTCAGCGAATTCCCGCCTGGGCAAGGCCTTGTCTACGTACGACGTCATTTAGCCCTAAGGTCTCTTTCGGCGATGCTTCGGCTGCTCCGTCAACCGGGACCTCCGCCGCAATGGGGGCGTTCGCAGGAACTGTAGCCTTTCCGTCACACCGCACGGCCGATCCTTTGCTGCGTAGACCATCGGGGGTGAATGTGCCATAAGCACTCGATCTGCTGAGGGGGAAACGCGAAAATGACTGCCACCGAATCCCGGGGTCTGAAGAAGGGCGCCCGCGTTTACTGGCAGGGGAACGTCGCGGATGGTGGCGTCATCCGCGGAACAAGTTGGGATGCGGTCACGATCGTCTGGGACAACGGTCACATAGCGACGGTACATCATGGCGATATGCGCCAAATCGAGCGCGCGCCAACAAAGCGTCCGCCTGAGAAATTCAGGGCTATATAGTACAGCAAACACGCCTGCCGACCTCTAAATGACATCGCCTCGCGTCTGTATAATGATACCGCCATGCAGGTACGATGTTGTATCGGTGAGCGCGGGCGCAAACCGAGTGTTGCGTGCCGGTGACAAGACTGAGCTTGGCATAATCGGCGTCTGCTCGCTTCTTTGTCTTGAATGTTGCAAGCGAACGCTTAGTATCGGCCTCGGCACCGAGGGAACGCTGACGCCGTACCTGGCGTTTGGTTTTCGCGTATCCCACGGGCAAAGGAGCACACCATGATTATACCACTTCGTCCTGCGTGTCTCGCACTGGCTCTGGCCGTCACGGCTGGACCGGCCTGTGCGCAGACATGGGTCTATGAGCCTGACGTCGGCGCGCGGGTAGTTTACACGCCGCGAGTCTACCATGAGCGCATCGTCGCTCCGGTATACAATGCCTATGCCTATCAGCCCGTGGTGACTGCACCCACGGTTGCTGTCGGACCCACCCAGCGCACGGTGGTGAGCCGCACCGTTATCCCGCGACGCGGCCGGGCACCCATAGTGAAAGAGCGTATTGTCAGCGAGACATACGGGCCGGTGGCGCGGCGAGCTGCCGTCGTCGAGGCACCCGCGACCGCGGCTTACGCCTACGCGCCGATACCCACGACTGCCGCTTACGCGTATGCCCCCGCGCCTGCGGTGACATCGGCATATGCATACGCGCCGCTCCCGCGCCGGGTCGTGACCCGGCCCGCCGTCGTTGAGTATGCCCCCAGCGCAACCTCGGCCTATGCGTACGCACCGATCGCTCGCCCGGTGATCACAACGGCCCCGGCAGCAGTCGTTACGACCGTTCCTGCTGTGGTGCCTGTGTATCGCCCGTTAGTGGATCCCCTGACCGGAGTGTTCCTGGAAGACATGCGGTAATCGAGTTTGTAATCAAATATCTGCGGCGGCCGTGCTTGGCGCGGCCGCCGCAGTTTTTCGAGGGACAAGTTATTGCCGCCGCCAATCTGCTCGAATGGTTAATGGCGTACCTGCCGCTAATTCATTGAATCTGCTGACCTCGGGATAGGAAAGACGCCGTTCGATGCGGCTTCCGGGCAACATGCGAGAACCAAAGCGCATAGAACGCGTTCCCCGTTAACGAGGTGGAACGGGGCCGATTCTAACCTGGCACTCCGTGGTGTCAGGGGACTCGAGCGATGTGGCCTTTCTCTCGCGATGCGGTTGCCGCTGCCGGGATTGTTGCATGCTTCGTTATGGTTGTAGCCATTCAGGGCGGTGGCTATGTCAGTCGCGAGGAAACCGATGACAGACTGTACGAAACCACGGGAAGCATTGGCAGCATCAATCCAGGCGTTTTGCACTTGAGCGAACAGCAGAGCGAGCGCATCCATCAAGTGCTGATGCAGTTCCCGGACGTTGCCAGCAGCACGCCGGCACCGAACCTTGCCGAAAACGTATCTGGGCGGCAAAGACTACAGGACATGCCATCAAATCTGACGGACGAGATTCCACGCCTGCACGGCCACAAGTTCTTGAAGCTAAGCGATCGGATACTGGTGGTCGAGCCGACCACCCGCGAGGTCGTCGCGATGATCCCGCGTTACCACCTTCTCCCCTAGCTTAGCTAATAGCGTTCCGTCACATTGACGCCACTCAGGAGCCAGTGCCCTGCTGACGGCCGGCGCCTTCCCGCATTCACATCGGCCGTGGAGCCCGGCGTAGCCGGGCTCGCTTGGCCGGGATGACACTCATATGCGATAGCACTGCCAGCAGCCCGAAGGTCGCCTCCGCGTCGATAACTCAGTCGTGACGCATGCTCGGGGCATCCGGCACCTTCTTCCAGTGCGTCAAGCTCTCCGCGATGATCTTGGTTGACTGCATGGCCGCCTGGCTCAACGTCGCATATTCCACGATCTCGCGTTGCACACGCGCGCCTTCGGTTTGCAGCATCTCGCGCAGGGTCTGCAGCTCGACGATGAGCTTGTCGATCTCTCTGACCGAGGTTCCTGCCACGCGCTGCAGCAGTGAGCTGATATTGTTCGCCACCATCTCGCTCTCGCTCTCTGGGTTGCGCCGGAAAGTCGCGACGTCGCGACGAACAAACTCACGGATCTCGCCTTCGACCTGCGCGTCCACAGGTTTGGCCGCTTCAGCAGAATCGCTCGCCTTCATAATGCTCATGTTGACTACCCCCATTGCGCTCCGTTGAGCGCTCTCCACGGCGCGATTGCCGCATGACAATGTGACGGCTTCACGGCTAAGCCCCGCTCGCGGCGTCCATCAGCAAACAAATCAGAACATCTTCTCTATGATATGAGGTATGGGGGTGAGGCACTCACCGCGCACCCCAATGGCGGTAGTACCGTCCGGCAAAATCAAACGCTACTAAAGCGCCTTCCACTCGAATTCACGCGCCGTAATTGGCAGTACAACTCGGCTGTGCAGGCGAGCTGTACTGCGTGACCCACCGCAAAGGCGGGACCGTCTGAGGCCGGGTCGAGGCGTTGCGCCAGCGAGCTGGCTGGAGCCCGCTTGGGGCTAAGCTGATCTAACCCGCCCTGCAAGCGAGCATGATTCGATTTCGTCGAACCGCGGTAGCTGCTCACAACGCCGGAAGGGAATCCTAGCTCTTCTTTGCCAAGAGCTGCGATCCGCCTTGAGCTTGTGCCGAGGGGACAGGACCACCCTTTTTCTTCTTGTTCCACTCCGCCTTCGGCTTTTTCTTTTCTTTGGTGCTTCGCTGCTGGCCCTTTGCCATGATTTCCTCCTGTGCTGCCGGGCAGCCGATAGACTACACGATCGAGGCGGCGATTCCAGTGCCTGCTGATATGGCTGCCTGCTGTACTTTTGCAAAACAAGCCGCGGCGGGCCCCGCCGCTGCGACAAAATGGTGCGGAGAGCGAATGCCTCACAAAGAACCGAGCGTGCGTCGGGTGACACGAACCTGCGCGGCGCAAGTTGCTCGGAGCACGGCTCCTGACCTGTCTGATGCCGGCCTGCCCAATGTTGCCCGCTGCCGAGCTTGCCGGTAGCACGTTCGCATGGAGCCATGCCCCATGTATCATAGCCCCCTCTGCGTCGTCGCGATCGTCTTAGCCGGGAGCTTCGCCGCGCAGGCGCAGGTCGGCGGCTACCCACCACAAGGAGGCAGCACAGTGAGCACCGTTTCCGCTGAGGTCGTTAAGGATCTTGCTCCCAAGGGAAAGCTCCGCGCAGCCATCAATCTGGGCAACATGGTGCTGGCGCAGAAGGTTGCAGGAACCGGAGAGCTCGGCGGCGTCACCGTCGATCTGGCGCAGGAATTGGGGCGGCGCTTGGCGGTGCCAGTCGAGCTCATTGCGTTTGATGCCGCCGGCAAGGTGTTCGATGCGCTCAAGAGCGGGGCCTGGGACGTAGCCTTCCTCGCCATCGAGCCGGTTCGTGCTGCGGAGATCTCCTTCACCGCTCCCTACGTGATCATCGAGGGCGTCTACATGGTGCCGGCCGACTCGGGGTTGCTCACGGTAGCCGACGTGGACCGGGAGGGTATACGGATCGCGGTCAACAAGGGCTCCGCCTACGACCTCTATTTGAGCCGCACGCTCAAGCACGCGACTCTCGTGCGAGGGGAGAGCGGGGCTGATCTCCTGGTCAAGGACAAGCTCGAAGCGGCGGCGGGAGTGAAACAGCCCCTCGTCGAATTCGCCAAGGCTAATTCCAATGTGCGCATCATCCCGGGCCGGTTCATGGAGATCCGGCAGGCAATGGGCACGCCCAAGGTGCGCCTGGCGGGACGCGAGGCGGCGCCGCGTTACCTGCACGCATTCGTCGAGGAGATGAAGGCCTCGGGGTTTGTCGCCAAGGCGCTCGAGCGAAGTCACCAGCCGGATGCGGCCGTGGCCCCACCGGCGACGGAATGAAGATTGTGCAATCTCCCTATTATGCTGACGTCCTCGAGTCGCCATTGCCGGGCTTGTCCAGGCTTGACCTGGCAATCCATTTGCCTTGAACAATCTTCCTGCGAAGACGATGCATGCGCGGGTCAAGCCCGCGCATGCAGGCTAGCGTCCGCGCGGGCGCCAGCCGCCGCGCATCCCGGGGCGGCCCGTGGTCGACCGGGGGCCCGGCCGATAGGGCTTCGATTCCTTGTGGGGGCCCGGACCCATCTCGTCGAGCGTGGGTTTGCGCGGACCTTCGCGGGCGTCCCGCCTCCGCTCGCCTGGCAGGGACGAAATCGCACCTGCCGCTCGTGATACCGCACTCGGTTTGCCCGTCGGGTCGTCGATCACGGCCAGCTCAGTAGCGCGCAAGCGCTTGATCTCGTCGCGCAGCCTTGCCGCTTCCTCAAAGTCAAGGTCGGCAGCTGCCGCCCGCATGCGGGTTTCCAAATCCGAGATAACCGCCTCGAAATTGTGTCCGATGGTGGCGAGCGAATCCTCGTCGCCGATGCCGGCAAGGCCTCCGCCGGTCGAGACCAGCACATGGTCGCGCTCGTACACCGATTCCAGGATATCGGCGATGCCTTTGCGCACGCTTTCAGGCGTGATCCCGTTTGCGGCGTTGAATGCCTGCTGTTTCTCGCGGCGGCGGTTGGTCTCGGCAATCGCACGCTCCATCGAGCCGGTGACCGTATCCGCGTAGAGGATCACGCGGCCATCGATGTTGCGCGCGGCGCGGCCGATGGTCTGTACCAGCGAGGTCTCGCTGCGCAGGAACCCTTCCTTATCGGCGTCCAGGATGGCTACAAGTGCGCATTCCGGAATGTCGAGGCCTTCGCGCAAGAGGTTGATGCCGACAAGGACGTCGAAGGCGCCCAGGCGTAAATCCCGAATGATCTCGATGCGCTCCAATGTATCGATGTCGCTGTGCATGTAGCGCACCCGGATGCCCTGCTCATGCAGATATTCGGTGAGATCCTCGGCCATGCGCTTCGTCAGCACGGTCACCAGGGAGCGATAGCCCGCTGCCGCGACCTGCCGCGCTTCGCCCAGAAGATCGTCTACCTGGGTGCGTGCCGGCCGAACCTCCACCGGCGGGTCGATGAGGCCGGTAGGGCGGATCACCTGCTCGGCGAAAACGCCGTGCGCCTGCTCGATCTCCCAGGGGCCGGGTGTCGCCGAGACACAGAAGGTCTGGGGACGCATGGCATCCCATTCCTCGAACCGCAGCGGGCGGTTGTCCATGCACGAGGGCAGGCGGAAACCGTACTCGGCGAGCGTCGCTTTCCTGCGAAAGTCGCCACGGAACATCCCGCCGAGCTGCGGAATGGTAACGTGGCACTCGTCAACAAAGACCAGCGCGTTGTCCGGCACGTATTCGAACAGGGTCGGTGGCGGCTCACCGGCCCTTCGCCCGGTGAGATACCGCGAATAGTTCTCGATTCCGGCGCAGGAGCCGCTCGCTTCCATCATTTCGAGATCATAAAGCGCGCGCTGCTCGAGCCGTTGCGCCTCCAGCAAGCGGCCGCCGGCATTGAGCTCCGTCAGGCGCGCCCGGAGCTCCTGCTTGATCCCGGCTATCGCCTGCAGAAGCGTCGGGCGAGGCGTCACGTAGTGAGAATTGGCATAGACCTTTACGAACTCGAGCTCGTCCGTCTTGTGCCCGGTCAGCGGATCGAATTCGTGGATGGATTCGATCTCGTCGCCAAACAGGGATACGCGCCAGGCGCGGTCCTCATAGTGGGCGGGAAAGATTTCGATGACGTCGCCCCGCACGCGAAACGTCCCACGATAGAAGTCGCCGGCGCTGCGCTTGTATTGCAGGGCCACGAGATCGGCGATCAGCTGCCGTTGATCCACGCGTTCGCGCTGTCTCAGCGTGAACGTCATCGCCGAGTATGTTTCGACCGAGCCGATACCGTAGATGCATGAGACGGACGCGACGATGATCACGTCGTCGCGCTCGAGCAACGCACGCGTGGCGCTGTGCCGCATGCGGTCGATCTGCTCGTTGATGGAAGATTCCTTCTCGATATAGGTGTCGGTCCGCGGCACATACGCTTCGGGCTGGTAGTAGTCGTAGTAGCTGACGAAATACTCGACCGCATTGTCCGGGAAGAAGCTCTTGAACTCGCCATAGAGCTGAGCCGCCAGCGTCTTGTTGGGAGCAAGCACCAGCGCGGGTCGCTGCGTTTCCTCGATCACCTTCGCCATGGTGAAAGTCTTCCCGGAGCCGGTCACTCCGAGCAACACTTGGGTGCGGTCTTGGCGTTTCAGCCCCTCGACCAGATCCGCGATCGCCTGCGGCTGGTCTCCCTTCGGATCGAAGTCGGATTTGATCACGAGGCGCCGCCCGCCCTCGGATTTTTCCGGCCGCGGAGGGCGGTGCGGCGTCCACGGCCGCTCGGCGAATTCCGGACGGCCCTCGCGCAGCAGACTTTCCAGGGCTTTGACGGTGGCGGACGCGCCGGTTGTACCGCGGAAACTCGTCAAGCTGCGGTTCGCTGTGGGGTCCCGCACCGTGTCACCGTCCCGCTCGAAGCCCAGCGCTTGCGCAAGCTCGGGATCCATTCCCTGTGACTCTGTCCCTCTTGCGCCGTAGCCGGACTGGGGCGCTTCACCGAGGCCCTCCACCGTGGATCTGCGCGCGCGGTGCGCTGCTGCGAAGTCGGCGCGGCGGTCGAGCGAATTGTCGGGTGGCGGTTGCAGTCCGGTTTGCGACCCGGGACCAGCGGTTCCCTGCCCAATGCCGGGATTGAGCAGGTCGGCGAGCGCCGGCGCGATGGGCGGAAGCGCCGCTCGCG
>DATBHG010000042.1:0-36140 GCA_036557665.1 Xanthobacteraceae bacterium | reverse complement strand
CTCTGCCGCGCTCCAACGTCGGCGGCGCTGCACCGAGGTGATGACTTCAATTGCCGGCTTGCTCATGTGACTATTCCTATGAATAGTCACATGACTCATACTATCCGACGGTCGGCAAGGCGGCCCTCATCGGACGGATACTGCACGCCTTACCGCATTGCAATGCAATGGCCGGTTAGCGTCAGTGAGCAGACCCTCAAAGGCGGGACCGGAGACGTTGTCCACAACGAGGCAACTATCTGAAACCCGGCACTCATCGTCGACACAGGCGAGGGACCATTGCGCAAGCGCGTCGCGGCGAACCGTTGGAACGCGTGAAGACAGCCTCATTTGCCGGCACGCCTGCCGGCTACGAGCTCCGTGTTTGCGCCGCATCCCGCTCCAGCGCCACCACGCGCCCGCCCTCGAGCGCAAGCGAGAGACGGCCCTGCTTGAGTGCGAGTGCCTTCTCCCCGAAAAGCTCGCGCCGCCACCCGTGCAGGGCCGGCACGTCCGCCTCCTCCTCGCCGGCAATGCGTTCGAGATCATCGACCGTCGCGATCACCTTGGCCGCCACCCCGTGCCGCTCGGCGGTCATGCGCAGGAGCACCTTGAGGAGCTCCACCGTGGCCTGGCCGTTGATCACGTGTCTGGGTCGATCGATGCACGGCAGCGTCTTGGGGTCGCGGGCGAGCCCGCGCCGGACCGCAGCGACGATCGCCTCGCCCCATCTCGACCGCTCGAAGCCCTTTGGCAGCGAGCGCAGGCTCCCCAGTCGCTCGACGGTGGCCGGGGTGTGCAGGGCGATGTCTCCTATGACCTCGTCCTTGAGCACCCGGCCCCGCGGTATGTCGCGTTCCTGCGCCTCGCGCTCGCGCCAGGCGGCGAGCTCGATCAGCACTGCGAGCTCCTTGGGCTTTCGCACCCGCGTTTTCAGGCGCTCCCAGGCGTGCTCCGGGTCGAACCGATAGGTCTCCGATGACGTCAGAATCTCCATCTCCTCCCGCATCCAATCGGTGCGCCCCCGCGCCTCGAGGTCGGCGGAAAGCTTCAGATAGACGTCGCGCAGGTGAGTGACATCGGAGACCGCATAGGCGAGCTGCGCTTCGCTGAGCGGCCGGCGCGTCCAGTCGGTGAAACGGTGCGACTTGTCGAGACTGTCCCCGGTGATGCGCTGGACAAGCTGATCGTAGGAGATCGAATCGCCGTAGCCCAGCACCATCGCCGCAACCTGGGTGTCCATGATCGGGCGGGGAATGAGCTCGGCCTCATGCCAGCAGATCTCGATGTCCTGGCGCGCCGCGTGGAAGACCTTGACCACCCGCTCGTCGGCCATCAGGGCAAAGAAGGGGGCGAGATCCATGCCTGGTGCGAGCGCGTCGATCACGATCGCCTCGTCCGTGCTCGCCATCTGCGCCACGCAGAGCTGCGGATAATACGTGCTCTCGCGCAGGAACTCGGTATCCACCGTTACGAACGGCCGCCGCGCCATCCTCGCGCAGATGTCGCTCAGCTCCTTCGTGGTCGTAATCGGCTGCACGCGGGCTAGATAGCGCAGCCGGGGCGGTTTGTCAGTCGCGCCGGCGATGCTGCTGATGCGATCCGAACCCTGGGCCGCGGTCTTCGAAGACGAGCGCGGCCATGGCGTTATCGCGGGCCGGTTTTTGCACGCGCTTTCTTCACGGGATATAGTGCGATCCATGACAAAAGAGCAGGTGAAGGAGATCCTGGATCGGGTGCTGACCTGGCCGCAGCAGGAGCAGGAGAAGGTTGCCCGCTTCGCACGAGAGGTCGAGCGGTGGCGAGGTGCCGACGATATAACCGATGAGGAATGGAGGATCATCGAGGAACGTGCCGCACGGCGAGATTTGGCGAGCGATGAGGAAGTAGAAGAATTGTTCAGCCGGTATCGTAGTGCATGAAGGTTCGCTATGAACGCGGTGCCCTCGCCGATCTCGATGAGATTTTTGCGTACATAGCAAGAGATAATCGACAAGCTGCGGCGCGCCTCGTCGGTCGTATCGAGCAGGTGGTAAGGCAAATTGGCGAAACGCCGTACTTGGGCGAGGCACGCGGAACTCTGGATTTCGGCGATTTCCCGTAGGCAATTATTTGATCGTCTACGAAATTGGGCAGGACGAGGTGGTAATTCACTATGTTCGCCACGGAGCGCGACGGCGCCCCTGGGAACGGGAGCAGTAGCTCGTCACACCCCCCGCACCGGCGGCATCTGGATGAATTCCCAGGGCGAGGGCATCGGGCCGACCGGCACCTCGATCAACGTCGGCACGCCGCGCCGCTTGAATGCACGATTTAGTGCAACGCGCAGCTCCTGCGGATTGCGGGCGCGCTCGGCCTCGGCGCCGAAGCTCTGCGCATATTTCACCAAATCCGGATTGGTAAGATCGTTCGCGATCAGCCGGTTGCCGTACATCTCCTCCTGGATGCGCCGCACGTTGCCGAACGCGCCGTCGTTGAACACGACCACGGTGAGGGCAATGCGATGGCGCATCGCGGTGGCGAGCTCGTTCGACGTGAAGAGAAAGCCGCCGTCCCCGGAGATGGAAACCACCGGCACGTCGCCGCGCGCATCCTGGGCGCCGAGCGCGGTCGCAAATCCCCAGCCGAGATTGTCCTGATAACCGGGCGACAGAAAAGTCCGCGGCCTGTACACGGGAAACAGCAGCCGCGATGCAAAGCCGATCTGCGTCACCTCATCGACAAAGATTCCCTCCTCGGGCAGCTCCGCGCGAATGGCGGCGAGATACCCGGCCTGCGGCTCGAGCTTGGAAAGCCGGTCGCGCATCGCGGCCTGCCGCTCCTCCATCTCCTCGCGGCGCGACGGACGACGGCGATCGCCGAGCGCGTTGACGAGGCGGCGCATTATCGGCCTTGCATCGCCGGTGAGAGCCAGGGCGGGTCGTGCAAAACGCTCCGGCTCCTCGGGATCGGAGTCGATGCGGATGATCGCGAGCTCGCGATCGATCCCCCATTGGGTGAAGCCGGTGAAGAGCCGCGTGCCGACCGCGAGCACTACGTCGGCCTCGCCCCACAGCTCGCGCCCGAGCGGCAGCGTCACGCTCAAAGGATTGCGGCTGTCGACCACGCCGCGCCCGCGCCGATAGGCGAGCACCGGCGCCTGGAGGATGTCGGAGAGCTCGGCCACCTCCGCGGCTGCGTCCTGGGCGCCGCCGCCGACCACGATCAGGGGCCGCTTCGCGGCAGCAAGCCGCCGCGCTGCATCATCGGCGGCTTGGTCGTCGACCGGCGGCGTCGGTACGGGGAGGGGAGAGCCCACCGTCGTCATCGGCGCGCTGCGGCCCCACACGTCCATGGCGCATTCGAGCGCAGCCGGGCCGGGTCGCCCGCTCGCCATGGCGCGGAATGCTTCCGGCACCAGCGTTGTCGCCTCGTTGGGTGCGCGAATGCGCGCGGAGAAATCGACCAGGCGGGAGATGATGCCGGCCTGATCGCGGATCTCGTGCAGATAGCCGAGCCCTCGCCCGATCGTGGCCTGGGGAATCTGCCCGACCAGCGCCAGCACTGGCGCGTTCATCCCATACGCGGTGAGCAGCGCGGCCGACGAGTTGAGCAAGCCCGGCCCCGGCACGACCGCATAGGTCTGTGGCTTGCCGGTGGCTAGCGCCGCGCCCAGCGCCATGTACGCGGCACCCTGCTCGTGCCGCGTATGGACCGTGCGAATCCGGTCGGCGGCCTTGAACAGCGCATCAAAAAGATGATCGTTGTGCACCCCCGGGAGCGCGTATGCCGTCGTGATGCCGTGGAGGATCAGCGCCTCGACGACCGCCTCGGCCGTGGTCATCCGCCGCGCCGCCGCCTGCCTCGTGTCGTTCGCGGAATTCATATGATTTGATTCTCTGCTGTAGGGCGGGTTAGCGGCCAAGTCGCCTAGGCGACTTGGCCGCGTAACCCGCCGTCCGTCCGTGCGGCTCGGCGGCGGATTACGCCTCGCGTCGCTCGGCCAATCTGATCCGCCCTACAAGCGACCCCCCGTCCTTGACAAGCGCCGCCCCGCATGTCCCTTCGCCCCGGTCAAGTCGGCCGTCATGCCCGGCCCGGCGATGACGGCGAAGGAATCATGCACCGATATCGCTCCCATACCTGCGGCGAGCTGCGGGAAACCGAGATCGGAAAGAACGTGCGCCTTTCCGGCTGGTGCCATCGCATCCGCGATCACGGCGGACTCCTTTTTGTCGATCTGCGCGACCACTACGGCATCACCCAGCTGGTGGTCGACCCGGACTCGGTGGCCTTCAGGCAGGCGGAGAAGCTGCATTCGGAATGGGTCGTGCGCGTCGACGGCAAGGTTCGAAAGCGCCCCGCGGGGACGGACAATCCCGAGCTGCCGACCGGCGCGGTCGAGGTCTATGTCGGCGAGATCGAGGTGCTGGGCCCCGCCGGGGAGCTGCCCATTCAGGTCTTCGGCGAGCATGATTATCCCGAGGACCTTCGCCTGAAATATCGGTTCCTCGACCTGCGCGGGGAGCGCCTCCACCGCAATATCATGATGCGTGGTGCCGTCATCGATTCGATCCGCCGGCGCATGAAGGAGCAGGGCTTCTTCGAGTTTCAGACGCCGATCCTGACCGCGTCCTCGCCCGAGGGCGCGCGCGACTTTCTGGTGCCCTCGCGGCTTCATCCCGGCAGGTTCTACGCGCTGCCGCAGGCGCCGCAGCAGTTCAAGCAGCTGGTGATGATGTCGGGCTTCGACCGCTATTTTCAGATCGCGCCGTGCTTTCGCGACGAGGACGCGCGCGCCGACCGCTCGCCGGGGGAGTTCTATCAGCTCGACCTGGAAATGAGCTTCGTCACCCAGGAGGACGTTTTCGGTGCGGTCGAGCCGGTGATGCGCGGGGTGTTCGAGGAGTTCGCAGGCGGCAAGCCGGTGACGTCGAAATTCCCGCTCATCCCCTACGCGGAGGCGCTGCAGGAGTTCGGTACCGACAAGCCGGACCTGCGCAATCCGATCAGGATGGCCAACGTCACCGACGTGTTCCGCGGCTCCGGCTTCAAGGTGTTCGCCAACATGATTGCAGGCGATGGCGCCGTCGAGGTCTGGGCGATCCCGGGGCGGGGAGGGGGAAACCGCGCATTCTGCGACCGCATGAATGAATGGGCGAGGAGCGAGGGCCAAAGGGGTCTCGCCTTCATCATCTATGGGGCGAGCGGCGAGGAGAGCAGTAGCCCGGATCGCGCCCTGGCGCGATCCGGGACGGCCGCGGGTGCCGAGCCCGTCGCCGGCCGCGGCACCGTGGCCAACAATATCGGTCCGGAGCGCACGGAACGCATCCGGCAGCTGTTGAAGCTGGGACGCGGCGATGCCGTCTTCTTTATCGCGGGGCGGCGCAAGGATTTTCTGAGATTCGCCGGCGTGGCGCGCGCGAGGATCGCCGAGGAGCTCGGGCTCATCGCCAAGGATCGCTTCGAGCTCTGCTGGATCGTCGATTTCCCCATGTACGAGTGGAACGAGGAGGAAAAGAGGATCGACTTCTCGCACAACCCTTTTTCCATGCCGAACATGAGTATCGAGGAATTTCTCGCGCTTGACCCCGCCGATCGCGACAAAATCCTCGCGCTGCGAGCGATCCAGTACGACATCGTGTGCAATGGCGTGGAGCTGTCCTCGGGCGCGATCCGCAATCACCGCCCGGAGGTGATGAAGAAGGCGTTTGCCATCGCGGGCTATGACGAGCACGCGCTCGAGCAGAAATTCGGCGGCATGCTGCGCGCGCTTTCACTCGGGGCGCCGCCCCATGGCGGGATCGCGCCCGGCATCGACCGCATCGTGATGCTGTTGTGCGGGGAGGAGAACCTGCGCGAGGTGGTGCTGTTCCCCATGAACCAGCGCGCTCAGGACTTGCTGATGGGCGCTCCCTCCGAGGTCTCGCCGCGCCAGCTGCGCGAGCTCCACATCCGCCTCGCCCTACCCGACAAACCCGTCTGATACCTCCCCTTGCAGGGGCCTTGCAGGGGGAGGTATCCGGCCCTCCTTGATTCGACGCCCGAACCGGCGTTCAATTTTGCCGGGCGGATGAGCGTGGCGTCATCCGCTGCAGGGCGGGCGCATGCAGCACCGGGGAGGAAAGCCATGCATGAGATTAAACGGCGCGCCCTGTTGAAAGGCGCGGCCATGGGCGCGCTTGCGTTCTCGGTGGATGGCGCCGAGGTGCTGCTCACGCCCCGCGATGCGCGCGCGCAGGGCGTGCCGCTGCGCACGCTCAGCGCCGCGCAGGCCGAGACCCTCGACGCCGTCGGCGAGACGCTCGTCCCCGGTGCCCGGCAGGCCGGAATCTCGCATTTCGTCGACCAGCAAATCTCCATTCCCGCCGAGGAGGCGCTGCTCGAGGCGCGTATTCTCAACGTGCGTCCGCCTTACGCCAATTTCTATCGCGGCGCGCTTGCCGCCGTGAATGGCGCGAGCGAGCGGCTCGAGGGCGGGCGCGCCTTCGCGCAGCTGAGCGAGGCGGAGCAGCGCAGCCTCGTGGGCAACATGCGCCAGGGCAAGCTCGAGGGCTGGAAGGGCCCGCCCGGACCCTTCGTCTATCTCGTGCTGCGCAGCGATGCGGTCGATGTCGTGTACGGGACCATGGACGGCTATGCCGGTCTCGGCATCCCCTACATGGCGCACATCGCGCCGGCGACGAGGTGGTGACATGGCGAACGAGAAAGTAGACGCCGTCATCGTCGGCGCGGGCGCTTCCGGATCGGTTTTTGCCGCCGTGCTGGCGCAGGCGGGCAAGAAGGTGGTGCTGCTCGAGCAGGGGCCGGACTGGCAGCTCACGGATCTCATCAGCTCCGACATCTGGGGCCGGCGGATCAAGCCCGCAGGCGCGCCATTCCTGCTCGAAGGTAAAAATCCGTACGGCTATGGCTACAATGCCGGCTGGGGCGTGGGCGGGGCCGGGCTGCACTATTTCGCCAATTTCCCGCGGCTCCTGCCCAACGACTTTAAGGTCAGGAGCGAGCACGGCCGCGCCCTGGACTGGCCGATCGCCTATTCCGACGTCGCCCCCTACTACGACAAGGTGGCGCGCGATGTCGGGGTCTCCGGGGACGCCAAGGCGGAGGAGATCTGGCGGCCCGCGGGCGAGCCCTATCCCATGCCGCCGATGCAGACTTTCCGCAACGGCGAGGTCTGGCGCAAAGGCTTCGAGGCGGCCGGCATCCGGCTGGTGCGGGCCGCGGTCGGAATGAATTCGACCGATTACAAGGGACGTCCCGCCTGCATCTACGACGGCTGGTGCCATGTCGGATGCCCGATCGGCGCACTGGCGAACCCGCAGGCGACCTATCTCGGCGACGCGCGCAAAGCCGGGGCCGAGGTCCGCGCGCGCTCGACCGTCACGCGCGTCCTCACCAATCTGCAGGGGAGCAAGGTGACGGGCGTTGAATATTTCGACGACAAGAAGGAGCGTCAGGTGCAGGAGGCGAGCGTGGTCGTGCTTGCCGCCTGGGGGGCGCAGAATCCGCGCATCATGCTCAACTCCGCGACCGGGAGGCACGCCAACGGGCTGGCGAACGGGAGCGGGCTCGTCGGCAAATACCTGATGGCGCATTTTGCCTCGGGCACCTGGGCGCTGTTCGACGACGACATCCAGAACTATCTCGGCACGACCGGCGTCCAGTTCATGTCCTACGACCGCTACGACAAGCGGAGTCACAAGGACGCCTTCGGCAGCACCTTCATCACCGCGGGCAACGCGCTCAAGACCAGCGACCTCGCCGGCATCGCCAATGCGCGGCTCGACCTGTTCGGGCCCGACCTCGCCGCCTTCATGCGGCGCGCCGCGCGCGGGCTCACCCGGCTCAACGCCTTCGGCGAGGCGCTGCCCAACATCGAGAATCGCATCGAGCTTGTCGCCGACAAGGACGAGCTCGGCATGCCGCTCGCCAAGATCGTGCACAGCTTCGATCAGGATGCGGTGGCGCTGTGGAATGCCAATTTCGAGGAGGGTCTGAAAATCGCCAAGGCGACCGACGCCAAGGAGGCCTGGTCCGGGCGCGGCAATATGCCGACCATTCACCTCATGGGCGGCACCATAATGGGCGCCGAGGCAGGGAATTCGGTGACCGACAGCTACGGCCAGACGCATGAGCTCGCGAACCTTTATGTGGCCGGCTCGGGGCTGTTTCCGACCGCGGGCGCATCGAACCCGACCTACACCATCCTCGCGCTCTCGCTGCGCGGCGCGGAGCACCTGGCGAAGAACTGGACCGCGCTCGCCGACCAGTGATGGCAGCGTGCCTCGCCTGAAGGTTGCGGGAGGCCCAAGCCATGAAAACCAGTATTTTTGGCGCTACCTGCTGCTCGGTCGCATAAATCTTTTTCGCCCTGCTTTGGCTGCGCCAGCGGCCGCAATGCTTTTTTCCACGCTCGATCGCGCATTGGTTGGCGGCACTGAAGCCTCTCTGACGCGACGGTGCTGATTAAGTTTGCGAGGAAATGTCTGGCGGTCAGCGCAGGGTGGCGACAAGGGCTGAGCGTTTTCAACATCCTCGATGTTTCAACATCTCCGATGCAGAATCTTCTTGACTCCCCGCACGTGGGCCTTATGTGGGGACAAGCCGCTGTGATCTGTCCGTATTTGGGTAGATCGGGCGGCGTTCGCTTACCGGGACGCCGCTTGGTCGCACTCCGGTTGGATCACTCGGTTGGGGAGGACGGCGATGCGCCAGAACGCCCTCTTGCGATCGGAAAAGAGCCTGCGCAACTCAGGCGCTGCCCGAGCAAAGCCTGTGCCCGTTCCTGCGTCCGCTCCGGTCGTCGCCCCGGCCAGCGAGCGTGACGACCATTTTGCTCTGCGCCGCGGCGTGCGCTGCGCCGGCGTGCACCTGATCGTCGATCTGCACGGCGCCAAGGGGCTGAACGACATCGACCTTGTGGAGCGCACGCTGCGCCGCTGCGTGGATGCAGCCCGAGCGACGCTGCTGCATATCCATGTGCATCACTTCCAGCCGAACGGAGTGTCGGGGGTGGCGGTGCTCGCCGAAAGTCACATCTCGATTCACACCTGGCCGGAGGTCGGCTATGCCGCCATGGACCTGTTCATGTGCGGTACCGCCGATCCGGACGCCTGCATCCCGGTTCTGCGGGAGGCGTTCGCGGCCGCTCGCATCGAGGTCAACGAGATCCTGCGCGGGCAGGACGGCTGAGCCGCAAACGGCTGACGGACGGCAGAGGACGCAGCATTGGTGGATCCGTCCTCTGTCCTTCCTCGCCAGTCCTGCGGGACTCCACGATGAGCGACAAGCGCTGGATCCCCGAGACGCTGTTCGACGATCTCGGCTTCCGCATGAGCTTCGCGGTCGATCGCGTGCTGTACGAGACGCAGACCGAGCACCAGCATCTCGTGCTTTTCGAGCACAGGTTCTTCGGCAAGGTGCTGATGCTCGACGGCGCCACTCAGGTCACCAGCAAGGACGAGTTCATCTACCACGAGATGATGACCCACGTGCCCATCCTCGCCCACGGCAGGGCACGCGAGGTGCTGATCATCGGCGGCGGCGATTGCGGCATCGCCGAGGAGGTGCTCAAGCATGCCTCGGTGCGGCGAGCGACCCAGGTCGAGATCGACGCCTCGGTGGTCGAGTTCTCCAAGGAGCATTTTCCGGAGTTCACCCGGCCGGTGCTGACCAATCCCCGTTTCGAGCTGATCATCGAGGACGGGATGAACTACGTCCGCAGCACCGAACGGCGCTTCGACGTCATCATCGTCGATTCGACCGACCCGCAGGGTCCGGGCAAGGTCCTGTTCAGCGAGCGCTTCTACCGGGGGTGCAGGCGCTGCCTGACCAAGGGCGGCATCATGGTCACGCAGAATGGAGTGCCCATCCTGCAGGCGAACGAGCTCGTCTCGGGGATTCGCAAATTTCGCAGGCTTTTTGCGGACGGCTACTGCTATGTGGCGGCCATTCCGACCTATGTAGGCGGTCACATGGCCATGGGCTGGGCATCGGACGATCCGAAACTGCGCACGCTGCCGGTCGCCACCATCGCCGATCGCTACAAGAAGGCCGGCAGCTTCCCGACCAGGTATTGGACGCCGGAAGTGCACGCGGCAGCGTTTGCGCTGCCGCGCTTCATCGCCGAGCGGGTAGCAAAAGCCCGCGCGCGCTGAATCAGGCGGATTTCCGCTGCTCGGTCGCGACGTCGAAATTGAGCTCGATGACCACGTTGTTCGGATCGGTGAGGAAAATCTGCCAGCGCGTGCTGTTCGGGACCTGATTGACCCGGAAGGGGATGTCCTTGCTCGCGAGCCGCTGCTTGATCGCCTCAAAGCCGCGGCTGCCGAAGGCCACATGATCGATGACGCCGGAATCGGGCGGCTGCTGCTTGTCGGTGGGGGAGATGTCGTTGAGGTGCAGCACCGGGCGGCCTTCGCTGTAGAGCCACGCGCCGGGAAAGTTGAAAGCCGGTCGAGGCCCGTTCTTCAGTCCCAGCACCTCCTCATAGAAGCGAATGGTGTCGCCCAGCTTGCGGGTCGAGACATTGTAATGATCGAGCACGCCGACGCTCATCTCCATGGTATTCTCCTTTGGGCGCTCTGCGCCTTCCGGTTCTCTGATCTATCGGAAAAATCCCGTCGCGACGAGTGTCCCCGAGGGGGCGCCCCGGGCGGAAAGCGTCGCAGGCGACTTCCCCGGAGCGGCATCGCGAAAAAGGGCGGCGCGGGGCGCCGCCCCGTCGACCACGCAGGGAGGATGGACGTAGACGGTGAACGCCAGCGGACAGAAACGTCGAACAGGAGAAGCCGTTCCTCTTGCGCACCGGCTGGCTGATTCGTCAATAGATTTTATAGGGCTGAAGATTTTATCGGGCTGACCGCCGGCTCTCGCTCAACCCGGTCGTTCGGGCTGGCCCAGCACCGAGACAGTCATCCCCATCCTGGAGGACACCTCCGACGGCACTCGGTATTCACGCAGCACATACCGCATGTCCCGCAATCCGCATGCTTCCCGCTGCACGATGAAATGCCACAGGGCAGTGCTCGCCTCCTGCACCAGGGCTGCCCGCAACTCGCGTGATGCCGGCGAAACCTCTGCGCCGGCCATGCGCGCATCGAGCTCTGTGAGCGCCGCAAGGGCCGCTTCGAACGCGCGTCCGAGCCGGCCGAGCGCGGACGCTCTCTCCTGCGCAAATTCATGCTCCAGCAGGTCCACAGGTGTGCGGTTGAGCTTGGTCATGACTCGTGCGCGCAGGAATACCCTAGCCGGCGGAGGGGCGGGTTTGAAACCCGCCCCTACACATGCCAGCGACGAGGAAGACTCGATTTGGCATGCGATCGTTTGTTTCCTTTGACTTAACTTGAAGCCGGTCCGGCTATCGGGGCATGAATTTCATTTCGAGCCCCTATCGACGCGTCACCAGGGATCTGTGCACGAGCCGCAGAGGCGCCGCCTCGCCGCCGGGATCACGCGAGCACGCCGTATTTCTTGAACCACGCAACCATATGGCTCCAGGCGTCCTCCGCGGCTTCCTTACGATAGCTTGCGCGGTAATCGGCGTGGAAGCCGTGGGGCGCTCCGGGGTAGGTTATGATCTCGAAAGTCTTCCCGGCGCCTTTTAGCGCGTTCTTCAACGTTTCCACTTGCGAGAGAGGAATGCCCTGGTCGGCTTCGCCATAGAGCCCGAGCACCGGAGCATTGATCTCCGGCGCCCGCTCGATCGGGCTCTTCGGCCACAGCGCCTTTTGCGACTCGGGATCGGCGGGGGGACCGTAGAACGCCACCGCTGCCTTGAGGTCCTTGTTGTGCGCGGCATATTCCCACACGGTGCGGCCGCCGCGGCAGAAACCCATTATCCCCAGCCGGCCGGTGTTGCCGCCTTGCGACTTCGCCCATGCCACCGTGGCATCGAGGTCCGAAAACAGCTCGGCGTCGGGCTTGGCATTCACGATCGGCATCAGCTTCGGCATCTCGGTGATCTTGGTGAGATCCTGGCCCGTCCTGAAATAGTAATCGGGCGCGACCGCGAATGCGCCCAGCTTGGCCAGCCGCCGGGTCACGTCCTTGATGTACTCATGCAGGCCGAAGATCTCCATTGCGACCAGGATGACCGGCGGATTCTGGCCGCTGGCGGGACGCGCGTAATAGGCCGGCATGTCGCCGCCGGCGACCTTGATCTTGGCATCGCCCGCGGTGAGGCCGCTTATGTCGGTGTGGATGGCATCTGCGCGCACCGGTCCCGCGGCAAGGGTATACCCGGCGGCCAGAGCCGCCGACGAGGTGAGGAAGAACCCGCGTCGCGAAAGCGGGTCGACCTGGCGCGCAAGTCCTTCGATGTCGGATGTCAGTTTGCTGTGGACGTTCATGAGCTTCTCCGTGGACGAAAGTGCGAGCTATACGCCGATTAAAGCATTTTCCGCGTTGAAATTGCAGTGATCACCGTCATGCGCGGGCCTCCCGTCTGTAGGGGCGGGTTTAAAACCCGCCCCTACACGCACTGGCGTGTTGCCACGCAAGCGACGGTAAGCCCGGGTTCTCGTCCGGTGCCGTCGCTTTCACGGAACCGGTTCTTTGCCTGCGGCGTTCTTCGCTCAGTTCCTTAGCGGCTCAATGAGGGCTGATCTCGATCGAGCTTCGACAAGGCCCGGTACCAAGAGAGACGGCTCTCGATAGAACCGCACCAACGCGGAGAGCTGGAATGTCCGATAGGCGACTCGCAATTCGGACAATCGACTAAGGACGGACGACTATCTCGACTTTCACACGAAAGGAGCTCCGTCGATGTGTGATTACAGTCTGCATCATGTCGCAACCAGGCCCGCCAGGATCGAGGACAAGTTGGTGGTGACCAAATTCAACAATTCCATCACCCGCGGTTTTGCCGCCGTCGGCGACCCCAATGTGGCGGTTTGCCTCATGCCCGGCACCGAAATCGCGTTTGAAGCCAACGTCGAATGCGAGCCTTCCTTCGGCATCGGCATTCTGCCCAACAAGAAGATCGGGCAGCGGCTTGCGCGCTTTCGACAGATCAATATGGACAACGCGGTCACCCATCACGACGCGCTGGAATTCCCGGACGGCCAGGTCGTGCTGCTCACGCGTTTGTGTGAAGGGCAGCGTGCCACGGTGCTGCAACTGCCCGCGAGCGCCCGGCCAGCCGGTCAGGAGCAGACAACCGAGGCGCCCGCGAGCCAGGCGCGCGAGCCTTCGCTTTCCGCGTAACGGCATCCTCTGCGCAGGAGGGGCGTCCCGGTAGGTCGCCCCTCCGAAATTGAGAATTGTGCAGGCCCCTGCGCGTTGAACGCTGCCGCGCGCAGAGGGGCGACGCATGCGTCGCCCCTCTGTCAGCACGATGTGACGGATTCGCCCCCCGAAAGCGTCCTATGGGTTATCGGCGAAAGTGACCAGCGTCTCAAACCTGTAGCCGCAGGCCTCGCATTCCCACAAATGGCGCACGCGAAGTCGGTCCAGGTACTCGGACCATTCCGGTAGAAAAATGATCTCGCCGCACTGAGCGCAATGGTTTTTCGGCCTGACGTGGACTTCTTTTCGGGGGCTCGCCGTCCGGAGCTCCATGACGCCTCCGCGATGGTTCTCCCCTTCCCCGGACGGCCATAGTAGTCTTCGTGGGAGCATAGTGAAGCAGCAGTCCTGACCTAAACCGGGCCTCGCTTTCGCGCCATGACGAGGCCAATCCCAAAACCTGCCGGCGGGTAGCTCGGTAGCGCGCCCGGCCGAGAAGAAAACGCGCGCTGCAAACGACACCAATACCAGTTAACCGAAGCTCTCGATCTCGGCGGCAGCCGCTGCAAAAAGGCAGGCCGGCGCAAACAAGCGTCTTTTATTGTTGATGTTTTTCGCTATATTACCCGAGGGACGGGGGGGTACAGAGGAGTTGCCTGTGCCCCTTGCGCGCGAGTTGCATCCTGAGTTCGGCTATATGGGCAATGCCCCGGCGATGCTGCGAAAGCTCGGCTTCGCGATCGCGTTTGTAGGGGTCGGGTTGATTGCCGCCATCAGCAATTTCTCAGTATTCGTCAGCGAGCCGGACGATCCCATGAAGGCGATGGCGCTCGCTCCCGCGCAGCCGCTCGACACCGCTGCACCGATCGTTACACGCCTGCCCGCGCGCTCTGCAAAAGAAGCCGCAGCCCCAACTGTAAGCAGACCCTGTGGCGGCGCGATCACCGCCGATTCCGGCGTGGATTGCATCCCCACCAAAATGCATCGCCTGCGCTCGATTCCGGCGGTCAATGAGCGGCCCGCTATTGCCGCGGTCGCAATCGGGCATCGCGACGTATCAGCCTTGCTCGCCGCACAACCGGCGCCGGCGTTGCCGGCTGCTGGCGCGGGCAATGCGGACGTCTCCCCCACTCGGGCGCCGGCGCCTGCTGCGACAGCGGCTGTTGAAGCGCCGCTGCGGGCAGAAGCGGTGCCGCCGCGTCCTTCTGCCTCTGCACCTGCCGCTGCTCCTGCTCCTGCCGCTGCACCTGCCCCTGCCAGGAAGGCGCGGACGCACAGCAATTACGCCCAACACCGTGAGCGAAGCGAACACTCACGGTCGAGCTATCGCGCTCCCAGCTACGGCTACAGCTACAGCTACAGCTACAGCAGTAGCGCAGGCGGTTTCGCGCGCGTTTGGTAATCGCCGGTCACGTTGAGCTTGCCACGGGCTATCGCGCTCGCTCGGCCGGAATGACGAACGTGGACGTGGTCCGGCCACGGCAGCACGGCCGTCGAGCCAAAGGCTAATAGCGCTCCAAGCTTGACAGAGTGCCCTTGCCTGCCGTGAATTGCGATCTGCTCCGTCAAAGCCACACTTCCCAATCCCACAACAGGAGAAGCCGCAATGCCTGAGGTCTACATTCATGCCGTCAAGGGCCGCACGCTCGAGCAGAAGCGCGGTCTGATCAAGGATGTCACCGATGCGGTGGTCAAGAATTTCTCCGTCCCCCTCGACGCCGTGACAGTGGAGATCGTCGAATCCGAGCCGACGTCGAAGGCCAAAGGCGGCGTGCTTTTCAGCGAGCGGCGGTAGACCGCCATCCGTGGAGAGCCTCCACGGCAAGACCGTCCTGGTCACCGGCGGGGCTTCCGGCATCGGGCTTGCGACGGTTGAGCTGTTCGCCAAGCGCGGCGCGCGCGTTGCCCTGAATCATCTGCCTGACGATATTCGCGGACCCGCCGCAGCGGACAGGCTGTGCGCGCAGGGTCATGCCGTACTGCCTGCTCCGGGCGACGTATCGAAGCCCGAAGCTGCGGAGAGGATGGTGGCCCACGCCATCGAGGCGCTCGGCCGGCTCGATTTCCTCGTCAACAATGCCGGGACCCCGGCAACAGTCGAGCCGATCGCCCCCGGCGAGCTTGATCGGCTGGACGAGGCCTTCTGGCAAACAGTCCTGATGACCAATCTGCTGGGGCCGTTCCGATGCACGCGCGCTGCGGCCAACGCGCTGCGCGCCGCCCGCGGAGCGGTCTGCAACACCGCCTCGGTTGCCGGGCGTAACATGCCCGGATCGAGCATGGCTTATGGGGCGAGCAAGGCCGGTCTGATCAATCTCACCAAGAATCTTGCCCGCGCGCTTGCGCCGCAAGCCCGGGCCAATGCGGTGGCTCCCGGGTTCGTCGACACCGATTGGACGCGGGCGTGGCCTGCCGCGCGCAAGCAGGCCTCGATCGAGCGGACGCTGCTCAAGCGCGCCTGCACTCCCGCGGACATCGCCGCGGCGATTGTGTTTCTGTGCGCCGACGCGACCATGGTTACGGCGCAAACACTGGTCGTCGACGGGGGATACTCGTTGTGAAGGCTGTTCTGATCACCGGCGCATCAGGCGGAATAGGCACGCGGCTGCGGCGATTGCTCAAGGGCGTTTATCCCCAGATCCGCCTCAGCGATCTCGCTCCGCCCGCCGACCTCTCGGAGGACGAAGTATTTGTGCCGGCGGAGCTGGGGAATCTGGCAGAAGTGGAAAGGGCGGCTGCCGGCGTCGAAGGCATTGTTCATCTCGGGGGAGCCTCGGTCGAACGACCATGGGACACCGTTCTCAACGCCAACATCATCGGCTGCTACAACCTGTTCGAGGCTGCGCGCCGGCAGGGCGTCGCGCGCGTGGTGTTTGCCTCATCCAACCACGCCGTCGGGTTCTACCCGCGCCACCGGCGAATCGGCGTCGAGGCAGCGGTGCGGCCGGATTCCCGATACGGGGCGAGCAAGGCGTTCGGCGAAGCGATTGCCGCGCTGTACGCGTTCAAGCACGGGCTGCGCGTCGCCTGCATCCGTATCGGCAATTTCGGCGATGCGCCGATCGATGCGCGCCGGCTCTCGATCTGGGTCGCGCCGCAGGACCTGGTGCAGCTCATTCGCATCGGCCTCGAGCACCCCGATATTCGCCATGAGATATTCTACGGGATATCGGACAACGCGCGCGGCTGGTGGGACAACAGCGCGGCCTTCCGCCTCGGGTATCGGCCGCAGGGCAAGGCCGAGGACTACCGGGAGAAGGCCATGGCGGCGCAGGCGAAGCTTTCACCGGATCCCATCGGCGACTGGTATCAGGGCGGCAGCTACTGCAGCGACGAGTTCACCGACGGGATCGACCGCTCGCCGGTGTGAATGAATTTCTTCGACATCATTGGCCGGGCTTTGGCGTGTGGAAATCGCCGCCGCAGCTCACCTCGGCTCGGCGGGTTACGCCGGTAAAGCCAACCGATCCGACTTTACCGCCTGACCCGCCCCGCGGCTGCGGTCACAGGCTGCGGCCGTCGAAGGGCACCAGCTTGAGCGAGGCAATATCCACGTCGTCCAGGCAGCGCACGTTGACCGCGACCGTCTCCGCACCTTGCGGCGTGCGCCCGCGCGAGAATGCGCCGACCCCGCATTGCGGGCAGAACTCATGGTGGATGCTCTTCTTGCCGAACTGATAGTCTTTCAGGTCCTCCAGGCCGGCACGCAGCGCAAACTTTTCCGCCGGGACGAAAACCCACAGCGCGCCGCGCTTCTGACAGATCGAGCAGTTGCAGGAGACGACGCTGCCGAGGTCGGCGGTGACCTCGAAGCGGACCTCCCCGCAGTGGCAGCCGCCGGTGTAATTCCTGCTCTCCGGCATCGCGATCTCCATGCCCGACAATCAGCAGATATCAGGCAACGGTATCATAGCCAACCGCCGGCGCGGCATTTGCCCTCCGGCCAAGCCTCGAGGTGTGCAGGAGCGGGTTTGAAATTCTCCCTGCAAACGCCTGCGTCGCGGATACCGGCGCAAGACGATCAAACCAAGACGATCAAACCTGGTTGGCGTCTTCGTCAGCGCTGGTGTCAGCTTTCGCGCGGCCCACGCATCTCGATCAAGGCCGCTTCAATGCGCCGCCACATCTGCGCCTGCTGGTCCTCACCCTGGGCCTCATAGGCCGAGGCTTTCTGCGCGGCTTCGGCGATCGCCTTGAAACCATGTGCGTCGAGCAACCGGCGTGCGTAGTCCTGAACATCAATTGCCTGCACGGGTCCCTCTCTCCTGTTCTCGAATAGGCCGATTTGAGTCAACGCCGTGCCGCACCCGCGGTTCCGCGGGATGCGATGGAACTTACGTCGGGCTCAAGAGGTTGCGGATGGGAGATCGCTTGTATCTCGGATTGCAGGGCACAGCCGTCATGGAAGACCTTGCGGATAAGACGTGCACCCCATGCCGCGGCGGCATTCCGCCGTTGACGCAGGAGAAGGCCGAGCAGCTCCACGCTCAGGTGCCCGATTGGGAGCTGCGCGACGACGCGCACCGGATCGAGAGAAGCTTCAGATTTCACGACTTTCGCGAGGCGCTCACCTTCGTGCAGCGAGTAGGCGAGCTCGCGGAGGAGCAAGGCCACCATCCCGATGTCCATTTCGGGTGGGGCTATGCGACTGTCTCTTTACGCACCAAGAAGATCAAAGGGCTGCACGAGAACGATTTCATCATGGCCGGTCGGATCGATCGCATATTCAAATAACGAGGAGACTGCAATGGTCGGGCGCGATCAACGGATTGTAAAAAGTGCAACGGAAGCCCGCGAGGGTGTGACAGGTCATAATGTCAGGTATGTGCTGGCTGTAAGCGTGGCCGGTATAGTCATCGCCTTTGGCGCGCTGTGGCTGTATTTTTTCCATTGATGCACATGCGCGCCTCGCTGGCCCATGGCTATGCGGGGCGGATTGGCGAGCGAGGCGGCTTTAGCTGGTGCGCTCGCGAAAAGCCCCGGTCGGATCGCACATGTCCGCCCATGTTGCGGTGGGTTACGCCGCACAAGCCGGCTGTAGCCGGCCTGCACGGCTAACTCGCCCTGCAACATGATGTACAATGCGGCTGTGACCGAAGAACCGACAGCCGATCAGGAGCTGCCCGTCATCGCGCGCTTCGAGGTGCGCCGCCGCGCTTATCTCGCCCCGGATGGAAAAGTACTGCGGCCGCTGCCGGCATTCGCAGCACATGCCGACATGCTGCGCTCGCTTTACCGCGGGATGGTGCTGACCCGCACCTTCGATCTCAAGGCGGTGTCGCTGCAGCGCACGGGCCGGCTCGGTACTTATGCCGTTTCGCTCGGACAGGAGGCGGTCGCGGTCGGGGTCGCCAGCGCGATGCGCGAGGAGGACGTCATCGTTCCGTCCTATCGCGACAACGGTGCGCTGCTCTGGCGCGGCATGAAAATGGAGGAAATCCTGTTGTTCTGGGGCGGCGACGAGCGCGGCAACCGCTCGTCCGGACCGCCGCATGATCTCCCGTACTGCATCCCGGTCGGATCGCAGGCCCCGCATGCAGCAGGGGTGGCCCATGCATTTCGGCTGCGAAAAGAGCCGCGGGTTGCGGTTTGCCTGTTCGGCGACGGCGCAACGTCCAAGGGCGACGTCTGGGAAGCGATGAATTTCGCCGGTGTCTGGAAGCTCCCCGTCATATTCGTCGCCAATAATAATCAATGGGCCATCTCGGTCCCCCTCAAGCTGCAGACGGCGTCCGAGACGCTGGCGCAGAAAGCCATCGCCGCCGGGTTTGCCGGCGAGCAAGTCGACGGCAACGACGTGATCGCGGTTCATGCCGCGATGTCCGAGGCCATCGCCGATGCGCGCGCCGGCAGGGGGCCTCGCTTGATCGAGGCACTGACCTACCGGCTCAGCGATCACACCACTGCGGATGATGCGGGACGTTATCGTTCGGCGGAAGAAGTGCAGGCGCGATGGAAGGAGGAGCCGATCGCGCGGCTGCGCTCCTACCTCGTGAGCCAGAAGCTTTGGGGCAAGGCGGACGAGGAGGCGCTCGTATCCGACTGCCAGCAGCGGGTCGAAGCGGCGGTCGAGCGCTACCTTGCGATAGGCCCGCGCGCCCCCGAGACCATGTTCGATCATCTCTATGCCGAGCTACCGCAGGTCTATGCCGGTCAGCGCGAGGAGCTCAGGCAGAAGTCCGAAGAAAGAAAATCATGAGGGCGGCGTGCGCTCCATACCTCCTCCTGAAAGGGGGAGGTCGGCGAGCCCCGATGTGTCGGGGCGAGCCGGGTGGGGGTCCACTCGCGGTCGCGCTGACCGCATTGCGCGTCCAAAGCCGCCCCCGTCCTCCCCCTTTCAGGGGGAGGTATCTCCTCGCCGGTCGCGCAGCTGCGCGTACATCAACGAGGCCCACCATGCGCCGGAGCGGTCATGGCTGAGGTGACGCTGGTGGAAGCCATCACTCTGGCGCTCGCCCGCGCCATGCAGGAGGACCAGAACGTGGTCGTGCTCGGGGAGGACGTGGGCATCAATGGCGGAGTGTTTCGCGCCACTGCCGGCTTGCAGCAGCGGTTCGGCTCCGATCGCGTGATCGATACGCCGCTTGCCGAGCTGGCGATCAGCGGATTGTGCGTCGGCATGGCGACGCAGGGGCTAAAGCCCGTAGGCGAGATTCAGTTCATGGGATTCCTCTATCCCTGCATCGACCAACTGGTGAACCACGCTTCCCGCATGCGCACCCGCACCCAGGGACGGCTGAGCTGCCCGATGGTCCTGCGCGCGCCGTATGGCGCAGGCATCCGCGCCCCCGAGCATCACTCGGAAAGCACGGAGGCCATGCTCGCCCATATTCCAGGGCTGCGGGTGGTGACGCCCTCCTCGCCGGAACGCGCCTACGGCCTGCTGCTCGCCGCGATCCGCGATCCCGACCCCGTGGTTTTCCTCGAGCCAACGCGCATCTACCGGGCCGCAAAAGGCGATGTCGAGGACGACGGCGAGGCCTTGCAGCTCGATCTCGCGTTCGTCCTGCGTGAGGGCCGCGACGTGACTCTGATCAGTTGGGGCGCGATGGTCAAGGAGACTTCTGCCGCCGCCGAGGAGCTTGCGGCCGAAGGTATCGACGCAGAAGTGATCGATCTCGCGACGCTCAAGCCCTATGACGAGGACGCGGTGCTGTCCTCAGTGGCGAAGACCGGGCGATGCGTGATCGTGCACGAAGCGGCGCGCACCGGGGGATTCGGCGCCGAGATCGCCGCCCTGATTGCGGAACGCGGTCTGCTGTCCCTGCTCGCGCCGGTCATTCGGGTCACCGGCTACGACACGGTCGTGCCGCTCCCTCGCCTCGAGCAGGAGTATATGCCTTCTGTCGGCCGCATCGTCGCCGCCGCGCGCACCGCGTGCCAATCCGGCTGAGGGGATCCCGCATGCGCCAATTCAACCTTCCCGATCTGGGCGAAGGCCTGGAAGAGGCGGAAATCGTGGCCTGGTTCGTCAACCAGGGCGATCACGTCGTGGCCGATCAGCCGTTGGTGTCGGTCGAGACCGACAAGGCGGTGGTGGAGGTTCCTTCCCCGCAGAGCGGCCGTATCGCTCGGCTGTTCGGGGCCAAGGGCGATGTGGTGAAAGTGGGGGCGCCGCTGGTCGAGTTTGCGGAAGGCAAGGGGGAAGATGCCGGCACCGTGGTCGGAGAGATCGACCGAGGCGAGAAAGCCGTCGCCGCGCGCGAATCCACCGCCGAGCCTGCACGTGCCCGCCCAATCCAGGTTCTTCCCGCGGTTCGCGCGCTCGCGCGCAAGCTGGATGTCGATCTCAACCTGGTGCAGGCCACCGGCCCCGGCGGCAGCATTACCCGCACAGACGTGGAGCGGGCGGCGAAAAGCATGGTGGATGCCGGCCCTGCCGAGCCCTTGCGCGGGATGCGGCGCGCCATGGCGCAGAGGATGACAACGGCGCATGCCGAGATCGCCCGGACCACGGTGACCGACGAAGCCGATATCGAGGACTGGAAGAAGGGAGGCGATGTTACCATTCGCCTGGTGCACGCGATCGCCGCAGCCGCCAAGGCCGAGCCTTCGCTGAACGCCTGGTACAACGCGCAAGCCGGGGAGCGGCGGCTGATTGCCCGTATCGATGTCGGCATTGCGGTGGATCTCGAGGGCGGGTTGCTCGTGCCGGTCTTGCGCAATGTCGGTGAGCGCGATGCCAAGGACCTGCGCGCGGGGCTTGACCGCATGCGCGCGGACGCTGCGGCACGGGCGATTCCGCCGGAGGAGCTGCGCGGGGCAACGATAACGCTTTCGAACTTCGGCATGATCGGAGGGCTGTTCGCCAACCTGGTGGTGGTTCCTCCTCAGGTCGCGATTGTGGGCGCCGGCCGTATCGCTCCTCGCGTGGTGGCGTATCAGGGACAGCCGGCGGTGCGGCGCGTGCTGCCGATGTCGTTGACCTTCGATCACCGGGTGGTGACAGGCGGCGAGGCGGCTCGCTTCCTGATGGCTCTCAAGTCCGATCTGGAGCGCTCTGCCTAGGCCATGACGACCGCATCTTGCTTCGAAAACGGCAATGCTGCGTCATGCACCGCCATCCGTGCCTGTCATTCCGGCCGAGCGAGCCGGGACGACGGTTCCTACGACAGCCGTCCCCGGAGGGGGACGCATGATGCCAGCGTCTGAACCGCCGAGTAGATAACGTGGCTCTTCGGATCGAGGATTACGCTCTCATAGGGGACCTTGAAACGGCTGCGCTGGTCGGACGGAATGGCTCGATCGACTGGCTCTGCCTTCCCCGATTCGATTCCGACAGCTGCTTTGCCGCGCTGCTCGGAAAACCCGAGAACGGACGGTGGATCATCGCGCCCGAGCAAAAAGCGGAGGTGTCGCGGCGTTATCGCGGCGACAGTCTGATCCTGGAGACCGCATTCACGACGCGGGAGGGCCGCGCGCTCCTCATCGACTTCATGCCCCCGAAAGGAAAGGCGTCCGACGTCGTTCGCATCGTCACCGGGATCGAGGGGCGGGTGCACATGCGCAGCGAGCTCGTCATCAGGTTCGATTACGGATCGACCGTTCCCTGGGTCACGCGGCACGATTCGGGGATCCTGCGCGCGATTGCCGGTCCGCAAATGCTGTTGCTGAAAACGGCGGCGCCGCTGCGGGGCAGACATTTCACCACGCTGAGCGACTTCACCGTCTCGGCGGGCGAGCGCGTTCCCTTCGTGCTCACGCACGCGCCGTCGTATCTTCCGTCGCCCGAGCTGCCGGATCCTTTTGCCGCCCTGAAGGATACCGAGCAATTCTGGCGGGAGTGGTCGGGTCGTTGCGGCCAGGCGGGACGCTGGTCCGACCCGGTGCGCCGCTCGCTCATCACGCTCAAGGCGCTGACCTTCGCACCCACCGGCGGCATCGCCGCCGCCGTGACGACGTCCTTGCCCGAGCGAATCGGCGGGGTGCGGAACTGGGATTATCGATATTGTTGGGTGCGCGATGCGACCCTCACCCTGCTCGCGCTGATGGATGGAGGCTATTCCGAGGAGGCAAGCGCGTGGCGCGACTGGCTGGTGCGCGCAGTCGCCGGAAGTCCCGATCAGCTGCAGATCATGTATGGAATTGCCGGGGAGCGGCGGCTTTGGGAGTGGGAAGTGCCCTGGCTCGAGGGGTACGAATCCTCCAAGCCGGTGCGCATCGGCAACGCGGCGCATGCGCAGCTCCAGATCGACGTGTTCGGCGAGATGATGGACGCGCTCCACCACGGCCGCAGGGCCGGATTGCCCGAGAACAAGGCTGCCTGGGCGCTCCAGCTCAAGGTCATGGAGCATCTCGAATCGATCTGGCGGGAGCCGGACAGCGGCATCTGGGAGATGCGCGGCCCGCCCCAGCACTTCACCTACTCCAAGATGATGGCCTGGGTGGCATTCGATCGCACCATCAAGACGATCGAGGAGTTCGGCATGCGCGGGCCGATCGATCGCTGGAAGCGGGTGCGGTCGGACATTCACGAGGACGTCTGCCGCAACGGCTTCGATGCGGAGCTTGGATCATTCGTGCAGGCCTATGGAACGAAGAAGCTCGATGCCAGCCTGCTGCTGATTTCGTCGATCGGGTTCTTGCCGCCCGATGATCCCCGGGTGAGAGGGACCGTCGCGGCAATCGAGCGCGATCTCCTCATCGACGGTTTTGTGCATCGCTATCGCACGGCCGACTCGCACGACGGCCTGCCGGCGGGGGAGGGGGCATTCCTCGCCTGCAGCTTCTGGCTCGCGGATGCCTACTGCCTGCTCGGCCGTATCGAGGAAGCGGAACGTCTGTTCGACCGGCTTCTCGGCCTTTGCAACGACGTCGGCCTGCTGGCGGAAGAGTACGACCCGGCGGGCCGGCGCCTGCTCGGGAATTTTCCCCAGGCCTTCTCCCACATCTCCCTCGTCAACACCGCGCACAACCTGAGCCGCGCGGAAAGGCCTTCCGAGAAGCGCGGCGGCCTGGACAGGGCCGGCTGAGCGCGATGGCGCCGACATGGGGGTTGCGGAATCGGAGGGACGATGCGTCGTGGCTGTCACGGGATGAGTCGTCCGGCGTCAAAGCGTGAGCGCTCTCCTCACGCCGCCACCCACGCGGCTCGCTCCCCGTCCAAATCTCCGTAGCTGAGCTCGCGGCACAGCTGGCCCGGATACGGCCCCGATTTCGTGCCTTGGCGCTTTTCGGACGCCGGCCACCGATCGTGCGGTCAGGTTATCGTTGCCGGCGTCCGAAAACCTGCACATAACCGGCTGTAAGCAGATGCAGCAAAAAAGCCCTTATTCGATCACCTCGTTAGCGATAGCGAGGACGCCGGACGGAATGGTCAGAACAAGTGCCTTGGCTGTCGTGAGATTGATCACCAGCTCGAACGTGGTCGGCTGAATAATCGGCAGATCCGCCGGCTTAGCGCCTTTGAGAATCTTGGCGGTATACACACCAACTTGTTCTTCCGCGGCTGCAAGACTAGGTCCGTAGCTCATAAGGGCGCCGGCAATGGGCCATTCACGCCATGCAGCCATCACAGGAATTGCGTGGCGGGCCGCCAGCGCGATGATTTGATCGCGCTGACTAGTGAGAAACACATCGGAATTGACGAGGAGCGCGCCGGCTCGTTCTCGAACGAGGGTCGCGAACACCGCCTCAAAATCGGTTTCAGTGACCGCTTTCGTGACAAGAATTTGTCGCGCTACCGCGTGAGCTGCCTCCTGCACGATTGCCGCATCACGCTCGGAGTTCGCATTATTTGGATTTATCAGCAGAGCGATAGCCTTTGCCGGGGATATCACCTCGTGTAGAAGTCCAAATTGTTTCGCCGGCAGCGGGCCCGCAATCATATTGACGCCCGTTAGATTGCCGCCTGGGCGCTGTAGGCTGGCCACGAGGCCAACCGAGACGGGGTCGATGCCGCTATTGAAGACAATCGGAATAGTTGTGGTTGCCGCCTTGGCGGCTAACGCCGCAGGGCCGTCCAACGCGGCGATCACAGCTACCTGGCTGCGAGCGAGCTCCGCCGCCAGCGCTGGCAGGCGATGGTAGTGACCCTCCGCCCAATGATATTCGATCGTCACATTCTGACCTTCGACATAACCCAATACGCTCAGACCCTTTCGGAACGCGACCAGCAACCGCGCACGCTCTGCGAGCGACGAGCCGCTGAGGGATCCGATAACCGGCATTACAGGCTGTTGGGCACGCGCCATCGGTGACCATGCGGCCGTCGCGCCGCCGAGGACGGTGATGAAGTCGCGTCGTTTCAGTTGATCGAATAGCATCCAATTCCCAGAAGCAGGAAGAAGTAGAATATCGAAAAAGCGGAGATCAGTCAGGGGCTATTTCACGTCCGCAGGACCTCCGATTCCGGTCGTAACCTAAGCTGAAATGGGTCGCGGTTGTGTGCCGCAAGGAAACCTGCGCAGTGAAGCAAAGCTGGTGTTATTCGATCACCTCGTCGGCAAGCCCGAGTAGTTTATCCGGCACGGTGAGGCTGAGCGCCTTCGCCGTCTTGAGGTTGATTACCAATTCGAACTTGTTCACCTGTTCGACCGGTAAGTCGGCCGGCTTGGTTCCCTTGAGAACTTTAGCGACGTAATTACCGCCCTTGTAAAAACCATCGCTGAGGACCGTTCCGTAGCTCATTAGTCCGCCGGCTTCGACAAATTCACGAAATTCGTAAGTCGCCGGCATTGCATGCTGTGCGGCTAGCGCGACAAGGTGCTCGCGTTTGCTGGCGAAGAATGGATCGGCGCTTACGAACAGCGCATCGGCACGCTGCCGGGCCAGGCTGACGAAAACCTGATCGAACTCGTTTTCGCTGACCGCGCTCAGGACTGTAAGCCTGACACCGAGGACGTGCGCGGCGGCCTGCGCCTCCCGTATTTGCGGCTCAGCGACCGGGCTGGCAGGGTTGACGAGCAGTCCGATCAATTCGGCCTTGGGCAGCAGGTCGTGCATGAGCTGCAGTCGTTTTTCGGCTAAGGCCGTCAGGACCATCCAAATTCCGGTGATGTTCCCGCCGGGTTTGTTGAAACTGGCGACAAAGCCGAACCTGAGCGGGTCCGCGCCGGTGACGAAGACGATCGGGATCGTCGGGCTAGCAGCCTTGGCCGCAAGCACGGCCGGCGGCCCGACGGCGAAGATCACAGCCACTTGGCGTTGTACGAGATCAGCCGCCATTGCGGTCAATGCATCATAACGGTCGGTAATCCACCGGTATTCGACGGATACGTTCTGACCCTCAACGTAACCCACGTCCGAAAGAGCTCGGCGGAACGCAGCATCGAAGCGCAGGGAAATTGCTTGCCCCAAGCTGCTGAGATAACCAACCACCGGCATCGTCGGCTGCTGCGCACGCGCGGCGAGCGGCCCCGCGATGACCGCGCCGCTGGCAAGCGTGATGAACTCCCGCCGTTTCAGTTGACCGAATTGCATGCGCTGCCCCAGTCAGAAAGTGCCCTCAGCATAACGCATTGGCTTGTATGAGTCAGGGTTCCTGCGCTGCGGGATTGGAACCAGCACCATGTCGGCTTGGGGTCGGTGTCACGAGCGGACATAGGCCGCCGGAGCTTTCTTTTCTGGGGAGTGAAGCCGCATGCGGAGGCTAGACACAACTGCCGTGAGCTCCGTCCGGGCAGAAGTGAGGTTGTGGCGCCAGGGCCTTCTGCATGTGTTCACGAATAGCCTCATAGCACTCACAAGCCGACATGGTGCTGGTTCCAATCCCGTAGCGTTTGCGCGACCAGCCTGACGGACATCCGATGGCGAGCGATGGTTCTCGTGCCGCCCGCGCTTCTTCCTGGCGGTGCCCGTGCTCTCAATGACGCGGCAGGTCCGTGCTCGATCAAGCGTCGGTTTTTACCGCAACGCCGTTCTGCTAAATTGTGATTTTGGCAGCTCGGATGACGCTCACCCATTTGTCGGCGTCGGCGGCAATTCGCTTCCCGAAGTCGGCCGCGGAGCTCGCAACCACAGTCCCGCCCAGGTCTACAAGGCGGGCCCTCACTTGCGGATCGGCAAGACCTGCATTTACCAGCTTGTTGAGCTTTTCGACGATGTCGGGAGACGTATTTTTCGGTGCGACGAGACCGAACCAGTTACTTGCTTCGTAGCCAGGCACGAATTCACCGACTGTCGGTACGTCCGGCAACACCGCGCTGCGGGTCTCCGTGGTGACTGCCAGAGCGCGAATGCTACCGGACCTCACCAACCCAATCGACGCCGCGGGCCCCATGAACGCGACCTGAACCTGTCCCCCGGCGAGGTCAGCCAGCGCCGGCGCACCTCCGCGATAGGGGACGTGTGTCATGTCGACTCCCACCGTGATCTTGAACAGCTCGCCGGCGATGTGCGGCGACGTCCCGTTGCCCGGCTAGGCCATGCTGAGCTTGCCCGGATTGGCCCTGGCATAGGCAATGAGCTCGGGAAGGGTTTTCGCCGGGAGCGAGGGGGTGACGCTCAAGATAATCGGTTCCTGGACAAGCATCGCGACGGGCGCACTGTCGCGGATGAAATTCAGGCCGTCGCGAAGCGATCCGGTGACGATGCTTGCCGAGGAGATCGCCAAGAAAAGCGTGTAGCCGTCCGCTGGCGAGCGCAGGACCATCTCGGCCGCGACGACACCGCCCGCGCCTGTGCGATTCTCGACAATGACGGGCTGGCCCAATCGCCTGGACAGCCAATCGCCGATCATCCGCGCGAAGATATCGGCTGCGCCGCCCGGCGCAGTGCCGACGACGATGCGCACCGGCCGGCTCGGATAGCTTTCCGCGCGGGCGGCTCGTGCGAGGACCGGCAGCACGGTGGTGCCCGCCGCCAGACGGAGGAAAGCGCGACGCGGAAGTGTCATGGCTGGGGCCCTATGTGGTGCCGCCCGACGCGACGCTGGACCATAACCAGGGAGCTGCTTAAGGTCCATGATTCAGGACCTTAGGTGTTCTGAAACCTTCTGAGCTGGCGGCCACCGCGGGTGGACACGATGGATCGGAATGAGATCAGCTTCGGCCGGTTCAGCCTGGATCTGGACCGGCGGCGGCTGACGCGCGACGGCATGCCGGTGCAGCTCGGCAGCCGGGCGCTCGACATTCTCTGCGTGCTCGGCTCGGCGAAGGGTGAGGTGGTCAGCAAGGACGAGCTGATGACCCGGGTCTGGCCTGGGGTGGTTGTCGACGAGAACAACATCCAGGTCCACGTCTCGGCTCTGCGCAAGGCGCTCGATGAAGGCAAGAGCGGTCACACCCACCTTCTGACCGTACCGGGACGCGGCTACCGGCTCGTTGGTTTCGAGTCTCCGCGTCCGGCCACGAACGGCGGACCGCACCGCGCCTTGCATCCGGCGCCGACACCGAAGCCTTCGATTGCCGTGCTGCCGTTCCAGAACATGAGCGGCGATTGCGAGCAGGAATATTTCGCGGACGGCATGGTGGAAGAGATCATCACCGGGCTTTCGCGCATCAAGTGGTTGTCGGTGATCTCCCGCAATTCGACTTTTATCTACAAGAACAAGCCGGTTGCCATTAGAGAGATCGCGGACAAGTTCGGTGTCGGCTACGTGCTCGAAGGCGGGGTACGCAAATCGGGCAATCGGGTCCGGATCACCGCGCAACTCATCGACGCGAGGACCGATGCGCATCTGTGGGCCGAGCAGTATGACCGAGTCCTGGACGATGTCTTCACGCTTCAGGACGACATCACCATGCACGTGATCAGCGCGATCGAGCCGAGCCTGAGGAAGGCCGAGATCGATCGTGTAAAACGACAACGCCCCAGCAATCTCAATGCTTACGATCTTGTGCTGCGGTCGCTGCCGCTCGTTTTTGCCATGATGCCGAAGGATGCCGAGATCGCGATTCCGCTGCTCGAGAGCGCCGTGAGGCTACAGCCCGATTACGGTGCCGCTTACGCGTTTCTGGGTTGGTGCTACCACCATCGTTTCGTCCGTGGCGGACTGCGTGAGGAGGCCGCATTGCTGCAATTCAACATGCCCGTGCAGCGATTGCCCACGGCAGTGACGATGCGACAGCGCTCGCGGTCGCGGCGCATGTCATCGCCTATCTCGGGCGCGACACTGTTACCGCACTCAAGCTGTTCGACCGCGCACTGGAGCTCAGCAATGCCAATATCTTTGCTCTTAGCCTGAGCGCCATCGCCCTCGCGTGGATGGGCGAAGCGGAGCTTGCCGTCGAACGGGCAGAGCGGGCGATTCGATTGAGCCCGTTCGATTCTTATAATTTTCGATCGTACCACGCGCTCGCGATCGCGTTCTTTTCCAGGAGACGATACCAGGACGCAGTCGATGCAGCCCAAAACGCGGTCGATTACAATCCCCATTTTGGCCCTGCACGGGGAGTCTTGGCGGCCGCGCTGTGGCGAGTTGGACGCGCGGCGGAGGCGAAGACAGCCGGGCGTGGCATGCTGGAATGCGAGCCTACCTTCACAACTCGAGCGTTTTCGCCCGTCGAGCTTGAGCCGGCGGTGTTTGCGCCCTTTGCCGAGGCTTGGCGCGAGCTTGGCTGGCCGGACTGAGTGTCAAGTGATGTGTGATCTTGTTGACGAATGGCCGCCTCGGGCCAATGCACTAAACCGCTACGCGTAGCCCCGGAGCGTAACGGCAAATCGTCGTTGGGCGGCTGAAAACCTGCGCAGAAGCGGCTGTGAGCAACCGCAGGAAAAAAGCCGCGCGTTATTCGATTACCTCGTCGGCACGGGCTGATAGACTGGGCGGAACTTCGAGGCCCAGCGCCTTGGCCGTTCCGAGATTGAGCACGAGCTCGAATTTGATCGACTGCACGACCGGCAGGTCAGCGGGATTGTCGCCTTTGAGAATACGCCCGACGTAGAGTCCAGCTTCACGGTAGGGGTCTACAACGTCATTGCCATAGCTCATCAGCCCGCCCTCAACCACAAATTCACGGTTGGCGTACATGTCAGGGATGGCGTCACGATTAGCCAGCGCGACGATCTGCTGACGCCGGCTGGAAAAAAACGGATCGCCGCCAACATACAGCGCGCCGGCGTTCTGCTGCCGCGCGGTTGCGAAGGCGGCGTTGATCTCCCTCGGCGTGCCGGCGTTGAGCACGAGCAACTGCTGACCAAAGCTGCGCGCCGCTTCCTGCGCGTCGCTTATCATAGGTGCCGATTCCGGCAGGTTCGGATTCGCCAACAAGGCGACGACTGCCGGTTTGGGAATGAGCTCGTGCAGCAATCCAAGCGCCTTGCCGCTGACCTGAGTACCGAACCAGCTGATTCCCGTGAGATTGCCCCGAGGCCGATTGAGGCTCGCCACGAAGCCCTGCTGGACCGGGTCGCCGCCAGTCAGGAACACGACTGGTATCGTCATCGTTGCCGCCTTGGCGGCCAACACGGAAGCTCCGCCTCCAGTCGCGGCGATCACCGCCACGTTGCGCCCGACGAGATCAAGCGCAAGCGCCGGCAACCGATCAGGATGGCCTTCCGCAAAACGGTATTCAATTGTGACATTGCGGCCGTCGACAAAACCGGCTTCACTCAAGCCGCGGCGAAACGCATCTCTCAGATTCGGCCGCTCGTTTTGCCCCAGGCTGGTCAGGAAACCGATCACTGGAAGGGCCGACTGTTGCGCGCGCGCCGCCAACGGCCATGCCGCTGCGCCGCCGAGCAGCGACACGAGCTCGCGGCGTCTCATGCTCACTCGATCACTCTCGTCCGCGGTGACGAGCAGCGTCGGTGCCACCTTGAGTCCGGGTGCGGTTGCGCATTGCGGCGGCTCTTCATGCCAACAGCTCCCGTGAGCAGATGCGTAAAGTACCACACGGTTAGTCGATCACGTCGTCTGCGTGGGCGAGCACCGTCGCGGGGATGTCGAGGCCGAGCACTTTGGCGGTGCGCAGATTGATGACGAATTCGAACGCGGTCGGTTGCAGCACAGGTAGGTCGGCCGGCTTTTCGCCCCTGAGCACACGTCCGGCATAGGCGCCAACCTGACGGAACATATCCCCAATGTTGGTGCCATAGCTCATTAGGCCGCCGGCCTCGGTATAGTCGCGCACCGAGTAGGACGCCGGAATAGCAGCTCGCGCCGCCAGCATGGCAAGTTGGACGCGCCGGCTATTGAAGAACCCGCCGGGCGCCACGAACAGGGCGTCAGGGCGTTGGCGAATCATCGCCTCAAAAGCGCCGTCGATTTCATCGGCAGTGCTGGCCTTGATAATCTGAATTTGCAATCCGAGAGCGCGGGCAGCCGCTTGCGCGTCTCTCGTCGTGGCTTCTGCAACCGTTGCGTCACCCGGATTAACCAGCACGGCAAAGCGCACGGCCCTGGGGTCTAGCTCATGCATCAGTCCCAGCCGCTTTGCGATGAGCTCGGCGGTGAAGAAGTTGATACCGGTCGCGTTTCCACCAGGATGCGCGAGGCTTGTGACAAGGCCTAGTTTCACCGGATCATCCGGAATTCCGAAAACGACCGGGATGGTGCCGCTCGCAGTCTTGGCAGCGAGTGCCGACATCGTGTTGCCAGGCACAGCGATGACGTTAACCCGCCGTTGAACCAGGTCGGCCGCAAGCTCTGGCAGCCGGTCGTAATGACCATCCGCCCAGCGCTGCATGATCGAAACGTTCTGTCCCTCGATATAGCCGGCTTCGCCAAGTCCTTTGCGGAAGTTGGTGAGATAGCGCTCAAACGGAGCTTGCGACGCGCTGTGGAGAATGCCGACCAGTGGCATCGTCGGTTGCTGCGCCCGCGCCGCGAGCGGCCACACCGCCGTGCCGCCGAGAAGCTTGATGAACTCGCGCCGTTTCATTCGATCAACCTGCATGCGGTTTGCGGTTTTCGCGCCAGGAGCCTGGGAACGAAAGCAGGATACCCATTTAGCGGGGACCCGTCAGCGGGTAGGCCAGGCCACTGTGCAACTGCACACCTGAAGTCCGCAGTGCTCAAAGGCGGCAGTCTGAGGCGCCTCCAACCGCCGGCCAGCGACTCCGCAGAACCTCAGCAAGCAAACCCGCCAGGATGGACATGGCGGCGGTCCTTCATGCCAAAGCACTAAATCGCTACGCGATAGCCAGCGGCCCGGGCGCCACGGCAGAGCCTGCCTGGCCTGGCACTGCTGCTGGTCAGCGGTTCATCGATCACAATCAGCCTACTCTACTCGAAGCGACTTCATGATCACGGCCTGAGTGCCGAGGGCGTCACAGCGGTACGCCACCTGCCGATTATCGCCGTCGCGACCGGCATCGAGCTCTTCAAAGGGTGGCCGGAAGACATAGGTACCTCGGCGCAGTTGGTGACGATCTCCATCGCAGCGACAGCACTGATCGTACTGCCGACATTCCCCTTGCAAGTCGGCATTGCCCGCACCGCTCCCTTGACAGCGCACGTAGGGCGCTCGGGCCAGTGGGCGTCCTCGCGCTGGAACAATACGACCACAGGCTAACCTATTCCTGGCCGACCTTGGCTTGCTTCATCGCCTATTCGACATTTACGATAGCAGCCAATGTCGTACATGGATGGCGCGACAGACCAGCGGTAAGCCGAACAGGTAATGAGCTCAATGCTCGGGCAAGCCGTCAAAAACGCGCTTCGCCACGGCAGCCGAAGCGCGCCGGCGTGGAACGGCGTGCCGCAACTGGGCGATAAGATCGCGAAGCGCGGACGGCACGGTCTCGGGGAGCGGCGGGAGAGACTCCAGGCTTGCTACCCTTTCTTCGCTCAGCCCCGCAAACACGGCATGTAGCACCGTTCCCAACGCGTAACGATCCTGCAGCTCTCCCGCTCGGCCGCTCGTCACTTCCTTGTTTTCGAGGAAGTACCCGGGCGTGCCCACGAACGCCGAGGGCCTGCCACGGATGCGTAACGCGTGCTCGAAATCGATGGCCCACACTTTTCCATCGGAATAAAGAAAGTTTCTCATCTTACAGTCCCGCCAGCACCAGCCGGCCGCGTGCAGCGATGCCACGATGTCGACCATCTGCCGCCCGATGGCTATGCTCCTTTGGAGCGCAAGCTCCCCGCCTTTCAGGACCTCGTCGACGCTCTTTCCGTCGCCGACGTATTCGGTGACCAAGTATGCGTTTCCGTCCTGGTAGAAAAAATCGACTGGGGCGGGGAGCGGAACGATACCATTCAGAGACTTGAGATTGCGAAACTCGGCGCGAACGTAATCAATGCCGCATCTGCCGTCCAGACCCGCACCGCCGTGCAGCAATCCCTCTTTCAAAACATAGCGGCGCGCCGTCTCGTCCCCCCTGCGTCGCAGCAAATAGACTCCTCCTCGTCCCCGCCATCCCAACGATTTGAACGCCACATACGCGCCGTCCTTGTTTCGCCGTCCTGGCGCGGCGTGGGTGGCTAAATTGTCCGCGAACGGGTCATCGGCCCAGCTTGGAACCGCTGTCGATCTCGTCCTCCTGTCGCGGACCGGGTTGCCTGCCGGGTCGCGATAGGCCGGCACCTTTCGTCCATCGATCTCGATCTCGAACGTGTCATAGCCCCCATAGCGGTAGAACACGTTGCTTTCTGGCCGGAACCGGCGGTCCGATGGCACCTCCGGCCCAGGAATGCCCCGGGTGAGGACATCCAATTCCTCCGCCAGCGCCCGGGCTTTGGCAGGATCGGGACAGTATACCGTGATGATCTTGCCGGTCTGACTTCTACCGGCCATTCCGCCATTGAGCTTCTGGACTGTCTCCAACGATGCCGCGACCTTGAACTGGCAGCTGGACCGCACCAGCGTCTGCGCACAGCTTTCGAAGAGATCGACAGCGCTCAGAAGCGTCGCCGATAAATGAATCTTCCATCCCTGCTGCTCGGGAGCTTGTTCCGACTTGTGATGACGCCAGAAGTCGTCACGGCCGCGGTGGGGGGCGTAGGTGTCGCACAGCAACGTCCACCGGCTTCGCCATGCGGCGGTCAACGCCCGCGCTGACTTCAGCGACAGCCGCCCCGGGGGAACGGGAAGTGGCTCGCGTGCAGTCAGCATATCTGTTCGACGCGAAACTCCTTTGCGCGGCTCGCCGCTTCGCGGCGCTATTTCGCCCGTCCGCCGCCAACTGTCACCGTTACCGTCGCTACGGTGGGTGTCCATGTCGTTGTCCAATCCGCTCCCCCTGAAACATCCTCAAGCTCCTCATCGGGAAGCTCGAAATCGACCTCCGACGTCTTTGAGACCTTTGCTTGTTTGCTCTTTTCTGACACCTCGGTTCGCATCTCATTCTTCTTTTTCGACATTACGTTCTCCTGATTGTTCAGACAGCCAGATTGGATATCCGGTGACCCGGCTTTGAATTACCAAATGATGTACCCGACCGTGTGTGAAGTATTTCACAATTCGAAGCGCGCCTAGCGGTCGTCTACTGTCGGAGTTGGCGATGTAGACCCCTGGGCCCGGCGTTGGGGCATCGCGACGTTCGAGGGCGAGGCGGCGGCTTCGTCAGCGCCGATCAGCTTGCATTTATTCCAAGCGAGTCGTCGGGGGCGGTGGCCGAAATGTCTTCGCAGCAACTGCAAAGACCAGACTTGCTCCGATCACCCCGCCGGGCGCGGGCGAGGAGCGTCGGTGGTACTTCTAAAGTCGAGTGCCATCGGGCGGCGCGAGAGCAGGGCGATGCCATGCCCGCGACAGGCGAGGGCATGACGGCTTTGATTGATCATCCCGTCCTGATTATTCCCATCGCGCCTATCGCAAATCGATCTCCTTCGGGGACAGGCTGGATGAGCGTATTCGATGGCAGCCCTTGGCGGGCCGGGGGATCGGGTTGCGGGTTGAACCCGCCGCTAACCTGCGCCAACTCCTCGCCGGTGAGCTGCCGCGATGCTGACACGTCGGTCAGAGTCTTCGCTATCTGTTTCATGATATTGCTCCTCGTGCTTCGTCGCCGCTTTGTACAGCGCAGGACCATCCTGCAACGGCTCCTTTGTGGTTTGTGCCTCTCCTTACGTTCACGAGAAACTCTTCATGTGCGCCTGAAACCGCAATTTTTGTGTTGTTCATCACTATGGCGCACGCTCACCTTTGCGGCTTTGCGCGCGGACGCTACGCCACAGCTGGGCCGGACTTGCGCCGGCTGGATCGCAAACCAGCTTTGCCTGGCGCACTCACTCGATCACCTCGTCGGCGATGGCAAGCAGCGTCGGCGGAATGGTAAGGCCGAGCGTCTTCGCGGTCCTGAGATTGAACATCAGCTCAAACTTGACTGGCTGTTGGACTGGCAAATCGCCGGGCTTGGCGCCCTTGAAAATCTTGTCGATGAACGTCCCCTGCCGGCGGAATACGTCGTAATAGTTGGTGGTGTAGGTCATCAGCCCTCCCGCCCGCACGTGCTCGTGGTAGGAGTAGACGGACGGCAATTTGTACTTGATCATTTCGTCTGCGATGCGCACCCGCTCGCCCGCAAGAAACGGATCGGCTACGACAAGCACTGCATCGGGACTCACGCGGCTCAGCGTCAGGAACGCAGCCTCGAGATTGCGCGCATCCGATGCTTCTATGAGGTCGAACTGCAGATTTAAGGCCGTCGCCCCACGACGTGCCTCTCCGACGGCGATGGCGCAATACGGATTGGTCGGATTGGACAGTACGGCGACGCGCGAAAAGCTTGGAAGCAGCTTCTTGAGCAGCTCCAGTCGCTTGCCCTCCTGTTCGGCCATTTGCACCGATATCCCGGTCAGGTTGCCGCCCGGACGCGCGAGGCTGCCTACAATACCGGCGCCGACTGGATCTCCAGCGGACATCACGATCGGTATGGTGTCGGTGGCCTTGTGCGCCGCCAGGCTGGCCGGAGTACCCCAGGCCACGATCAGGTCGACCGGAAGATTCACCAACTCGGATGCCAGAGCGGGAAATCGCTCCGCGTGCCCTTGGGCAAAACGATACACGAAGAGATAGCTCTTTCCTTCAATGTAGCCCAGGTCTTGCAGCCCGTGCTGAAGTCCCTGAAGGGGGGGCCAAGCCTCGTTAGCGAGAACGCCGATTTTCCAGAGGCGGCCAGACGACTGAGCGCTGGCAGTCCTCGGCCATGCAGCGACAGCGCCGCCGAGAAAGGTGATGAATTCCCGCCGTTTCATTGTCCTGCCCAGGCATCCCAAATTCGGCTTTCAACTCAGGCTATCAAAACAGGAAAGCGGGCCAAGCGAAACTGGTAGCCGGTGCGGCAATGTGCGCCGCACAAATCCGAGCTACCCATGTCCAAGGCTATGGCTACTCGCCTTCCCGATGCGAACCGTCCCCGCACGCGACGCTGACGGCCAGACACGAGACCTCCGAGCTTCCGATGCGATCCTTTTGCACGTGATGTGGCCTTGGAGCTATTGAACCGGGTGTTCTGTAGGAGCTCGAGCGGAGCTCACTGGGTCCTTCGGAGTTTCCAAGACCCTTGGTAGACGGATCGTAAAAGTCGAGCCTTTCCCCGGCGCACTCTCAACCGTGAGGTCGCCGCCCATCATCTGACAGAAGCGCCGGCTTATCGCGAGACCAAGGCCCGTGCCGCCGTAT
>DATBHG010000041.1:0-145651 GCA_036557665.1 Xanthobacteraceae bacterium | reverse complement strand
GGCGCAGGTGCATGATTTCTGCGTGCTCGCTGGTTACGGCGCGGAGGCGGTCAACCCGTATCTCGCCTTCGCCACGCTGGAGCAGATCCGCACCGAAACCGGCATGGCGCTGAGCGCCTACGACGTGCAGAAGAACTACCTGAAGGCGGTCGGCAAGGGGCTGCTCAAGGTCATGTCCAAGATGGGCATCTCGACCTACCAGTCCTATTGCGGGGCGCAGATCTTCGACGCGGTCGGCCTCGAAAGCTCGTTTGTCGACAAGTATTTCACCGGCACCGCGACGACGATCGAAGGGGCCGACCTCTACGCCATCGCCAGCGAGGCGCTGGTGCGTCACGCGCAGGCCTATGGCGAGGACCCGATTTATCGCGAGATGCTCGATGTCGGCGGCGACTACGCGTTCCGGCTGCGCGGCGAGGCGCATGCCTGGACACCGCAGACCATCGGCAAGCTGCAGCATGCCGCGCGCGGCAACTCGCTCGCCGACTACAAGGCCTTCGCCAACATCATCAACGACCAGAGCGAGCGGTTGCTGACCATCCGCGGGCTGATGAAGTTCAGACCGGCAGCGGAGACGCTGCCTCTCGACGCGGTCGAGCCGGCGGCGGAGATCGTCAAACGGTTTGCGACCGGGGCGATGAGCTTTGGCTCGATCAGCCGCGAGGCACACACGACGCTGGCGGTCGCGATGAACCGCATCGGCGGCAAGTCGAACACCGGCGAGGGCGGCGAGGAAAGCGAGCGCTTCAAGCCGCTGCCTAACGGCGACAGCAAGCGTTCGGCGATCAAGCAAGTCGCTTCGGGGCGGTTTGGCGTGACGGCCGAATACCTCGTGAATGCCGATGTGCTGCAAATCAAGATGGCGCAGGGCGCGAAGCCCGGCGAGGGCGGCCAGCTTCCCGGCCACAAGGTGGACAAGGCAATCGCCAAGGTGCGGCATTCGACACCGGGCGTCGGGCTGATCTCTCCACCGCCGCACCACGACATCTATTCGATCGAGGATCTGGCGCAGCTGATCCACGACCTCAAGAACGCCAACCCCAAGGCCGACGTGTCGGTCAAGCTGGTATCCGAGGTCGGGGTCGGCACGGTCGCCGCCGGCGTCTCCAAAGCACGCGCCGACCATGTGACGATCGCCGGCTACGAGGGCGGCACCGGCGCCAGTCCGCTGACATCGTTGACCCATGCGGGCTCGCCGTGGGAGATCGGCCTTGCCGAGACCCAGCAGACGCTGGTGCGCAACGGGCTGCGCGGCCGTATCGCCGTGCAGGTCGATGGCGGGCTGCGCACCGGGCGCGACGTCGTGGTCGGGGCGCTGCTCGGCGCCGACGAGTTCGGCTTTGCGACCGCGCCGCTGATCGCCGCCGGCTGTGTGATGATGCGCAAGTGTCATCTCAACACCTGCCCCGTCGGCATCGCGACGCAGGACCCAGTGCTGCGCGCCCGGTTCACCGGCCAGCCCGAGCACGTCATCAACTATTTCTTCTTTGTCGCGGAGGAAGTGCGCGAGTTGATGGCTGAACTCGGCTTCCGCACATTCGACGAGATGGTCGGCCGGGTCGACAAGCTCGACATGGTGCGCGCGGTCAATCACTGGAAGGCGCGCGGCATCGACCTGTCGCGCATCCTTTACCAGGAGCAGCCGGCTCCGGGCGTCGCGATCCACCATTGCGAGACCCAGGACCACCATCTCGACAAGGCGCTCGACAATGAGCTGATCGCCGAGGCGCAGGCGGCGCTCGACAATGGCGAGCTGGTTCGGATCGACAAGCCGGTCCGCAACGTCAACCGCACGGTCGGCGCGATGCTGTCGGGCGAGGTCGCCAAACGCTACGGCCATGACGGGCTGCCCGACGACACGATCTGGGCGCGCTTTAACGGTACCGCGGGCCAGAGCTTTGGCGCGTTCCTCGCGCATGGCGTGACGCTTGAGCTGATCGGCGACGCCAACGACTACACCGGCAAGGGGCTGTCCGGCGGCAAGCTGATCGTCCGCCATCCGCCGCAGGCGACGCGCGAGCCGACCGAGAACATCATCATCGGCAACACCGTGCTCTACGGCGCGATCGCCGGCGAAGCCTATTTCGAGGGCGTCGCCGGCGAGCGTTTCGCGGTGCGCAATTCGGGCGCGATCGCGGTCGTCGAGGGCACCGGCGACCATGGTTGCGAATACATGACGGGCGGCATCGTCGTCGTGCTCGGCGAGACCGGGCGCAACTTCGCCGCGGGCATGTCGGGCGGCATCGCCTATGTCTACGACCCGAGAGGCAGGTTCGCGAGCCTGTGCAACAAGTCCGGCGTCGATCTCGAAAACATCGCCGACAGCGATGACGGGGAGGACGGGAAGCCGCGCCAGCGCCCGGTCGACGTGCACGACAACGGCACGGGCGACTTGTTGCACCATGACGCGGCGCGGCTGCGCATCCTGATCGAACGGCACCACCTGCTAACCGGCAGCAAGCGCGCGCGCCAGCTCCTCGAAGACTGGGACAATACCGTCGCCGCCTTCGTCAAGGTGATGCCGCGCGATTACCGCCGCGCTCTGCTGGAGCTCAAGGCGGAGACCGAAGCGACGCCAGCCGCTGCGGCGGAATAGCTCGTATTATCGCCAGGCTTGACCCAGCCGCCACCGTCACCGACTCTCGCGCAAAAGGCGCGCGAGAGGGACGCATGAAGCGCAGAACGTTCGTCGCCGGCTTGGCGGGCGCCGTGACACTCCGGAGCGCACTCGTCCATGCACAGCAGCCGGGCCGCGTTTACCGGATCGGCGCGCTCACCGGGCTGCCGACGACGACACCAAATTACTTGGCGCTGTGGGACGGGCTCGCCAAGCTCGGATTCGCCGAGGGCAAGAACCTGGAGATCGATTGGCGCGGCTATTCGTTGAAGCCGGACGAACTGGCCGGGCACGCGACTGCCCTGGTCACGGGCGGCGTCGATCTCATTCAGTGCAGCGGGGCGTCGTCGTTTCGTGCCGCGCAACACGCCACCGCCACGATCCCGGTCATGGGCGGCACCGACGACATCATCGCCGAGGGGATCGTCCCATCCCTGGCGCATCCCGGGGGCAACACGACCGGCGTCACCATTCTCGCCTCCGAACTCGACGGAAAGCGGCTGCAAACCCTGCTCGAACTGCTGCCCGATGCGCGCCGTGTCGGTATACTGGCCGGGGGCGACAGCGTGACACCGGCGCGGCTCGATGCGCTGAACGGGCAGGCGCGCAACAGGGGTGTGGAGCTTATCGTTCGCACCGCGCAAAAGGCGGAGGACATCGTACCGGCGCTGGACGCGATCAAGGCAGAAGGCGTCGCTGCCCTCAATGTTCTTGCGTCTGCCCTACTGTTCTTCAGCTATCCGACCATTCTCGGGCGAACCACGGCGCTGCGCCTCCCGGCGATGTATCAGTGGCCCGACGCCTGTGAGCGGGGTGGCCTGATCGGCTACGGTCCAAGCCTAGTGCGGATTTACGGCGACCAGCTGTCCCGCATCGCCGCTGAGATCCTGCGCGGAACCAAACCGGCCGACATCCCGGTCGAGCGACCAACGCATTTCTACCTAAAGATCAATCAGAAAACCGCCGCCGCACTGGGCATCACCGTGCCGCCGCTGTTGCTGGCACAGGCGGACGAAGTGATCGAATGAGGCGGCGGGCGTTTGTCGCGATCGCTGCGGCGGCGATGTACGGACCGGTGGTCGGTCTCGCCCAGCAGGCCAAAATCCGGACGTGCTGGTCAATCTCAAGACCGCAGACGCCATCGGCATAACCGTGCCGCGATTGCTGTTGGCCCGCGTTGACCAGGTCGTCGAATAGGCATGCCTCTTGCGTGTGCAGAGCGGTTGATGCGAAACCTCATCTGAGGCAGGATTGAGATAAGTCAGTATCTATGACCAGTCTTGGTTTGCGCGTTAGACCAGGGCTGGCGCGAAAGCGGGTGGATGGGCAAGCCGACCGGATTTCTCGAAGTCGAACGCGAGGACCGCCACTACGAGAAGGTGGCGGACCGCGTGCGCACTTGGCGCGAGTTTCTGCACCCGCTGCCGGAGCCCATGCTGCGCGCCCAGGCTTCGCGCTGCATGGATTGCGGCATCCCGTTCTGTCATGACGGCTGCCCGGTCAACAACATCATCCCGGACTGGAACAATCTGGTTTATCGCGACCAGTGGCGGAACGCGCTGACCGTTCTCCACTCGACCAACAACTTCCCGGAATTCACTGGCCGCATCTGCCCCGCCCCGTGCGAGGCGGCGTGCACGCTCAACATCGATGAGAACCCGGTCACGATCAAAACGATCGAATGCGCGATCGTCGACCGCGGCTGGGACGAGGGCTGGATCGTGCCGCTGGTGCCGGCGCGGAAGACCGGCAAGAAGGTCGCGGTGGTGGGTTCCGGACCGGCGGGCATGGCCTGCGCCCAGCAGTTGGCGCGCGCCGGGCATGCGGTGACGCTGTTCGAGAAGAGCGACCGGATCGGTGGGTTGCTGCGCTACGGCATCCCCGATTTCAAGATGGAAAAACACCTGATCGACCGCCGCATGGCCCAGATGTCGGCCGAGGGTGTCGAGTTTCGCCCGTCGACCGAGATTGGCGTGGCGATTTCGATGCAGCAATTGCTGGCCGATTACGACGCGGTGGCGATGACGGGGGGCGCTGAATGGGGGCGCGATCTCGAGGTCCCGGGCCGCGACCTCGCCGGCATCCATTACGCGATGGAATTCCTGCCGCAGCAGAACAAGCGCAACGCCGGCGACGACGAGCCAAAGGCCGCGCCGGGCGGCACCATCACCGCCAACGGCAAGCATGTCGTGGTGATCGGTGGCGGCGATACGGGTTCCGACTGCATCGGCACGTCGACACGGCAGGGGGCGGCGTCAATCACCCAGCTCGAAATCCTGCCGCGGCCGCCCGACCACGAGAACAAGCCGCTGACCTGGCCCGACTGGCCGCTGAAGATGCGCACCTCGTCGTCGCAGGAAGAGGGCTGCGAGCGCGATTTCGCGGTGCTCACCAAGCGGGCGCGCGGCGCCGACGGCAAGATCGAGGCCCTGGAATGCGTGCGCGTCGACTGGGCCCAGGAAAACGGCCGCTGGGCGATGAAGGAGATCGCCGGCAGCGAATTCGACTTGAAGGCCGATCTCGTGCTGCTGGCGATGGGGTTCCTTGGGCCCCGCCGGCCCGGCATGGTTGAGCAGTCGGGCGTCGCGCTCGACCCGCGCGGCAACGTTCAAGCCAACACCGTCGACTACAAGACCTCGGTGCCGAAGGTGTTCTCCGCCGGCGACATGCGGCGCGGCCAGTCGCTCGTCGTGTGGGCGATCCGCGAAGGCCGGCAATGCGCCCGCGCGATCGACGAATTCATGATGGGGAAGACCAGCCTGCCGCGTTAGCTGGGCGCGCTATCCAACGCTCGCCCTCACCGCGCCGATGCTGGTGAAATCGGCCTCGATGCGGCCGCCGGTGTTGAGCGGGAATTGCCGGGGGAATGAGCCGGTCATGATGTAGTCGCCGGCCTTCACGCGCTCGCCGAATTGCGCCAGCTTGCCGGCGAGCCACACCACCGAATTGTAGGGATGGCCGAGCACGGCGCTCCCGTCGGCCGCGGCGACTTCGGTCCCGTTGATCCGGACGCTGATCGTCACCTTGTCGAGCTCGGGCAGGTCGGCCCGCGAGACTGGCGGGCCGAGCACGAACGCCCGTTGCTGCGCGTTGTCGGCGAGGGCGAGCGCCAGCTGCCGGGTGAGGTCGCCGCGCGTCTCGATGATCTCGAACGCCGGATGGACGCGGGCAACCGCGGCGGCAACCTCTTCGCGCGTCGCGCCGGGCGCGAGGTCGGTGCCCATCATGAGGCACAGCTCGTTCTCGAAGCCGGGCGCAATCAGCTCGTTCGCTCGGAAGGCGTGGCCCGACTCGAGCCGGCCCTCGGCCGGCAGACAGCCGAACACCGGTTCGTGCACCTGGAATTGTTGCTGGATCGCGGTCGAGGTCAGCCCCACCTTCCAGCCGACCCGCCGCGCGCCGCAACGCGCCAGCAGCGCGAGCTGGATGCGATAGGCGTCATCGAGCGACAGGCGGTCGGCCCAAGCCTGGGGAAAATACTCGCCGCGCCCACGCGCCGCCGCAAATTCATCGATCGCCGTCGCCAATTCGCTGTCGTTCATGGCGCACCTTCAACCGGTCCAAGGACGGCGGCGCGTGTGGCGGACGTGCAGCACGCAAATCTCGTCGCCGCGTAACTCGTAATAGACTTTGTAGGGAAACCGTGACACCGACAACTCGCGTACGCCGGGCACTTCCGTGGCCGGTGCCATCAGCGGAAAGTCGAGCAACTGATCGATGCGGCGCTTGATTTCGGCGCGCACGGCTCGAGCGGTTGTGAGCGATCGTTCGTCGAGATACGAAAAGATGTCTTCGAGATCAGCCTGAGCCCGCAGCGTGTAGCGGACCCTCATTCGTCCTTGGGCTCGAACAGCCGATTGATCGCGCCATCGGCAGCGAATTCGCCGCGCCGCGCTTGGGCTTGGCCTTCGGCGATCGCGGCGCGCGTCGCGGGACCGAGCGGCTTTGGTCGTGACGCCAGCGTCAGCAGGATTTCTGCGGCTTCGTCCTGGTCGGCATCAGGCAAACGGCGGATTTCGGCGATCGCTTCATCGAGCAGCTTTGTCATGCGCGTATCCTAACAGAGCGATTGGCGTGTCAGAACACCCCTGGAATGAGCCGCGCGGTGTGGCGGCAGTAAGCGTCATACTCGGTGGGGAAGGTGTCGCGCATGCGCGCTTCTTCGCCCAGGAGCTTGATCACAAAGCCCAGCAGGATCAGCCCGGCGCCGATAAAGCCGCGCGGCTCGCCGATCGCCAGCGCGGTGCCGAACAATGCCATCACCATCCCGCTGTAGATCGGGTGACGCACCCAGCGATACGGGCCGCCGGTTATCAGCGTGTGGCTCTCCTTGACCGCGACGGTGCTGCTCCAGTTGCGGCCGAGATGCCAGCGCGCCCAGAGCGCGAAGGCCAGGCCGGCGAAGACGAGCAGCATTCCAACCGCCGGCCCGTCCGGTCCCCACAGGAAGCGCTGGGTCAGCATATCCGGTAGCCAGCCCGGCGCCATCAGCATCGCCGCGCCGAACACCACTGGGGTGCGGTTGACGAGCGCGCCGCTGAGCGGCTCCGGTGTCCGGGTGCGTTTGACGCCCCAGGAGGCGACAATCCAGATCGCCAGCCAGGCGAGCCAGAAGACGGGGATCAGATAGTGCGAGGCTTGGGCGAGAGGCTGCATGCCTCTTAGATAAGCTTGCCGACGCCGCCGATCACGGTGTCCCAGTCGTCGACTTCGCGGTCCTGCGGATGGACCATGACATGCTGCACGCCGGCTGCTTCGTAGGCGGCGACGCGCTCCTTCATCATACCGACATCCTTGCCGTCCCAGTGGCTGCGGACGGAGATCGTGAAGGACGGCTCCGGCCGGTCGCGGCGCAGCCGTTTGACCACTTCGCCGGCCTGCTCCGGCGTCACCTGGCTGCCGTGCCAGCCGTCGCCGACGCGCACGGTGCGCTTGTGCGCCGCCTCGCTGCGGCTGCCGTGCCACATCGGGATCGGGCTGATTGGCTGCGGCAGCATCGTCATGTCCTTGATCTCGGACGGAATGTATTTGCTGTCGAAGTTGACCGGGTCCTGCGACCATACCGCCTTCATCATTGCGATGCCTTCGTCCATGCGCCGGCCGCGCTCGTTGAACGGCACGCCGAGCGCGCCGAATTCCGGCTCCAGCCAGCCGACCCCGACCCCCATGATCAGCCGGCCGCCTGACAGATTGTGCAGGGTCGACAGCTCCTTGGCGAGCGGCAGCGGATGGCGCATCGGCAGCACCAGCACGCTAGTGCCCAGCCGCACCCGTTCGGTGACCGCGGCGACCCAGGTCAGCGTCAGCACCGGGTCGAAGAACAGCGGCGAGCGCGGAAATTGCGCCCGCGGCACGATGATATGCTCGCTGACCCAGACATCGCTGAGGCCGAGATCCTCGGCCTGGCGGGCGTGGCGTTTGATCAGCGCCGGCGTCGCCTGGCTGCCGGCATGCGGCAGGTGCATTCCGATCTGCATCGCTTATTCCTTCCCCTGGTGCCTATGTCCTTTAAGATGACCGTAACGATAGCGGTGGCGAGCGGAGGGAGCCATGCGTTTCGCCGACAAGGTCGCCCTGGTCACCGCCTGCGCCAGCGGCATCGGCCGCGCCACGGTCGACATCATGGCGCGTGAGGGCGCGGTCATCGTCGGCGTCGACAACAATCAGGAACGGCTCGACAAGACCGTCGCCGAAATCATCGCCGCCGGCGGCAAAGCACATGGCAGGCTGTGCAACGCGCTCGACAGGGATGCGGTCGATGCCCTGGTCGCTTCGGTCGCTGGCGAGTTCGGCCGCATCGACATCCTGGTCAACGCGGTCGGCGGCAGCACGATCATTTCGCGCCCGAGCGCTCCGGTTGAAGAACTGAGCCTCGACGACTGGAAGGCAATCCTCGACTTCAACCTCGACGGCACGTTCCTCTTCACCCATGCTGTCGTGCCGGTCATGAAGCGGCAGCGCGGCGGCAAGATCGTCAATTTGTCATCGATTGCCGGGCGCGGACGCAGCGCCGCTTCGTCGGCGGCTTATGCCGCGGCCAAGGGCGGCATCATTGCCTTCACCAAAAAGCTCAGCTACGAACTCGGTCCCTATGGCGTTAACATCAACGCGATCGCGCCGAGCACCACGCTCACCGAACGCATTCGCCCGCACTGGGAACGGCGCAGCCAGGAGGACCAGGCGCGGGCGATCGACAACACGCCGCTGCGCCGCGTCGCCGAGGCGGTCGACCAGGCACGGGTGATCTGCTTTCTGGCGTCGCCGGACGCCGATTTCGTCACCGGCGTCACCATCGACGTGACCGGCGGCGCTTGAGTTTCACATATCACCTCGGCGAAGGCCGGGCCCATGTTTCAGCCGCTCGTGCGGTGGAACGATGGGTCCCGGCCTTCGCCGGGATGGGCATAGGGGAAGGGAAAATCCACATGGCGACATTCGTATTGGTGCACGGCTCGTATCAGGGCGGCTGGATCTGGAAGCCGGTGGCGACGCGGCTGCGCGCCGAGGGGCATGAGGTCTATGCACCGTCGCTCGAAGGCTGCGGCGAGCGCGCCGAGCAGGTGCGGCCGGGCATCACCACCGAGAGCCACGCCGACGAAATCGCCTCCCTCTTGTTCTACGAGGACCTCGACAATGTCGTGCTGGTCGGTACCAGCTCCGGCGGCATGGTGGTGTGCCGGGTCGCCGAGTTGATCCCCGACCGCATCGGTCGGCTGGTTTTTGTCGACGCGCTGGCGCTCCTTAATGGCGAGAAGATCGGTGATATCGTCACCCGGTCGACCGCAGCGGGCACGCCGGGCGGCTTGACCCGCGGCCCATCGCGCGAGGATGCCGCCGGCCGGCTTTTTGCCGACCTCGACCCGGCGATGAAGGAATGGGCGCTGGAGCGCTATACCCAGCACCCCGCCGGCATTTACACCGAGGGCGTCAAGCTCGAGCATTTCTGGTCGATGTCGTGGGAAGCGAGCGTCGTCTGGTGCAAGCGCGCGCAAAACCCTGGCGAAGCGCATCAGCGGCACACCGCAGAGAAGCTGAAGGCGCCGTTCCATGAACTCGACACCGGCCACTATCCGATGCTGAGCATGCCTGACGAGTTGACGGCGTTGCTGCTGAAAGGTTGAGGCCGTCCGGGGGCGCCCCGGGATGCGCTTTCCACAAAGGGCTGGCGCCCGTCGTGGCGCCTAGTAAATCCCCGGGACCAAACGCCAGGTGCGGGCGCGGTAGGCCTCGTATTCGGCACCGAATTCGCTGGCGAGCAGGCGTTCCTCGGAGTGCATGCGCGCGACGAGCGGCGGCACCATCAGCGCCGTCAGCAGTACGCCGACGCCGGAGCGAAAGGTCAGGGCCCAGCCCAGCGAGCTGACCAGCAGACCGAGATAGCTGGGGTTGCGGATGCGGCTGTAGATGCCGGTGGTGACCAGCGTATGACCGGGCTGAATTGCGACCAGCCCGCTGAACCGGTCGCCGAGCACATAGACCGGCCACAGCCGCACGGCGCCGCCGACGCCAAAAAGCGCGACGCCGATCCAGCGGACCGCATTGCCGTCGATCGTCCAGAAATCAAGTCGGTCGGTATAAGCCGGAAGATAACCCGCTGCCAAACCAAGGACCGTGAAGACGATCAGCACCCACCGGTTGCCACGGTCTTCATGGATACCGGGGCTGAGATTGCCGCCGGCGAAAACACCAGCGATGGCCAGAGCCGCCAACACCACGGTCAGTGCGATAAAGGCCGGCCGGCAGAAGAAAACGGCAAACCCGCCCCAGCCGAGGATCGCCAGCAGGAGATAAATGACGGTCCCGCCGATCGCCGACAAAAATCGGATGCGTATGCTGTTCATTCGCCCTCGTATGAACCGGGCCGGGCAGCCGCGCTGACATCGCGATAGGCAGCGGCGGCGAACCGCCCTAGTCTTGACTGAAAGCGATAGATGGAGGGCCGCGCGATGCAATACAAAGTGATCTCGGCCGATTGCCATGTCGATTTGATCTGGCTGCCGCCCGACCTTTTCACAGCGAATGCGCCGGCGACGCTCAAGGATCGCATGCCTTACGTGACCGATGGGCCGCGCGGGCGCGAGTGGGTGACCAAGAACGGCTCGTCGTTCGGGCTTGACGCCGGGATGGGTTCGGCCGGCCGCAAATACGAGCCCGGCAAGATTCATCGCTCGGACCGCATGGCCTCGACGGGGCTCTACGAGCCAGAACAGCAAAAGCTGCGGCGGCTGACCGACCCCGATCTGCGGCTCAAGGATCAGGACCGCGACGGGATCCAGGCTGAAATCCTCTACGGCATCCTCGGCGCCACCAATCGGCTCAATGACGACGAGGCGGCCGGCTGCATGCTGCGGATGTATAATGACTGGTTGGCCGATTTCTGCTCGAAGCACCCGGACCGCTACGGCGGGCTCGCCAATATCCCCAACCACGATGTCGGCGAGGCGGTGGCGGAGATCGAGCGTGTCGCCAAGCGCGGCAATGTCCGCGGGCTGGAGGTCGCGCGCCGGCACGACATGACGCCGCTATGGGACCCCTGGTGGAATCCGGTATGGGACGCGATCGCCGCCTCCGGGCTGCCTGTGCATTTCCATACGATCGGCGGGCCAGGCCGCGACTTCTCGAAGCTGACCGGCAAGACGTTGCTCGCTGCCCGCGCCGCCAGCATCACCAGCTTCCAGATGCACATGGCCGATGTGCTGATGTCGATGATCTTCGCCGGCGTGCTGCACCACCGGCCGCAGATGAAGATGGTGATCGGCGAGGCCGGCACCGGCTGGATCCCCTACATCCTCGACCGCATGGACGCGGAATGGGAGGACCAGTTCAGGGAGCTCGACCTCACCATGAAGCCGAGCGAGTACTGGCGTCGGCAGTGCTACGCGACTTACCAGAGCGATCCCGTGGGCGTGAAGCTGATTGAGGAACTCGGCGAGGACAACATCATGTGGGGCTCCGACTTCCCGCACCCGGACGGCATCTACCCGGATTCGCAGGAATATATCGAGAAGGAGCTCGGCCACCTGCCGGCGGCGGTGAAGCAGAAGATCATCTGCGACACCGCCGCCAAACTATACCGCTTCGTGAATTAGGTCGCCTTGCCGTTCACATGCGGTTTCAGCGCGGCATAGACAAGACTACAGGTCGGCGTCGCGATGCCGTGTTTGCGGCCGAGTTCGACGACCTTGCCGGCGAACCACGGCAGCTCGATGCGGTTGCCGCGCAAGAGGTCGTTGCACATCGACGTCATGTGATAGGGCGGCATCGAGCGCAGCTGGGCAACAACCTTGTCGAACGCATCGTTAGGCAGCGGCACACCCTCGGCATGGCCGACCGCGATGGTCTCACGCAGCGTTCCTTCGCACAGCGCCCACAGCTCGGGGTCGTCGCGATAGACTCCGAGCGGCGCTCGGGTCAGCGAGTTGACGCTGGAGAGCGGCACGATGCTGAGAAATTTCTCCCAGACCGGGACCATCACATTCGGATAGAACTCGCCGTCAAACCCGGCCTCGGCGCAGAGATTGGCGAGCGCCTGGCCGCGCGGGCTCATGCGGCCGTCGACCTCACCAAACATCAGCCGCTGATAGGTGCCGGTCTGCCGCACCACGCCCGGCGCGACGATCGAGCCGGTGACCCAGGCGGTGCCGGCCATCACCGCGTCGCACCCCAGGATCGGGATCAGTCGCTCATGCGCGTCGACGCCGTTCTGCTGCGGGATGACCGCGGTCTCAGGACCGATCAGCGACTTGATCGCCTCGCCGGCGCTTTCAACGTCCCATAATTTGACGCAGAAGATCGCGTAATCGACCGGGCCGACATCCGCCGGATTGTCCGTCGCCTGCGCCGTCGGCAGGTAGGTCTCGCCGCGGTCGCCTTCGATCTTGAGACCGTTCGCCTGCATCGCCGCAAGATGCGCACCGCGGGCGATAAACGTGACTTCGGCGCCCGCTTTGGCAAGCGCTGCGCCGTAGATGCAGCCGATCCCGCCCGCTCCGACAATCGCAATGCGCATCCAGCTTCTCCCGATCCCGCGCCGCTTACTCTAGGGTGAAGTCCTCATTGATGCAGGAGGAAATCATGGCGCAATTACAAAGCTCACCAGCCCGTGAAGCGATCCGCGGCACCGTCCCCAAGCTCGCCGAGATCGCGGATACGCTGATCTACGGCCAGATCTGGGAAGGACCGCACCTCTCCAAGCGCGACCGCAGCCTCATCGTCTGCGGCGCGCTGATGGTGATGGGCCGCGACGAGCAATTAAGGGGCCATCTCGCCCGAGCGCTCGACAATGGCTGCACCAAGGACGAGATCGCCGAACTGATCACCCATCTCGCCTTCTATTCCGGCTGGCCCACGGCGATGACGGCCGCGCGGTTGGCGAAGGAGGTGTTTGCGGCGCGCTGATTGCGACGCATGCCACTCCGCGCCTTGGCGGGGCTTGACCCGTGGGCCTTCAGCCCACGGACTTGATCCGCGGGCATCCACGAACCAGCTGGAGCTACTCGTGGACCCCCGTCAAGCCGGGGAGGCGAAATTATCGTTCCACACCAAGCTACTCCGCGGCATCAGCCGTCGCGGCATCTTCCGCCGCGAGCAGCGCGCGCTTGCGGTCGATGCCCCAGCGGTAGCCGGCCAGGTCGCCGTCGCGCCGCACGATGCGGTGGCAAGGCACCAGCAGCGCCAGCTTGTTCGCGGCGCAAGCGGCGGCGACGGCGCGTACCGCCTTCGGCTGCCCGAGCGCAGCAGCGATCTCGGTATAGGTCGCGGTCTTGCCGGGCGGCACTTTCTGCAGCGCCCGCCAGACGCGCGCCTGGAATGCCGTGCCGCGAATGTCGAGCGGCAGGTCGGGCTGTTCGGCCGGATCGGTCACGAACTGCACGATGCGCTCGGCCCAGCGTCGCAGCTTATCGTCCGCCGGCCAGATCAGCGCGGCGGGGAAGCGTCGGCGCAGCTCAGTTTCCAGCGACCCTTTCTCGTCGCCCAGCGCGGTCATGCAGATGCCGCGCTCGGTCGCCGCGACTAGCGCCCACCCAATTGCGGTCCTGACCGTGGTGAAGCGGATGGTCTCGCCGCGACCGCCATGACGTCGCGCCGACGGCGTCATGCCGAGCCCCGTCGGCGCCGCCTCATAGGCCCGTGAGCTGGCGCCGAAACCGGCGGCATAGACCGCCTCGGCGACCGGCTCGCCGGCATCGAGCCGCGCGGCAAAGCGGTCGAGCCGATGCGCCTTGCCCCATTCGCGCGGCGTCGCGCCGGTGATCTGCTTGAAGACGCGGTGGAAATGGAAACGGCTGATGCCGGCGACGTTCGCCAGCTCGTCGAGGCTGGGCAGCGTGTCGCGGCCGCGGATCAGCGCACAGGCGCGCTCGACCGCAGCGACATGGCGCCCGGCTTGCGAGCTTTCGTTGGGGCGGCAACGCTTGCAGGGGCGGAACCCGGCCGCTTCGGCCGCTTCGGTCGTCTCATAGAACGCCACGTTTTGGCGCAGTGGCCGGCGTGACGCGCAGCCGGGCCGGCAATAGACGCCGGTTGTCTTGACCGAATAGAACCATTGTCCGTCCTGCGACGCATCATGCGCGCGAAGCGCTTCCCAGCACTGTTCTTCGTTCAACATGGTCGTGCTCCTCGGCATCGTCATCCGACAAAGATGGCGTACGCGCCGTCGTCGCTCTATCCGCGGCTTGCTTTCTAATTCGCCTTTCGAGATTGCCGCCTTGCGTCTGCCGAGGTTGCCGGTCGCGGCGACCGGGGTCTAACCTGAGGCCGAGGTCTAGCCTGAGTTAGATATTCATTCGGGAGGGAAAAGCCATGACGGTTTTCGTCGCCGGTGGGACGGGCTTTATCGGACGGCGGCTGATCCCGCTTCTCGTGCAGCGCGGCGAGGAAGTCGTGGTCATGGACATCAACCCGCAGACCGCCGACTACTCCGCCCACGGTAAGCAGGTGCGGGTGGTGCGCGGCGATGTCAGCCAGTTCGACGATTTCATGGCGCGGATCGTCGAGGCCAAGCCCGACCGCATCGTCAACCTCGCCTATTACATCGGCAGCGACCTGCCGCCGCGTGTCGCGTTCAAGCTCAACGTGCTCGGTATGGACAACTGCTTCGAGGCGGCGCGACTTGCCGGCGTTAACCGCGTCGTCTACGCCAGCTCGGTTGCAGTCAGCGGCGAGCAGAAGCATTACGGCGAGCGCCCGGTCGATGAGACCGATTTCAAGCACGGCCATGTGCAATACGCGATGCACAAGATCTTCAACGAATGGCAGGCCCAGGATTACCGCGAAAAGCACGGGATGGAGATCACCACAATCCGTCCCGCCAACGTCACCGGCCCCGACAAGATTTTCGGCTCGGTCGACCATGTGTTCATCGTCACCAAGCCGGCGCGCGGCGAGCCGGTGAAGATGCCGTACAAGGATTCGATGCGCGCCCCGGTGCATGTCGACGAGATCGCCGAAATCTTCGCCCGCGTGACGATGAAGGATAAGCCCGAGCACGCCATCTATAACACCGGCGGCCAGACGATCAGCCTCGGCGAGATCGCCGACATCGTGCGCGAGTTCATCCCCGACGCGCAGATCTCGTTCGATCACGAGACCGGCGGACGGGAACTCAGCGGCAACTTCATGATCGACAATTCGCGCGTGGTCACCGAATTCGGCATCCAGTTCCGCCCGTACCGCGAGCGGGTGCTGCAGATCATCAATGAAGTCCGCGCCGAGCGCGGCCGCCCGCCGCTCAGCGACCACCGCTGACGCTATGCGTGCCAAGGATCGATGACGGGCACGGGCAGGTCGGCGAAGTGACGAGTATTGCGCGTCGCCAACGTGGCGCGATGGGCGATGGCGATCCCGGCGATCATAGAGTCGCGTAACTCATGCGGTCGCCCCGTGCGTCGCCGTGAAGCCTCCAGTGAGGCAGCTTCTTCGGCGGCCGATTGATCAAAATCGAGCACACGATTTTGAAGGATTGTTTCGATGCATTTATCAAAGTCCTGCTCCAGCGATGTGCGGCGGCGCCCCGGAGGCATCGTCAACAAGCCGAGTCGGACTTCGAAAATGGTGAGAGAAGTGGTCCAGACGATACCTCTGGGTTGGGCATCAAGCCAACCGGCCACGGTTTCCTCTGGCGCATTCCCCATCAGTGCAGAAAGCACGTTCGTATCGAGAACGATCACTCGTCGAACTTGGCGGGTTTGATGGTGTGGCCGCGGAGCTCCTGGATTTCTCCCTCTTTGAAACCCTTGCCGCGAAAAAGCGCCGCGATTTCGCTTCCAAGCCCCTTTGACGGCGGCTTCGACAACGCCGCATCGCGCAGAATGTCGCGAACCAACTCTTCAAGGCTCATGCCGTGCTTGCGGGCCCGCTCCTGGAGCCGCGCCTTCACGTCGTCCTCGATATTGCGGACCACCAGCTGCGCCATGCCATCTCCGATAATGATATCATGATATCGCAGCGCTAACTGTTTGAATAGCGCTTCGGGGTGTGACCGCGTTATCTCCTGGGCTGGAGCGACAGGATGTAGGCCGCGATGTCTTCGCTGTCGTCTTCCGGCAAGACCAAATTGGTGGATGTCCAGTGCGGCCGGCCGAGAAACGACCGCAATGTAAAAATGTTGAAATTCGGCTTGGCGGCGATGGCGATGAACGGCGGCGCCTCGGGGGTTGGCGATGTTTGACCGGGTCTGATCGCGTGGCATTTGGCGCAGATCTGTGCTGCCAGCATCGCCCCCTTACTGGCGTCGGTCCGCGCCGAGGCTGTCGTGGCGATGGTCATCGCCGCGACGACAACGACCGATCTCAGCATTGCCGGAGCGACATCATCGCCTGAACAGCGCCTCGGCGCCGCCGCGGTGCTTGCGTTTTTCGGCGATTTCGGCTTCGGCGCGGGCGATCTCGCTTTGCAGGCCGGCGATGTAATCTTCGAGCTCGGCGATGCCCAACAGCGCGAGATCCTTGAGCGGGGGTGGTTTGCGGCCGGGCAGCAGGTCCTCTTCGTCCATCTTCTCCCTCCGCGGGCCTCATGCCGCTTTCATCGATCGGCGCGGCCCATTATATCGGTAGCATGACACGCGGCGATGCCGTGCGAGACGAACACTCCATTTCAGGACCTTACCATGCGCTCTCCGTTGATGCCGAAAGCGACCGCTGTCTGGCTGGTCGAAAACACCGCGCTGACCTTTGACCAGATCGCCGATTTCTGCGGCCTTCACCCACTGGAGGTGCAGGCCATCGCCGATGGCGAGGTCGCCGTGCAGATGCTGGGGCTCGATCCGGTCGCCAACGGCCAGACAACCGCAGCAGAGATCGAACGCTGCCAGGCCGATCCGGAGGCGCGGCTCAAGCTGCTGGAGACGGCGATCCCGCCGCAATATCAGCGGCACAAGGGGCCGCGCTACACCCCGATCGCCAAACGGCAGGACAAGCCGGACGCGATCCTCTATCTGTTGCGCAACCACTCCGAGCTGTCGGACGCGCAGATCTGCAAGCTGGTCGGCACCACCAAGCCGACGATCAATGCCGTGCGTGACCGCACCCATTGGAACAGCCCGAACCTCAAGGCCCGGCACCCGGTCGGGTTGGAGCTGTGCACCCTCGAGGAACTCGACCAGGCGGTCACCAAGGCGACACGCGGCAAGAAATCGCTGGCCGATATCGAAGCCGAGATCGCGGCCCGCGCCGCTGAGGAAGAGGATGTCGAGGCGTAGCCTCATCGCCTGAGGGGGATGTGGATGCCAAGCCTGATTCTGGTCGGCGACGTGAATCTGATGAATGTCGACGACCCGGCGGTCCCGTTTCGCCGGGTCAGTGAAGCATTCGCGGCAGCGGACGCGGTCTTCGGCAATCTCGAGTGTCTGCTGTACCACCCACCGGACGGGCACAGCGTCGAGCAGGAAGGTTTTTTCGCCGATCCGGCGATCGCCGGCGAGGCGCTGAAGCTCGGCGGCTTCCGGGCGGTCGGGCTGGCGAACAACGTCAATTACGGCGGCGCGGCGATCCTCGGCTCGATCGCGCAGCTCGACCGGCTCGGCATCGCCCATACCGGCGCTGGGGGAAACCTCGCGGCGGCGCGCGCCCCGGCGATCGTCGATTGCGCCGGGCTCCGGGTCGGCATCGTCCAGCGCAGTTCGGTGTATTGGCCGACCAACCATGAGGCCGGCCGCGCCAGCGCCGGCATCGCCGCGCTGCGCGGCCACACCGCATACCAAGTGCCAGCGCACAAGACCCGGCCGGAAATCCCGCCGATGAACCGGCCCGGTGTGCCGCCGATTATCGTCACCTGGGCCGACAAGTCCTATCTCGCCGCCTTTGCCGAGGACATCGCCGCGCTGCGCCGGCAGGTGGACGTGGTCGTCGCCTCCTGCCATTGGGGGCTCGGCGAGGAGGTGCTCGACTACATGACCGAGATCGCCCATGCGGCGATCGACGCCGGCGCCGATATCGTCATCGGCCATGGCCCGCATTATTCGCTGCCGGTCGAGGTCTATCGCGGCAAGCCGATCTTCTACGGGCTCGGCAGCTTCTCGTTCCACACCGGCCACGGCGGCCGACGCCACGGCGACTGGATCGGCATGATGGCGCAGGTCGAGTTCGCGCCGGGCGCCGTAAAACAGGCCGGCTTTCGCTTCGTCCGCCACAACGACGCCAACGAGACCGTGTTTTGCGCGCCCGCCAAAGAGAGCGAAACCCTGGCCCGCCTCACCGACCGCGGCTCCCGCACCGGCACCCGGCTGCAACCGCTGGGAGACCAAGTGGTGATACGGCTGGGCTGAAAAGGGCCGCAGTTCCAGCGACGGCGGGCTGTTCGTCGCGAACCCGGGCTGCAAGACGCCGCAAAGTGGCGTTTTCATAGTACCGCATCTGACGCCGCGCCCCGGCGAAAGCCGGGGTCCACCTCGCGGTCGAAGGAGCAAGCGGATAACTGGGCCCCGGCTTGCGCCGGGAAGCCTTTTATCAGGCGGTCCACCGCCTGTTCTCCGCCTGTTGCGGCGCAAATTATCAGGCGGTCCGCCGCGTGGTCTCCGCCCGTCACCGCGCAAATTATCAGGAGGCCCGCCTTCTGTTCTCCTCCTGTTATCGCCCGAAATAACAGGAGGCGGTGCCCTCCTGTTTCTCTTTACCGATAGCCATCGCGCCACTTTCCGGCAACGCTCGCAGCCACATTTGGTGTCATCTAATATAGCGGGAGTTAATAACGAGCTTGCCGAGCTTGAAAAAGTAAAATCCGTCATAAGATTAGAAAATATACCCAGCGATACTGCAAACAGCGGAAGTCCAGACCAGTCTGCAACAATTGGACAACTCGTTGTTGCGGCGTTGAAGGATCATTTCATAAACGGCGCACCGATAGCCGAGATGCTTGAGTTCTTTCGTGACAAATGGGGCCGGGAGATCGACAAAAGCAGCCTAAGTCCGCAGCTTTCCAGGCTGTATGCCAGGGGTGTTCTCGGTCGCATTCCATCGACGCAAGGATGGTTTCTGATCGAGGCTGAGCGACACATCCAGGGTTTTCGGCCTTATCTTCGTAGCGGCAGGATTGCTTGGGCGCAGCCAGAAACGGTTAATCGTGACCCGAGTTATGAACCCTTGCTAACCCGCGATATCGAAGCGGCTGATGCAGCTAACGCCGGCGATCAGTTTTTCCGCGAAATCCAACAGCAGCTAGAAAGCCCCGAGCGAAAAGCGCAGATGGAGGCGATCGCGGCGGCCCAAAAGAAGTTGAAGCCCTAACCGGCAAGCTTGTGAAGGGCCGCCGAACCGCAAGTTCATCAGGCGCTCTTAGGCAGGCATCTTCGGTCGGGAATTGATCAAAGAACTCGTGAACTAACTGCTGAAGCACTTAACACGATGCCTATTCTCCGGCATGCCGGCTGTTCTGTTTCTCGATGAAGGTCTCGATATCGAGCGGCGCGCCTTTGCCTTCGTCGAGGGAGCGGATGCCCTTGTCCAATTCGGCGCGCAGAGCGCGGAGCTTTTCGACATGCGATAGGAGTTGCCGGCCGATCTGCTCCTGATCGGCTTCCGGGAGCGCTCCTATCTCGGCGATGGCTCGTTCGAGAACTTTTGTCATGGCATCACTATACCCGATCGCATTGACGGCGATGGCCGGATATTCACGTCCCGGCGGCCTGCTCCAGCAGCCCCCGGAACCAGGCTTGGGCAGGTTCAGTGGTGGTGCGGCGGTGCCAGGCGATCGAGACGGTCGCCGAGAGATCGACCGGGAGGGGAAGGGTGGTGATCGCGGCGTGGGCGGCGATGAGCGCGGCGACGCGGCTCGGGACGGTGGCGATCAGGTCAGAGTTGGCGAGCGCGGCGGGGACGGCGAGATAGGTCGCCACCAACAGGGCGACGCGGCGGCGCTGGCCGTAATCGACCAGCAGGCGGTCGAGCGCGCCGGTGGTCTGGCCGCGCGGGCTGACCAGCACGTGGTTCTGTGCGGCGTAGGCCTCGACGGTGAGGGGTGCCTGGGTGATCGGGTGGTCCTGGCGGGCGACGACGACAAACGGGTCGCGGAACAAGAGGCTGGTCTCGATCGTCGGCGGCATTGCGCGTAGATGCGCGACCGCGACATCGATTGCACCGCGTTCGAGCTGCTCGGCGGCGTCGGCGCCGTGCAGCGACAAGACACGCAGCGTCGAATGCGGCGCCTCGCGCGAAAACGCCTCGGCGAGACGGCCGACCAGCGCGACTTCGGCGTATTCGCCCATCCCGGCGGTAAAGGTCGCGGTGCTGGTCGCGGGGTCGAACCCGGCGCCGAGGTTGAGTGCCGCCTCGATCTGCTCGATCGCCGCCGAGATCAGCGGCGCGATCTCGCGCGCCCGGGCGGTCGGCTCCATGCCGCTTTGCGTGCGGACAAAGAGATCGTCGCCGAACAGGCCCCGCAGACGCGACAAGGCATGGCTCATCGCCGGCTGCGACAGGCCGATGCGGCTCGCCGCGCGCGTCACCGCCCGCTCGGCATGCAGCGCGTCAAAGGCTTTCAACAGGTTGAGGTCGACGGCGCGGATATCCATAAGGCATATCCATTAGGGGAATGCTCTTTATGTCAATAATCGATTTGATCGATGGAGGCTATGCGCTCAGATTCCTCAAATCGTCATGCCCGGACTTGTTCCGGGCATCCACGGAGGCGCCGCGACGGCTGAAAAACCGCGTGGATGGCCGGGTCGATCCCCGGATCAAGTCCGGGGACGGCCATGACGGAAGCAGAGGAGAGCAGTCATGGATACCGCGCCGCGCCTGAGCCATGTCGGGCTTTACGTGCACGACGTGCCGAAAATGATCGATTTCTATACCGACGTGCTCGGCTTTGTGGTCAGCGACGGGGCCGAGGATGGGCGCATCACCTTCCTGTCGCGCAATCCGTCGGACCATCACCAGGTGGTGCTGGTGCGCGGCCGGCAGACCGACGCCGAGACGCCGATGGTGCAGCAGGTGTCGTTCAATGTCGGCACGCTCGACCAGGTGCAGAAGGCCTTCCGCAAGGTGCGTGCCGCCGGCTGCGAGGGCATCCGGCCGATCTGCCACGGCAATGCCTGGTCGGTCTATTTCCAGGACCCCGAGGGCAACCAGATCGAGATGTTCTGCGATACGCCGTGGTACGTGCCGCAGCCGCTCGGCATCAAGATCGACCTCGACCTGCCGGCCGATCAACTCGTCGCCGAGACCGAGGCGTTCTGCCGCGACCGCGCTGGTTTCCAGCCGATCGAGGAGTGGCGGGCGGAGATTTCGAAGAGAATTCAGGCGAAGCTGGAGGCGTGAGTGCGCTTGCTGCCCCTCACCCCGGCCCTCTCCCCGCAGGCGGGGAGAGGGAGGTACCCAGCCCCCAGGGCTGGGAGGGTGAGGGGCAGCCGCCGCTCCAACCCGAACAGGAGGCGCAAATGACCGAGCTAAAGGGCTATCACGCCCATGTCTATTACGACGCCGAGACCAAGCCGCTGGCGGCGAAGCTGCGTCAGGTGATGCTCGACAAGTTCAAGTGCGAGCCGGGTGCGTTTAGTGACGCCCCGATCGGGCCGCATCCGATCTCGCAGTTCAACATCACCTTCGAGGTGCCGGAATTCCAGAACGTCGTGCCGTGGCTGATGCTCAACCGCGAAGGGCTCGACGTGCTGATCCATCCGCTCACCGAGAGCTCGTATGACGACCACAGCAAGAACGCGATGTGGCTCGGCACCCCGGTGCCGATGAAGCTAGATATCCTGCGGCCGAAATACAGCGAGTACCTGCTGCCAACCTCGCAGCGGAGCGCTTGAGCGGCAAGCGAGGCCACCGCGTCCTTCGAGGCCCACTTCGTGGGCACCTCAGGATGAGGAAATATGGGTGAATGGTATCCACAAACGATCCTCATCCTGAGGTGCGGAGCGAAGCGGAGCCTCGAAAGACGCATCGGCCTCCCTCCAGCACCGAAATTGCACTAGCATCGCCTAAAGCCAGGAGGACAGGGATGCCGGCGCGTACGGGACAGCAATATATCGACGGGCTGCGCGCGCAGGAGCGCGAAATCTGGCTCGGCGGCGAGCGGGTCAAGGACGTCACGGCGCATCCCGGCCTGTCGGGCGGGGTCAAGGCGATTGCTTCGCTCTATGACCTGCAGCACGACGCCAAGCTGAAGAAGGTCATGACCTACAAGTCGCCGACCAGCGGCAACCGGGTCGGCCGCTCGTTCAGCAATCCCCGGACGCGCGAGGAATTGGAAACGCGCACCAGGATGATGCTGAAGTGGGCGCGTACCACCAACGGCATGATGGGCCGCTCACCCGACTTCATGAACGTGACCTTCGCGGCCTGGGGCGCGGCGGCCGATTTCTTTGGCGAAAAACGGCCGGAATTCGGCCAGAACATGCGCAATTACGTCGAATTTTTGCGCGAAAACGACGTCTGCCTGACACATGCGCTGATCAATCTGCAACGCAGCCGCAACGTCTCGGGCATGTTCAACCTGCAGGAAGGCACCGCGCTCGAGGTCAAAAAGGAGACCTCGGCCGGGGTGGTGGTGCACGGCGCGCGCATCCTCGCGACCTTGGGGCCGTTGTCGGATGAGATCGCCGTTTATTCGCCGCGGCTGGCGCGGCATTCGAGCGAGCATTCGACCTTCGCGATGAGCTTTTCGATTCCCTGCGGCACGCCGGGGGTGAAATTCCTCTGCCGCGACAGCTTCGACCTCGGGCGCTCGCATTTCGACGCGCCGCTCTCCTCGCGTTTTGAGGAGATGGACTGCATCGTCTTTTTCGACAACGTGCTGGTGCCGTGGGAGCGGGTGTTCCTGCTCTACGATGTCGATCGGCTGAATGCGGTGCCGCATGTCACCCACTCGACGGCGCATTCGGCGCATCAGGGGGCGGCGAAGAACCTCGCCAAATGCGAGTTCGTGCTGGGGCTGGCGCTGCTGATGACCGAGGCGCTCGGCAACGCGCATCTGCCGCATACCGAGGAGCGCATCGGTGAACTGATGCTCTACACCGAGCTGATGCGCTCCAGTCTGCGCGCCGGCGAGGCGGATGCCGAGATCGATCGCTGGGGTGTCATGACGCCGGCTATCCTGCCGTCGGAATCGACGCGGAACCTGATGATGACCTGCTATCCGCGGATGATCGAAATCCTCCAGCTGCTAGGGTCGTCGAGCTTTCTGCTGACCCCGAGCGAAAAGGATATGGCCGGGCCGCTGGAGCCGCAGATCGCGCAATACCTGGCGACCGACAATCTCACCGCGAAGGACCGGGTCAAGCTGTTCCGTCTGGCGATGGATGTCGCCGTGAGCGCGTTTGGCAGCCGGCAGGTACTCTATGAGCGGTTCTTCGCCAGCGACCCGCTGACCCGCGCGCGGGCGATGGCGGCGGTCTACCCTAAGACCGAGGTCACCGATCGGGTGCGCAACTTTCTGAGGCAGAGTGACGAGGCGTAACGGTACTTAACCCATCGTCACCCCGGCGCAGCCGGGGTCCAGGCTTCCGGCGCTCGAGCGGCTGACGTCTGGATTCCGGCCTTTGCCGGAATGACGAACTGACGATGAAAGCGAGGAACAGATGGCCAAGCGACCGATGTATCTCCAGCACGTCAATATCTACGTGCGCAACGCCGAGCGGTCGAAGCAGTGGTACGAGGATCTGCTCGGGCTGCACACTTATGAATACCGGCCAGGTTGGGCGGCCTTTCTGTCGGCCGATGAGGAGCAGTCGCACGAGGTGGCGCTGATGCAGCTCGGCGACGATGCCCCGCTGCAGCAGAAGCGCCAGGTCGGGCTCAACCACATGGCGTGGCGGCTGGAAAGCCTCGACGACCTCAAGGAGTTCTATCACCGCATCAAGGCCAAGGGTCAGCCGATCGACCACATCGCCGATCACGGCATCTCGCTCGGCATCTACCTGCGCGATCCCGACGGCAACGGCGTGGAGGTGTTCTACGAGATGCCGCGCGCCGAATGGCCGGTCGACTACCACATCTTCTCGCGTGACAAGGTCGGCCGCGGCCGCTTCCCCGGCCCGTGGGACGCCGAGATGGTCCAGCCACTGCCAGAGGTGCAGCCCGCGGCGGCCGAGTAGAACGTCGTGAAATAATCCCTCTCCGTCCCTGGGGCGGAGAGGCTAGGTGAGGTGGGGGATTCCAGAAGCGTCAGAGCCAGCCCACCTCACCCTCCCATTGCCTCGCAATGGGCCCCTCCCTCTCCCCCCAATGGGCGGAGAGGGTTATTGTTTGCATGGAGGGGGGCCAGCACATGCGCACACATAAAATCGCCGCGATCGGCGGCGACGGCATTGGGCCGGAGGTCGTCGAGGCCGGGCTCGAGGTGCTCGCGGTCTGCGCCGAGCGCGACGGCGGGTTCGCGCTCGATGTCGAGCGCTTCGACTGGGGCTCGGATTACTACAAGCAGCACGGCCTGATGATGCCGGCGGGCGGCGCCGACCGGCTGCGCGGGTTCGCCGCGATCCTATTCGGTGCGGTCGGTGCACCGGGCATCCCCGACCACATCACGTTGTGGGGTCTCAGGCTGTCGATCTGCCAGCCGCTCGACCAATACGCCAATGTCCGGCCGACACGCATTCTGCCGGGCATCACTAGCCCGTTGCGCCACGTGAACGGGCCGGAGCTCGACTGGGTCATCGTTCGGGAAAATTCGGAGGGCGAATACGCGGGGGTCGGTGGCCGGGTGCATCAGGGGATGGAGATCGAAACCGCGACCGATGTCTCGATGATGACCCGCACCGGCGTCGCCCGGATCATGCGGTTTGCGTTCGGCGTCGCCCGCTCGCGGCCGCGTAAGCTGCTGACCGTCGTTACCAAGTCAAATGCGCAGCGCCATGCGATGGTGATGTGGGACGAGATCGCGGCCGAGGTGGCGAAGGAATTCCCGGATGTGACCTGGGACAAGATGCTCGTCGATGCGATGACCATGCGCATGACCATGCGGCCGCAAACCCTGGACACGATCGTGGCCACCAATCTGCAGGCCGATATACTTTCCGATCTCGCCGCGGCGCTTGCCGGCTCGCTCGGCATCGCCCCGACCGCAAATCTCAATCCGGAGCGGAGAACCCCGTCCATGTTCGAGCCGATCCACGGCTCGGCCTTCGACATTGCAGGCAAGGGCATCGCCAACCCGGTGGCCACGTTCTGGACCGCGGCGATGATGCTGGAGCACCTGGGAGAGAAGCCGGCCGCCGGCCGTCTGATGAAGGCCGTTGAGCGCGTGACCGCCGACAAATCGCTGCACACCCCGGACCTCGGCGGCAGCGCAACCACCAGGCAGGTCACCGATGCGGTCTGTGAGGCTCTGCGGAGCGCCAACGATTAGAGTCCCCGAGAATCGCAGAGGAGCTTGCGCCCGATGCTCGATCAACCGCGCCGATTGCTCCGGAGCATGTTCGATGCGGCCGTCGCCGCCGCCTCGCCGAAGCTTCGCGTTCCCGCGCATCTGCCTGCTCGGCCGAAGGGCAGGACAGTGGTAATTGGCGCCGGAAAGGCATCGGCGGCGATGGCCAGGGCGGTCGAGGATGCATGGTCAGGACCGCTGAGCGGGCTCGTGGTTACGCGCTACGGCCACGCTGCTCCCTGCGACCGGATCGAGGTTGTCGAAGCCTCGCACCCCGTGCCCGATGACAGCGGGCATCGCGCCGCCCAGCGGATGCTCGAGATGGTGCGCGGTTTGGGACCTGACGACCTCGTGCTCGCCCTCATCTCGGGCGGCGGGTCGGCGTTGCTCAGCCTGCCGTCGCCAGGATTGAGCTTTCGGGACAAGCAAGCCGTCAATGCCGCGCTCCTGCGGTCCGGCGCAGCCATCGGTGAAATGAATACCGTGCGCAAGCATCTCTCCGCCATCAAGGGCGGGCGGCTCGCGGCGGCGGCGTTTCCGGCGCGGGTCGTCACGCTGGTGATCTCCGATGTGCCTGGAGACGACCCGAGCGAGATCGCCTCCGGGCCCACCGTCGCGGATAGATCGACCTTCGCTGAAGCCCGCGCCGTGCTGGCAAAATATGGAATCTCCGAGCCGCGGTCCGTCATTGCTCACCTCGATCGCGCTGCGGACGAGACCCCCAAGCCGGGCTCGCCTCGGCTCGCCAATACTGCGACCATCGTCATCGCGACGCCGCAGCTGTCGTTGGAGGCGGCGGCGGCGGTCGCGCGCAAGACCGGCGCGCTGTCCTTGATACTGGGCGACGCGCTGGAAGGAGAAGCGCGGGAGGTCGGCAAGGTCATGGGCGGCATTGCGCGCCAAGTCGCCCTGCAGGGCCAACCGGCAGCGCCGCCTCTCGTCCTGCTGTCCGGAGGCGAAACGACCGTGACGGTGAGGGGCAGAGGACGGGGCGGGCGCAACGTTGAATTCCTGCTTTCGCTTGCTGTCACGCTCGATGGGCTGCCAGGCGTATTCGCATTGGCCGGAGATACCGACGGGGTGGATGGCGCCGAGGAGGTCGCCGGCGCCATCATTGCCCCCGACACGCTGCAGCGTGCAGCGAAGCTGCGCATCGATGCGAAGGAATGCCTGTCGGACAACGACGCACACAGTTTTTTCGAGGCGTTGGGAGATCAGGTGATCACCGGCCCCACTCTGACCAACGTGAATGATTTCCGCGCGATCCTCGTTCTCGAAAGACAGGAAAGGCCGGCTCCATAGCCGCGAATGCAACAATGCGTCGTCAACGCAACGCAACAATCGCCACCACTCCTCGGTCCGGCAGGCTCGACTCCTGCGACCATCCCCAGCTTGGACGAGGCTAGGGCCGACGGGAAAGCGAGCCTGTTTTGATCTGGCCGCAATTCGTCGCGACTGCCAACTCGGCAATCGCGGTGTCCTCGGTTCGCCGGATCGACGAGACATCATCGTCGTAAGGGAATGTCGTCACGGAATTGACAGGCGTACCGTTCTACGGTACGTCATGCACTGGTGATTAAAAGCTTCGCTGACAAGCGCACGGCAGCCCTCTTCGCCGGCTACGTGGTCAAGGCCTTGCCGAACCAGATTCAAGGCCGGGCGAGAGCAAAGCTACTCGCCATCGACGCGGCGAAACAACTCGATGACCTGCGTATCTCGCCGGGCAATCGTCTCGAAGCTTTGCACGGGGATCGGCGCGGGCAACACAGCGTCCGCATCAACGATCGGTGGCGCATATGCTTTGAGTGGCGAGAAGGTGCGGCGTGGAACGTCGAGATCGCGGATTACCACAGAGGATGATGCGATGAGCGTCAAACGCGAAGATTTGGATGCGGGCCGGATCGACCTTGCGCAAGTTACCACCGGCAAGCGTCTTCCGCTCGTTCACCCAGGCGAGATCCTACGCCACGATTTCCTGCGCCCGATGAAAATCAGCGTCTACATGCTCGCGCAGGCGATCAAAGTGCCACGCTCGAGGGTCAATGACATCGTGCTCGGCCGGCGCGGCATTACCGCTGACACAGCATTTCGTCTGGCGCGCTATTTCGGCACCACGCCGGATTTTTGGATCAACCTTCAAGCCCGTTACGATCTGGACGCGGCGGAACGAAAGCTTCGCCGCCGCATCGAGCGCGAGGTCCGCCCGCGCGCCGCCGAGACTACGAGTGGAGAGCTCGAAGCTCCTCGCCATTCTCCAGGTTGAAATCATCTTCGATCCTGGTTGCAAGCAGTCGATGAGGCATTTCTTATCCGATCGATATGCACATTGCTGTTGTCATATAATGGATTGACTTCCCGGCGAAGGCTATTCGTTTTGCCCCGAATAGAGAGGACGCGGCTCATGGTTGCGATCGAAACCACGCCGGACACGGCGGCCAAGCTCTATGCGACGATGCGGCAAAACCTCGCCATCGTCCGCCGCCGGCTGCGGAAGCCGCTGACGCTGGCGGACAAAGTGCTGCTCGGTCATCTCGACGCCCCGGAAGCGCAGGAGCTGGAGCCGGGCCGCAGCTACCTTGCGCTCCGCCCCGATCGCGTCGTCTTTCAGGATGTGCTCGGCCAGAGTGGCATGCTGCAGTTCATGCAGACAAAGCGTGACCGCGTCGCGCTGCCGACCACGATCCACTGCGATCATCTCATTCAGGCGCGCACCAATGGCGCGGCCGATCTGCGCGCTTCCCTCGATGAGAGCAAGGAGGTTTACGACTTCCTACGCTCCGCGGCGGCAAAATACGGATGCGGCTTCTGGGAGCCCGGCGCCGGAATCATTCATCAGGTGGTGCTGGAAAATTATGCCTTTCCCGGCGAGTTGATCATCGGCACGGATTCGCACACGCCGAATGCAGGCGGCCTCGGCGCCTGCGCGGTCGGCGTGGGCGGCGCGGACGCAGTCGAGGCCATCTCCGGGCTGCCGTGGGAAGTGCTCTATCCCAGGCACATCGCGGTGTATTTGACCGGCCAGCTCGACGGCTGGGCAGCGCCCAAGGACGTAATCCTGTACGTCGCCGGCCAGCTCACGGTCTCGGGCGGCACGAATGCGATTGTCGAATATATCGGTCCCGGCGCGCGCAGCATCAGTGCGACCGGCAAGGCGACGATCGCCAATATGGGCGCCGAGCTCGGCGCTACGACCTCGATGTTTCCCTCCGACGAGCGGATGGCCACCTATCTTCGCGCGACCGGACGCGAATTTCTGGTACCGCTGATGCAACAGCATCAGGACTTGCTGGTACCGGACCCGGAGGTCGAGGCGGATCCCCAAGCGCATTACGACCGAGTTATCCGGTTGGATCTGGGAACCCTCGAACCGCACGTGGTCGGACCGCATTCGCCCGACCGCGCGCGCCCCGTCTCCAGATTTGCGTCCGAGATCGCCGACCGGGGCAACGGCTTTGTCGATGAAATCTCCACCGCCCTGATCGGAAGCTGCACCAACTCGTCCTACGAGGACATGAGCCGTGCCGCCGACATTGCCGCCCAGGCGGCGGCGCAAGGGATCACGGCGGCCGTGCCGCTGCTGGTGACGCCGGGCTCGGAGCAGGTGCGCGCCACCATCGAGCGCGACGGGCAGATGCAATCGCTCAAGGATATCAACGCCACCGTGCTGGCAAATGCCTGCGGTCCGTGCATCGGGCAATGGCGCAGGGCACGCGAGGCAGCCAGTGGGCCCAATACGATCGTTACGTCGTACAACCGCAACTTTCCACGGCGAAATGACGGCGAGCCGACGACGATGAATTTCATCGCCAGCCCTGAGCTGGTGACCGCGTTCGCGCTGGCGGGGCGTCTATCGTTCAATCCGGCGAAGGACAGTCTCACCGGTGGCGACGGTAAACCGTTCAAGCTCAACGCCCCGAAGCCTGCGCCCGAGGTGCCGGCCAAACACTTTGCGCGCGGGCAACCGGGCTATGTCGCTCCGGTCGAGGCCATCCAAGAGGTCGAGCTGAAGATCGATGCCGGCAGCGAACGGCTCCAGCGCCTGGAGCCCTGGCCCGCCTGGGACGGCGGCGATTTCGTGGCGCTGCCGGTCTTGCTCAAAAGCAAGGGCAAGACAACGACCGATCACATCTCGCCGGCCGGCCCATGGCTTCGTTACCGGGGTCACCTCGACAAATTCAGCGACAACATGTTCATGGGCGTGACCAATGCCTTCACGGGCAAGACGGGTCACGGCAAGAACGTGCTATCGGGCGAGACCGATCAGCCCTTTTCAAAGATCGCCCGCGACTACAAATCGCGTGGTGCCCGCTGGGCGGTGATCGGCGATCTCAATTACGGCGAAGGCAGCAGCCGGGAGCACGCCGCACTCTCGCCACGGCTTCTCGGCGGCGTAGCGGTGATCGCCAGGAGCTTCGCACGCATACACGAGTCCAACCTGAAAAAGCAGGGATTACTGGCGCTGACGTTCCAGAATGCGGATGACTACGAGCGCATTCGGGAGGACGACCGCATCAGCCTCCTGAGCCTGGCCGATCTGGCGCCCGGCCAGCCGGTCACCTGCATCGTCCGGCACGCGGACGGCACAACAGAGGCGCTGGCGCTGCTGCACTCATTCAGCGCGCCTCAGCTCGCGTGGTTCCGGGCAGGCTCCGCCTTGAACACCCTGCATGCCGAATAGCGCATCAATTGCGCGGCCCCGGAATGGGCTATTGACTGGACCATCAGACATGGCTTCGTCGGGGCGACGCATGCGTCGCCCTCTCGCCAAAGTCACGCAAGTGGATCACGCAAGTGGATAGAGGGCGGAGGCAAGTGCCTCTCCCCTACGAAGCTTCGGTTCACCGCTCCATCGCACGGCTCGGCCGAGGCATTTCCGGTCCCATGAATTCCAGGTCGCCCGTCGGCTTCAAATCTCGTTGACATTGTGTCCCCGCTGGGGTCGGGTGGCTTCATAGATGAGAGGCGAGCCATGGGTGTGCTTATCGACGGGATCTGGCGCGATGAGGAGCTTCCCCAGGAGACCGGCAGCGGCGGAGAATTCCGCCGTGCCGACAGCCGCTTTCGCGACCGCGTTACGGCCGATGGGTCCTCGGGGTTCAAAGCCGAGCCCGGGCGCTACCACCTCTACGTCGCGCACGGCTGCCCGTGGGCGCACCGCACCCTCATCTATTGCACGCTCAAGAGGCTCGACGGCCAGATCTCGGTCGCCTACGCAATTCCGGGCCTCAAGAAGAACGGCTGGACGTTCGAGGAGGATACACGTTATCCGGACTGCATTTCCGACAAGGTCAACGGCTTCCACTATCTGTACGAAGCCTATGTCGCGAGCAATCCAACCTACACCGGCAAGGTCACGGTGCCGACATTGTGGGACAAGAAGACCAAGCGGATCGTCAACAACGAGTCTTCGGAGCTCATCCGGATGTTGAACTCCGAGTTCAATGCGATCACGGGCGACACCGCCGACTACTATCCCGCGCCATTGCGGGCCGAGATCGACCGACTCAATGAGGGCATTTATCACAAGGTCAACAACGGCGTATACCGCTGCGGATTTGCCAGGTCGCAGGCCGCCTATGAGGACGCCTATGATGGGCTGTTTGCGACGCTCGACGAGCTGGAGGAACGACTGTCGCGCCGGCGTTATCTGGTCGGCGACCAGATCACAGAAGCTGACTGGCGGCTGTTTCCGACCCTGGTACGCTTCGACGCCGCCTATTTTTCGCTGTTCAAATGTAACAAGAAGCGGATCGCCGACTATCCCAACCTGTCGAACTACATGCGCGAGCTGTACCGGGTTCCCGGTGTCTCGGCCACCGTGAAGCCGCGCTACTACGTGATCAATTACTACTCGATCGCCAAGCTGAACCCGACCGGGATCATACCAAAAGGAACGCCCGTCGATCTGGGTCAGCCGCATGATCGGGCACGGCTGGCAGCTTGAGGCCTTGCATCCGGCGTGGAAGGCGCTAATCGCGCACGAGGCGCAACCGACCCGTTAATCTCTCACCGCGTAGACAGGGTGCCGGCAGCCAAGTCACTCTGCGCAGGCCCAACCGCTCGAGCCGAACGACCTGCGCTGCCTGACCCCCGCTCCTCATTTCCGCTCGGGCCACATCAAAACGACAGAGCCAGACCCGGCGAGCCACGCGGGTATCGCGCGGCTGCGACGCGTCCTTTCACAGTCGTCAACAAATGCCCGAACGCTGGCAGCGCCGCACCGGCGGGTCTAAAATCGCCCCTGCACCACGGCACAAGTCCAGGCTTATGCATGAAGGATTTCTGGGTTTCCTGCGGGCATCATCTGCTCGACCGCGATGAGGGCGGCTGGCTTCTCGTCACCGACGAGTTCCTCAAGGTGTATCTGGCACGGCCGGAGCTCGCACCCCCGGCGGAAGCTTGCAGCGCCGAGCGCTCGCTCCATGCCGTATTGCTCGATCAGCCCCGCCGGCCCGTGGCCCCCGCCGAGATCGCGGCCATCCGCGATGCCGATGCGCGCGAGAACTGGAGAGTGATGCTTGCGTTCCGCGACCGGCTCGTGCGTCACCGCACCATCGAGGCGGCCTATCTCGATCTGATCCGGCGCGGCGTGGGCGACACGCCGCCCATCTTCATCAACCAGCTCGTGCACGTGATCCTGCGCAATCTGCTCGACGGCTGCGACGATCCGTTCGTGCTGCGAGCGGCCGAGCTGTTCTTTCGGCCCCAGCGCTTGGGCGTGCATGGCGGCTCGCTGATTGCCGCCGACGAGGAGACGATCGCCGGCATTCATCCAGAGCCGATATCGCCGCTCGTTGCGATGCTGGGATTGCCGGTCGCAGGCGAGATCGAAGTGCTCAACGAGGACAACGCCGGAGCCTACTGGAGCCGAAGCGACCGCTTCGACCTGGCGCTCGATCTCACAGCGGGACGGCGCGCCCTTGCTGCGCTCGGGGAGGTGATCGAGCGGTGGCTGGCGCATCTCCTGGCGCTGCGAGCCACGGTTGAGCCGCTGATCGCAGCAGAGAGTGTCGACCTCGGCTGGTATGTGGGGCTCGATGCGGAAGGGACTGCCATCGGCGACGCGCTGTGGAATGGGCAGGAGCTCGATCAGGCTGCGCGCGAAGGCATCGTGGGACTCTATCGCCTCGCTTTGCGGCAGGACCTTATACCGCTTGAAAAAACGAAGGGCAGCGACATGTTTCTGATACTGGCGATGACGCCGGTACGCACGCTCCGCATGAAGCCGCAGAATCTCATCACTGGACTGCCGCTCGCAGAGCGCAAGAGGGCGTCATGAACGCGGCGCTTGCCCGTATTCCAGTCGGCGTCGTGGTCGAGCGGCGCAAGGCAAGCAGTCCCTGGATCGACTTCACCTGGAAGCCGGTCGCGGTGCTTGCCGGGGAGCCCGAAGCCCAGTCGTGGATCAGGCTCAGCGAGGATGCCGAGGCTGCCAGATTCTATGCCGGCGCGGCGGAGATCGAGCTCCATCGCACCGAGACCGGGAACTACCGCGACAATCTTGCCTCCGGCGCACCGTTGCTGTGGGTCGCGCTGGCTCCGACCGGTCGCGATCCCCCCTACGCGCTGTTTGCGGTCACGGCCGACCCCGCCGAGGGCGAGGCGTGGACGGTGACCGACAGCAATCTCGTCGAGACGCTTCCCATGCCCGATCCGGTCCGGGCGCAAGTCGATGCATTCGTCGCCGAGCACCACGTGGAGCGGCCGTTCTACAAACGTGAGCGAGACCGGCCCGACCCGGAAGCGCTTGCGCGTCGCGGTCCCATGCGCAAGAGCTCGCAATAAGCCGGGCACAATGAGCGAGCGCGAGACATTCGTGGCGCGGTGGTCCCGGCGCAAGCGCGCGAGGGCGCAGGATAGCGAAAGCTCACAGGCCGCGGTGCCGGCAGAGCAAGAAGCTGAAACACCGGAGTTGTGCGTAGGGGCGGGTCCCGAAAAAGCGGAGAGCGTTCTTCGGGGTGCCGCGCATGCCTCGCCCCTACGCAGCAACGTAGATGCGCCCGGCTCCGCGGCCGAGCCCGCCGCTGTTGGCCCAGACGCAAATCCTGTCTTGAATCCTGTCCTGCAGCTTCCGCCCATCGAATCCATTGTCGCGGAGAGTGACGTGCGCGCCTTCCTTGCTCCCGGAGTCCCCGCTGAATTGACCCGTGCAGCGCTTCGCCGCGCGTGGTCGACCGATCCCAAAATACGCGACTTCATTGGGCTCTCGGAGAATTCCTGGGACTTCAACGACCCCGGTGCAATTCCCGGATTTGGCCCGCTGGAGCTCACGGACGAGCTCCGCCAGGAAATCGCCCGCATGATCGGCCGCGGTCTCGAGGAGAAAGTGCCGGACGTGCTTCCTCGCTCTCTGCCGGACCGAACGCAGCCCGAACCAACGCAGCCCGAGCCAGAGAGTGCTCCCGCGCAGCCGCCACCCGCGACGCTTTGTCCGCCGGCCACCGCGCCATCCGATGCCGAAGGCCAGGATGCCCCCGCGGGGGTTACCGAAGACTCCACCGAAAACGTCGCCAAAGGCATAACCGAAGATGTTTTGGGGTTATCCGATCCGGCCGGACTGGACCCGCGGCAGCGCCTCTCGGGCCGGCGCCATGGCAGCGCGTTGCCGCAGTGAGTCTATCCTTTCTAACTATTGACCCCACCCCTTACCCGTGTAACCTGCACCCTCGAATTGTTATAAAAAGAATAACGCCCGATGAGGAACCCCGGCCTGGAGCAAGCGACAGGTGTCGCAGGCTGCCCCCATGCGCCCTTCGATGTGGTGCAAGGCGGTGGTGCCTGCTCGGCGGACTCCCCTCCCCGGAGGCCGGAGGTGGGGATCCTCGCACCAGCCGACAAAGTCATCAGCTCACGGGAGAGCGCGATACCTGCAGGGTTAGACGAGACGGACGTTGCGCGCGCCCAGGAATATGCGCTGCTCTCCGTCCTGCTCGCGCGTGCGCCGGATGCGGCGCTGCTTTCGCGCCTCGCCCTGTTGCGCGGCGACGCGAGCCCGCTCGGATTGGCGCATGCTGCGCTTGCCGAGGCGGCTAGCCGCGCCGGCGTCGAGCGGCTCGAGCGGGAGTATTTCGATCTTTTCATCGGGCTCGGCCGCGGCGAGCTGCTGCCCTACGGCTCGTACTATCTGAGCGGCTTCCTGCATGAGCGCCCGCTTGCGCGCCTGCGCGCATATCTGGGCGAGCTGCGGATCGAGCGCACCGAGACCGAGCATGAGCCCGAGGATCACGCGGCGATCCTGTGCGAGATGATGGCGGGTATCGTCGGCGGGCGCCTGTCCGCGCCTGCGGGCGCAGACCGCAAGCTGTTCGAGAACCACCTCGCTCCATGGTTGGGACGCTTCTTCGCGGACCTCGAACGCGCCGAAGCGGCCGATTTCTATCGGCACGTGGGCATGCTCGGTCGCGTGTTCATCGACATCGAGACGCAAGCCTTCGCCCTGTCATTGTGAAAAGCCCCTGAAAACTCTCCCAGGAGATGACGCCCCATGCCAAGAGAAACGAAACCCAGTACCGGCCGGCGTGACTTCCTTCGCACCCTTGGCCTGGGCGCGACGGCTGCAGCAACCGCGGCCGCGCCGGTAACGAAGAGCGCTCGCGCCGATACCGAGAGCAACGACGAAAAACGCAAGGCTCGCTACCACGAGACCGAGCACGTGAAGACGTACTATCGGGTCAACCGCTTTCCGGGCTGAGGAGGCATCCATGCTGATCAGAAGATCGGAACGTCAGGGCCGGCACGGCTCGTTCGCGAGCGCGCTGCAAGGAATGCCCGATCGCGGCCTCGACCGCAGATCGTTTCTGCGCCGCTCGGGGCTGGTTGCCGGAAGTCTCGCCACCATAGGCGCGCTGCCGCTCGCGAGCGTGAGGAAGGCGCAAGCCGGCCCGCCGGCCGCCCCAGGCGCGCAGGTCACCATCCGCAAGAGCATCTGCACGCACTGCTCGGTCGGCTGCACGGTAACGGCCGAGGTTTCCAATGGCGTGTGGATCGGCCAGGAGCCGAGCTGGGATTCTCCGATCAACCGCGGCTCGCACTGCGCCAAGGGCGCCGCCGTGCGCGAGCTCGTGCATGGCGACCGACGGCTGCGCTACCCGATGAAGCTCGTCAATGGTCAATGGACGCGCCTCTCATGGGACCAGGCGATCGGCGAGATCGGCGACAAGCTGACCGCCATTCGCGGGCAGTCCGGTTCGGATGCGGTCTATTGGCTCGGCTCGGCGAAGATGACCAACGAGGGCTCATATCTCTTCCGCAAGCTCGGCGCCTTCTGGGGGACCAACAACACCGATCACCAGGCGCGAATCTGCCATTCGACCACGGTCACCGGCGTAGCCAACACGTGGGGCTACGGCGCGATGACCAACAGCTTCAACGATATCCGCAACGCCAAGACGCTGTTCTTCCTCGGCGGCAATCCGGCGGAGGCGCATCCGGTCTCGCTGCAGCACATTCTGGAAGGCAAGGAGCTCAACCGCGCGAATTTCATCGTCGGCGATCCACGGCTCACGCGGACCGCGGCGCACGCGACGGAATACATGCGCATCCGACCGGGCACGGATATCCCTGTGATCTACGGGATGCTCTGGCACATCTTCAAGAACGGTTGGGAGGACAAGGAATTCATCGCCCAGCGCGTCTACGGCATGGACGATGTGCGCAAAGAGGTGGAGAAGTGGACACCCGCCGAGGTCGAGCGAGTGACCGGCGTGCCCGAGGCGCAGCTCAAGCGCGTCGCCGAGATGTTCGCCAAGGACCGGCCTTCGACTCTCATCTGGGCGATGGGGCAGACGCAGCACACGGTCGGCACCGCGAACGTACGGGCGAGCTGTATCCTGCTGCTCGCCACCGGCAATGTCGGGCTGCCCGGAGGCGGCGCCAACATCTTCCGCGGCCATGACAATGTTCAGGGCGCGACCGATGTCGGGCTCGATATCGTAACCCTCCCCTTCTACTACGGCCTGCTCGAAGGCGCGTGGCGCCATTGGGGTCGCGTGTGGGAGGTCGATTACGACTGGCTGTTGTCGCGATTCGACTCCAAGAAACTGATGCAGACGCCGGGCATTCCGCTTACACGCTGGTTCGATGCGGTGCTGTTGCCGAAGGAGCAGGTCGATCAAAAAGACAACATTCGCGCGATGTTCGTTCAGGGGCACGCCAGCAACAGCATCACGCGCATTCCTGAATCGATCAAAGGTCTGCAGAAGCTGGAGCTTCTGGTAGTAGCCGACCCGGTCCCCACCACTTGGGCCTCCCTGGCGGTGAGCGGCGGCAGGCGGGACAATACCTACCTGTTGCCGGTTTGCAGCCAGTTCGAAGCCTCCGGCTCGCGCGTTGCATCGAACCGGTCGCTCCAATGGGGCGAGCAGATCGTCAAGCCGGTCTTCGAGTCGAAGGACGACCTCGAGGTAATGTATCTGATCGCCGCCAAGCTCGGCTTCGCCGACAAGATGTTCAAGAACATCAAGGTCGAGAACAACCGCCCGGTGGCGGAGGACCTGCTCCGGGAGATGAATCGCGGCAGCTGGTCGACCGGCTATTGCGGGCAATCGCCGGAGCGGCTCAAGCTGCACATGGCGAACCAGAAGGACTTCGACTTCCTGACCATGCGGGCAAAGGACGGTCCCGCCAAGGGCGACTATTACGGCCTGCCCTGGCCGTGCTGGGGCAAGCCCGAGTTCAAGCATCCCGGGACACCGCTGCTCTACAACACCAATCTCTCCATCATGGACGGAGGCGGAACCTTCCGTGCGCGCTTCGGCGTGGAGCGCGTGGTCAAGACCAAGGTGATGGAGAACGGCCAGGAGGTCGAAAAGGAGCAGAGGTTCAACATGCTCGCCGAAGGCTCCTACTCAAAGGACTCCGAGATCAAGGACGGCTATCCCGAGTTCACCTTGGCCGTGCTGAAAAAGCTGGGCTGGGACAAGGACCTCACGCCGGACGAGATGGCCGTCATCGAGAAGGTCAACCCGGCAAATCCGGACGCGGTCTCGTGGTCGCTCGATCTCTCCGGGGGCATTCAGCGCGTTGCGATCACCCACGGCTGCATTCCCTACGGGAACGGCAAGGCGCGCGCCAACGCATTCGGTCTACCCGATCCCGTCCCGGTGCATCGGGAGCCGATCTACACGCCGCGGGTCGATCTTGTTTCCAAATATCCGACGTTGCCCAATGCCAAGCAGTTCCGGCTCCCCAATGTGGGCTTCGAAGTGCAGAAGGCCGCGGTGGACAAGGGGATCGCCAAAGAGTTCCCGCTCATTCTCAGCTCCGGCCGCCTGGTCGAGTATGAAGGCGGAGGCGAGGAGACGCGGTCAAACAAATGGCTGGCCGAGCTTCAGCAGGACATGTTCGTCGAGATCAATCCTGCCGACGCCGGCGAGCGCAGCATCAAGGACGGCGCCTGGGTGTGGGTGACCGGCCCGGAAAACAGCTCGCGTGCCAAGGTCAAGGCGCTGGTGACGGAACGAGTCGGAAAGGGCGTGGCATGGATGCCGTTCCACTTCGGCGGCTGGTTCCAGGGTACCGACCTGCGCGACAACTATCCCAAAGGGGCAGACCCCATCGTGCTCGGCGAGAGCGCAAACACGATCATGACCTACGGCTACGATCCCGCTACCGGCATGCAGGAGCCGAAGGTCACTCTTTGTCAGATCAGAGCGGCCTAGGGAGCGGATCATGGCTCGGATGAAATTCCTCTGCGACGCCGACCGTTGCATCGAGTGCAATGCCTGCGTCACGGCCTGCAAGAACGAGCATGAAGTCCCATGGGGGATCAACCGGCGCCGCGTGGTGACGATCAATGACGGCAAGCCGGGAGAGCGCTCGGTGTCCATGGCCTGCATGCATTGCACCGACGCGCCCTGCCAGGCCGTCTGCCCGGTGAACTGCCTCTACACCACCGCCGACGGCGTCGTCCTGCATTCGAAGGATCTCTGCATCGGCTGCGGCTACTGCTTCTACGCCTGCCCGTTCGGCGCGCCGCAATATCCCAAGGTCGGCAACTTCGGATCGCGTGGCAAGATGGACAAGTGCACCTATTGCGCCGGCGGCCCCGAGGCGGACGGCTCCAAGGAGGAGTACGAGAAGTACGGCGCCAATCGGCTGGCGGAAGGCAAGCTGCCCCTGTGCGCCGAGATGTGCTCGACCAAGTCGCTGCTGGCCGGCGACGGCGACATCATCGCGCAGATTTACAAGGAGCGGGTGAGCAGGCGCGGATACGGCTCCGGCGCCTGGGGCTGGCAGACCGCATATCGCGAAACGATCGCGTCGTAGGAGGAGATGGATATGGCGATGCTCGTTTCCCGTCTGCGCCTTCTGCTCGGCGCCATGCTGTTGCTCACCGTCTGCGCGCTTGCGCCGCCCGCGAGCGCGCAGCAACCCAATGCCGGCGCCTCGGTCAATCCCACGGCGAGCTCGGTCAAGGAGAACCAGCTCCTGCAGGAGCTCAAGCGAATCCAGGGGCGCGGCACCATCCCGGATACCAAATCGTACACCATCGAGCAGCCTGCCGGTCGGGACTGGCGCCGTTTCCACGAGGTGACGCTGCGCTGGGTGGGAGCCATATCCATTCTCGGCATGCTCGCGATCCTGATCGTCTTCTATCTGGGCCGCGGCATGGTGCGCATCGAGCAGGGTCGCTCGGGCCGCGTGCTGGTGCGGTTTTCCGCTTTCGAGCGCCTCCTGCATTGGATGACGGCCACGTGTTTCATCATCCTTGCGGTTTCGGGTCTGAACATCACGTTCGGGAAACCGCTCCTGCTGCCGTTGATCGGACCTGAGGCGTTCGCCACCTGGTCGCAATGGGCGAAATACGCCCATAACTATCTGAGCTTTCCTTTCACGCTCGGCGTGGTGATCATCTTCCTGACATGGCTTCCTTGGAACATGCCGAGCAAACTAGACGTGCAATGGCTCAGGGAAGGCGGCGGCATCATCGGCCACAGGCACCCGCCGGCGGATCGATTCAACGCCGGCCAGAAGATGATCTATTGGCTTCAAGTGCTTGCCGGCGGCGCTCTGGCGGTAACCGGCTACCTGCTTCTCTTCCCCTTCTATGGCACCAACATCGCCGACATGCAGGTGGCCGAGATCGTCCACGGCATCACGGCGGTCCTGTTCATCGCCATCATGATCGGCCACATCTATATCGGCACGATCGGGATGGAGGGGGCGTTCGAAGGCATGTGGGACGGCACTGTCGATGTGAATTGGGCCAAAGAGCACCACAGCATCTGGCTGAAGAAGGAAGCGTCGCGGGCGAGCGCATCGCCGGCACAAGGCACCATGCAAGCCGCGGAGTAGCGCTGATACCTCCCCCTGAAAGCCCCTGAAAGGGGGAGGGCGACAACATTTGCTTCGCTTGCGAAGCAAATGCTGTCGGGTGGGGTCGGCTTTTTGCCCGGTGCTCCTGCTGATTGCGTGCGATCGAGGTTCACCCCCGCCCGGCGGCGCCGCCCCCTTGCAGGGTATTAATCTCTGCAGCGTCGCCCGCTCGCGCTGCTATAATGGAACGCATGCGCATCATTGGCCTTGCCGGCTGGAGCGGCTCGGGCAAAACCACGCTGCTGAGCAAAGTGATCCCGCGCATTGTGGCGCGCGGGCTCAAGGTCTCGACTGTCAAGCATGCCCACCACAGCTTCGACATGGATCGACCGGGTAAGGATTCCCATACCCATCGCATGGCGGGCGCGACCGAGGTGCTGGTGGGATCCGCGGGCCGGTGGGCGATCGTTCACGAGCTGCGCAGCGAACCCGAGCCCACACTCGGTTCACTGCTGCGCAAGGCAAGTCCCGTCGACCTCGTTCTGGTCGAGGGCTACAAGGGCGAAAGCCATCCCAAGCTCGAAGTGTACCGCGCTGCCAATGGCAAGCCGCTCCTGTATCCCGGCGATCCGGCCATTGTGGCCCTTGCATCGGACATTCCTCTTTCCGGCACCGGCATGGCGGTGATCGACCTGAACGATATCGAGGCCATCACCGATATTCTCCTCCGCCATGCTGTCCCGCTGGAATCGATTGGGGGTCTCGCGACAGCGGGTGCGTAATGGCGCAGCTCACCGACGATTGCTTCGCGTTTTCAGGCCCATTGCTCCCGATCGGTGAGGCGGAACGCATCATCAATGAGCGGATAAGCCCTGTTCCAGAAATCGAGAGCGTTCCGCTGAGAAGGGCACCCGGCCGCATCCTGGCGGCCGATCTCAACGCTCCCATGGACCTGCCGCCGTTCGACAATTCTGCGGTCGATGGCTACGCGGTGCGCCACGCTGATCTCGACAGCGCAGGCGAGAGTCGCCTCGCAATCGTCGATCGTGTGACCGCAGGCCGTGCCGCGCGGCGAGCGCTCGCTCGCGGCGAGGCCATTCGCATATTTACCGGGGCGCCGATGCCGGCGGGAGCCGATACGGTCTTCATGCAGGAGGACGTGCGGACAGAAGGCGATCGGGTGATAGTGCCGGCCGGGCTCAAGCTGGGTGCCAATCGCAGGCTGGCCGGCGAGGACGTACGAGCCGGCCGCACTCTCCTCCCCGCAGGGCGCCGGCTTGCCGCCCAGGACGTCGCGCTGGCAGCCGCTGTGGGGCTGCAAGAGCTCGCCGTCCGCCGCCGGGTTCGCGTCGCTGTATTCTCGACCGGCGACGAGATCGTCGAGCCCGGATCCGCGCGGCCCGCGCCTGCGCTGTTCGACGCCAATCGTTACCTGCTCGCGGGACTGGTGGAACGGCTGGGCGCAACGCCGACCGATCTCGGCATCTTGCCGGACGATCCCGAGCGGCTGGCGCCCGCCATTGCCGCAGGCGCGCGCGCCCATGACCTGGTCCTGACCTCGGGAGGAGTTTCGACCGGCGAAGCCGACCATGTACGCCATGCGCTCGAGCGAATCGGGCGGCTGGTGTTCTGGCGGGTGGCGATCAAGCCCGGCCGGCCGGTCGCGATGGGCGTTATTCCCGGCGGAGCGAGCGCCGGCGATGCGGCCTTCGTCGGCCTTCCCGGAAATCCGGCGGCTGTTTACGTCACCTTCGCCCGCGTGGTGCGACCGCTCCTGCTGCGGCTTGCCGGCGCTGTGGGCACGGCGCTTGTGCCGATGCCGGTGCGCGCTGCGTTCAGCTACAAGAAAAAAGCCGGGCGGCGCGAATATGTCCGGGTGAAGCTTTCTCCGTCATGCGACGGGAGCGTTGAAGCCTTCAAGCATCCCCAGGAGGGAGCGGGAATTATCACATCTCTCACGGAGACCGACGGTCTCATCGAGTTGCCGGAGGAGGTCACCCGGATCGAGCCCGGCACGACCGTCGGCTTCCTCTCCTACGCAGCTTTGGTCGGTTAGCGGGTTAGCGGCTGTAATGTAGGGCGAGGCATGTGGGGCACCCAAAAAACGCTCTGCGTTAATTGGGGACCCCACTCGCCCCTACAACCCGTCCACAATTGTAGGATCAGATCCGCACTGCCGAGGTGGCGAATGCAGTCTCTACCGGTTTCTGAAACTTGTTGAGCACGACCACCGCGCAGATTGCGATCACCGCGGCGGCAAGGCAGGCGACCAGAAAAGTGCGCATGAGACTATCCCTCGCCGTTTATTTGCCCGGAGTATGAGCCGGACCGCGTGAATATCAAGGCCTCAAACGTCGCAATGCCGCGCTGCTGTCCGCTCGGCCTCGGCGGCGTCCTCGGGGGTATTGATGTTGAAAAAAGGATCGACCGGCACGGCCGGCCAGTCCGCGACCGCGACCCCGTGACGTTCGGTCCAGGCCTCGATCTTGCGCAGGTCCTCGACGACGAGCGCCTGGCGCAGATCCCCGCGCAAAACCACCGCCCAAAGCCCGACGACGGGATGACGCCTTTCCCCGGATCGCGCGCACGCAAGCTGCGTGCCTTGCCGTGAGCGCGCCGCAAACAGGCGCGCCACGAGATCCTCGGGCAGGAAGGGGCAGTCGCCCGGCACAGTCACGATGTCAGCGACATCAGGCGCCTCTCCCGCCGCCCAATCGAGGCCGGCAAGGATGCCGGCAAGCGGGCCTGCGAAACCGGGTACGCTGTCGGGAACCACCGCAAGACCTGTGTCGGCGAAACGCGAGGGATCGCCGTTGGCGTTGATAATGACGGCCGTGCATTGCTGCTGCAGCCGCGCCAGCACGCGCTCGAGGATGGTACGTCCGCCGATGCGCAGCCGCGCCTTGTCGCCGCCCCCCATGCGACGTGCAAGCCCGCCCGCCAGCACCAGACCCAGCGGTTTTGCCGTCATTTACTCATCATGCACCGCCGCCTTGCGCCGATGCTTGGCGCTCTCCTCCTCGACATAGCGCAGATCCTGGTCGAAGACGATGCGCCCCTCGCCTGCGAGCGCGACAAAACGCTTGCCGCGCGCGCGCCCGACAAGGGTCAGATTGGCCTTGCGCGCGAGCTCGACCCCCCAGGCGGTGAATCCGGACCGCGAGATCAGGATGGGGATTCCCATCCGCACCGTCTTGATCACCATCTCCGAGGTGAGGCGGCCGGTGGTGTAGAAGATCTTGTCGTGTGCCGGGACGCCGTGCTTGAACATGAAGCCCGCGATCTTGTCGACCGCGTTGTGCCGGCCGACGTCCTCCATATAGACGAGCGGCCTGTCCTCTTGCGCGAGGACGCAGCCGTGGATCGCGCCGGCCTCGAGATAGAGCGAAGGCGTGGTGTTGATCTTCTGGGTCAGCGCATACAGCCAGGACGTGCGCAACTCGGCCTGCGGCAGCGTCACCTGCTCGAGCGCCTCCATCAGATCGCCGAACACGGTGCCCTGGGCGCAGCCTGACGTCTGAACCTTCTTTTTGAGCTTCTTCTCGTAATTCGTCTTGCGCCGCGTGCGCACCACCACCACCGCAAGCTCCTCGTCGTACTCGACCCCGGTAACGAGATCGTCGGGCAGCAGCATGTGCTGATTGAGCAGATACCCCAGCGCGAGATATTCGGGATAATCGTTGATGGTCATCGCCGTCACGATCTCCTGGGCGTTGAGAAAGATCGTGAGCGCGCGTTCGACCGTCACACGGGTGGCAATGCGCGCACCCGTCTGATCGACGCCTTCGACGCCCTCCGTCAATCGCGGGTCGGATGGGTCGGGGCAAACGAGATAGTCGTCATGGGGCATGCGGCTAATGTAGGAGAGGCGGGGTCAGCCGGAAAGCGCTCTTGCCTCGATTGCGGCGAGGCATCGCTCCTTCCGCAGCGGCGGCGGGCGACCCGTGGGTCGCCCTTACGAACCAACACCGATAGTGCGGCATTGTTCTTGCTTTACAACGAAGGATTCGGCTCCTTAAGCGTGGGCTTCCGCAAGGTGATGCCAGTCGTGGACTATCTCGTCATCAACCGACTCAGCAAGCAATTCAGCGCTCACGGGCAGGCGGCTTGCAAGGATATCTCCTTTGCGGTTGGCGAGCGGCAATTCGTGGCGCTGATCGGGCCCTCGGGATGCGGCAAATCGACCCTTCTGCACATCGCGTCGGGGCTGTCGCGCCCGAGCTCCGGCAGCGTGCTGTTCAAGGGCAAGGAGGTCACCGCCCCGCACCCCGACATGATGTATATCTTTCAGCAGTACAACAAGTCGATCTTCCCCTGGAAATCGGTGATCGACAACGTCTGCCTCGGCGTGAAATACCGGCTGAGGCTGCCGCGCCAGGAGATCGAGAAGCTCGGCCGCGAGCAGCTCAAGCTCGTCGGCCTCGATCGTTACGCCACCTATCTTCCCTACCAGCTCTCCGGCGGAATGCAGCAGCGCGTGGCCATCGCGCGCGCGCTCGCGCGGCGTCCGCAGATGCTGCTGATGGACGAGCCCTTCAGCGCCATCGACGCGATGATGCGGGTCGAGCTGCAGGACCTGCTGCTATGGCTGTGGCAGCAAATCGGCCTCACGATCCTGTTCGTCACCCATGACCTCGACGAAGCGCTCTATCTTGCGCAACGCGTCGTGGTAATGAGCGCCTCGCCGGGGACGGTGGCGAAAATCGTCGAGGTGCCGATTCCGTATCCGCGCAGCCAGGTAGGCACCCGTCGCGAGCCGGTCTATCTCGAGCTGCGCGCGGAGCTCTATCGCCTGATGGTGGAACAGGTCGTTGCCGGGCGCACGGAAGGATCATGAGCAATCGTATGGTTCGCTGGCTGGAAGGCTCGCGCGCATCCGGCGTGCTTCTCATCTTGCTGCTCCTTTGCGTGTGGCAGCTCTCGGCGCTTTACATGCTCGATACGCCGACCTGGCCACCGGTGACCCGCATCCTTGTCGCCTGGTACGAGAATATCGCAGACGGCACCCTGATCGGGCATCTGCTGGCGACATTGTGGCGGCAGCTGCTCGGCTATTCCCTGGCGGTGCTCCTGGGCGTTACCCTGGGCGTGCTGATGGGGTATTACCGGATCCTCAACAATCTGTTCGAGCCATTGGTCGAAATCTTCCGGCCGATCCCGGGCCCGGCCTACCTGCCGGTGCTGATACTATTCGTCGGCATCGGACACGAGATGAAAGTGGTGTTGATCATGATTGCATCGCTTTTTCCCATCCTGCTCAACACCTATGGCGGGGTGCGCGGCATCGACCCGGTCCAGCTCGATACGGCGCGCACGCTCGGGCTGACCACTGCGCAGACAATGCGCGAGGTCGTGCTCCCGGCCGCCAGCCCGCAGATCCTCACGGGCATGCGGATCAGCGTAGCCATTTCCCTCATTCTGGCGATCCTGTCCGAGATGATCGTGTCTACGGACGGTTTGGGCTATTTCACCCTGCTCTCCGAGCGCACGTTCAAAGTCCCGGAGATGTATGCCGGCATCTTCACGCTCGCGATTTTCGGCTATGCGCTCAATCGCCTGTTCCTGCTCGCCGAATCGAGGCTCATCCGCTGGCATCAGGAGAGCAGCGGGAGAAGGTAGCTCGCGCGGCCGCCGGAACTGCAGGTGCGGTACGCCGTACAAGCCGGCTGCGTAGGGGAGAGGCATGCCTCGCCCCTACCCAGCGGCCCAGCCACGAACGAAACACAGAAAGGGAGAAATTGCATGGCCCGTTTGTTACAATGCTGGCTGCTCGTTGCTGCGCTCGTTCCATGGCCGGTCGGGCCGGCGAGCGCACAGCCCAAGCCCGCACCGGCTGTCCTGCGCGTAGCCTATATCCCAATTGCCAATTACACGGCGCTCCTGGTCGCGCGCGACAAAGGCTATTTCGGCGAAGCAAACCTGTCGGTCACGTGGTCGCCGGTAGCGCAAGGGGCAGTCGCGGTGGAAGCAGTGTTCGGCGGCAGCGCCGAGATCGGCGGCAGCGCGATCTTCGAGACCATGGTCGCGCGCGGAAACGGGCTCGATCTCCTGTTCATGGCCGGCGCCACCCGCATCCGGTCGCAGCCTCCGGACAACAACGCTTTGCTGGTGCGCACCGAGGACGCCATTCGTGCGCCCGCTGATCTCGCCGGCAAACGGATTTCGGCCGGATTGATCAACAGCGTGAACTACGTCCACATGGTGGAGTGGCTGCACAAGAAGGGCGTCGACCCGGGCAAGGTCGAATTTCTGGAAGTGCCGTTCCCGCAAATGGCCGATGCGCTGTTCCAGAAACGGCTCGATGCCGTCTGGAACGTCGAGCCGTTCGTCACCTTCATGACCAAGTCCGGAAAGGCGCGCGTGCTTGCCTACCCCTTTCTGGACAACATCCCGGGAATGGACATTGCCAACTACATGGCCAAGGAAAGCTGGATCAAGGCCAATCCCGATGTGGCGCGCCGCTTCAAGGGCGCCATCGATCATGCCACCACCGACCTGGCTGGCATGCCGAAAGAGGAGCGGGACGACTGGGTCGCGAAATTCACCGGCATGAAGCTCGACGTCGTAAAGGATGTTACGCTGCCGGTGTACTCGACCGAGTTCAACGTGCCGAGTCTGCAGGCCAATCTGGACCTCGGAGTGAAGTACAAGATGATGAAGCCGTTCGACGTCAAATCGATGATCTGGAATCCATGAGGAGCGACGCCATGCTGAAAACCCTTGCCGAGAAGCTCCGCCCGGAGCACTGCGCGATCCTGATCGTCGACGTGCAGAACGACTTCTGTGCCGAAGGCGGCGCCATGCATCGGGAGGGGCGCGATCTGTCGTCGGTGAAGGCGATGGTGCCGCGGCTCGGCAACCTGATCGACGCCGCGCGCCGCGCCAGCGTGCGCTGCATCTGGATCCGCAACGTCTACAATACCGGACCAAACTGGTATCTGTCCGAGGTCTGGCTGGAGCATGCGCAGCGGCGGCGCCGGGGCGCATATCTGAGCATCCCGGTATGCGAGCCGAATGCCTGGAACGGCGACTTCTTTCAAATCAAGCCGTCGCCGGACGAGGCGATCGTGACCAAGCACCGTTACGGCGCCTTCGAAAGCAGCGACCTCGACCTGGTCTTGCGCTCGCAGGGGATTCGCACGGTCGTGATGACCGGGGTCGCCACCAATGTCTGTGTCGAGACCACGGCACGGCAGGCGTTCCTGCGGGACTACTACGTCGTCTTCACCAGCGATTGCACCGCGACCTATGATCAGGCCGATCATGCGGCGACCTTGCGCAACATCGACGCGTATTTCGGCGAGGTCGTCACGGCCGAGGCGGTGCAGGCCTGCTGGCAGGCCGCACCCGCGCGCCTGCGCGCGGTGACCTGACGATGGCGGCCAAGCCTCGCATCGCGCACTTTGCCGGCCCCAATGCCACCATCCTCAACAGCCCGCCGCTGGTGACCAGCAATAAGGCGCGCAGCAAATACGGGCTGCCGCCGATCGGGAATCCCGACGCAAGCCCGGCGCGTTTCGATGTGCTGCGGCCGCAGCGCCTCGCCGCTCCCGCGACCGTCTATGTGGAGCAGTTCAGCGCCCATCCGCTCGAGCGCGATGCAGCCGAGCTCTACGGTCCTCCGGACGGCTTCGTCGATGCGCAGGGAGAATTCCACAAGGAGCGCCGCAGCCCCTCGGACAAGCCGGTCTACGAGATCGCCCTGCTGCCGGAGGACGGCCTCTATCCGCTCCCCTACATGGCGCGGCATGCGGATCTGCGCCCGTGAGAGGAGGAATGCGCCGCGCCGGGCGCGCCGGGTGAGCGTGCGCGGCAGGGGTTTTATCCCGACGGCGCGCGCGTATTCGAGGAGATCGACCGGCTCGGCATCGGCGAGAAGGGCTGGGGCAATCTCGTCGCCTCGCGCGCCGACGTCGATTTCTACCGGGCACTGCCGCCCGGCGGTTACACCAAGGGGCTCGGCGCTGCCGAGCGCACCGATGCGGGCGATGACGACGTCGCGCCGGAGATCCGCGGTCGCGATTTCTTTCCCTACAAGCCGTATCATCTCGATGCCCATGAGCCGCGCCAGGGGCTCGCGCGCATCACCAACATCGTGCAGCGGGCGCTCGCGACCGGAAAGTATCAGGGCGCCATCTGGAATCAGGGCAGTCCGCGCATTGAAGAGACGATCTACTGGTTCAACCTCGTGCTCGACTGCACGGTTCCGGTGTGCGGGAACGCGGCGCAGCGTCCCCACGGGCAAGTGAGCAGCGACGGCGCAAGAAACCTCATCGACTCCGTCGATTACATCGTCTCCCGCGTCTGGGCGGATGCGCAGGGCCGCAACCGCGCCGGTGCGGTGTTGATTCAGGAGCAGCAAGTCTTTGCCGCCCGCGACGTGCAGAAAGGGGACGCTCGCCCCGGCGGATATGTGACCACGGGCGGGCACGGCGGCGTCATCGGGGCGGCCGGCCACGACGGGCCGCCGACGCTGCTCTATGTCCCGCAGACCGGCACACCTACAACTAGAGCGGATACCGGTCAGGTTCGAACATAACCCGCGTGGCGGAAAAAGTTGCTGCATTCTTGCGTGCTGAAACCGGTAACAACACGACCAATCCGGCGCAAGAGGCGTGAGATTGTGTGTTCGGCGGCCTCGCGCAGATGCGCCTTGAGCTTGCTGAAGGCCAATTCGATTGGATTGAGGTCCGGCGAATATTTCGGGAGGTAGATCAGCGTCGCTCCGGCGCTCTCGATCGCCTCCTCGACGCCAAGCACCTTGTGCACTGGCAGATTATCCATAAGCACGATCTCGCCGCGCTTGAGCGTTGGGACCAGGCATTGCCTCACATAAGCGAGGAACATCACCCCGTTCATGGCTCCTTCGATTACAAACGGCGCCGTCATCCCGCGTCGGCGCAGCGCACCCACGAAGGTGACTGTCTTCCAGGCGCCATGCGGCGCGTATGCGAGCAGTCGCTCGCCACGTGGCGCACGGCCGCGCAGTCGAACCATCGCGGTATTGGTGCAGGTTTCGTCGATAAACACCAGCCGCGCCGGATCAAACATGCCTTGCTCGCGTATCCAACGCCTTCGTGCGCGGGCCACGTCCGCGCGCTTCTGCTCCTGCGCATACAGAGTTTTTTTTAAAGCTGATGTTACGCCGGGCAAAGAACCGCCACACCGCGCTGCGGCTGCCGGGAATTTTTCGTTTGCCCATCGTCGCCACGATCTCGTCCAGCGTCATATCCGGCTTGTCGCGGACCAGCCCCAGTAGAAAGGCGGCATACTTTTCCAGCGGAGAAATGCTTCCGCCGCTTGGTTTTGGGGCAACACTTCCGGTCGCGTCAAAGCGCTGTGTCCAAATAATCACCACGCTCGGACTGATCTTGTACTGCTCCGCCGCGCCGCGGCGCGAGGCACCGGTCTGCACCTCTTCAATCACTCGGGTACGCAAGTCGACCGAATAGGGCTTCGGCATGGCTCGCTCCCAAATCGAATCAATGCCGTTAGCATCGCTCATTGACGAAGCGTTGGGAATCCTCCCGATTCAACCCGAGCGAAATTTGCTCTAGGAGGTCAACATCACGCGGCTGCCGTCGGCGACGATGGGCGTGCGTCAGAGCGGGAACGGCCTTGCCCTGCAGAGCGTCCCGATCAAGGACGCGGCGGGCAATCTCCTCGACAGCGCCATCCCCAAGGTCGCCATCGTCAAGGATGGAAACTATCACGCCGACGATTTCGACATTAAGCTCGAGCGCGAGGTCGATCTCCTCGCGCTGATCGAGCACAATCTCGCGCACGCTCCGCTCGCCGGCTTCGTCGTTGAAGGGCTCGCGCCCTACGGCATCATGACCTCGGTCGCACGGCATCGGCTGATGCTGCGCGCCGTGCACAGCGGCATGCCCGTGGCCCGCGTCGGTCGCGGCAACAACAGCGGGTTCACGCCCGCGCGCGACCGCCTGATCGGCGGCCGCAATCTCACCGCGACCAAGGCGCGCCTGCTGCTCATGGCCTGCCTGATGAAGCTCGGGAGCCTTCCTGCCGCCGCGGACCCGGACAATCCGACCGAGAGCGAAGCCGCGGCCATCCGCGCCAAGCTCGCGGTCTACCAGGCGGTGTTCGATACGCATTGAGTGTGCCGCCGTGTCTGTGGGGGCCGGTTTGAAACTTGCCCCTACAGGTCAATCGCCAGATCGCGAGCGAAGGCGAGCAGCATCTCGTCGCCGCCGGGCCGCGCCAGCAGCGAAAGGCCGACAGGAAAGCCATCGACCAGGGCGGCGGGCAGAGAGAGCTGTGGTGCGCGCAGCGTGCCCGCGATGCAAGTCAGCGTGCTGATGGCGGTGCGTTTCGACCACATGGTCGAGCGCGGCTGGCGAAGGGGCGGCGCCGGAAACGGAGCCGTCGGCAGGCAGACGATAGTGTCGGGCGCAAGCATGTAGAGCGCCTCGCGCCGGCGCGCTGCCTGGAACGCGCGGGCGGCGGCGAGCGATGTGTCCTCTATGCGCATGCCGCGGAGGAAATTGTCGGCGACCTCGAAGGCAAAGCGCGGGTTGTTGCGATCGATCCAGTCGCCGAATGTCTCCCAGGCTTCGCGGCCCTGGATGGCGCGCTGATGCGCGAACCAGTCCGCAAGCGGCACGTTTGCCGAGACGGGACGTCGCTCGGAGCTGCCGACAAGCGCAGCCATCCGTTCGGCCGCGGGACAAAGCGCCGCGCCGGTCGCCGGCTCGGCGATGGCGAAGGCGTCGCTGGCAATGATCAGATGGCGCGGGCGCTCGGCACGGGAAAGCTCTGAGCCGAGCAGAACCTCTCCGAGACGGGCGAGCAGATCGGCTTCGCGGGCGAACCAGCCGACGGTATCGAAGCTCGGCGCCTGGCCGACCACGCCCGCGAGCGACAAGCGCCCGTGGCTGGGGCGGATACCGAAGATCCCGCAGAAGCTTGCCGGGATCCGCACGGACCCGCCGGTATCCGTGCCCAGCGCGAAGTCGACGAGACCGCCGGAAACCGCCGCCGCCGACCCGCTGGATGAGCCGCCTGGCACCCGCCCCGGTGCCTTGGGATTGGTAGGAGTGCCATAGTGGACGTTCTCACCGAGGATGCCGCGGGAGAGCTCGTCGGTGTGGGTTTTGCCGACCATGTCGGCGCCGGCATCGACAAGCGCCTGCACCACTTCGGCGGTGCGCGATGCCGGCGAATGCAGCGCCAGCCAGTCCGGATTGCCCGCGCCGGTGACATGGCCGGCGATGTCGAACAGATCCTTGGCCGCGAATGTGAGGCCGGAAAGCGGGCCACCGGGCGCGCCCTTCAGCCGCGCAGTCGACTGGGCACAGAACGCATTGAGCGGATCAGATCTGATCATTCGGGGCTGCTCATTCCTCGCGCACACGGTTGAGAGTGGACACCTCCCCCTGCAAGGGGCTGCAAGGGAGAGGTATGCGCGTCATACGGCTACCGGCTATTCACGCGCGACGGCTTTCATGGCGGCGTCCGTGGTGGGCAGGCCGGCGAGCTCGGCGAGCGTGATCGGCTTCACCGGCGGGCGCAGGCGATAGTAACCGATCCGCTCCGGTGAGACACCGCGCGCCTGCGCCATCAGCTCGGTCACCGTGAGGCCGCACAGCCGGCCCTGACACGGGCCCATGCCGCAGCGGAGAAAGGCTTTCATCTGATTGGGTCCCGGGCAGTCCAGGGCAACCGTGTCGAGAATCTGCTGTGCGCTCACTTCCTCGCAGCGGCACACCAGGGTGTCTCCCCGCGGCATTCGCAACTGCGGCGGCGGCCGGAACAAGGCATCAAGAAACGCACGCCCGCGCTCGAACCGGCGCAAGCTTGCGCGTGCGGTCTTTTCGTCCGCCGCGAGCGAAAGCTGCGGCCTGACGGCGCGTATGGCGGCAATTGCAGCGAGACGGCCGCGCGCTTGCGCGGCTTCGGCTCCGGCAATGCCGGCGCCATCGCCTGCAATCGCCAGGCACGGCACATTGGTCGAGCCGAAGGGATCCAGCGCCGGAACAAAGCACAGCTGCGCCTCGCTCCAGCGATGAGTCACGCCGGCGGACATTGCAAGATTCACATTGGGCACCACACCCTGGTGAAGGATCAGTAAGTCCACGGGCAAGCGCCGCTCCTCTCCGCAGGACGTGCGGTAGACAACCGCTTCAACTTTATCGCTGCCCTCCGCTTCCAACCCGGCAACGTCGCCGATGACCTGCACCTTGCGGCGGACCGCCAGCATCAGGCGCAAGCCCTTGAGCAGATAAGGCGATGCCGCAAACATCGCGGCGTGCCGCAGCGCCGCGCGCCGGTTTGCGCGCGGCGTCGTATCGAGCACGGCAGCGAGCCGCACGCCGGCATTGAGGTACTGCCAGGCGAGCAGCCAGAGCAGCGGCCCGCAGCCGGCGAGGACGATGCGCCCGTGCGGGACGAGCCCGGAGGATTTCAGCAGGATCTGCGCGCCCCCTGCGCTCATCACCCCCGGCAGTGTCCAGCCCGGTATCGGGAACGGCCGCTCCATTGCGCCGGTCGCAAGGATGATGCGGTTCGCTCGGACGAGGCGCGAGCGGCCGGCGAGCGACACCGCGACCTCGCCCTCCCGCACTAGTCCCCACACATTCGCGCCCGCCACGTAATGCACCGCGCTCGCCAGCGCATCCCGCACGAGCGCGGCGCCGCGCCAGTAGTCCGGGCCGAGCACCGTCCCGCTCGGAAGCGCGGACGCGGTGACGGCGCGATAGATCTGTCCGCCGGGTGCCGGCTGCTCGTCGAGCAGAACCGTGGCAAGTCCGGAGCGTGCGCACAGAGCCGCCGCGGCAAGCCCGGCCGGCCCCGCCCCGACCACGGCGGCGTCATAGCCCTCGCGCAGGTCGGGGCTGGCGCTCATGCGCCGTATTCCCGCTTGCCCTGCTGGATTTCGACGCGCATGCCGTCGCGCACGAGGACCATGCAGCCCTGCCGGTTGCCGGCGCCGTCGATGGTGACGAGGCAGTCGAAGCACACGCCCATCAGGCAATAGGGAGCGCGCGGGGCGCCGGAGACCGGTGTCTTGCGTGCCGTCAAATGCCCCGCGGCCAGCATCGCCGCGGCAACGCTGTCGCCCGCGCGCGCCTGCGTGGCAACGCCGTCGACGAGGATGGTGAGCGCCGGCCGGCGCGCTTCAGTGTGCCTGCGAAACATCGAAGCGTCTGGCGCGAAAGCCGCTAAGGTTCTCCCCCGCGAGCGTGCCGCGCTCGATCAGCGGCGGCAGCACGAGCGCGTGATTGGCTGCAAGCGTTACGCCGCTGTGACAGGTGGCAACGAAAGCGCCGGGATAGCTTTCCGACTGATCGTAGATGGGAAAACCGTCCTGCGGCATCACCCGCAGCGCCGCCCAGCAGCGCACGACGTTGAGCCGCCCGAGCAGCGGAAACATCCGCACCGCGCGATCCGCCATCACCGCCAGTATCTCGCTCCCGATGGAGGGGTCGTAACCTGCCTCTTCGACGGAATCGCTGATCATCACGCCGCCCTCGTCGGTCTGCCGGACCGTGTGCACGACATAGGGCAGGAAAGGCGCGATCTTTTCCGTGACCATGATCTGCCCCCGCTGCGGGCGCACCGGGACATGCAGCGCGACCATTGGGCCAAGGCGCGCATTGCCGAGCCCCGCGGCGAGAACGACGCGTGCCGCTGTGATCGCGCCATTTGGAGTGTGCAGGCGAAATCCGTCCGTCCCCGGGTCGATCCGGGTGACGTCATGGTTGGAGCGATAGGTGCCGCCGCGGCGTTGGAAGGCGAGATGAAGCGCATGGAGAAGGCGCAGCGCGTTGACGTGGCCGTCCTCGGGACAGAAGCTCGCGCCCACGACATCGGGCCCGATCTCCGGCAACATCCTCTCGACGCCGGCATGGTCCAGGATCTCATAATCGAAGCGCTGCATTCCCGGCTGGTTGTGCAGGCGCTTGAGCGCATTGGCGCGACTCTCCAGCTCCCGCTCGGAGAGAAGAAGGTGCAGCCCGCCGGGCTTGCGGAAACCCACATCGATGCCCGTCTCCTGCTGGATCGCCTCGGCGAGTTGCGGCCACAGGCGCGACGATTGCATGGTCCACAGCGCGTAATCGGACAACCCGCCGCCTTTGCTCTGCACCCACACCAGCGCGAAGTTTCCGCGCGAGGCGCGAAAAGCCACGTCGCCCTCGTCCAGCACCACCACGGCACGCCCGCTTCGTGCCAATCCCCATGCGATCGCCATACCGACGAGCCCGCCGCCGACCACGGCGAGCTCGAATTCTCGTGGTGGATGCACCGGCGCCGCGCCTGCCATGCGAACGGTATTAACGACGGATCCGGCTCATGTCATTTCGGCTGCGCCGTGCTCTCCGTGTGTAGCGGGCAGGGCGGGTTAGCCCTCAAGTCGGCTTGCCCGACTTGAGCGGCGTAACCCGCCGCCTGCTGTGCCGTGTGGCGGGTTACGCGGCGATCTCCCCAGAAGCGAGATCGCCGCTAACCCGCCCTACGCAGTCACGCCGGCCTGCGATTGTCATCCGATCGCGCTCCCTCTAATGACTGTCCTTCCACGCGCTTTTTTCCCGCAAAAGCCTGATCATGCCGATCGACGTTCACGCCCATTACGTTCCCAATCGTGTCATCGCCACGCTAGAGGAGCGGGCGAAGGACTTCGGGCTTTCCCTGATCAAGACGCCGCCGCAATGCGCGCTTCACTTCGACTATGGACTGAAGGTGCGGCCGTTCTTCCCCAAGCTGATCGAGCCGGTCGAAGCGCGGCTCGACGGCATGCGGGCGCAGGGCGTCACCTGCCAGGTGCTCTCGGTCTGGCCCGACATTCTCGCCTATGGGCTCCCCAGCCCGGTTGCGGCGCGCTGGCACCGCCTGCTCAACGAGTCGCTATCGGAGCTCTGCCACGCGCATCCCGGGCGCTTCGCCCTGTTTGCCTCGGTGCCGCTGCCGGACGCCGCGGCTGCAGCGCGCGAGGCCGAGTTTGCGATAAGGCAGCTGGGCGCTGCCGGGTTGGTTGTCGCTTCGAACGTCGAGAATGTAAACCTGGGCGAGGTTGCGCTCGACGAGCTCTGGCATGCGGCGGTGGAGCTCGATGCGCCGGTCTTCATCCACCCGGTGCAGGCCATGCCGACCCCGCGCATCGCGAAATTTGCGCTGGCGCAGATTGCGCAATACACCTTCGACACGACGTTGTGCGTCGGCTCGCTGATCTTCGCGGGCGTGCTCGACCGCTTTCCCGAGCTCAAGATCATCCTCGCCCATGGCGGAGGCACGTTTCCCTATCTGCTCGGCCGCTTCGACTGCCTGCATGCGCGCATGGACCGGGCCGCGCAGGGCGATGTCGCGGCTGCTCCGCCGTCCACCTATGCGCGCCGCTTTCATTACGACACCATCCTGCACAGCCCCATGCATCTGCGCTGGCTCGCGGAGGCGGTAAGCGTCGAGCGCATGCTGCTCGGCAGCGACTATTCGTTTCCTCCTTCCGATCTCGACCCGGTCGAAACGGTGCGGCGGGCGGGCTTCTCCGACGTGGAGACCGCGAGGATCCTCGACTACAATGCGCGCGCGCTGATGCCGCGGCTGAGAGCGTAGCTACAAAGCGGAGGAACGACGATGGACTTGGGTTTGCAGGGAAAGAAGGCCGTGGTCACCGGCGCGAGCGCGGGGATCGGCAAGGCGGTGACCCGCACCTTCGCGCGCGAGGGTGTCGACGTCGCCATCTGCGGACGCCGCAAGGAGCCACTCGAGCAGGCGGCGGCCGAGATCGGCAAGGAGACCGGACGCAAGATCGTCCCCATCGTGGCCGACCTCACCAAGCCCAAGGATGCGGAGAATTTCATCAGGCAGGCGCACGCCGCTCTGGGGCGGATCGACATCCTCGTCAACAATGCCGGCGCCGCCCCGGGCGGGGTCATCGAGCACCTGAACGAGGAGGAATGGGCGAGCGCGCTGCAGCTCAAGTTCATGGGCTACGTGCGCTGCATGAAGCACGTGCTGCCCATCATGCAGAAGCAGAGGAAGGGCCGCGTGGTGAACGTTATCGGCAATGACGGAGTGAAGGTCTCGTACTGGGAGATCGCGCCGGGGGCGGCCAATGCCGCGGGACAGAACCTCACGGTTTCGCTCGCCAGCCAGTACGGCAAGGACAATATCAGCTTCGTCGCGGTCAACCCGGGGCCGGTGCGCACGGAGCGGTGGACCGGCCTGGTGCATGCGATGGCGCGCGACATGAGCATCTCGTTCGAGGAGGCGGACAAGCTCGCTCCTGCCAGCATTCCCCTGGGCCGCATCGCCGAGTCGGAGGAGGTCGCGAACCTGGTCACCTTCCTTGCGTCCGACCTCGCCTTCTTCGTCAACGGCACGATGATCGAGATCGACGGCGGCCAGGAAAAACCGCTGATGGACCGCCTGCGCGACCGATAGATTCTCAGGTCCGTCTTATTCCGGCCCGCGCGCATTTGCAGGGGTGGGTTTCAAAGGCCCCAATCAGGTCCAGGCGAAGCACGGGCGCAAAGGAGCGAATTCCGCCCGATCACCACGAGCCTTCGCACTGTCTCGCGGACAGCGGGCCGCATCGCTATATTGTCCGCTCTGCACGGAGGGATGGCCGAGTGGCTGAAGGCGCACGCTTGGAAAGCGTGTATACGGGAAACCGTATCGTGGGTTCGAATCCCACTCCCTCCGCTCTCGCGCAAGCTCGCTGCACCGCGCGCGTTTTCGCTCAAATCCGGGTGTTGCGCGTGAATTGGGGTCCACTGGACAGCGGTGGAGGCATCGACCCGGAAAACAACGGTTGCGGCGCGCTGGCGAGTTGCACGAAGCGGAATGAGATGACGACTCACTCCCCCCTGGCGCCAGTCGCATCCACGACGGTTTTCCAGGTGCGTGCCTGCTCGGCCAAAGCAGCCGCGAAATCCTGCGGTGTTCCGTTCCTTCCGTCCACTCCGAGATTGGCCAAGCTGGCGCGCACTTCCGCGGAGACAATTGCGTCGTTGACTGCACGGTTCAGCTTCTCGACGATCGATGAAGGCGTGCCAAGAGGTGCGAGCAGTCCGAACCAGACCTCCGTGGGGAACCCGCTGATCCCGATTTCCGTCATGGTTGGTGTGTCTGGCAACTCCGGCCAGCGGCTTTCGCTTGTCACCGCCAGCGCCTTCAATTTTCCTTCCTTGAAATACGTCAGCAGCGAGGACTTCGGATTGAAGACGATGTCAATGTGACCCCCGAGCAGGTCCGTGATGGCAGGAGCGCCGCCCTTATACGGGATGAAAAGGATGTCGGTACCGGTTTTGATCTTGAAGAACTCGGCCGCGAACTGCGTGTAAATTCCGGGCGGGGCGCCATATTTCAGCTTTCCCGGGTTGTCTCTCGCATAGCTCACGAGGTCCTGGAATGAATTCCTGGGGAGTCGCGGATTGATCGCTAATGCGATGGAATCCACGCAAACCGCTCCGATCGGCTCGAACGAGTGGATCGGATCGAATCCCAGGTCTTTATAGAGTGACCCGATGATGGCGTTGATATTAGTGCCCCCCAACAGCAACGTGTAGCCGTCGGGCCTCGCGGTGGCGACGGCCTTGGCGCCGATTCTCCCGCCGGCACCTGGCATGTTCTCGACAATGACGCTCTGGTCCAGCCTGCCGGAAAGCGATTGCGCGATGATGCGCGCCACGACATCGGTCGGACCCCCGGCCGAGAACGGAACCACAATCTTGATCGGATGCTGCGGGTATGCCTGCGCGTGAAGCGGGCTGGTGCATAATGGCAGCAGTGCGGCTGTAAGCAGCGCGATCAGAAACCCGCAAGCTTGACGTCGTGTTTCGCGAATAGGGTGCTCTTTTGCTGCGAGCGCGAGCTTCTCGATTAAGCGCATGTTGCTCTCCTTTCACTTTCAGTCACAACCGGCGAGCAAAAAATATGTCTCTTCGGGAAACGTCATCCCATGTCGGTCCATATAGGACTGGAGCTGATTGTGGACCTCCGCTCCGATCCGCTTGTGAATCTCCGGATCCGCGGCGGCGATGACTGAGGCGACTGGCGTTGCCGCGAGATGCTCGAGCACGAAGCTATCTGGCGGAGGCAGATGGACATCCAGCTTTCTGACCTGCACCGCGATGCGAGAGAAACCCGCGTCCTTGGCAAGTCGCTCCAACTCTCCTTTGGCGGGAGCTTGCCGTGATGCACAGAAGCGGACGGCAATCTCGTCACCGATATATTTTGCGAGTGCCTCCCCGACGGCGCTGTTGTAGCACCCGGTGCTGTTCCAGACGCTCAGTGCAGCCCGTCCGTGAGGTGACGAAAGCACACGGCGCATCTCGCGCATCCCGCGAGGCTTGTCCGGAAAAAACTGTAGGCCTTGCTGGCAAAGGACTACATCGAACGTCCCATCGGGCAGCCGAAGATCGAGTGCGCTGCGCTCGATCCATTCGATGCTGCATCCGGTGGGGGCCGACAGTCTTCGCGCCACCTCGATCATCCCGGGATTCAAATCGATTCCGACCACGAGCCCGTTGGGCCCGACGCGTTCCGCAGCAACACGAGCCACCACGCCCGTTCCGCAAGCAACATCCAAGACACGCTCCCTTGCCGAAACACCGGCGGCGTCCACCAGCAAAGGTGCCCACGGGCCCAAGATGTAGCGAGCGACCACCTGCTCGTAGCGTTCGGCCGCTTCAGGGCTGAGGTGCCACTGCTCGTGCTTGTTCATTTGGATTCCAACCGAGCATGCGGGATATGCGTTCTGCGGCCTGGGTCACGGCCCTGATCTGCACCCGCGACGGTGAAGCCGGGATGTATTGAATGGAGCCAGCAATCGCGATGCCACCGGCGTAACCACCGCGGTGATTGAACAGCGGCGCAGCGAGACCGTTCACACCCTGCAGCACGCGGTTTGGTGCGGTCGCCCAGCCTTGCGCCTTCACTTGCGCAATGGCGCGCCGCAGGCCCTTCGCCCCGCAAATCGTGTGGGGAGTCCAGGCTTTGAGCGGCCGCGCGAGGCAGTAGTCCATGAGAGTTTCAGGGCCGAACGCCAAGGCCACGTTTCCATGAGCGCTCGCATGGAGATCGAGTACCGTTCCTGGTTGGGTCCCGAAGTTTACGATCGCGCGTCCTTGCAGCACTTCCACGATGACGACCCGGTTTTCGGCTAATACGGACAATGTCGCGGGCTGACCGGTTTCTTCGCGCAGGCGTGCAAGCTCCTCGCGAGCAACGGTCAGCACATCGAAGCGCTCTCGCAGGCGCTCCCCCAGGACAAACAGCTTGATTCCCGCTGCGTAGCGCATTGTGGCCGGCTCCTGATGAACGAAGCCGTGCAGCAAAAGCGCCCGAAGGTGACGATAGACTGTCGCTTTTGACGAGGCAAATTCACGTGCGAGCTCGGAGATTCCGAGCGGCGCCTTTGAGCTCGCGAGGCGTTCTAACAAGCTCAACGAAAGATCGACCGTTGCGGTGGCCGGAGCAGGTTTCTCCATCCGTTTCACCATATGAAACGTCGTTTTGAATAGAGTAGGAGCCGATGCCGGCGGTTGTCAACGGCTTGTCTGCCTGTGGCGGACTGAATGGCGGCTCGCGGCGGGCTGCGATCTTTTGATCTTTAAGCTCACCCTCTCGGACAACGGACAGGCAAGGCGCTCGCGCGCGCCCCGGGCGGTCCCGGAAAGCCCGTGGTATAGTTGGTCCTTGTAAGTTGGTCCTTGTAAGACGCTTGAGACGCTTATTTCAGCAAAGTAAAAACCGGTTCGCCTGTTTCGCCCCCACTCGCAGCCCGTTCATCACGGAGTGCCATGGCTCAGAGAGAAATCGAGGCCGTGCGCGCGTTGCTCGCTGCCAAGCCGCGTCCGGTCGGCTGGGCGGAGCGGCGAGAGCGGCTCGACGAGGTCGGCTCCGTATGGCCTGTAGCCGCGGATGTGCAGCTCGCCGCGGTCGACCTCGGCGGCCTGCTTGGGGAGTGGTCGATCGTTCCAGGCTCGGATGTCGCCCGCGTCTTGATGTATCTCCACGGCGGCGGCTATTGCTCCGGCTCTATCGTGAGCCATCGCCGGATGGTCACGGAGGCAGGCCGGGCTGCGGGAGTCCGCACCCTGGCAGTGGACTATCGCCTGGCGCCTGAGCATCCGTTCCCCGCGGCGCTCGATGACGCGCTTGCGGCGTGGCGCTTTCTGCGGGGGCAGGGCATTGCGGCCGCGCATATTGCAATCGGCGGAGACAGCGCGGGAGGCGGGCTCACCGTGGCGCTGATCAATGCGCTGCGCGACGACAATGAGGCGCTCCCGGCCTGTGCGTGGCTCGTATCGCCGTGGACCGACCTGACGATGTCGGGTTCGAGCCTGACCACCAAGGACCAGACAGATCCGATAATTCACAATGCGTATCTCCACGAATTGGCAGATGCGTATCTTGCTCGCGGGACGAGCAGGCGGGACCCGCGGGTCTCGCCACTCTACGCTGATCTCAGGGGTTTCCCGCCGACGCTGATCCAGGTCGGGTCGGCAGAAACGCTGCTCGACGACGCCACGCGTTTTGCCGCGGCGCTGGGCGCAGCCGACGTGCCGCTGACGCTGGAAATCTGGCCACACATGATCCATGCATGGCATTTGTGGAACGCTCACCTGGAAGCGGGACGCCTCGCGCTGGCGAGCGCAGGCGCGTTTATCCGCCGCCACTGCTGAGTGAGGATGCCGGGTCAAAGCTCCCGAGCGCTTCGGTCAAAGCCCCCATTCGAAAAACTACCTGATCCAGCGGATGCGGCAGCTTTTCGGCAGCGCGGGCGCCGCCAACCGGCGAGGAGCGTCCCTGGATACGCGCGAGGAATTCTCGCTCCCACGCCTCCAGTGACCGCCATCCGCACGGCCTGGATGCATTTGCGTTTACGGTCGCCACGACCTTGTTGGCTTCATGGACTACCATCATCGCACTCCGCATGCGTACCAGCCCGTCGGCGTATCCTTTTTGCCTCCAGTATGGTTACTGTTCCGTTAAGGGCGCCGGCGCCTCAGCTCGCTTCATGCCGGCAATGCGTTCGACCGCGATACGGATAGCCTCGGTTCGGTTATCAGCCGGGGCACCTCAGGGGCCTGCCGCCAAGGCCCGCCTGGGCCGCAGCCAACTGCGAGGATTCAGGTCTCGCGCTCCCGGCGCTCAAAAGCTTCCGGGGCCGAATTTAAGGTTGAGGCCCGCCTTCACGACGTTGACGTTGGTCGTGATGCCGACGCTGTTGGTGACAAAGCCGCACGCCGCTCCTGTCGCGCAGACCAACCCGGCCGGACTCGCGGAGCTGAACCCATAGTAGTCATATTCGACGAAGCCGGTGAGCCAATTCAAAAAGGCATATTCGGCGCCGATCCCGACCGTCCAGCCGGTTTGCGTCGCGCTGTCCGAGGCGACGTCAACGCCGTTGACCTGTAAAGCGTAGCTGTTGTTCAGCCAGGCGCCGCCGGCCTTCACGTAACCGAGCATGCGGTCCCACGAATAGCCCACGCGTCCGGTCACCGATGCCAGCGTGTTGTGCTGTGTCGAATCCGTCAGGCCCACCACAGGACCCCCGACAAGAGCCGGAATGATCGTGTTGGCAGCGTTGCTGTTGGCGTTGGTCCAGGCATAGTCGCCCTGGATTCCGAATACCCAGGCATCCACCTGATAATTGCACCCGATCTGACCGCCGCCAAGGAAACCGCCTGCGGTGTTGCTTCCGAAATCTCCGAGAACCGTGTCCTGCCAGTCGCTGCTCGCCCAGATACCCCCGACATTGCCCCCGACATAGCATCCGGTCCAGGTGAACACGGCAACGACCGGGGCGGGTGGCGGTGCGTAAACCGGCGCCGGCCTCGCAAGATCCGCCGCGCCGGCCGATTCACTCAGCAGTGCAATCAGACCAGCGCCTGCGAGCAAAAACTTCTTCCGCCGCGCGATTCGGCCGATTCCAATATCGTGGACAGACAGTCGATCTACCCGCAACCGCAACCGCATTCGATGTAGAAACGCTGGCTTCCCCATGTCCCCCTCCGCGCACCGTCGCCCGGATGGAGTACAAATCAATAAGCGCGAAGTTGCAAATTAAAGTTCTGTTAGAGTCGATGCTTCGCTTCTGCCGTTTTACGCGAAATTCACGCCAGGCCGCGACCGCGGATACGCGCAGCCCACGTCATCTTGTCCTTGGCGTGCAGTCGGCCGATTTCGCCGGTCGTCAAAAGCTGCGCGGCGATGCGGTTTGCCAGAGCAGGTAAGCGCCCAGCAAATTCGGCATACCGGCTATCGTTACCGCATATGCGTCCAGGGATCAGAAACCTTCTGGTCCGGAATGCGGCGCAGCGCGTCTTTGTAGGCTTTCTCCGCCGCAGCATCCCTTTTCTTTTTGTCTTCAGTCTGCTGGTTGCTTTCGGATCGCCTGGATCCTTTGCCCCTGCTCTGGGCATACGCCGGCGCGGTCAATAACGCGGCAGCCGTGAGCGCTACGAGAAATTTATGCATGAGCTTTCCCAATCAGCCAGGGGAGTCGATAGAGCGATACTGCTATCGCCGGAAATACGGCAATTATGTTGCTCGGTTGCGCCAGTTGCTGAAAATCGGCATCGACGAAACGAGGCCCGATAGACCAGACCTTTCAAATTTTATTAGAGGTGATGCGCTTTGGAGCTCCCAAATACCAACCTGAAATAAGTTTAATTTGAAAACTCGACTTTTCTGACCTCTACTGGCGTTGCTGGCATCAGTGGGGATCGGGGGTGCAATATGTGGAAAGTCATCGCTGCTGCAGCGACGGCGCTTGCAATTGCCGGCACGCCGCTGGCTTACGCGCAACAGACGAAGCGCGTCGAGGGCGGGCAACGCACCGAGGCCGGTGATGACGATCTGCGTGCATCCGAAGGATCGCCTGAGCAGCGCCTATAGTCCTAACTCTCCAGCTATTCGCCCAAAGCGTCCATACCTGGTGGAAGTCATCAAGTCAGGACATCAGCTGGACCTTCCTTGACGGGTCGCTGTCATTCTGATGTGGGCGCTCGATCACCTGTCGGAGCGCCGAAGAGAGATCGATCCAAATATGACCTTCGGGCGCCTCATACAACCGACACTGGCCCGGAAGGTTGGAAGCGAGACTGCTGTCCGAGTCTCGCCTGAAACGCCCCTGACTCGCGCCGGCCGGATACTTGCGACCTTCGTGACGGTTCCGGCAGGCGCTGCCATCATCATTCTGTGCCTGTCAGCCGGGCCAATCGTCTATGCTGTTCGAGCATCGATTCGGAAGGTCATCCGATGTGGCGTCCCGCATCTCTGACATTCCGCCGCACGCGCAACGCTGCTCGGCGACGAATTGCCGAAATACGCCAGGGTCTTTACAAACGTAAGTCGAACAGGCCGGAGGGGACGAAATGCGGGTCGGGTCGAGAATGCGGGCAGGCTGTCTTGCCCTTCTCGTTGCAGTGCTCGCGGTGTCCTCGGCGCCCCTGCCATGCAAGGCCGCATCGGGGCCCGAGATCGAGGCGGCGGTGCAGACAACGCTCGATGAGTTCTTCCGTAAGGTCGGCTTTGCACACGCACTCGCCAATCGGGCGGTAGCGATACTCGTGTTCCCGACCGTGGTGAAGGCGGGTTTCGGCATCGGCGGCGAATACGGCGAAGGGGCGCTGCAGATCGGCGGCCAGACAGCCGGGTATTACAACCTCATTTCGGCGTCGATCGGCTTTCAGCTCGGGGCGCAGGCGCGCTCGGTGATCATCATGTTCATGACCGAGCAGGCGCTCTCGCAGTTTCAGGCGACGAACGGCTGGACGGTGGGCATCGACGGCTCGATCACCATCATCGCCATCGGGGTCGGCGGTGCGATCGACACCAACAGCATCACCAGCCCGATCGTCGGGTTCATATTCGATCAGAAGGGCTTGATGTACAACTTGACCCTGGAGGGCTCCAAGATCAGCCGCATCGACAGGTGACGTAGCCGCTCACGCATTGGCATCACGGAGCGACTTTCGTCCGTCAGCTCCTGAGCTATCCGGATTCCGCTACCCTCCAGAGCTCGGGTGCGCAGGCGCGGCACCGTCGAACGAGGCGTTCCGCTCTGTCAGGTACCGGGTCTGCTTTCCTCTGCCGCGGACGTGAGGACAGTGAGCCTTCAGGAGCTATGTGCCATTAGCATCACATTCGTCCTAGGGCACGGCAGGGTCTGCACCGCCTCCGGTAGCGGCCATGGGTCGGACCGTCAGTCACACCCACACTTGGTGCCATTGGCGACATCAATTAAGCACGATGACAAACGGCATTTTGCGAAGCTACCTGCCCGTTAGCGACCCCTGGCCGCCGTACCAACCCGGCCGGGACTCATGCTACCAACCCAGCATGACAGGGTCATACCCCCGGCAGCATCCGTTGCAGCACATGGTCGCCGCGGATCACGTAGTGGTAGAGCGCCGCGGCGACATGCAGCCCGACCAGCACCAGCACCGCGTAGTTGGCCAGCAATCCGTGCAGGTCACCGGTCCAATCCCAGCCCGCTGCGCGAGCAGCCATGATCTTCGGCATCTCGAACACGCCGAGCAAGGTTACCGGATAGCCGCGCCAGTTGGCGTTGATCCAGCCGAGGATCGGTACGACGAACAACAAAAGGTATAGCAGCCAGTGCATCACTTGGGCGGACCGGTGCTGCCAGGGCGGCATACCGTCCTCTGGCTCCGGCTCGGCATGGGTAAGACGCCAGATCAGCCGGACCGCGACGACGAGCAGGATCAGCACCCCAAAGGAGAAATGCAGATCGATCAGCATGGTCAGCGGGGTGTTGCGGCCGATATGCGGCATCGTCCAGGCGAGCACGAACTGTACAATCAGCAGCGCCACAATCAGCCAATGCAGCAACTTGGCAGTGCCGGTATAGGCAGGTTTCACGGAAACGATCCTTATACACGATGGATGTCAGTAGACCGGACCGGAACCTTCGACGCTTTGATTTATCTCAATCTGACCGTCGGGCCCGTTCGCCTATATAGCCCGCGCATGCCCCTAGCCTACGTTCATGCCAGTTTTGGGTAATCGGGGCCGCTCAGGGACGACCCCTTCCGCAATCTCAGGCGAGGAACTAGTCTATTCGTATCCGTGCCCATCGGATCGCACGCCGCGGAGGGACTGGAATGAAACTTCCCCGCCGCGATTTTCTGCAACTGGCCGCGGGCGCTGCCGCGCTGACAGCCTTGTCTCGGATCGCGGAGGCGCAAGCCTATCCGTCGCGGCCGGTGCGGATCATCGTCCCTTTTCCTGCCGGCCAGGCAACCGACACCATCGCGCGGCTTATGGCTCAATCGCTGTCGGAGCGACTCGGGCAGCCATTCGTCATTGAGAACCGAACGGGCGCCGGCGGCAACATCGGCACCGAAAGCGTCGTGCGGGCAACGCCGGACGGCTATACGCTCCTGATTGTCGGGCTGTCGAGCGCGATGAACGCAACGCTCTACACGAAGCTCAATTTCAATTTCATCCGCGACATTGCGCCGGTCGCGAGCATTGGCGGCGCCCCTTACGTCATGGTGATCAATCCATCCGTTCCAGCCAGGACGGTCCCAGAGCTCATCGCCTACGCCAAGGCCAATCCGGGCAAGATCAACATGGGATCGTCCGGCAGCGGCTCCGTGTCCCACGTCTTCGGCGAACGGTTCATGATGATGACTGGTATCACCCTTGTCCACGTTCCATATCGCGGCGGTTATGTGCCCGATCTGCTCAGCGGACAGGTGCAGGTCGTTTTCGGCACCATATCCTCGTGCATCCAGTACATCAGGGGCGGCATGCTGCGCGCGCTGGCGGTGACGACTGCGACCCGTTCGGATGTGCTGCCCGATATTCCGACCCTGGCCGAGTTCGTGCCGGGCTACGAGGCGAGCCAATGGTATGGAGTCGGTGCACCGAAAGACACGCCCGCTGAGGTGATTGACAAGCTCAACAACGAGATCAACACCGTTGGGGCTGATCCCGTCATAAAAGCGCGGCTTACCGGCATAGGTGTCGACCCGATGTCGATGACATCGGCCGCATTCGGAAAGCTCATCGCCGATGAGACCGAGAAATGGGGCAGGGTGATCCGGGACGCCAACATCAAGGCGGAGTGATCCGCGCGACCCCGGCAAAATATTCCGCAAGGGTCCGTTCCGCGAGCATCATGCGCGAGACCCGTGCCATAAGCGAGCTATTCGATGATCTCATCGGCACGCCCACTCAAATCGAGTGGCACCTTGACGCCGAGCGTTTTGGCGGCCCTGAGACGATGATCAATTCCATCTTTGTCGGGCGTTGAACCGGTGACCTTTGGCGCGTATCTCGGAGTGACAACGAATGGCGGAGCGGGTGCGGCCGATCGGAAAAGGTCCGCCGGGGCCGGCCGCCGACGTGATGTTCGAGCTCACGGGATTCTCGGCCTCTGACGGAGGTCTGCGCTGTGTGCTGTCCGGATACCGTCCGCAATACGTCGTGAGGCCGGACTATCAGACCTCGGTCGCGCACCAGCTCATCGGCGTCGATCGTGTATCGATGGGCTAGCGCGTGCAGGCGGAGGTGTGGTTCATTACGCCGGACGCCTGTCGGCACTCGCTCTGGGAGCGTCGCCGCATCCGCTGCCGCTGAAAGCGGACGGCGGCGCGGCGTGATGTTGCGGGCGGGCGTTACGTGAAAGCCCGCCATGCGCGCGATTGAGATCAAGTGCTTGCGCGGCTGATCGCACGCGGCGATCCCGGGGCCTGCGCCGGCAGCGAGAGGAGCAACGACGATGACGCACCGTGGCCCCTACCCCAATCGCGTCCCGCGCCGGCGCCGCGCCTATACCGGTCCGGCGCGAAGCGCAACGGCGTGGAGCAGCGGCGGCTTCATAGCGATGGTTCTGGCGATCCTGGTGGTGGCGCTCGCGATCGCATACGGCGTCCACAGTTGAGACCCGCAAAGCGAAAGGCGGGGTCCCCAATGCGCCAGCGCATCGGGGACCATCACATTCGATCAGAGCGACTCTGCCAGCCCGAGCGCTCGTTCGAGGCTCGCGGCAGAGCCGACAATTTCGGATGCGTCCGCTACCACTCCCTCCACCGGTCACCGCGCCAATAGCCGCGGCCCTCATGCTCGCGGAAAACGTAGTGCTCACCCCGCCCCGCGCGCCAGTGGTCGGGATGAATGATGACGCGGGCCTCCGGCGGGTACTCGTACCTCTCGTGGGTGTGCCAGCAAACGCTGCCCGTGCATGCAATCGCCGCCGATGCGCCACCGGCAGAGAAAGCCAGAAGTCCGGCTCCCGCTGCAGCGGCGAGAAGAGTCTTGCTCAGTGATCTCATCTCCACGCTCCTAGTTGATTTCATTCGAAGTCAACCGCAGAGCGCAGCCGCGGTTCCCCTGTTGTTCAGGGTTCCAGGTTTCGCAGGGGAGCTCGCTCCGGCGCCGGCCAATGCACGCCGGAGCGGACACCAGTCCGACTCTTCGAGACCGGTCAGCCGGCGCGTGCCGGCTGACATGAAAAAACCCCGAGCCGGGTACGCCGCTCGGGGTTTGAAGTGACTTGTCAACTGGCCGCACGAGGGAAAGAGGGGGGCAAAGAACGCAGCGCGGCCAGCACGCCGGACGTAGGCTCGTACTTACAGGGACACCAGCGCTCCCCTCTCAACTTTCGTTCTGCTCGGCTCAACTTCCCGTGAGGAACCGGGCCGCGTAACACCGGGTGTTGAAATAGCGGCCAACCGCAGACGGTGCGCGCTCGAGAAAGCGCGCGACTTCCTGTCAGGACGAGAATGACGGGTATTGTCAGGACGAGGATGACGGGTGTCCTGATACCGCTTGGGCCTCGGACGCGCAGCAATCGCAACTTCAGCTTCGGATCAGAGCTGTCAGCCCGGATGCTGCGAGCACGAGCCAGGCGGCAATCAAAATGATTCCACCTGCGGGGGCGGCCATTGGAAACAGCCGGTGGCCTGCAAACGCGCGCAAAGCGACATCGGTGGAGAAGAGGCTCGCGCCGAGAACCCATCCGGCGAGCGCCAGCAGCATCAGCGGCCGCCAGGACAGCCCCTGCTGAAGGAGCGCTGCTCCGCCGAGCAAAGCGGCCGCGTGAAACATCAAGATGTATCCCGCACCGTCGAGGCCTGCGCCTGTTTTGGCGTGCGCGCCGGCTGCCGCGAGACCGATGCCGGCCGCTCCCATCAGACCGGCCAACAAGATGAGAACCGCCACGGTCATGGTTCGCCGTCAGCTGGCCGCCGGCTCCGCGCCTTCGGTCTTGTCAGCTTCGGTCTTGTCAGCTTCGGTCTTGTCGGCTTCGGCGGTGTTTTCGCCGGCCCAGGGTAGCTCATCGAATGCAGGCTGCCAGCCTTTTTCCTTGTAGAACTGCTCCGGCACTTCCAGCTCTACCGCGCCGTCATATTTGACCCGCACGCTGTGCTGATCGCTCCAGCCGTCCCGCTTTCTGTACATGCCTTCCGCCGACATGGGCACCAGATTAGCGGCTCGTGCGGGCAAGCGCCAGACCGGGCGGATTGTCGCATATGGGTGTCGTCCCGGCCAAGCGAGCCCGCTTCGCCGGCTGCAGCGTACGCGGAGTTCACGGCATGGCACGCAAGGGGAACATGTAATGCGTTCGTTGGCCCTGGAGGTTTCAATCCGCATTCCCGCAGGTGATAAGCTCGGCCGGCGCGCGCTCCTGGCCGCTGGAGCCGCTGCGGGAGTCATTGCGGGAGCCATGGGCTGGGCCGCGATTCTGTGGCCGGGGCGAGCCGGCGCGGGGGACAGGATGAAGCGCGTCGTGCTGCTTGGCGATTCGAGCTTCGACAACGGCGCCTATGTCGGCGCCGCCCCTGATGTCGTGCGCCAGCTGCGCCAGCTTCTGCCCGAGGGCTGGCGCGCCGACTTGAACGCGCGGGACGGCGCGGTCATGGCCGACATCCCCGGGCAGCTGCGGGCGCTGCCTGACGAGGCCTCGCATCTCGTCATCAGCATCGGCGGCAACGACGCCCTGCTGCAAGTCGGCGTATTGGACGAGGGCGCCGGCTCCGTTGCCGAGGCACTCGAAAAACTCGCTGCCGTGCGCGAGAGCTTCGAGCGTGACTATGCGGCGATGCTGGAGCATGCTTTCTCGCGCCGGCTGCCTACGGCGGTCTGCACCATCTACGAGCCGCGTTATCCGGAACGCCGGCTCAGGAGGTTGGCTGCAACCGCGCTGGCGCTGCTCAACGAGGTCATCACGCGCGAGGCCTTCGCGTGCGGGGCGACCCTCATCGATCTGCGACTGATCTGCGACCGCGACGAGGATTTTGCCAATCCCATCGAGCCTTCCGCCCGCGGCGGGGCAAAGATCGCACAAGCCGTCCTCGATTTCGTGCGCGAGGCGAAGCCTGCGGGCGCGGTGATTGCGCGGTAGGGGCGGGTTAGCAGCAAATCGGCTGTGCCGATTTGCTGCGTAACCCGCCGCACGCCCGCAAGCCCGTCTGGATATTCGCAGGGCGACCCACTGGGTCGCCCTCGATTCGCCTGCCGGGGGGAAACAGGGTGAGGCCGTGCCTCGCCCCTACGAAATCGGGACTGAACCGCGGGGCATGCAAATTGCATTGACAGCGCTCTACGGCCGCCACAGCATCGGTCGCACAAGGACGCGTTGGTTGTCCGACAATCATTCCGGAAGGCAATACGCATGAACCCCAGCATCACCCCGTACAGTCTGACCCGCCGCCGCTTCGGCCTGGCCTGCGGTGCCGGCATCTACGCTTTCGCCATGCCTGTCGCGGGCAATGCCGCGCTCAAGAAGGTCCCCACCTCGACCGGAATCGACGCGCTCTACGCGCCGTTCGTGGTTGCCGCGGAGCGCAAGATCTTCGAGAAATACGACCTGGAAACCAGCTTCAAGCCGTTCGATGACGGCAACGTCGCCCTCGATGCTCTCCTCACGGGCAGCTCGGATATCGGCGCCACAACGGAGCTCGGGGGGCTTGCTCGCTGGGACAGGGGCGGCAAGCTCTACGTGACATCGTACTCCTCGACCAGCCGGCAACAGATCGGCGCCGCCGCGCGCGAGGACATCAAGAAGCCGCAGGACCTGATCGGCCGCACCGTCGGGTACCCGCGAGCAACCGGAGGGCACCTCTATTTCATGAACTACGTAAAAAAATACAACCTGCCCCTGGACAAGATCAAAGTGAAGACCATGCAGGCGCCGGAGATGGTGGCGGCGCTGGAACGCCGCGATATCGACGCCTTCTTCCTTTGGGAGCCCTGGCTGGCCAAGGCGGCGGAGCTGGTCCAGGGAGCGCACGTGCTCGCCCGCTCCGGTGACGACAATGTCTACGTTCTCACCTCCTACAACTACTTCTCCCAGGGGCTCATCGACGACCCGCCGCGGGCCGTCGCCGCGACCAAGGCGCTGCTGGAGGCAACCGACTTCTGCGCCACCAATCTCGACGAGGCGGCGCGCCTCACCGGCAAGGCGTTCCGCATCCCGGAGCCGGACATGAAGCTCTACATGAGCCGCATGGTCTACCGCACCGAGATGCCCAAGGACATCGTGCTGGGGAATTTCACCAATGCGGCGGAGCTCGCCGTGTCCGAGGGCATCATCAAGAGGATGCCGGACTGGAACGACTTCATTCGGCCGCAGATCATGAAACAGGCTGCCCCGGATCGCACGACCGGATGGTAGGGTGCGCTCGCGCGCGAGCGCAAAGGAAGGCGCGACGTGAGTGCGGAGTTCCTGGTCGCCCGCGACGTGAGCTACCACTATCCCGCCCGGCGCGGCGTCCAGACCGCTGCGGTTCTCTCGCACCTGGATCTCGCTCTCTGCCAAGGCGAGTTCTTCTGCCTCCTTGGCCCAAGCGGTTGCGGAAAGACGACCGTGCTCAACCTGATGGCGGGCTTCCTGCAGCCCAGTGCGGGCGTGCTCACGCTTGGGGGCCGGCCGATCGAGCGGCCCGGGGCGGACCGCACCGTGGTGTTTCAGGGCGAGGACGCGCTGTTCAGCTGGCTGCGCACCATCGACAACGTGGCCTTCGGGCTGCGCATGCGCGGGGTACCGCAGCAGAGACGGCATGCCGTCGCGCGCGAGTATCTGCATCTCGTGCATCTCGATGGCCAGGAGAGCAAGTATCCCGGCGAGCTCTCGGGCGGCATGAAGCAGCGGGTGCAGATCGCGCGCGTGCTTGCGACCGATCCGCAGATTCTGCTGATGGACGAGCCGTTCGGCGCCCTCGACGCGCAGACCCGCGGGCGGCTCCAGGACGAGCTCGTGGAGATCTGGCGCAAGACCGCAAAGACCATCGTGTTCATCACCCATGACATCGCCGAGGCCGTGCTCCTGGCCGATCGCGTCGGGGTGATGACGAACGGGCCGGGCGCGCAGGTCGGCGCGATCGTGCCGATCGAGCTGCCGCGGCCGCGCCGCCGCGGCAGCCCCGGATTTGGCGAGATGTGGGAGCGCATCAACACCATGATCGAAGGCGAGCAGGCGGATTTATCATGACCGAGCTGAGCACCACGCGGCATCATCTACCGGCAGCCCTGGCATGGCTGCGCTTGCGGGACCTCCTGGGCAAGATCAAAGGCGATCACCTCATCTATATCGCCTCGATCATGAGCATGATCGTGCTGTGGCATCTCGTCGCCACCAATTTCTTCAAGCCGCAGTTCTTTCCACCGCCACTCATGGTGCTTGCAACCGCAAAGGAGATGGTGACGAGCGGCGAGCTGTTCGAGCACGGGAGCATCAGCCTGCAGCGCATCCTCACCGGGTTTCTCATCGGCAGCGCGATTGCCGCGCCTGCCGGCCTGATCATGGGCTCGGTGCCGGTGGTGCGCGCAATCTTCGATCCCTATACGCAGTTCTTCCGCTTCGTGCCCTCGCTCGCCTGGCTCACTCCCGTCGTCCTGTGGTTCGGGATCGGCGAGATCTCCAAGGTCCTGATCATCATCTACACCACGGTGTTCATCGTCTTGATCAACACCATGGTCGGCGTGGCGCACATCGCCCCCAACAAGCTGCGCGCCGCCGCCTGCCTGGGCGCGACGCCATTGCAGAGCTTTCTGCACGTGACCCTGCCGGCAACGCTGCCGTTCATCCTGACCGGCATGCGGCTTGCGATGGGTAACTCGTTTGCCACCGTGGTTTCTGCGGAGATGATCGCCGCCGATTCGGGCCTGGGTTACCTCATCTTCAACTCGCGCCTGTGGATGGCGACCGACAAGATCTTCATCGGCATCGTGTGCCTGGGCGCGCTCGGGCTCATGACCGATCGCTGCTTCCGCTATCTCGTCATGCGCTTCGCCCACCAATACGGCCCGATCGAATAAGCCGCAGACATTGCTATGGGCTGTCGTCCCGGCCAGGCGGGCCCGGGTTTTGCCCGGCATCTGCCTTATCGTCATTCCGGCCGACCCGGGGCTTTGCCCCGGGGAGCGTCGGAATCCATATGCGGCGCTGTTCGTATCACGCCGGGGGCAGGCCCTCCCCCTTTCAGTGGGCGGCATGGGCACCTACATCACCGGCGACCCAATGGCCTCTAAGCTTTGCGGAGGACTGCCGTGTCTGTGTTTGCGCTGTTGCTCAATATCGCCTGGATCCTGTTCGGCGGCGCGTGGATGGCAGCCGGCTGGCTCCTGGCCGCCGTCATCATGGCCATCACCATCGTCGGGATTCCGTGGGCGCGTGCCGCTTTCAATATCGCCGCATACACGCTCCTGCCCTTCGGTCAGAAAGCGGTATCGCGCTCCGAGTATTCCGGGCAGGAGGACGTCGGCACCGGACCGCTCGGCTTCCTCGGCAACATCGTCTGGCTCGTATTCGCCGGATGGTGGCTCGCGCTCGGCCATCTGATCACGGCTGTCCTCCTCGCCGTAACCATCATCGGCATCCCGTTCGCCTGGGCGCATCTCAAGCTTGCCGGCATCGCGCTGTGGCCGATCGGCAAGATGATCGTCCTCGCCGACGACGCTCCGCTGCAGTACGCCCGGCGATCTTGATCCTGCGGGCCGGTTGCCCCGTTGCTCGTGGCCGGCGGTTGGATCGAGCGAGACCAAATAGATCTCGCCACGCTCCATCAGATCAACTCTCGACCGACCGGCCCGCCGGTCGACCAAACGCGATCCCCACGGGACCGTCGTGCTGACGGCTTGCATTGGGCCAACAATCGTCGAGCGAATAGCGTCGCCGCCTTTTCGGATCGACAATTAGTCTTCCGCCCTTGATAGAGAGCCCGGCCGTTGCTTCCGCAGCGAGCTCCAGTGCGTCCAGCATGGGCTTGGGCATGGCGAGCATGACCGAGCCCCCAACCTTTCGCAGCCGTGCAGCGTGAGCCATTATCAGCCTCTCAAGTTATATCGACATACAACATTCCGGCACCGGGGCGACAAGCGCGATTGCGCTTACTCATATATCGCGGCGCTTTCCCTGACGTTGCGAATATGGTCGGGCGTCCGGCCAAGACGAATTCTCCCACCGCCGGCGATGCAGCAGCCAACCTGCTCCCGCTACTCCGCAGTCCAGCCGCCGTCGAGGACGAGGGCCGAGCCGGTCATGAGCGAGGAGGCGTCCGAGGCCAGGAAGATGATGGCGCCGGTCAGCTCCTCGAGCTGGCCGAGGCGGCCGAGCTTGATCTTCGCAAGCACCTCGTCGCGAAACGCCTTGTTCTCGAAAAACGGACGCGTCATCGGCGTTTCGAGGAAGGTCGGCCCCAGACTGTTGACGCGGATGCGATGCGGCGCAAGCTCGATGGCCATTGCCTTGGTGAACCCTTCCATCGCGTGCTTGCTGGCGCAGTAGACGCTGCGGCGCGCGGCGCCGACGTGACCCATTTGCGAGGAGACGTTGATGATCGAGCCAGGGCGGCCGGCCGCGATCAGGCGGCGCGCCACCGCCTGCGCCGTGAAATAAGCTGCGCGCACGTTGAGCGAGAAGATGGCGTCGAAGTCCTCGACTTTCACATCCGCAAACATGGCCGGGCGATTGGTGCCCGCATTGTTGACGAGAACGTCGAACGGCTCGGCGGCAGCCACGGCAGCGCGCATCGCGGCAACATCGGTGACGTCGAGGGTCATCGCCTCCGCCCGCTCGCCGCGCTTGCGGATGGCCTCGGCCGCCGCCTCCACTTCTGTCGCAGTGCGCGCGGCAAGCGTTACATGCGCCCCGGCCTGCGCCAGCGCGGAAGCCGCCGCCAGTCCGATGCCGCGCCCTCCCCCGGTCACCAGCGCGCGCTTGCCGTCGAGCCGGAACGACGGCGTGTGTGTCAGCTCGACCGGCGCGCTGCTCATGTCGGAATTCGTAGGGTGCGCAAAGGCGCGCTTTTGCGCGCCGTGCGCACGCGGGTGCTCGCTACGACCCCGAACCGCGTGGGCACGGCGCGCAACGGTTCGTCATAGGCGTCGCGAATGGAAGGGCGCGCCTTTGCCCACCCTACGCGAGCAGCCGGATTGCCAGCCCCTATCATCACTCCGCCGCCTGGGCATAGGGGACGTTGCGGCCGCCATGGCGGCGCACGCGGACATTGGCCTGCTCGGCGTGGGCGAGGAATCCTTCGAGCACGCACAGCCGCGAGCAATATTCGCCGATCAGCGCCGATGCCTCGTCGGTGAGCACCTTCTGATAGGTGCAGGTCTTGAGGAATTTGCCGACCCAGAGGCCACCGGTGTAGCGCGCCGCTTTCCTTGTCGGCAGCGTATGGTTGGTCCCGATCACCTTGTCGCCGTAGGCGACGTTGGTACGCGCGCCGAGAAAGAGCGAGCCATAGTTGCGCATATGAGCGAGGAAATAATCGGGATCGCGCGTCATCACCTGCACGTGCTCGGAGGCGACGCGGTCGGCCTCGCGCACCATCTCCTCGATGCCCTCGCACACGATCACCTCGCCGAAGTCCGCCCATGCCTTGCCGGCGATCTCCGCGGTGGGAAGCATCGTGAGCAGCCGCTCGACCTCCCGCATGGTGTCGCGCGCCAGCTTCTCCGAATCGGTGATGAGGATCGCAGGCGAGGTCGGCCCGTGCTCGGCCTGACCGAGGAGGTCGGTGGCGCACAGCTCGCCGTCGGCGCTGTCGTCGGCAATGATCAGCGTCTCGGTAGGCCCCGCCAGGAGGTCGATGCCGACCCGGCCGAACAGTTGCCGCTTGGCTTCCGCGACGTAGGCGTTGCCGGGACCGACGATCATGTCCACGGCGCCGATCGTCTCGGTGCCGAGCGCCATCGCGGCAACCGCCTGAACGCCGCCGAGCGCATAAATCTCGTCCGCCCCGCCGAAATGCATGGCCGCGACGATCGCCGGATGCGGCGCGCCCTGGAACGGCGGCGCGCAGGCAATGATGCGTCCAACCCCGGCAACCCGCGCGGTGACGATCGACATATGCGCGGAAGCCACCATGGGATAGCGGCCGCCCGGTACGTAGCACCCGATCGAGCTCACCGGGATGTGGCGGTGGCCGAGCACGACGCCGGGCAGCGTCTCGACCTCGAGGTCGGACAGCGTCTCCTTCTGCTTCTGCGCGAAATTGCGCACCTGTGCCTGGGCGAACTTGACATCGTCGAGGTCCCGCCGCGGCAATCTGGCGACCGCGCGCTCGATATCGCTTGCGCTCAGCCGGAAATTTTCCGGCGACCACTTGTCGAGCCTTTCCGAGAGCGCGCGCACCGCCTGGTCGCGCCCGGCCTCGACTTCCGCAAGGATGCTCTCCACCGTGGAACGGACCTTGGCGTCGGCGGCCTTGACTTCGCCCGCGTCCATTCCGCGCTTGAGATAACGGACCATGACCTTTCCTCCGCTGTTCGCCGCTGCCGTAGCCCAGATGAGCGAAGAAATGTAGGGTAGGTTAGCCCCAAATCGGCTGCGCCGATTTGGGGCGTAACCCACTGCGTTCGACTGCAGATTAAGTCGGGACATCGTGCGGCACGGGCACAAGAGCAAGGCGAGGCGATCGCGTGAAGATCTGCATGTTCCATCTGATGCCCTATCGCGACCTGCCGGCCGACTTCGCGCAGCGCTACAAGTCGGCTTACATCGACCCACTGTGGTTCGACGTGGCCGATCCGCACAAGGTGAGCCAGTACTACAACTGGACGCTGGACGAGTTCGTCCATGCCGCGCGCGCGGGCATGCATGGGCTGTGCACCAACCAGCACCACCAGAATGTGTACGGGTTCATGGCCAACCCGAGCCTGATGGGCTCGGTGCTGGCCAAGCTGACCAATGGCCAGAACGTCGCGATCGTCCAGCTCGGCTCGACGCTTCCGTCGACCAGCCCGCCCACGCGCATTGCCGAGGAATACGCGCTGATCGACTGCATCAGCGGTGGGCGCCTGGTCGCCGGCTTTCCCACCGGGCTGCCTACGGACGCCACCATCTCCAACGCGGTGGTCCCGGTCGAGCAGCGCGAGCGCTACCGGGAGGCGCTCGATCTCGTGCTCAAGGCGTGGTCCGCCAAGGAGATCTTTGCCTGGAACGGCAAGCATTACCAGCTGCCCATGGTCAACCTTTGGCCGCGGCCGATGCAGCAGCCGCATCCGCCGATCTGGATTCCGGGCTCCGGCAGCGCCACCACGGTGGAATTCGTGGTCGACCGCGACGACTGTTTCTGTCACCTGAGCTATTACGGCGCCAAGAACGCACACAGCCTGGGGGACTATTTCTGGGAGACGGTCGAGAAGCGCGGCCGTGACGCCAACCCGTATCGGCTGGGCTTTCTGCAGCTGATCGGGGTATCGGAGACCGATGCCAAGGCCGCCGAATATGCGCCGCATGTGGAATATTTCTTCCACAAGCTGCTCTATACGCCCTCCTACTACCAGGCGATCCCGGGGTATCAGGACTATCCCAGCATGCTGCGTGCCATGCGCGCGCCGTTGCGGGAGCGCTTCGACCTGCGCGACCTCAAGTACAAGGACTTCATCGATCGCGGCTTTCTGATCGCAGGAAGCCCGCGCACCGTGCGCGACCAGCTGCTCGAAGGGGTGAACCGGCTGCGCATCGGCCATCTGCTCGCATTGCTGCATTTCGGCTCGATGCCGCACGAATTGTGCATCAAGAACATCGATCTCTTCTGCCGCGAGGTGCTCCCCGATCTGCAGGACCTGTGGGACGATCAATGGGAGGACCGCTGGTGGCCCGAGCGCCTGCGGACAAAGCGGCCGGCAGCAGCGGTCGCGGCGAATGCATGAGCAGCCTGGTAGCCCGGATGGCGCGTCCTCGCGCCATCCGGGAAGGCCGCTCCCGGATCGCGCAGGCGCGATCCGGGCTACGCACTGACTGACGGGGGGCAATATGGCTGAGGTGCGCCGCCTGCGGCTGTGGCAAGGGAAGATCGAAACCGAGGTGGAGGTGGCGGGCAGCGGGCCGCCGCTCGTCTTCCTGCACGGCCCTTGGGGACTGCCACCCGATCGCGGCTTTCTCGATCTGCTGGCGCGTACGCATACGGTATTTGCCCCCAAGCATCCCGGCACCAGCCGCGGAGATCCCGAAGCGGTCCACCAGATCGACGATTGGTGGGACCTGATCGTCTATTACGGCGAGCTGTGGGACGCGCTCGAGCTCGCCGCTCCCGCGGTGATCGGTCATTCCTTTGGCGGCATGCTCGCTTGCGAGCTCGCCGCGAGCCGGGCGGCGCGCGTTAGCCGGCTTGTGCTCATCGATCCGGTCGGCCTCTGGCGCGACGATCTTCCGGTGAGGAACTGGATGATCCTCCCAGAGGCCGAGCGCCGCCGCGCGCTCTTTGCCGACGCGGCGGGGGAAGCGGCGAAACAATTCTTCGGCGTGCCGCCCGAGCCCGACGCGCGGGTCGAGGCCCAGGCCGGCTTGATCTGGGCGCAGGCGTGCACGGGCAAGTTCGTTTGGCCCATCCCCGACAAGGGCTTGAAGAAGCGCATTCACCGCATCGCGACGCCCACCCTCATCCTCTGGGGGCGCGCGGACGGCGTGATCCCGCCGGCCTACGCGCAGGAGTTCGGACAGGGCATTGCACATTCCCGCGTGGAATTGATCGATGCGGCTGGGCACGCTCCGCATCTCGAGCAGCCCGAGCATGTCGGACGGCTCGTGCGCGATTTCCTCGCGGCGTAAACTTCAATATTCTCGAAGCGGCAGAGCTGCACGCTCGATCAGCTCGGCGCTGGCGACGCATGCATCGCTATATGGTTATCAAAAATGATAACTTCAACGATAGGCTACCCTGGAACCCACTTGGTGCGATTGAATTTATCGCGGTGGAGTGTTGACGCAGATCAATGCCGGCCGTCGCCGTTCAGGCAGTTGTGGGCGTGGAAAACAACATCAGACCCGCGGAGTCGCCATGAGCAAGCTTCGCATCCCGCATGACGCATTCGTTTTCGTTGGCGATGGCCGCAAGGCACTGTTTCTTCGCAATGCGGGAGACGAGAAATTTCCCGACCTCAAGACTGAGCGGGTCTTTCAGGACGAGAACCCCTCGACCCATGAGCAGGGCAGCGACCGGCCCGGCCGCGCGTTCAAGCGCGCCGGCACCAATCTGCGCAGCGCGATGGAAGACACGGACTGGCACGATCTCGAGGAGCATCGGTTTGTGCAGCGGGTCGCTGGCGTCATGGAGCAGCTCGTGCGCGAGGGCCAAGCGAAGGCGCTCGTCGTGGTCGCGCCGCCGCGCGCGCTGGCCGATCTACGGGCGGCGTTTCATGCCGACGTCAAGCGCCGGATTATCGCCGAGATCGACAAGGATCTGACCCGCCATCCCGTCGGCGAGATCGAGAAGCATCTGGTGGGGTGACGCCCATGCCGGCGCTCATTGCTCGCTCGCAGGGCGGATCAATTCGTCGTCCGCCGGCGGATCGGCTTCAACACGAACAGGGCCATGACGGCCGCGATGATGTTGAGAATCGCCGCCACATAGAACACTGCATGCCAGCCCCCGGTCGCCGACTTGAGGACATTGGCAAGCGGAACCAACAGCGCCGCGGTTCCTTTGGCGGTATAGAGCATGCCGTAGTTGGCGGTTGCGAATTTCCTGCCGTAGAGGTCCGTGCAGGTCGCCGGAAACAGGGAATAGATCTCGCCCCAGGCGAAGAAGACGAGACCCGATAGAATGACGAACCAGATCGGGTTGCCGGCAAGCAGCAGCAATGCATAGATCCCGACACCTTCGATGAGAAAGGCGATGAACATCGTGTTCTCGCGGCCGATGTGGTCGGACACCCATCCGAAGAAAGGCCGGCAGAATCCGTTCAACACCCGGTCGATCGAGAGCGCGAAGGTCAGCGCCGGAAGCGTCAGGCCCAGGATCGTCACCGGCACCGCATTAACCTTGTAGTCGGTGGCGATCAGCGCCAGTTGCGCGACCGCCATCAGCCCGCCGGCAGCCACCATCACGAACATGAGATACATGATGAAGAACGGCGACTTGTAGAACTGCGAGGTCCACAACGGCGCGAGCACCTCCACGGGACTGTAGTCGCGCCGCGTTTGTTGCACTGCCGATACGGCCGGCACGGGCACCTCGCCCGGCTCGGGGGCGCGCAGGAAAAATGCAAAGAAAACGACGACCAGGCCCTGTACAATGCCGAACCAGAAGAATGCGGCCTGGTAGCCGCTCTGGTGGATCATGTTCGCGATCGGCACCACAGTGAGCGCGGAGCCAGCGCCGAAACCGGCAGCGGTGAGACCGGCTGCCAGACCACGCCGATCGGGAAACCACTTCAGTGCGTTGCCGACCGAGCCGCCATAAATTACGCCTGCGCCGATGCCGCCGATTGCGGCCCCCACATACAGCAGGAGGAGCGAGTCTGCGACGGAATTGATGACCCACGCAATCGCAACCAGAACGCCGCTGATGCCTATCATCAGACGGGGCCCGAACCTGTCGACGAGATAGCCCTCGAACGGAACGAGCCAGGTCTCGGTCAGGACGAAGATGGTGAAGGCGACCTGGATTGCGGCCTTGCCCCAGTGATATTTCTGATCGATGGGATTGACAAACAGCGTCCAGCCATACTGAAGATTGGCGATCATCACCATGCAGATGATGCCGGCCGCCAATTGCCCCCAGCGAGTGGTCTCGGAAGCAGTCGCCGGCGCTTTGACTATGGTGCTCGTGCTCACCTACCCCTCCCTGAGTGACGCCGCATTATTCGCACGCCGGGCTTTTTCCCCCTGTTGACGCGTGACACGGCGACGAGATCAAGCTTTGCTTCAAACACATTTTCGCCGAAATGCCAATTGTGCGCTGCAAAAGATCGGAAGAGACAGGTTTTGAAACGCTGCGGCTTACAGTCGCGCAACCGCTCGCGCGGATTGCAACTTCTAGCAGCCCGCCGATCGCAAACCGCAAGGATCGCGATGGATGAAGCCCTCTGCTGATGATTCCGTGTTGAAGGCCACCAACCTGGTCCTGCTGATCATCTGCCTGATGTATTTCATCACTTACATCGACCGGGTCAACATCGCCACCGCCGCTCCGCCGATGCAGAAAGAGCTCGGACTGAGCAACACCCAGCTCGGGATTGCCATCTCGGCCTTTGCCTACCCCTATGCCTTCTTCCAGATCGCCGGCGGCTGGCTCGGCGACCGGCTCGGCCCGCGCATGACCCTTCTGATTTGCGGGACCATCTGGTCGGCCGCCACCGTCCTGATCGGGTTTGTCGAAGGAGCCGTTTCGCTGGTTCTGGCGCGTCTTCTGTTGGGGATCGGCGAAGGGTCGGCATTCCCGACCGCGACCCGCGCGCTCGCGAGCTGGGTCTCACCGCAGCGCCGTGGGTTTGCGCAAGGCATCACCCACTCCTTCGCACGCCTGGGCAACGCGGTAAGCCCGGCCATAATCGCCGTTCTAATCGTCTGGATATCGTGGCGCGGCTCATTCATCGTGGTCGGCCTCGTAAGCTTCGTCTGGGTCGCCGTGTGGTGGCTCTATTTTCGTGACGATCCCCGTCACCACGGTGGCGTGACCACGGCGGAGCTTGCCGAGCTGCCACCGGCAGCGTCGTCGACAAAAAGGGATCGCGTCCCGTGGTGGCCGCTGCTCAGGCGCATGCTGCCGGTGACCTTCACCGATTTCTGCTACGGCTGGACCCTGTGGGTCTATCTGAGCTGGCTCCCGTCGTTCTTCCTTCACAACTACCAGCTCAACCTCAAGCAGTCCGCGCTGTTCTCCTCCGGCGTTCTGTTCGCGGGCGTCGTCGGCGATACGGTCGGCGGATTGATCAGCGATGGGATCATCCGCCGGACCGGAAACACGCGAGCGGCACGGGTTTCCGTCATTTTCGCCGGATTCCTGGGCTCGTTCCTGTTCATGTTGCCGGTCTTGTTCATCCACGACCTGGTCGTGATCGCGCTGTGCCTGAGCGCCGCGTTCTTCTTTGCCGAGCTCATCGTCGCGCCGATCTGGGCCGTTCCGATGGATATCGCCCCGCGCTATTCCGGCACTGCAAGCGGCTTCATGAACTTCGGGTTTGGCCTGGCTGGGATGATCTCGCCGGTGGTGTTTGGTGCGATCATCGACGCGACCGGGCGCTGGGACTATCCGTTCGTCGCGTCGCTCTGCCTCCTGCTGGTCGGAGCGGTCTCGGCACTCTTCCTGCGCCCGGACATTCCCTTCCAGGATCCGCAAAAGGCCTAGGCGATACGCACGTCCGGCCGTGACAGGCCGAAATGGGAGCGCAGCGTCTCTCCTTCGTACTCGGTGCGAAAGAGGCCGCGCCCCTGCAGCAACGGCACGACCTCGCGAATGAACACGTCGAGCATCTCCGGCAGCACCGGCGGCATCAGGTTGAAGCCGTCGGCGACCCCATCCTCGACCCAATCCTGCATCAGAGCGGCGACCTGCTCCGGCGTTCCCTCGAACGTGAAATGCCCCCGCGCGCCGGCGAGCTTGGCGAGCAACTGCCGCAAGCTCGGCTGATGCTCGCGCACAAACCCGACGATCACCTCGGTGCGGCTGCGCGAAGCCTCGACCGTGCGCGTATCGGGAAAATCCGCCGGCGTCAGCTTCTTGTCGAGCGGCAGGTGCGAGAAGTCGTGGCCACCGAAGCGCAGCGAGAGCCGGTTGCGGCCCACCTCCGGGTCCGACAGGGCGTTGAGCTCCTCGGAGAACCGGCGCGCCTCGGCCTCGGTCGAGCCGATGATCGGGCTCAAACCGGGTAGAACGATCACATCCGTGGGATTGCGACCGACCTGCGCGACCAACGCTTTCAGATCGGCATAGAACGCTTTCGCCGTCGATTTCTCCAGGTGCGCGGTGAAGACCGCCTCGGCGTGGCGGGCCGCGAACTGTTTGCCGGTGTCCGAGGAGCCGGCTTGAACGAGCACCGGCCGGCCCTGAGGCGAGCGCGGCAGGTTCAACGGCCCCTTGACCTTGTAATAGGTCCCCGAATGATCGATCGGCCGTACCCTGCGCCGATCGGCGTAGCGCCCGCTGACGCGGTCCTCGAGCACGGCGTCATCCGCCCAGCTGTCCCACAAACCCTTGACCACCGTCATGTATTCTTCGGCGCGCGTATACCGCTCGGCATGGCTCACCTCGCCGATGCCCCCGAAGTTCTCGCCCGCCTGGGGCGACCAGGTCGTGACGATATTCCAGCCGATGCGTCCGCGGCTGATGTGATCGAGCGAGCAGAATTGCCGTGCCAGATTATACGGCTCGGTGTAGGTCGTCGAAGCGGTAGCGATCAGCCCGATGCGCTGCGTCACCATGGAGAGCGCCGCCAGTGTCGTGAGCGGCTCGAGCCAATTGAAGGGCGTGGTCTGAACGTCGTTCCACAGGCCCAGAACGTCGGCAAGAAAGATCGAGTCGAACAGCCCCCCCTCGGCTTTCTGCGTCATCTCGACCGTGTAATCGATGTCGGTGAGAGGCAGCGGAGACGATTTCGGATGCCGCCATGCCGCCTCGTGATGGCCCCGGCTCTGAATGAAGAGATTGATGTGCATGCACCGCGTCATGGCGGCACTTATAGCACGGGCCCATCAGGCGAGATCAGCGCGATCGACACAGTATCTCTTAGCTCGAGTGGGCAAAGACGCGCCCTTCGAGATACTGGAGCCAAATTGCATCTCGGGCAGCCACCGACGCCAGCGGTCCAGCGCTACGCCTGCCCCTGCGTCTCGAACAAAGCGGCTTGCAACGCTTCGGTCGCCGGCTTGCCGGCCCAGACCACGAACTGGAAGGCCGGAAAGTACCGTTCACAGGCATCGAGCGCGGTGGCAAGCAGGGTCTCGCACTGCCGGCCGGTGGCGTCCAATCCGCCGGCGAGAACCAGCGCGTGCCGGTACATCACAAGACCTTCCTGGGGCCAGAGATCGAAATGCCCCACCCACATCTGCTCGTTGATGAGGGAGATGAGCTGCTGCACTTCCGGGCGGCAGCGGTCCGGCACCTTGAGCTCGAAGGCACAGGCCAGGTGCAGCGCCTCGATGTCGAACATCCAGGTATAGGAGAGCTGGTAATCCGACCACTTGCCCGTGACCAGGAGCGTAATCTCCTCGTCGGTTGCGCGCTCGAACGACCAGCCGTTGCTCGATGCCACCCGCTCCACGACCTCGAGCGGGTTGACCCGTTGCTCTTCGGGAGTTTCGATAAGTGTCATCGCCGTAATCCACCCTGCCGCATGGATGTGAATCCGGATCCCGACCCGAAAGCGCGACAGTTTCGACGCCGGCCTCGAGACGTCGGCTGCCGCGGGCCGAATCACTTGTCGAGTCGAATATAACCCCTTGATTCCAGCGGCTAAAGCGCATTAGGCCGGCGTTGAGGTTAAGGATTGGTGGATATCTCGGCCGGGCGGACTCGTTGTCCACAGATCAGTTGGCCTGCTGTCAGGCAAGGCGGATTAGGAAGCTCAGCATGGCTCGAAACCACGCGTCACGGCGCGCCTACGGCAGTGAAGGCCGGCCGCCGGTGTCCCCAAGGACAGATCCGTCGTTTCCTGAAGGTCTGTCACCTTGACGTGGCGCCAGCCTTCAGCGGCGCAACATCATGGAGGTTGATGGTACCGTTGCGGTATTCGTAATCGACGGCGGGATTGGCCTGCGCGTCTCCGCCAATGAGTTGCGTTGAGGTCTCCTCCAGGCAGACCAGTGGACCGCTATTTGAGGCGATTGACTGCAGGAATCAGGTGCGGGTCTGCAGGCGCGTGACCGTGCGGCGATGAGAGGCGCCCACGCCCTCCCTTATCCGGCGAGCCCGGTCCGTAGCCGGCTCCGACCTTGAGGTTGGTGCGCCTGCTCCGCGCTCCTGACGTGGCGAGAGCCCGAACGCGAGGCGGTAGCTGCGGGCGAAGTGGCTCGGAGAGGTAAAACCCGTCTCAACGGCAATGGAGACGACCGGCATCGCCGTCTGCCGCAACAGGATGCGGGCGCGTTCCAGCCGTGTCCGCAAATAGTGTGCGCGCATGGTCGAGCCGAGATGATGCGCGAACAGCCGCTCGAGGTGCCGCACCGATATGCCCGCCCGTTTCGCGAGCTCGCCCCGGCTCGCGGGCTCCTGCAAATGCGATTCCATGTATTCGAGCGCACGCAACAGCCGATCGTTCGACACGTTGAACCGCTCGCGCAGTGTCATGCGTTGCGGCTCGCTGCCGGCGCGTATCTCGGTTTGCAGAAACCAGTCGCTCACGGCGGCGGCGAGCTCATGCCCGTGGTCCTGCTCGATCAGCGCGTGCATCATATCGAGGGCCGACGTACCGCCGGAGCAGGTCAGCCGATCGCGGTCGATAACGAACAGCGAGCGCGTGGCGTGCAGGTCTGGGAACTCCTCGACGAATGCGGGGAAGTGCTCCCAGTGGATTGTGCAGCGGTGGCCATTGAGAAGCCCGGCGCGCGCGAGCGCGTAGGGTCCGCCGGACACGCCGCCGAGGCGCACCCTGCGACGCGTGAGACTCCGCAGCCAGCGCGACACGCCGCGATTGCAAAACCGGGCTGGAGTACCGCCCGCGCAAACGAGCACGGTGTCGACCTCGAGCTCGTCGTCGAGGCCGTGATCAGCCCGCACCTCGATGCCGTTCGACGCTCGCACGGGCGCGCCGTCGATCGCGATGTGGCGCCACGCGTAGAGTGGCCGGCCGCTCAACCGGTTGGCTGCGCGCAGTGGCTCGATGGCGCAGGCATAGGACAGGAGCGAGAAATCCGGCAGCAGCAGGAAGCCCACCGTATGCGGCCGGCGGTCCCGCCATTCGCGATCTGTGTCGCTCCGGGGCAATTTGATGTCGCTCCTGGGCATGCCAACCGGGCTTTTACGCGCAATGAAGCGGGCGGATCAAGCTCTGGCGAGGATGGATGCGCTACTCCGCACTCGGAATCGTGGCGAAGACCCTGCTCGGCAACCGGGATTGGCCGCGCCTCTGGCGGGAACCGGAACCGAAGCCCGCCTATGACGTGGTGGTCGTCGGAGGCGGCGGCCATGGGCTCGCCACCGCTTACTATCTGGCGAAGGAACACAGCATCTCCGACGTCGCGGTGATCGAGAAGGGGTGGCTCGGCTCCGGCAATGTGGGGCGCAACACCACGATCATCCGCTCGAATTATCTGCTGCCCGGCAATATCCCGTTCTACGAATTCTCAATGAAGCTGTGGGAGGGTCTCGAGCAGGACCTCAACTACAACGCCATGGTGAGCCAGCGCGGCGTCCTGAACCTGTGTCACTCCGATCCGCAGCGGGATGCGTTCGCGCGCCGTGGCAACGCCATGCGATTGCACGGCGTTGATGCCGAGCTGCTGGACCGCGAGCAGGTCCGGGCCATGCTGCCGTTTTTCGATTACGAGAACGCCCGGTTTCCGGTCACGGGCGGACTGCTGCAGCGGCGCGGCGGGACGGTCCGGCACGACGCCGTCGCGTGGGGCTACGCGCGCGGAGGCGACCGGCGCGGCGTGGACCTCATCCAGAACTGCGAGATGACCGGTCTGCGCATCGACGCGGGGCGGGTGCTCGGCGTGGAGACGACCCGCGGTTACATCGCTGCGAAAAGGGTCGGCCTCGCAGTGGCCGGACACAGCTCGCGAGCGGCAGCCATGGCGGGGCTGCGGCTTCCGATCGAGAGTCACGTGCTGCAGGCGTTCGTTTCCGAGGGGCTCAAGCCGCTGCTCGATCATGTAGTGACCTTTGGCGCCGGGCACTTCTACGTCAGCCAATCCGATAAAGGCGGACTCGTCTTCGGTGGCGACATCGACGGATACAACTCGTATGCTCAGCGGGGAAACCTCCCGGCCATCGAAGATGTGATGGAAGGTGCAATGGCGTTGTGGCCGGCGCTCGGCCGGTTGCGCGTGTTGCGCCATTGGGGAGGCGTCATGGACATGTCGATGGACGGCAGTCCCATCATCGATCGAACGCCCGTGGACGGCCTCTATCTAAATGCCGGCTGGTGCTACGGCGGATTCAAGGCGACGCCGGCCTCGGGTTGGTGCTTCGCGCATCTGATCGCCCGCAATGAGTTGCACCCGGTCGCGGCCCCCTATCGGCTCGACCGGTTCGCCACCGGCGCTGTCATCGACGAAAAGGGCGCCGGCGCCCAGGCCAACCTGCACTGAGGCACGCGCGATGCGGATTGCCTGTCCTTACTGTGGCGAGCGCGACCGGCACGAGTTCACTGTCCTCGGGGACGCGACGCCGGTGCGACCGGACGGCATGAATGCCGATCCGAACGCGATGCTCGACTACGTGTATTTGCGCGAGAACATCGCCGGACCGCACCGCGAGTTCTGGTACCACGGGTCGGGCTGCCACGCGTGGCTGGTGGTGGAGCGCGATACCCGTACCCACGCCCTCCTGAGCGTCGAGACGGCGCGCACGGTCGCGCTGGCGCGCGCGGCGCAGGGCTGATGATATCCCATCGCCTGGCATCGTGCGGGCTGATCGACCGCAGCCGGCCTCTGAGCTTTCGCTTCGACGGCCGCAGCTATCAGGGCTATCGCGGCGACACGCTCGCCTCCGCGCTGCTGGCGAACGGCGTGCGCCTCGTGGGCCGCTCGTTCAAGTATCACCGGCCGCGCGGAATTCTGTCGGCCGGCAGTGAGGAGCCGAATGCGCTGGTGGAGCTGCGCACCGGAGCGCGGCGCGAGCCAAACACCCGTGCAACGGTCGTCGAGCTGTACGACGGGCTTGAAGCCGCCTCGCAGAACCGCTGGCCTTCGCTTCGCGCTGACCTGCTTTCGGTGACGGCGCCGCTCGCGCCGTTCATAAGCGCCGGCTTCTACTACAAGACGTTCATGTGGCCGGCGGCCTTTTGGGAGAAGGTCTACGAGCCGGCGATCCGACGCGCGGCCGGTCTGGGCCGGGCCGCGGATGGTGCTGATCCCGATCGCTACGAGAAGGCGTACGCATTCTGCGATGTACTGGTGATCGGGGGTGGCCCGGCCGGACTAGCGGCCGCGCTCGCGGCCGGCCGTTCGGGCGCGCGCGTGATCCTCTGCAACGAGGATTTCGAGCTCGGCGGCCGCCTCCTCTCCGAACGGCGGGAGATCGATGGCCGCGATGCAGCCGAATGGCTCAGCACCGCGCTTGCGGAGTTGCGCAGCCTCCCCGAGGTCACGCTGATGCCGCGCACCACGGTGTTCGGAGTTTATGATCAGAGCACGTTTGGCGCCCTCGAACGGGTCGCCGATCATCTGCCGGTCCCGCCGGCGGGCCAGCCGCGACAGCGCATGTGGCACATCATCGCCAAGCGCACAGTGCTCGCTGCGGGCGCGATCGAGCGGCCGCTGGTCTTTGGCGGCAACGACCGTCCGGGCGTCATGTTGGCCGGGGCGGTGCGCACCTACATCAATCGGTTCGGCGTCGCGACCGGACGGACGGCGGTGGTGGTCACCTGCGCAGATGATGGCTGGCGCACCGCCGCCGATCTCGCCGCCGCAGGTGTGCAGGTCGCCGCGGTCGTCGATGGACGGCGCGGCGTTGAATGCGCACCTGCCAGCGGCGCGCTAAATGCTGCAACCCGGGTCATCGCCGGCGGGCATGTCATCCGGACGCTGGGCAGCCGCGCGGTACGCGCCGTCGAGATCCTGGACACGGCAGGCCGAATCCAGCGGATTGCTTGCGATCTCGTGGCCATGTCGAATGGATGGAATCCGACCGTTCACCTGACCACGCATTTGGGCGGGAAGCCCGTTTGGGATGAGGGCATAGCGGCTTTCATTCCGGGACAGCTGCCGGCCGGCCTTGCCGTTGCGGGCGCGGCATCTGGCGGCTTCACGCTGGAGGCGGCGCTGCGCGGGGGCAGCATGCAGGGCTCGAGCGCCGCGGCAGAATGCGGGTTTGATGGCCCGACCGCGACGGTGCCGCGCAGCGATCCGGAGACCTCCGGCTGTGTGCCGACCTGGAGCCGGCGCGCGGCGAAGGGCAAGGCGTTCGTGGATTTCCAGAACGACGTCGCCGACAGCGATGTAGCGCTTGCGCACCGCGAAGGCTTCCGCGCGGTCGAGCATCTCAAGCGCTACACGACGCTCGGCATGGCCACTGACCAGGGCAAGACGGCCAACGTCACGGGCCATGCGATCATGGCGGCGCTGAGCGGCGTTTCGATGCACGAAGCAGGCACGACTGTCGTTCGCCCGCCATACACGCCCGTCGCGATCGGTGCGCTCGCGGGGCACCATCGCGGCAAGGATTTTCGGCCGACCCGGCTCACGCCCTCGCACACTTGGGCGCAGGAGCAGGGCGCGGTCTTCGTAGAGGCCGGCTTGTGGCTGCGTGCCCAATATTTCCCCCGGCCGGGCGATCGCGACTGGCTCGACGCGGTCATCCGTGAGGTGCAAGCGATGCGCAGCGGCGTGGGCGTGTGCGACGTGTCCACACTCGGCAAGATCGATATTCAGGGCGCCGACGCGGCCGAATTTCTGGAGCGGGTCTACGTCAATGCGTGGAGGACGCTCGCCGTGGGAAAGGCGCGCTACGGCCTGATGCTTCGCGAGGACGGGTTCATCATGGACGACGGAACCACGTCTCGCCTGTCCGAAACGCATTTCCTGATGACGACCACGACGGCGAATGCGGGCCGGGTCATGCAGCACCTTGAATTCTGCCATCAGGCGCTCTGGCCGATGCTCGACGTGCAGATGGTCTCCGTCACCGAGCAGTGGGCGCAGTATTCGATTGCCGGCCCGCGCTCACGTGACCTGCTGCGCGCAGTCGTGGATGGCAACCATGATCTCTCGAACGAGGCGTTTTCCCATCTCACCGCGCGCACGGTCACCGTGGGGGGCGGCGTTCCTGCCCGGCTGTTCCGCATCTCGTTCTCGGGTGAGCTCGCCTACGAGCTTGCGGTTGATGCGTGTTATGGCCAGGCCGCCATCCGCGCCATCATGGAGGCAGGCGAGCCCTTCGGAATCCTGCCGTATGGGACCGAAGCGCTGGGCGTCATGCGCATCGAGAAGGGGCACGTCGCCGGAAACGAGATCAACGGCCAGACCACCGCGTACGATCTCAACCTGGCGCGCATGATGTCGAGGAAGAAAGATTTTATCGGCCGGCTGATGGCGGCACGGCCCGCCTTGCTCGATCCCGAACGCCCACGCCTTATCGGCTTTCGACCGGTCGACCGCAGCAAACGCCTGCGTGCCGGCGCGCACTTTATCGCAACGGGTCGCCCGGCAACCGCGGAGCACAACGAGGGCTACATGACCTCGGTCGCCTACTCGCCGGAGCTCGGGCACTGGATCGGGCTCGGGCTGCTGCGGCGCGGACCGGAGCGTATCGGCGAGCGCATACGTGCGGTTGATCCGGTGCGCGAGGGCGACGTGGAGGTCGAGGTCTCTTCGCCTGTCTTCGTCGATCCTGCGGAGGAGCGGCTTCGTGTCTGATTTCGTGTCTAATAAGGCTGTGACTTGGCAGCGCAGCGGCGCCTGGGAACGGATCCCGGGGCCCGCTCCGGCCGGCGCCCAAGGTGGCGCCGCGGGGGTGATCGCGACGCCGCTCGAGCATTACGGCATCGCCACCGTCATCGCACGTCACGACACCGCCCGTGCACTCGAGGACTATTTCACGAGCAGCCATGGCGTGACGCCGCCAGCAAGGCCTGCCGTCGCCAGCGGTCGCAATTGCACGGTCGTCTGGGAGGGGCCCGCTCGATGGCTGGCCCTCTCGCGGGACAGGACCTGGCCTGCAAAGCTCGCGAAAGAGCTTGGGGGGATTGCAGCCGTGTCCGATCAGAGCGGTGGGCGCGCGCTTCTGCATTTGCGCGGAGTGCGGATGCGTGACGCGCTGGCCAAGGGCTGCCCCATCGATCTGCACCCGCGCGCTTTCGCCCCGGGCAACGCAGCTGTCACGATCATTGCGCAGATCGGCATTCACCTCTGGCGCCTGCCGTCCGACGACGGCCTCCACTTAGCGGTTTTCCGCAGCATGGCCGGAAGCTTCTGGAGCTGGCTGCACGCATCCGCGGCCGAGCTCGGCCTGGAGGTGGCACCGGCGGGTGCCGGCCGGCGATAGAGGCCGTCAAAGTCAGGCCACCTTCAACACCACCTTGCCGCGTACTTCGCGTCCGGTGATCAAGCTGAAGGCATCTGCGAGCCTCTCGAACGGCAGCACCTTCATGATGTTCGGCTTCACCGCGCCCTGAAGATAGAGGTCCTGCACCAGGCGTACGCCGGCAAGCATCTTCTCGTATTCGTGGTCGAACTGGATATCCAGGGGTGCGCCGATGACCGACAGGTTGCGGTAGAGAAGGTAATTAGCCTTGGCGCTCGGGATGTCGCCACTCGCGAATCCGATCACGATCATCTTGCCGTCGAAGGCCAGCGTGCGCAGCGTATTCGCGAACATCTCGCCGCCGACCGTTTCGAACACGAGATCAACGCCGCGGTTGTCCGTGGCCGCCATGATCCCATCGTGAATATGGTCCTTGAGGCTCTCGCGATTGGTGAGGATCACCCGGTCCGCGCCGCTTTCGCGCGCGAGGCCGGCCTTCGCCTCCGAGGACACGATAGCGATGGACCTGGTGCCGATCGACTTCAGCAGCTGCAGAACCGCGAGGCCAACGCCGCCGGCGGCTCCGGTGACGGCGGCGCACTGGCCGGGCTGCGCCTTCGCACGCAGGTGCACGGCCACATAGGCAGTATTGAAGACCGTCATCATCGCGGCAGCGGCTTCGAGCTCGATTCCATCGACCAGCGGGAAACAGCGCTTTTCCGGAGCGGCCACACGTTCGGCAAACGCGCCGGTGAACACCTGGCAGACGGCGCGATCGCCCGGCTTGAAGCGGGTGACCGCTGCGCCGACCTTGCGTACGATGCCGGCGGCGTCGCGGCCGGGCACAAACGGACGGTCCGGCCGCTTCTGGTACTTGCCTTGCAGCATCAAGGCGTCGGGAAAGTTCAGGCCGATCGCCTTGATGTCGATGAGGACCTCGTTGGCCGCGGGCTCCGGATCCGGCCAGTCGTGAAAACGATGGCTGGCGATCGGCCCGAATTCCTCGACGACCAGAGCGCGCATCAGACGGCTTCCTTCATGTCACGTTTTGCGGCGGCGCCGCCGAGCACCTCCAGCGCCGCCCGCACGATCTCCGTATAACCGGTGCAGCGGCAGATGTTGCCGCTCAGCGCTTCCCTGATCTGCTCCTCGGTGTAGGAGCCGCCGCGGCGCTCCAGCTCAGTGAGGGTCATCAGCATGCCAGGGGTGCAGAAGCCGCACTGCAGTGCGAAGTTGCGATGGAACGCCTCCTGCAACGGGCTCAGCGCGCCGCCTTTCGCCTGGGCCAAGCTCTCGACCGTGTCGACGCGTCTTCCGTCCGCCTGTACCGCCAGCATCAGGCAGGAGCGCACGACCTTGCCGTCCAGCATCACATTGCAGGCGCCGCAGATCCCGTGCTCGCAGCCGACATGAGTGCCGGTGGCGCCGATCTCGTGGCGGATGAAATCGACCAGGAGCGTGCGCGCGTCGGCAAAACCGCCGACCTTCTCGCCATTCAGGGTAATTGTCACAGGATGGCGTTTGTCGCGCGTCAGCAACGGCATTGCAGCGCCTCCTCGATGACTTTACGCCCCAAACGCCGCACCAGCTCGCGGCGATGCCGTGCAGTCGCGTGGATGTCGTCGTAGCCGCCGCAATCCCAGGCAAACGCGTTCAGGGCCTCGTCGAGCGCGGTGCCGGATACGGCCGCGAGCTCGCGACAGGTCGGGACGTCCGCCACGCCGCCCACCCCGAGCCGGACCGAGCTCTTGTCCGCAACGGCTGCCAGCGCGACGATCGCGAAGTCCCCATGCCGGCGGTTGAACTCGGTGAACGCGTATCCGGCCCCGGGCTGGCGCGCCGGAAAGCGGGCCGCGACTACGATCTCGTCCGCACGCTTGGCGGTAGTGAGCATTCCAACCTGGAACTCGGAGGCCTTCAGCACCCGGCGGCCGGACTTGCTCTGCAGGATGACCTCGCCGCGGAGCGTGGCGAGAGCCAACGGGATCTCGGAGCTGGGATCGGCATGGCAGAGTGAGCCGCAGATGGTCCCGCGGTTGCGCGTTTGGATATGGCCGACATGCGGCAATGCCAGATGGAGCAGCGGCAAGGTGCCCGCAAGGTCGGGCCAGTCGAGCAGCATCGCCTGCGTAACAGCGGCTCCGATCTCGACAAAACGGCCCTGGTGGCGAATCTCGCCGAGACCTGGAATGCGCGTGATATCGACCAGCATCTCGGGCCGGGCGAGACGCATATTCAGGAGCGCCATCAGCGACTGGCCGCCCGCGATTACCCGGGCAGCGTCGCCCGCTCGAGCGAGCGCGTCGAGCGCCTCGTCCATGCTCTCGGCGAGGAGATAATCGAACGGAGCCGGTTTCATGACCGCCCCCGCACCTTGTTGCTCAACCGTGACCACAGCGACGGCTTGCCCGCGCCGCAAGGCGTGACCTCGGGGCCGGAGACCTGCCCGACCAGGGCCTTGATGAATTGTGCGATCAGGAGCTTGGCGGCGCCGGACAACATCCGGCTGCCGACCGCCGCGACATTGCCGGCGAGCGCGATCTCATAGCTGTAGGTCAGGCGGGTCCCTTGGCCTTCCGGCACCAGCTTGATGCGGGCGCTGCCCTGCGATGTGCCCAGGGCGCCCAGCAGCTGCCCGTGTAACGTGACGCTCTCGGGCTCCTCGAGGTTGCTCAGGCGCACGTGCGCGTCGAACAGCCCGCGCACCGGCCCGACACCCATGCGCATGGTGCCGCGATACGTGTGTTTGCCCGCGACGTTGAGAGTCTCACAGCCGGGGATCGCCTTCGCCATCTTGGCCGGATCCAGCAGCGTCTCCCAGACGAGCTTGCGGTCTGCCGGGAAGAAGGCATCGCCCTCGCCGGTGAGACCGCTGCCGGACCGCTTCGCGATCCTCGGCACAGGCGGCGGCGGCTCCTCGGGATGAATCCACTCGAACACCTTGGCGGGAACGAGCGGAACCGTGATGTCCTCGCGTCCGAGCGCGTCGGCGACCGCGTTCGCGACGCAGACCGGCGTGCTGTACTGGTTGCCCTCGCCGATGCCTTTGGCGCCGAGCCGGGTGAACGGAGAGGGGCTCGCAACGGAGTGGACGAGGTGCACGTCCGGGATCTCGTGCGCGGTTCCGACCAGATAGTCGGCAAACGTGCCGCTGAGGAACGCTCCGTCCTCTGCATAATTGAAGGACTCGTACAGAGACGCGCTCAAGCCGGCCGCAAACGAGCCGCGGATCTGGCCTTCGGCAAGGCCGGGATTGAGGATCGTCCCACAATCGTGCGCGGTTACGTAGCGATCGATGCGCACGCGTCCAGTGTCGCGGTCGATCTCGACGCCGCAGAAGTCGAAGCCGAACCCGTAGGCGAGCGAAGTGTTGATCTCGTCGTTCGCGGTGGTGGGCGTGAGCGCCGGCGAGCTCCACTGTACGCTTTCCCGAATGCCCGGCGTCATATCCTCGGGCAGGCTCGAGGGCGACCAATGGGCAAGGCCGCCGACCCGCCGGAATTCGAGCTTGTTCTCCGGGTTCTTTTCAGAGCGGATGTACCCGCCTTCGAACACCAGCTCGCCGGCTGGAGCATTGAGCGTTTGGCTGGCGATCCGCGCCATCTTCTCGCGGACCTTCCCGGCCGCGAGCTTCACCGCGCTGGTCGCCGCCGGAGCAAAGCGGCAAGAATAATTGCCAGCCGCCAGCGACCAGTTGTCCTTCTGGGTGTCGGTCTCGAGGTTCACTGCAATGTCCCGATACTTAAGGCCCAGCTCGTCGGCCACGATCTGGGCAAGCGCGGTCTGGTGGCCCTGGCCCTGAGGCGTAGAATCGCCGACCACGCTCACGGAGCCGAGCGCATCGACCGTGACGGTGGCGGAGGCGACCGCCCCGTCCTTCGGCCCGGCTTTCTCGCGCTCGGCGGCGTTCTTCAAGGTCGAGATGTAGCCCATATTTGACTGGCTGGGCTCCACGGCCGCCGCATAGCCGATCCCGTACAGCCGGCCCTCACGACGGGCGGCGTCGCGCCGGCGCTTGAGGTCCTCCAAGCCTCCCTCGCGAACGGCGTCCTCGATCGTGGTCTGGAAATCCCCGGAATCGATCAGCGCGCCGGCGGGGGCGCGGTAGGGGAACGATCCCTGCGGAACGAGATTGCGCCTTATCAGCTCGAGCGGGTCGAGGCCGAGCGCCACCGCGATCTTGTGCATCATGCGTTCGATCGCGAAGTAGAGCTGCGGCCCGCCGAAGCCGCGCACCGCGCCGGTCGGGCACTTGTTGGTCATCACGATGTGATTGACCACATCGACGTTCGGGATCGCGTAACAGTTGGTCGAAAGGCCGTGCATCCGGTAGATGGGCGCCGGCATCGGCGCGCGCAGATAGGCGCCGTGGTCGTCCCAATGCTGCAGCCGCAACGCGCTCACGATGCCATCGTCTGAATAGGCGGCCTCGATCCTCGTGACCCGGTTCGGCGCGGAATTGGCGGCGGCCAGATGCTCCAGGCGGTCCTCGATCCATTTCACCGGACGCCCGGCGATCCGGGCGCAAACGCACATCAGGACGACGTAGGGGAAGATCGCCAGCTTGACCCCAAAACTGCCGCCCGAGTTCGGCGGGCTGCGGTGGCGCAGCTTGCTCGACCGCACTTTGAGCGCGATCGCCATGACAGTGTGCAGCGAGAATGGTCCCTGGAAATTCGAGAGCACGTCGTAGCTCTCGCTGTCGGGCAGGTACTCCGCGACGATCGCGTAGGTTTCCATCGGCGGGATGCTGTTGCGCGGATAGTTGATCGTCAGCTCGGCGGTGCGTTCGGCGGCCGAGAACGCTTCGTCGGTCTTGCCGTGCCGGAACACCCGCCGCGAGACGACGTTCGAGGCGGCGGCCTCGTGCAGGACCGGCGCGCCATCGGCGGCGGCCGCCAGCGTGTCGACGACGGCAGGCAGCACCTCGTATTCGACCTTGATGAAGTCGAGCGCGTCCTCGGCCTTGTAGCGATCGGATCCACACACGACCGCCACCGGCTCGCCGACGAAACGGACCTTGTCGTGGGCGATACAGCGGTAATCCATCGGATTCTCGAAGCCCACGATCAGCGTGCTCGTGAGCGGCCACACGTCCTTGCCGGTGACGACCGCGCGCACGCCGGACTGGCGCAGCGCCTCGCTGACGTCGATGGACTTGATGCGGGCGTGGGGGTGAGGCGAGCGCAAGATCGCCGCGTGCAGCGTGTCGCGTCGCACCGGCAGGTCGTCGACGAAACGCCCTTGGCCCTTCAGGAGCGGCGGGTCTTCGAGCCGGAGGATACGCTGTCCGACATAGCTCTCTTTCCGCGACCGGCCGTTTGTGCTCATCGTTCCTCCGCAATAAAATACACTGAGTATCTTATTCTCGGGAGTCAAGGGCGAGGCCAAAAATTTCGGTCAGACCGCTTGCGCGTGTTTCATACATGCTGTATTTTATTCAAGTAAGGGAGAGAGACTCGGTGTCCTGGCTCATAGGCGTCGACGTCGGCGGAACGTTCACGGACTTTTTCGCGCTCGACGGCGCGAGCGGGACCGTGCGCGTCTACAAGCGCCCTTCCACCCCGGACAATCCCGCCACGGCGATCGTCCAGGGCATGCAGGAGCTGTGCGCGGAGGTGGCGATCGCGCCCGCCGGCATCGAGCGGATCTGCCACGGTACCACGGTCGCGACCAATGCGCTGATCCAGCGCCGCGGTGGTCGCGTGGCCCTGGTCACGACCAAGGGCTTCCGCGATCTGCTCGAGATCGGCCGGCAGACCCGGCCACACCTGTTCAGCCTGCAGCGCGACAATCCCGAGCCTCTCGTTGACCGCGCCCGGCGCCACGAGGTCACGGAACGCGTGGGGCCGCGCGGCGAGATTCGCGTCCCGCTCTGCCGGGACGCGCTGCGAGACGTAATTGCCCAGATTGCCGAATCCGATGCGCAGGCCTGCGCGGTGGCATTCCTGTTCGCGTTCGTCAATCCGGAGCACGAGCGCGCGGTGCGCGAGGCGCTCACGCGCGCCAATCCGAATCTCTACATCTCGCTCTCTTCCGACGTGCAGCCGGAATTCCGGGAATTCGAGCGATTCTCGACGACGGTGCTGAACGCGTACCTGCAGCCGGTCATGGACCGATACCTCACCGACGTCGGCGACGAGCTCGGCAAGGCATTCCCGAACGTGACGGTGGGCATTTATCAGTCCAGCGGTGGGCTCATGTCCGTCGATCGGGCCCGCGCGCTGCCGGTCCGCACGGCCCTGTCCGGCCCGGCGGCGGGCGTTGTCGGAGCGCTGCATGTGGGGCGTGCCTCGGCGCGGCCCAACATCATCACCTTCGACATGGGCGGCACCAGCACGGACGTCTGCCTGATCCGCGACAACACGCTGTCGATCAGCCACGAGCGGGACGTCGCCGGGTTTCCCATTCGGCTGCCGATGGTCGACATCAATACGATCGGCGCCGGAGGCGGTTCGATCGCCTGGTTCGACCGCGATGGCATGCTGAAGGTCGGCCCCCTCAGCGCCGGCGCGGTGCCCGGACCGGCGTGCTACGGCCGCGGCGGCGAACGTCCGACCGTCAGCGACGCCAACTGCATCCTGGGCCGGCTGGCCCCCGGGGGCCTGATCGGCGGCCGCATGCACATGGACGAGGCTGCCGCACGCAAGGCGTTCGCGCCCGTCGCCCGGCGCCTCGAAATGTCGATCGAGCATGCTGCGCTGGGCGTGCTCGGCATCGTCACGGCGAACATGGTGGGTGCGATTCGCGCCGTATCCGTCGAGCGCGGCCACGATCCTCGCGACTTCAGCCTGATGCCGTTCGGTGGCGCCGGACCGCTGCATGCCGCCGAGGTGGCGCGCAGCCTCGGAATGAAGGAGATCGTGGTTCCGCTGTCGCCCGGGATTCTGTGCGCGCTCGGCCTGCTGGTATCGGATCTGAAGGAGAATTTCGTGCGGACCGCGCACGTCGATCTCAGCGGAGCAGGACTCGAGCGGGTGTCCGAGAATATTGCCGCTCTGCTGCAGGAGGCAGAATCGTGGGCTGCCGCGGAAGGCATCGAGCCCGCGCGCCGCTACGACGAGGTCACGCTGGACATGCGGTTCGTCGGTCAGAATTTTGAGCTCTCGGTGCCGCTCGGCAGGCGGCTGAATGGGACGAAGCTGCGGCTCCCGGACCGTGACAGGCTGCGCCAATTGTTCTTCGACGCGCACGACAAGGCCTACGGGTTCCACAATGCGGAAGCGCCGATCGAGATCGTGAACGTCCGGCTATCGGCGGGCAGCGCACTCGGACGCGTGCAGATAAAGACCGCCGGCAATGGGCGTGCGGACGCGACGCCTATCGCCCGGCAGAAGGTCTATTTCAGCGAGGGCGACTGCCGTGACACGCCGGTCTACGATCGCGCGGCCTTCCGCCCGGGGCTCAGCTTCGAGGGGCCCGCCATCGTATCCCAGTTCGACAGCACGACCGTGGTTTTCCCGGGAGATCGAGTGACCGTGGACGACGGCCTCAGCCTCGTCATCCAGGTCCAGCCATGAATGCCGCGCTTGCGTCGATCGATCTGATCAAGCTCGAAATCCTCTCGAACGCGCTGCGGTCGATCTCCGACGAGACCTTCATCGCGCTCATGCGCAGCGCCTACTCCACCAACATCAAGGAGCGGCGCGACCATTCGACCGCCTTCCTCGATGCGCAGGGACGGCTGATCGTGCAGGCGGCCGCATCGCTGCCCATTCACATCGCCTCCATGAGCGGGCTGGTCCGCAAGTTGCAGGCCGAATATGGGAACGATCTGAACCAGGGCGACATCTTCATCGCCAACGACCCGCATGCCGCGGGCGGCACGCACCTGCCGGACGTCGGCATGGCGATGCCGGTCTTCGTGAGCGGCAGCTTGATCGGCTTCATGTGCAACATCGCCCATCACGCCGACATGGGCGGCTCGGTGCCCGGCAGCATGGCCGGCGGGCTTTCCGAGATCTTCCAGGAGGGACTGCGCATTCCCGTGGTCCGGCTGTTTTACCGCGGTCAGCTGGATCATGCGCTGTTCAAGCTGATCCTGCTCAACGTGCGCATGCCCGACGAGCGGCGCGGCGACTATTTTGCCCAGGTCGCCGCATGCCGGCTCGGCGAGCGGCGCATTCAGGAGCTCTGCCAGGCGCACGGGCAAGAGCTCGTCACGGCCGCGTTCGACCAGATCATCGAGCGCACCGAGATGCGCATGCGCGCTGCGATCGCCTCGTTGCCCGACGGGACCTATCGGTTCGAGGACGTCATGGACGATGACGGCCTCGGAACCGAGGACATCGCCATCCGGCTCGCCGTTCACGTCGAGCAGCAGCGCATTCTGTTCGACTTCAGCGGAACGTCCGCGCAGGTGAAGGGCAACATCAACACCACGCGCAACGCCACTGAGGCCGCGGTCTACTACACGCTGAAGGCGCTGCTCGATCCGGACATCCCGAACAATCAGGGCGTCATCAACGTAGTCGAGATCCGCGTTCCCGAAGGCACGCTGCTCAACTCCGTGTTCCCGGCGCCGGTGGCGGGCCGCGCGCATACCTGCCAGCGTGTCGTCGACGTCATTATTGGGGCATTCGCGGAGGCGCTGCCGAGCGAGGTCGTCGGCGCTGCCAACGGAGCCAACACCACCGCGGTCTTCGCCGGCCGCGATCCGCGCACCAACCGCGACTACGTCTATATCGAGACTCTGGGCGGCGGGTTCGGCGGCAGGGCGACCCACGACGGCACCGATGGCGTGCAGGTGCACATCACCAACACCTCGAACCTCCCGGTCGAAGCCATCGAGATGGAGTATCCACTCCAGGTGGACGCCTACGAGCTGATCCCGGATTCCGGCGGCCCGGGGCGGTACCGCGGCGGACTCGGGCTGCGTCGCCAGATCGGGCCGGTGGATCACGACTGCCAGTTCAACGGCGCGGGGGAGCGCTTCCGCCGCACGCCGTGGGGTATTTTTGGCGCCGGCCATGGCGCGCCCGGCCGCTTCCTCAAGATCGGCGCCGACGGGAGCCGATCCGCGCTGCCGAGCAAGGTCAACGACGTGGCGGTCCGTTCCGGCGAGCGCATCCTGGTGGAGACGCCGGGCGCGGGCGGTTACGGTCCGGCGAGCGAGCGTCTGCGCGAAGCCATCGAGCGTGACCTGCAGGTGAACAAGTTCAGCAAGGAATATGTGCGCCGCAATTATCCGCAGTTCGCGGCGCCCAAGCGTACCGGAGTGCATTGATGCTGCCGGTCTCGGAGGCCCTGGTCGAGACGAGCGACTTCGTCGCCCGGCGGGTCGTCGACGTTGGCCTCCAGGACGGCGCAGTCGTCCGGCTGCGCGTCTATGGCCGCGGTCCGCGCCTCGTCGTGAGCCACGGCAACGGGCTCGCTATCGAGGCGTACAGACCGTTCTGGTCCCTGTTCGTGGACCGGCACGAGGTCGTGGTGTTCGATTTCCGCCATCACGGCCTGAGCACCCCGTACCAGGGCCCGATGCAGAACTGGCCGCGCTTCATCGCAGACTTCGGCGTGGTGCTCGCTGCGATCGAGCGCGAGCTGGGTGCGGCGGATACGGTCGGTGTCTTTCATTCCATGAGCGCGGTGACCGCACTCCTGCACGCGTCCGAGCATGACACGCCATGGCGCGGGCTGCTGGCGTTCGAGCCGCCGACCCCGCCGCCATCAGGGCATCCCGAATTCGAGCCGTTCTTCGACCTGCATCGCGATCTCGCGGAGAGCGCAGCGCGCCGTCGTCCGGCCTTCGCTGCGGTAGAGGACCTCGCCACCAGCTTCGCGCGCACCAGCTCGTTCCGGCGCATGGGTCCGGAGGCACTGCAACGGCTGGCCGCGGCCACGCTCCGCTGGAACGCCGTCAAGGGGCACTATGAGCTCGCCTGCGCGCGCGAGTTCGAATCCGAGACGTTCCGGCTGCGGCACCTGGAGGACGCCTGGGCGCGTACCACCTCCGTGTCCTTGCCGGTCTGCATTCTCGCGGGCATTCCGGATCCGGACGAGAACCGCTGTTTGTCGAACGTGGCCCGCAGCCTGGCTCTGAACGGCGGCTTTGCTTTCCAATCAGTCCCGGATGCCACGCACTTTCTGCAACTCGAGCGACCACGCGAATGCGCTGCCATCGTCGACGCGTTCGTCGCCCGGGTTCTGAGCACAAAGGGGCATGACCATGTCTAGTCGCGACTATATTCCGCATGCACCGGCTCTTCAGCGCCGCTTCCGTGAGGAGGGGCTGTGGAATGACGACCGGCTCGCGGACTATGTGGAGAAGTGGGCCCGCGAGACCCCCGACCAGGTGGCCATGACGGTACCCGGCGGGCCGTCGCTGACTTATGCCGAGACGTTCGCGAAATCCCGACGCTTCGCGAATGCGCTGGTCGCGGCCGGCCTCCGCAAGGGGGACGTGATCGCAATCCAGCTTCCCAGCCATCCCGAGTTCCTGATCGCTTATTTCGGCGTGCTCATGATGGGGGGCGTGCTCTGCACGCTGCACATGCCGTACCGAGCGCGCGAGATGCGGCCGCTGATGCAGTTCGCGGAAGCCTCGGCGGTCATCTGCCCCCCGCCCGGCGACAAATACGACGCCCCCGACACTATGAAGTCGCTCATGGCGGACGTGCCGACGCTGAAGCAGGTCATCGTCGCCAACGGCAAGGTCGAGGGCTGCCTATCCATGACGAACATGATCGCCGGCGCGAGCGAGGAGCCGCCCGAGGGCAAATTCTCGGCGTCCGATCCTTGCCTGCTCTGCTTCACCTCCGGAACCTCGGCATCGCCGAAGGGCGTCATGCGGACCTCGGAGACGATCACGGCCAATGCCCGGATTTACAGCGAGACGATTCGCATGAGCAGCGCCGATCGTGTGATGATCGCACCGCCGTTTACCCATGTGTTCGGCCTGTGCTGCGTCGCCGACGCGATCTGCTGCGGCGCCACGATAGTTCTGCTGCCCCTGTACACGCCTCCCGATTACGTACGCACGATCGCCGCGGGCAAGCCGACCGTGCTGTTCACGGCGCCGGCGCACGTGGCGGCCGCGCTCAAGGGCGGACTGCTGGACAACGTCGACCTGTCGAGTCTGCGCGAGGTGGTGATCGCCGGCTCGGTGTGCCCGCCCGACGTTGCGAAGGCGCTCGAAGTCCGGATGCCGAACGGCCGCGCCGGCGGCTTGTTCGGCATGACCGAGTGCGTGCTCGTCGCTCAGACCCCGATCGATGAGGGACCCGACATCCGGCATTGCTCCGTCGGACGTCCGACCCGCGGCATCCAGGCCCGCGTCGCTGACGCGGAAGGGAGGGTCCTTCCGAATGGAATCGAGGGCGAGCTGCAGCTCTTCGGCTATTCGATCATGTCCGGCTATCTGAAGAACGACGAAGCGAACCGTCTGGCCTTCACCACGGACGGCTGGTTCCGCACGGGCGATCTCGCCACCATCAGCGATGCGGGAGACATCGCGATCTGCGGGCGTGTGAAGGATTTGATCAATCGCGGCGGCATCAAGATCAACCCGACCGAGATCGAGAGCCTGGTCGACTCGCACGAGAAAGTCCTGCAGTCCGCCATCGTCCCGATGCCGGACGACATCTACGGCGAAAAGGCATGCCTATTCATCGTACCGCACGGAGGCAAGTCCATCACGCTGAGCGAGGTGACGAGCTATCTCGAGCGCCACGGAGTTGCAAAGCTGCACTGGCCTGAGCGGCTCGAGCTGATCGACGAGATGCCGATGACGCCGACGCGAAAGATCGTTAAAGGGGTGCTCGCGGCGCGCGCGCGCAATCTCAGCTGAGAGCGCGTCCGTGTCGAGCAGGTTATCCTGACGATCATCATCAGCATGGGTGCTGCGCCATGACCGTCACGAAGCTTACTGTCACGAAGCTTGCGGCCGCACGGTCTCGCCGCGCAGCGAAGTCGGAGCGCAACGGGGTCGGGCGGCCGCGCGGAACCGGGGCGCAACTCGTCTTCGCGAAATTGCGGGAGCGGATCCTCAGCCTCGACTTGGCGCCGCACGCCGACATCAACGAGCTCGACCTCGTCAAGGAGTTCAAGGTCTCGCGCACGCCGGTCCGTGAGGCGCTCATCCGCTTGTCGTCGGAAGGGCTGGTCGAGCTGTTGCCGAACCAGGGGCCGCGGGTCGCATCGCTCGATGCCGCCGAGGTGCCGCAGATCCTCGAAGCGCTCGATCTTGCCCAGCGCGCCGTGACCCGTTGGGCCGCCGAGCGGCGCACGGAGCAGCAGCTGGCGGCGATCGCCGGGCGATGCAAGCAATTCTCGGACGCGATGGCGGCGCGTGACGCCGCCGCCATGAGCGAGACCAACAAACTTTTCCACGCGGCGATCGGAGCCGCCTGCGGGAATCCGCACCTCGAGAGTTGGTACGAGAGCCTGCTGAATTCCAGCATGCGGCTCGCCCGTGTCGCCTACGAGCAGGCGCCGCTGCATGGCTCGGCCTACAAGCAATACTACGACCGCGTGGACTGCGAGCATTGCGGGATGGTCGACGCCATCGCCAGGCGGGACCCGAAGGCGGCCGAGCAGCTGGCCCGTGAGCACACGGTCCTGTTTCGCGATCGCGTCATCAGCTACCTGTCAGAAAGCCGTTCCGACGAGATCGCGATCTCGTAAATTGCCTCTTTTCGGATCGCAGTCTGGTCCGGGTCGCAGACGCGCTCAGGGCCCTGAGCGTCAGCTTTCGACCCGCTCGCCGGGACGCAGGATGGTCGGAATCTTGCGCAGCCGGATCTTGTCTCCCGCCTTGACTCCGATCGCGCGCCGCCCGAAGTCATCGAGCGGGACTGATCCCCGTCGTACATCTGCAGCCGGTTTGGTCCAGGCCCGCAGCGGTGTCGGGTGGTTGCCGAGGAGCTCGACGAGATCGCCGGCCTCGAGACCCAGGGCGGCCCCGTCATGCGGGTGCAGCCTCACTGTCCGGTGGCGCCCCTTGATTCCCTCGTAGGGACAGGTTTCGTCCGGGATGACCGCGAGCTGCAGCCTCTGTTCCCGGAGTCGCTCTCTGAGCCTTGACGATTCCTGCCGATCCAGCGCTCCGTGCTCGTCGATGATGACGCCGTAATCGGACCTGGCCCTTTCCCCCGACACATACCCGTAGTGAACATCCTGCACGACAGCGTCGAGCTCGCGCGAGAGCGGGTCGCCGTAGCCGCCTCCTCCAGCGGATTCCATCACGAATACGTCATTCTGATGAATGACATGGCCCGTCGCCTTTCCCGGAGTGCCTAAGGGCACGTCCTCGCTATCGGATCTGATCGACACGCGCACCGGCGCCGCGCTCGCCCCTCCCAGAATGCCGAACGGCGGGATGACGGCGCGGTCGCTCAGGACCGAGTAGACGGCCTCCTCCGCCAACAGCCTGACGCCCCGGCGAAGGCCGAGGCCGCCGCGCCTCGTCCCAGGCCCGCCGGAGTCGCGCCGCAGCTCGCTCCACTCCACGAGCAAGGGCGTGTCGCTTTCGAGGGTTTCAACATTATGAATCGAGCGGATGTTGCCGAAATCGATATTGACGAAAGCGCTCGAGCCGTCGCCCGCATCAAATCCGCCGTTACCTCCGGCCGGACATTCGTAATAGACATAGGAGCGCTTTCTCTCGCCGTCCCAGCCGCCGACCGAATTCGGAAACGAGGTGCCGCAGAGGTCGCCGGAAACTGCTGCCGGCACCACCTGGGCAAGACAGCCGAGCATGACCGAGACCGCGCGTTTCCTGACTTCGCCATGGGCCCCTGCCGGAGCATCGGGCCGAACGTTCACAATGGAAGCTTCCGGCGCCTTCAGCGTGATCGGCCTGAACGTTCCGGCGTTGACCGCTCCAGCAGGATCCAACGTCGCTTTCAAAGCCACAAAGACACCGGCGCCTGCCACAGCGAGCGACGAGTTCACCACTCCCGGAACCTGCGGATTGCTTCCCGCGAAATCTGCGATGATCGCATCGCCATCGACGGTCAATGCAAGCCGCATCAATACCGGGTCGAAAATTCCGTGCTCGTAATATTCGAGATAATCCTCGCACACATATGTGCCGCGCGGCAGCTTGCTGATCCGCTCGCGCATGCGCGCCTCGCATCTGTCGAGATTGGCGCAGATAGAATGGAGCACGACGCTCGATCCGTATTTCTGGAATAGGCGCTGGAGCCGCTGCTCCGCTATCCGGCAGGCGCCGATCATCGCCTGAAGATCGCCGTGGCGGTGCTCCGGCAGCCGCATATTGCTCTCGATCAGTTTCATCAGTCCGGAATTCAGCTCGCCGCGCTCGTAGAGCTTGACCGGCGGAATTCTCAAGCCCTCCTGGAAGATGCTGGTAGCAAGCCCGGAGTAGCTGCCCGGAGTCATTCCGCCCACATCCGCCCAATGGGAGCGCACACAGGGCAGCATCACGAGCTCGCCGTGCTCGTGTACCGGGCAGAGCAGCGTCACGTCGTTGAGATGGGTCCCGCCGCGGTAGGGATCGTTGACGAGGAGAATATCGCCGGGAGCGATATTCGCGGCGAAATCCTCCATCGCGCTGCGCACGGACCAGGGCATCGGCACCACGTGGCCGGGATGGTCCTCCGACTGGGCGATCATCTCGGCTTTGGCATTGAAGATCGCGCAGGAAAAATCATCGAGCTCGTAGATGACCGGAGAGTAGGACGCACGAATGATGGACGCGCGCATCTCGCGGACAATGGCGATCAGACCCTCGCACACGACCTCCAGCGTGATGGGATCAACGGGGCTGCTCATGAAGGACTGCGCCGCAAATGCAGCTCTCCGAATTTTCCGATCTCGACTGTCCACTCCTGCGGCACAACCGTGACGCTCCCCATTTCCTCGATGAGAGTCGGCCCGACGATTTTGCTTGCTGCGGGCAGCTGATCCCGCTCATATACAGGGGTCGGCGCGCTCTTGCCGGCGAGCCAGACCGAACGCCATTCGCGCAGAGCTGCATGCGCCTCTCCCGCGACAGTCCACTCGGGAAGCCGGGGCTTGTCGCTTTCGCCGATCGCGGAGAGGCTCAGCCCGACGATCTCCACATCGTCGGTCAGCCCATATCCGTAGCGCTGCTCGTGCGAGCGACTGAAAAGATCGCTGAGCTCACGGCTGTGCAGTGTCGAGGACGGAATCCGTACCGTAAGATCCCACGACTGGCCGATATATCGCATGCGACAGGCGCGCTCCACCCTGATTCTCTCGGCCGGAAGACCCTCGGCAATCATGGTGGCGCGCGCGGAAGTTTCGAGCTGCGCAAACGCGTCCCAGACGCTGCATAGATCGGCCGCTTGCAGGTCGACACGTATCGCGCGCAGATAGTCGTGACGAATGTTCGAGATCAGCGCTCCAAAGGCCGAGAAATTTCCCGGTCGTGGCGGCACGACGATATGGGTGATTTCGAGCTCATCCGCGATCAATGCCGCATGCATGGGCCCGGCGCCGCCATAGGCGAGCAGCACGAACTCGCGCGGGTCAAAGCCGCGGGAGATCGAGATCTTCTTGATGGCGCTGACCATGCGCGCAACGGCGACGCTCACGATTCCTTCCGCTGCACCGAAAGTGTCGAGCCCGGTCACCTCTGCCGCGACGCACGCGACCGCCCGCATTGCCAGCTGCTCGTCGAGCGCGACGCTGCCCGCGAGCTTGCGCCCTGCAGACAGACGCCGCAGCACAAGATTGGCGTCGGTGACCGTTGCCTCGCGGCCGCCGGTACCGTAACAGGCCGGACCGGGACTGGCTCCAGCGCTGCGCGGCCCGACATTGAGAATGCGCCCGGTGTCCACCCATGCAATGCTGCCGCCTCCGGCCCCGATGCTGTGAATATCGATCTGCGGGGTGCGGATCGGATATCCTTCAATGAAATGCTCAGAGCTGATTGGGGCATTGAGGTCAGTGACAAGACATACGTCGGTGCTGGTTCCTCCCATGTCGTAGGTGATGAGATTGCGCACCCCGAGAAGCTCTCCGAAATGGAGCGCGGCGGCCACGCCGCCTGCCGGACCCGAGAGAACGGTCTGCACCGGGAAGCGTGCGGCACGCTTGGCCGTGACGATGCCGCCGCTCGATATCATCAGAGACAGCTCGCCCTTGTATCCCTTTCCTCGCAACGCGCTTTCCAATGCCGTCAGGTACCGGTGCATGATCGGTCCGATATAGCCGTTGATCACCGCCGTGCTGAACCGCTCGTATTCGCGCAGCTCGGGCAGGACCTCCGCTGAGCTGCATATGAACCATTCCGGCAGGTGAGATCGCAGCACTTGCGCTGCGTCCGCCTCGTGCTGCGGATTGGCGTAACTGTGCAGAAAGCAGACGACTACAGCGGCAGGCGTTTCCCGCTGCAACCCCTGCGCTGTCGGACGGAGCTGCGCCAGGTCCAGAGGGCGCAGCACCGCACCGGTCGCCGACACCCGCTCCTCTATCTCGATGATTTGCCGCCGGTCGACCAGGGACGGAGGCTTGAGAGTCTTGATGTCGTAAAGAATGGTGCGGTTTGTTCGGCCTACTTCGAGCGTATCTCTGAATCCGCGCGTGGTGATCAGCCAGACCGGCGCACCTTTGCGCTCGAGTATGGCGTTGGTTCCGATCGTAACTCCATGAACGAACCGATCGATCTCGCGCAGCTCGATATTGCTGTGCTCGATCGAGGCCATCACGCCTTCCGCCGGGTTTGCCGGCGAGGAGGCTGTCTTCGCCCATCTCATCTCGTTTTTGTGCTCATCATAAAAAACGATGTCGGTGAAGGTCCCCCCGACATCGATCCCGATCATCCGCATTTAGGCATTACCGATTACATCGAATTGGTCATGGCTGAGCTTGTCCCGGCCAGCTACGCTCAGGCTCCCCGCGAACACGTGGATGCGCTGGTCTTGCCCGCGCATGACCGGCTAAGCCGATGGAGCCGGGAGCTCCACGAGCTCAATGAGGACGTTGCCCGTCGACCTCGGATCCAGAAACGCGATGCGCGAGCTGGCGTGACCTGTCCTCGGCTTTTCGTCGATCAATGCGACTCCCTTCTGCTTGAGCTCGGCGAGAGCGTCCTCGATGTGATCGACTTCCAGGCAGATATGGAAGAGCCCCTCGCCGCGCGCTTTTATCCATTCCGACGTTTCGCTCTGCGGGCTGTCGGATTCCAGGAGTTCGAGATAGGTCTGCCCCACGGGATACATCGCGAGGCGTGTATGATACTGCGGCAGATGTTCCTCGTATTCCAGCGAAAGCCCCAGCTTTTCCTCCATCACCTCTCGCATCGCGGCTATGCTTTTCACCGCGATGGCGATATGCTCGATGCGCTTGACCTTCATGGGCTGACCTCACGGGCTCGTTGGCACGTCGCCGGCCGGAAGCGGCGAGACGCCGGAAATTGCGGTAAAGGCTTTTCGCGGGCCGCATGCTGGAGCAAGAGCCGCATGCTGGAGCAAGAGAAGTCTCATGGCGAGCTGCCCTCCGGGCGCTTTTATCTCAGCCGATCGCGAGCTCATCCTTGCGGTGAGCCCAGCCGGTTATCCGCGTTTCGAGCAGCGAAAACACTGCGTAGAGGACGACCCCGAGCACCGCCAGGATAAGCAGACCGGCGAACACCAGCGGCACGTCAAAAGTCGAGCTGGCGATCATCATGACATTGCCGATGCCTCGATTCGAGGCCACCGTCTCGGAAATGACCGTGCCGACGAACGCGAGCGTCACCGCGACCTTCAGCGATGCAAAAAAGTAGGGCATCGTCCGCGGCAAGCCGACGTTCCAGAGGATGTCGAGCTTGCTCGCGCGTAGCGCCCGCATGACGTCCTCGAGCTCGGGCTCGGTTGTTGCAAGCCCGGTAGCGACATTCACCACAATAGGAAAAATGCTCATGATCATCGCGGTGAGCACTGCCGGCACCGCCCCGGCGCCGAACCAAAGCACGAAAATCGGCACCACGGCGACCTTCGGTATGGTCGCAAACCCGATCAGCAGCGGATAGGCGACGTCATAGGCGAGCCGTGAGGAGCCGATGAGCACGCCTAGCAATATTCCGAGCGCGATCCCCAGCCCGAACCCGATCAGGGTGGTGTAGAGCGTCTGCAGGGCGTGCGGCCACAACGCCGGCATGCGCGCGACGAGCGTCACGATAATCTGGCTCGGCCGTGGCAGAACGACATCGCTGACATCGAACAGCCGGCAAAACACCTCCCAGAGGACAAAAAAACCGACGATGAACAGTGCCGACGCGAGGCGGCGCAATCCGGGATTCATCAAGCGGCCTCTTTGCCAGGGCGAGCGGCGACGATCAGCTCGCGCAACCGCTGCGTCAGGGACACGAAACCCGGGCTGTACGACAGCTCGATGGTGCGCGGGCGCGCGAAGGGAACCTCGGCGTCGTTGATGATCTGCCCCGGCCGCGCGCGCATGACGCATATGCGATCGGCAAGATAGGCAGCCTCCTTGAGGTCGTGGGTCACGAGCAGCACAGTGGGCCGCATCTTGATCCACAAGCTCTGCATGATGCCCCACAGCTCCTCGCGCGTGAATTGATCGAGCGCGCCAAACGGCTCATCGAGCATGAGAAGCTGTGGCTCGTGAACCAGCGCGCGGCACAGCGACGCGCGCTGCAGCATCCCCCCGGAAAGCTGCCAGGGATGCTTATCGCCGAAGCTGCCCAGCCCGACATCCTGCAGCAGCGCCTCCGCGCGGTCGCGGAACTCGCTTTTGCGCTTGAGCCGATACTGCTGGCGAAACGGCGGAACGATCTTCAGCGGCAGCATGACGTTCTCGCGGACCGTCAACCACGGCAGCATGGTCGGATTCTGGAATGCCATGCCGACGCGCACGGGCTCGGCGCCGACCTCTCGGCCGGCCACACGGATATCGCCTGTCGTAGCCTTGAGGAGTCCCGTCACGAGCTTCAAGAGGGTGGACTTTCCGCAGCCGGATGGACCCACGAGCGCGACGAAATCGCCTTCCTGCAGACGCAGATCGGTCAGCCCCAATGCCTTTACGGTGCGATCGGCTCGCCCGTAATCGAGCGTTACGCCGTGAAGCTCGACGAAAGCGCTCGAGCGCGGAACGTAAGGAGCGGATGCAAGGCTCATCATGTCTGCCCCGCTTCGCATCTCGGCTTGCTCACATGCAGTACAAGGGCTCGCCGTAATGGGCCCGGATGGCATTTCGCAGCTCCGGCAGTGCCGCACGCACGTCGGCTGTCGAATGAAGAGCGGCACGCAGTTGCTCCAGCAGCTCCTGCTCGAGCTTCGCCAGATCCACGCTGATCACTTCGCCGCCGGCAACGATTTTGCGACCGGAAACAAAGAGATCCCTTATATGCTCGCGACTTGCGCGCGCCAAAAGCAGATCGATCGCCGGCACCTCGGGCTCGACGGCGTCTGCGACGAGCCGCTCCCAGTCGAGTATCAAGAAATCGGCCGGGGCGCCGGGCGCGACGCTCCCGCCATCATCCTCGCCCGTCACGGCAAAGCGGCCGTTGGCAGAAACAATGCCCAACAACTGCGCGCGGCTCATGCGGATTTCAAATCCGAGCCCCTTGTGCAGAGCATAGCTCAGACGCATCTCGCGCAGTGCATCCTCGTCCTCGTCAAAGGCGAGGCCATCCAAACCCATCGCGACTTTGCAGCCGCGCCGCAGCATCTCTGCGACCGGCGCCACGCCGGAGCTCACAATGAGGTTCGAGCTCGTGTTGGTGACGATCGTTGCGCCGCGCTCGGCAATGATGTCCATTTCCTCGGGCCGAAGCCAAATGCAATGCGCAAATGACACCCGCTCGTTGACGAGCCCGATCCGGTCGAGGTGGCACACGATCCCGCCGGGGTAGGTCTGGTCGGCCCAAGCGCGTTGATAGCGGGTCTCCAAGAGGTGCATATGGACGCGGCGCCCGGCGCGAGCTGACGCATCCGCGATGGCTTCGAGCATCTGGTCGGTGCACCACTGCACCCCGGCCGGGCCGTATTGCACGGTTACGCCGTCTCTCTCGACCTCGGCCGCCACCGCCTCGACCATCGCGATTTGCTCGGATGGAGGCAGTGGCGCGCGCAGAAAGCGCCGGGTCACGCACGAGCAGGCGGCGGGCGAGAGCTGTCTCAGGAGCTTGTCGTGCGGACCGTAAACGATCGGATTGCGGTCGCGGCAGTGAACCGCCAGCGCGACACGCACGCCGACATCACGTGCCGCCTGAGCGACGGCCTTTGCCTCGGTGGGAAAATCGCTCAACCCCTGGACGCGCGTGTAATGAGCCATGATCGCGCCCGCGCCGCCCCGCGCCGAGCGGGCGAACGACACCGCCGAGGAGAGCCACGGATCGGCCGAGGGTATGAGCGTGAGATACGGCAGCCACGCTTCGAGCGGTATATCGAAGCTTCCGCTCTGGCTGAGCCGCGTAAACCTCGCGTGATCGTGGGCGTTGGCCAGCGCCGGTAACGCCAGTCCGCTGCCTTTGCCGCTCGACGGCTCGACCGCTGCAATACGGCCCTTGCTGATGCTGATTTCCACATCGGCAACAGCCCGATCGGTCGCATTCGGGAGCAGCCAAGCCGCGTTGACGGTCAGTGCGCCCATTGTACGGCTCTGGAGCTATTACATCGGCAGATGAAGGCTCCGGTCCGATACTGGCGGCAGAAAAGCGCGGTTGAAGACATCCGCGATGCTCGGGGTACGGGGAAGATTGAAAGCGTCGACATTCAACTTGATAGTTGCACTCATGCGTTCATCGGTGACGTCCCCCACGCCGATTTTTTCCGTCTCGGCCGTGACGAAGTGGGTCTTGTAGGCATAGACCAGCCGCTGTCTCTCGAGGCCGGCGTTCAACAGCGGCTCCTGCTTCACCACCAGCGCAATCGCCGCATCGGGACTGAGCGCGGATTCGATGAACGCGCGGTTGAGGGCGCGAACCAGACCGGCAACGGCTTGCGGATGCTCCCTCAGGAGCCGCTGCGACACCATCAGGCCATTGGCGTAGGGGTTGACGCCGAATTTGGAATAGTACAGCCAACGAATATCCTTGTCCGGATCGACCTTTTGCCCGATCAAGTTCACGTAGCTGGTGACCGTGAACACGGCTGAGGCATCGACGTCGCCCTTGAGCATCATCTGCTCCTGCAAGGTCGGCGACATGTTGATTATTTTGAGCTTGCCCAGATCGATGCCGTTCAATTTGGCCAGCGGAGCGAATAATTGTCCGGCCGATGCCCCGGCCGGATATCCCACTGTGCGGCCTTCCAGGTCTTTCAGCGTTCTCACCGGACCGGATTCCTTTGTGATCAGGGCGAACGGCGAGCTGTTGTACATCATGTAGACCATTACCGGCTGCTTGCCCGGCTCCTTGCCCCCGAGTGTGACGATGGCGTTCACGTCGCCGAGGCCGGCGTCGTAAGCTCCGGAAGCGATACGGGTGACCGTTGCGGCAGACCCCTCGCCTTGATCTACCGCGACACTCAGTCCTTCCTTGGCAAAATAACCTTTGTCCTGGGCCCAAAAGACAAAGGCATGAATGCCCTGGTACTTCCAGTCGAGGGTGAGCTTGATCGAGGTCATGCTCTCGGCTTCGGCTGGCGCCTCGAGCGCAAGCGGGGCGGCTATTCCCAGCGCAGCGGCAAACACAAGCAGAGAGCGGCAGGTGTTCCAGGTCATGGTAGGCTCCTATGAGGTAGAAGGTCTGTCGTCGACGAGCGTCGGACTGCGATAGCGCGGCAGCACCGCGGTCCAGGACGCCGCCTCCCTGTCCGCCGCCACACCGCTGCCAGCAGCACGCCGGGATGCTCTGCGGGCCGCATGCTCGACCACCGGACATCTCATGGCGCACGATCTGCCGCCTGCACGGAAGATGCCGCGGCTGCGGCAGGCAAGGCGCTTGCGGCGGAAGCATCCCCCGCTGCCGCAGCCGCCGATGGGAGGCGCGCGGCATGCCGGCCCCTCGCTCTATATTGTTGCAGAAGTGGCGCGAGCTCGCCGACGATACCGCGCCGAAATGCCATTACCACGACGACAAAGATCGCGCCCTGGATCATGGTGACCCAGGCGCCGAGCTCGGCGAAATAGTTCTGGATTCCGACCACGAGCGAGGCGCCCACAACCGGACCCAGCATTGTCCCCACCCCGCCCAGCATGGTCATGAGCACTACCTCGCCGGAGGCGTGCCAATAGACGTCGGTCAGGGTAGCAATGCCGACGACCAGGCATTTCAGTGCGCCGGCAAAGCCGGCGAACGCTGCCGAGAGAACGAAGAGAAGAATCTTGTATTCATTGACGCGATACCCCAGCGAGATTGCCCGCTGCTCGTTGTCGCGGATGGCGTGTAGAACCTGACCGAACGGCGAATGCACGATGCGCCAGATGGCGCCTAGGGCCAGCAGGAAGAGAATCAGCACGAAATAATACATGGTAATGTTGGACGATAAATCGATCAGTCCGAGCAGGGCACGGCGGGGCACGGTCTGCAGCCCGTCCTCGCCGCCGGTGAACGGAAGCTGGAGCGCGGCAAAATATACCATCTGCGCGAGGCCGAACGTGATCATCGCAAAGTAGATGCCCTGGCGGCGTGTCGCGAGAACGGCGAATGCAAGGCCGAGCGCCGCAGCGGCGGCAGTGCCGGTCAACAGCCCGAGCTCGGGCGTGAAGCCCCAAAGCTTCACCACGTGGCCGGTCACGTATGCTGCGCTGCCGAGGAATGCGCCATGTCCAAACGACAGAAGCCCCCCGAACCCGAACAGGAGATTGAACGCACAGGCGAAAATAGCAAAGCACAATACCTTCATCAGGAGCACGGGATAGACGAAGAACGGCGCCAGGAGCGCGGCGGCGATCAACAACGCGAGGCCCACGAGGCGGGACATCGTTTCAGCTCCGCACGCCGAAGAGTCCCTGCGGCCTGATCAGCAGGATTGCGACCATCACCACGAAGATCACGACGGCGGATCCCTCGGGATAGACGAGCTTGGTAACAGCCTCGATCAGGCCCAGCACGAAGCCCGTGACGATCGAGCCCATGATCGAGCCCATCCCGCCGATCACCACCACGGCGAAGATGATCGGGATGATGTTCGCACCCATGATGGAGCTGACCTGGTAGATCGGGGCGGCCAATACGCCGGCAAAGGCAGCGAGACCCACGCCGAGCATGTAGGTCATCGTGATCATACGGCGGATATTGACGCCGAAGGCTTGCACCAGGACCGGATTTTCAGTTCCCGCGCGCAGATAGGAGCCGAGCCGGGTGCGCTCGATGACATACCAGATCGCGAGGCACACCCCGAGCGACGCCGACATGACCCAGAGGCGGTAATTCGGCAGGAACATGAAGCCGAGATTGACGCCTCCGGACAGGGACTCCGGAACCTGGAAAGGCTGGCCCGACACTCCGTATTTCTGCCGAAAGGCTCCCTCGATCAGGAGCGACACGCCGAAGGTCAGGAGAAAGCCGTAGAGGTGATCCAGATGATAGAGATGACGCAGGAACAGCCGTTCCAGCACGAGCCCGCTCAACGCGACGATGATCGGCGCGAGCACGAGCGCAGTCCAATAGCTCATGCCGGCATAATTCAGCAGCATCCACGCGGCAAAGGCGCCCATCATGTACTGGGCGCCATGGGTGAAGTTGATGACGTTGAGCATGCCGAAGATGAGCGCGAGGCCCAGGCTCATCATCGCATAGAAGGCGCCGTTGATCGCGCCGAGCAGGAGCATGCTGAACAGCGCCTGCGAGGGTATGCCGAAAATCTCGAACACGTGCAGGCGCTGCGCGTGCCGGCCTCCTGGCACGCGCCTCTTTGGGCTAGCGCGTCTTCACCAGCGGGCATTCGCTCTCGGCAAGTGGCCTGAACGCCTCCTGCCCGGGGATCACCTTGAGAATCTTGAGGTAATCCCAGGCATATTTCGATTCCTGTGGCGTCTTCACCTGGGCGAGGTACATGTCGTGCACCATTCGCCCGTCCTCGCGGATGCGGCCGTCCTTGGCAAAGAAATCGTTGACCGGTGTCTCTTTCATCTTCTTGATCACGGCAAGACTATCTTTGCTGCCCACTGCCTTCACCGCCTTGAGATAATGCAGCACGGCCGAGTAGACTCCCGCCTGCGCCATCGTGGGCATTGCCTTGCGCCGCTCGAAGAAGCGCTTGGAGAAAGCGCGCGTATCGTCGTTGAGATCCCAATAGAAGCCGGTTGTCATCACGATGCCTTGCGCGGTGGGCAGCCCAAGGCTGTGAATGTCGCTGTCGAACAGCAGCAGGCCGGCGAGGCGCTGGCCGCTTCCGGGACGCGCGATGCCGAACTCGGCGGCTTGCTTGATTGCGTTGATGACATCGCTGCCGGCGTTGGCAAGCCCGATGATCTTCGCCTTGGAGGCTTGCGCCTGCACAAGGTAGGTGGAGAAGTCCTGGTTGGGGAAGGGATGACGGACAGCGCCGAGCACCTTTCCGCCTGCTGCCTTGACGAAAGCGGCGGTATCGCGCTCGAGCGCGTGCCCGAAAGCGTAGTCGACGGTGATGAAGAACCAGGTATCCCCGCCCTGCCCGACCATTGTTTTGCCGGTCCCGTAGGCGAGCGCATAGGTGTCGTAGGTCCAATGGATGCCGTAAGGCGAGCACGCCTTGCCGGTGAAATCCGAGGTCGCACCGGTCGAGACGACGACCAGCTTCTGCGCCTTGCGCGCGATCTCCTGCACCGCAAGCATGGCCGATGAATTCGGCACATCGAATACCGCATCCACGTTCTCGGCATCGTACCACTTGCTGACGATGTTGGTCGCAATGTCGGGCTTGTTCTGATGGTCGGCGGTGACCATCTCGACCGGCTTTCCAAGCACGCTGCCGCCGAAGTCCTCTATGGCCATGCGCGCGGCCTCGACCCCGCCCAGGCCGGATAGGTCGGCATAGATGCTCGACTGATCGTTGATCACCCCTATCTTGACGGCGGCTCCTGTCGTTTGCGCCTGTGCGAGACCGGTGAACGCGAGTGCAAGAGCGAAGCCCAGGCCAGCTGCCGAGTGTCGCATTTTCCATCCCTCTGATTTTGATTGCGCCGCCGGAAGCAGCGACGGCGCGAGCCTAACAGGCGCAATTCCAGACCGCAAGCCAGCCAATTTTACGGATTGGTGCACCAGCGGTTTACCAGTGTCGATGGCTCAGATAGGATGAATGTCTCGCGTGAGCAAAAGGGAATCGGGGATGAACATAATCGATCTCTCAGTACCGGTGCGTCATGGCGAAGGCCGCCTCGGCCTCGAGGTCAAATTCAGCACGCCGTACTCCTACGAGTCCTGCGGCTGGCAGGGGTCGACGCTCTCAATGTTCGCCCATTACGGAACGCATGTGGATGCCCCCATTCATTTCATCCGCGATGCTGCGACAATCGAAGCGGCGCCGCTCGGCAAGCTCATCGGTCCCGCCGGCCTTATCGATCTTTCCGATCATTGCAAGGCAGTGGGTATCGCGGCCGATACACTCGAGGACCGGGGGCGACATCTTCGAGCCGGCGACATTGCGGTCTTACGCACGGGCTGGAGCGACGAAAGCTGGGGAGAGGACAGGTTCTGGCGCGACGGCCCTTGGCTGACGCCCGGCGCCGCCGATTGGCTGGTCGAGCGCAACGTGAAGGCGATCGTCTACGACTTCTCGGAAGAGTACGTCGTTCACCTCGGTCACCACTTCCGCGGCGAGGACTGCATCGTCCACCACAAGATCCTGGGCAAGGAGATCTACAATATCGAGTACGTCCATCACCTCGGCCTGATCGAGCGCCCCCGCCTGGCGATCATCGCACTGCCGATGAAGCTCGTGGGGCTCGACGGAGCGCCGGCGCGCGTGCTCGCGGTCGAGGGACACGACCTCCCCGCGGAGTTTTCGGTCAGGTGAATGGTCAGCCGAACAGCAGCTTTCCCGCGAGCATCGCCAAAACCCCGCCGCCTAGCGCCGCGTACGGCATCCAACCGGCGAGGCGTGGCGCCGTCGCAAGATCTGCCACTTGCAGATCAGCGAGCATCTTGGCGGGGAAGATTCCCTTGTCGGCTAGGTGATGACGCCATACGAACACCGGCAGCACCATGGCCGCCGCCAGCAGCCCGGTCAGAAGGGTGGCGTTGCCATAGACATTCGCGCCGGCGCCCAGCAGAAATGCATTGAAGAAAGCGAGCACCGCCCCGAGAGCAAGGAGGAGGTCGGGCGCAGCCCAGGGCCGATCGGCTTTCGGGCTGTCGATTCGATGCATCCACCCGGCATTGAGATTAAGAAAGTTGAAGATCAGATAGCAGCAGTTCGACACCGCTAGCACGAAGACATAGTCCGACATCAGCAGCAGGATCAGGTTGAATGCCAAATCGGTCCACATCGCCCGGGTCGGCGCGCCATGGGCGTTCACATGCGAGAGATAATGCGGCAACCAGCCATCGATCGATCCTTGATAAAGCGTACGGGAGGAGCCTGCCATGGCAGTGATGATCGACAACACCAAAGCAAGGAGCAGCAGCAGCACGATCAGAGCGGACACCAGCGGACCGCCGCCGACCATGCGCGCCATGGCCGCGGCGACGCCGGATCCGTCATAGATGCCGGGGTCGAGCATGGCGTTCAGTCCGAGCGTCCCCTGGAACGCGATGGGCACAATGGTGAACATGAGGATGCAGAGGAGTCCCGCGGACAAGATGGAACGAACGCAATCCGTACCCGGCGACCGCAGCTCGCTCGTGTAGCAGATGGCGGTCTCGAACGCGTAGGTGGACCAGGCCGCGAGAAACAGGCCGCCGAGAAATACGCTCCAACCTTGCCGGTCCCAGGCCCCCGCAATCGGGCGGCCATGCTCGATGCCGCTCAACGGAGTGAGCGGAAAAAGGTTGGCGAGCTTCATGTCGCCGGACAGCAGAGGCGTCAATGCAATCAGGATGAGCGGCAACAGGACCAGGATTCCGATCACCATCTGAAAACGTGCAGTGTGCAGGACGCCGCGATGCTGGACGACAAACACCGCCAGCAGCAACGCCGCGCCGATGAGGAACGTGGCGTTTATACGCAGGGTTAGGCCGCTCTTGAGGATGGAGAGATCGAGCAGCTGGAGCTCGGCGGTTCGCAGCGCCGACTGCGCCGGCGTAAGCTCGGTAAGAATGTACCCTGCTGCGATTCCGCAGCCGATGGCCAGCACCGGCGTCCAGGCGAGCCAATTACACCATACCGAGAGCGGCGCGATCAGCTTGCCGTAACGAATCCATGCCGCCGCGCCATAGATGGAGGCACCGCCGGATTTGTTCGGGAACATGCCTGCTATCTCGGCATAGGTAAAAGCCTGGACAAAGCCCAGCATCACGGAGAGAGGCCACACGATGTACGAGGGTGTGCCGACGGTAGCGGCGATGCCGCCGATCGAGAACAGAACCAGGGCCGGCACGCCGCTCGCGAGCCAGAACGCGTCCTGCCAGCCGATATCCCGGCGCAGGCCCGCCGCGGACGCCGCCGCGTGGGCTCGGGTCCTGGCCGCGTCCTCGGACATCGCCATCGTCTGTCCCGTTCGTTTTCAGCCGTGTCCGAAAGAGAGAGAGAGAGAGAGAGAGCCAGCAACGACTACCCAGCTTGCATGCCAAGGAGGTCGCGGCGCGCCGCCTGGAGATGCTGCTGAATGATCGCAACGGCGCGTTCGCTGTCCCGCGCGGAGATCGCCTCCACAAGATCCCGGTGGTCGGCATTGTAGGCAGCGATGCGTTCCGGAGTGAGCACTTTGCCCTGAACTGCGACCCAATGGCGGTGGCTGCGGATGCGGTTGAGCTGGTGATAGATCCAGATAAGGAGAGGATTGTGGGTCGCCTGGGCCAGAGCAAGATGAAATTGCTGATCGCAGCGGGAAAACCTGTCGGGATTGGCCCCTGCGCGTTCCAGCTCGGACAGTGCGTCCGCCAGGCGATCGAGATCCCGCGGCTTGCCGTTGAAAACGGCTAACCGGACCATCCTCGGCTCGATGGCAGTGCGCACTTCGACCAGCTCGAGGGGGCTCGTGCTCTCCACCACGTCGTCCGGGTCCACGCGCACGCTCTGTGCCACATAGGTCCCGCTGCCTGCCTTTCGCCGGACGAGCTCGTCATCCTCCAGCAGCCGCAATGCATTTCGAATGGTCGTGCGCGAGGCGCCGAGCGCCCGCGCGATGTCTCGTTCGGGCGGAAGCCGGTCCCCTGCCGAATAGACCCCGCCCAGAATGGCGGCGCGCAGCCGCGAAGCGATGCCCGCTGCGCCACGGCCTTGTACCGGCGGGAGCAAGAAAGCTGGCTCAGAGGGGCGAGGTGCGGCCGGCTTCATGTCTTCAACCAATTATGTACCAGTTCGAAGATTGGGTTTGAAATTGGTTGTCATTGGTGTCACTATAGCTTCTGCCGGCGGGCTCCGCCATCGCGTTGATCGGGTTTCTTTTACACGCGGCGCGCGCCGGGGCGGCGGCCGGCCGCACGGGGGGCAGGAACGCAAATGACCGATCTCGAGGCCAATGTGCAGCAGACGGGACGGGCCGAGCTGGTGCGCCAGGTGCGTGCCAAGATCGATGACCTGGGCATCAGCTATATCTACTATCAGTTCATATCCGTTACCGGTCGGATCGTCGGCAAGGGGGTGCCGGCCGATCACTGGGAGTCCATCTGCGAGCGTGGCTTCCAGCTCGTATACGGCGCCACCGCCAATCTTTTCCTCGATCGGCACAGCCAATACATCGGGTATGGTCCGGAAGCGTCCGAGCTGGTCGGCATTCCGGATCCCGAGACGTTCTGCCAGCTCCCGTGGGACAAGCGCGTTGCGCGGGTCTTCTGTACCTTGTTTCGCAACCGCGAGGAGCCGAAGGATCCCGGCGGCATTCTCACTTCGGATTGTCGCGGCAATCTGCGGCGCATCCATGCAGAATTCGAGCGCAAGCACGGGCTTCATCTCCGGCTAGGCTGCGAGCCGGAGATGATGTGGCTCAAGCGAGATGCCAACGGGACGGCGGCGGGCGGTTATACACGCGCCTACTGCTATCATATCGACCAGTTCGAGGCGCTCCGGCCCGTCGTGCTCAAGGTCATCGATTATGCGCGGGCGATGGGCCTCGACATGATTCAAGGCGACCACGAGGATGCTCCGGGCCAGCTGGAGCTCAACTTCATGTTCGACGAGGCGCTGCGCACCTGTGACCGTCTCTCGACCTACCGGCAGATCTGCGCTCAGGTCGCGCGGGAGCACGACCTGATCGCATGTTTCATGTGCAAGCCGTTCATGGGCGTCTCCGCCAATGGCTGCCATCATAATCTTTCGCTCTGGCGCGGGGGCGAGGACCGGGTCAACGGGCTGCGGCAGGATCCATTGCCGGGAATGGAAGGCGTGTTCGAGTATCGCAAGGGCGGCGAGAACACGTTTCTGCCGCCCGGCAACGAGCCGCTCGGCAAGCCGGGAGAAATTGGATTGTGGTGCATCGGCGGGGTGATACATCATCTCGATGCCTTGACCGCGCTCGGCTGCTCGACGGTCAACTCGTATCGCCGGCTGTGGGATGCCGGATTCTGGGCGCCGGTCTACCGCGATTGGGGATTCCAGAACCGCACCTGCGGGCTGCGCGTCTCAGCGCCCGGCCGTTTTGAGTATCGCGCGGTCGACGCCATGGTGAACCCGTATCTGCTGGCCGCTGGCTTGCTCAAGGCCTTCGATGACGGGATCAGCCGGAGGGTGGATCCCGGCGATCCGGAGCAGCGCAACATCTACCAGGCCATGGAGGAGGGAAAGGTGGTGCGCAAGCTGCCGATGAACCTGGGCGAAGCGCTGGAACGGCTGAACGGAAACGAGGTCGTCAAGTCGGCATTGCCTGGCGACATGCTGCGCGTCTTCAACCACTATAAACAAGACGAGTGGGAGCGCTTCATGGCGACGGCGACGGAATGGGATCTGCGCACCTATCTCGATTATCTGCCCTGAGGAGGAACAGCTGATGTGTGGGATTGCCGGCGTCATTCATCGCCGAGGGCGCGGAGAGGTCGGAAGCGAGATGCTGTCGATGCTCCAGTCCATGAAGCACCGCGGCCCTGACTCGACCGGGCTCGCCCTTTACGGCGCTCCCGAGGATGACCGGCTCATCATGCGGTTCAAGATCGCGGAGCAGGAGGACCTCAGGAGGGGGTTCTCCATCCGTGACGAGATCGCGCACCGCCGCGCCACCATCGACGAGCGCCTCGCGGAGCTGGGTGCAGGAATCGAGGATGCTGAAAGCATCACTGAATACGCCTTCCGCTATCAGTTGAAGTACGACGGCGAGCTGCGCCGCCTCGCAGATTACATCGAGGACGTCGAAGGAGCGGAAATCCTGTCGCTTGGCCGCTCCCTCGAGCTGATCAAAGATCTCGGCGATGCGGTGCATGTGGGCAAGCAATATCGTCTGGCGCATTTCGGCGGCACGCACGCGATCGGCCACACCCGTATGGCGACGGAGTCCGACGTCGACATCCGCTCGGCGCATCCCTATTGGGCATATCCGTTCAGCGACATCTCGGTCGTGCACAACGGCCAGCTCACGAACTACTGGAGCTTTCGGCGCGCAATGGAGCGCCGCGGGCACCGGTTCGTCTCGAATTGCGATTCCGAGCTCATTGCCGTCTACATCGCGGACCGCCTCGATCAGGGCGATGGTCTGGAGGAGGCGATGCATCGCTCGGTCGGTGAGCTCGATGGCGTGTTCACGTATCTCGTGGCCACGGCCGATCAGCTCGGGATGGCGAAGGACACGATGGCAGCCAAGCCGATGGTGCTTTACGAAAGTGATCGCTTTATCGCGCTTGCTTCCGAGGAAATGGCGATCCGCAGCATTTTTCCCCATGAGATCGAGACGAGCGACCCTTATGATGGGGAGGTTCGCGTATGGCAGAGTTGAAACCTGTCGCCCGGACGGAGGCGATTCCGAGATCGGAGCAGCTTGCGGGTCGCAGCCAACAGGTCTTCTTCTCGGCAGAGGAGGAGGAGAGCTATCTATATCCGCAGGCCTTCAGCGTAGATTTCAACAAGCGAGCCGAGCTCGACGCGGCCCAGCTCGATAGCGCGGCCATCAACCGCAGGATTCGCGAGTTGATGCAGCAGGGCTATGGCACCATCGTCGTTCACGATCCTGGAGCCAAGCACTCGCTCGGCGTAGGCATTCTCAACCGGCTGCAGCTCTATTTCGAGGGAAGCCTCGGCTATTTCGGCTGTGGTCTTATCGACGGCCCAAATGTCCGGGTCAAAGGCAGAGTGGGCTGGTCATGCGCCGAGAACATGATGGCCGGCACCGTGGTGGTCGAGAAGAACGCCGGCTCTTCCTTTGGCGCGGGGCTGCGCGGCGGAGACCTCGTCTGCATGGGTGACGTCGGCGGGCGTGTCGGCATCGACATGAAAGGCGGCACGATCATCGCCGGAGGGCGCGCCGGAGCATTCTGCGGCTTCATGATGCAACGCGGACGCATGGTGATTCTCGGCGACGCCGGCAAGAATCTCGGCGATTCAATGTACGATGGCATCATCTATGTCGGCGGCAAGGTCGAATCGCTCGGCGTGGATGCGGTGGACGGCGAAATGTCGGCTCTCGACGTTGATTGGCTCTCCCGCAAATTGCGCATGTATGGGTTTGAAGCGCCGCGCGGCGCGGCAAATATGCGCAAGATCGTCGCCGGCAAGCAGCTGTGGAATTACGATAATCTCGAGCCGGCCGAGAAGAAGCTCGTCCTTTGAGGAGAAGCCATGCAGTCGGAAGATGAGACCGTTGCGCTCGCGGAGCCATCAGAGCAAGCGCGGCGCGGTTCACGCAACAAGAGAATTCTCGGCCAGAACTTTTTTTTCACACCGACCGTCATAGATGACATTCACATCAAGGCGGAGCTCGGCCGCTATCGCATGCGCGGGATGGCGATTTTCAAGCACATCCCGAGCTGGGACGATCTGACCTTCCTGCCTGGAACCCTGACCCGGTTTGTGATCGAGGGATACCGCGAGAAGTGCGAGACCAGAACCGTGCTGGGTCCGCGCGCGAAGCGCCCGCTCGTGCTCGACATTCCCATATATATCACCGGCATGAGCTTCGGCTCGCTGTCCTATGAGGCGAAAGTGGCGCTTGCCCGCGGCGCCACCATGGCCGGCACGGCGACCTGCTCGGGGGAGGGCGGCATGATCCCGGACGAGCGCCGTTACTCCGAGCGCTGGCTCTATCAATGCATCCAATCACGCTATGGCTTCAACCCGCATCATCTGCGGCTCGCGGATGCCTGCGAGATTTTCATCGGTCAAGGCTGCAAGGTCGGCCTGGGCGGCCACCTCATGGGGCAGAAGGTGACCGATCAGGTCGCCGAGATGCGGTCTCTGCCGGCCGGCATCGATCAGCGCTCTCCGGCTCGCCATCCCGACTGGCTCGGTCCTGACGATCTCGCCCTGAAGATCAATGAATTGCGCGAGGCGACCGGCGGCGAGATTCCGATTCAGCTCAAGCTCGGCGCCGCGCGCGTGTACGACGATGTCCGCATGGCCGCGAAATGCGGCCCGGACTCGATCTACATCGACGGGATGGAAGGGTCGACCGGAGCGGGCCCGCATATCGCGACCGAGGAAACCGGAATTCCCGGTATTGCCGCCATCCGGCAGGCACGCAAGGCACTCGACGATGTCGGCAAGACCGGCGAGATCTCGCTTGTTTATGCGGGCGGCGTTCGCAATGGCGCCGATGTAGCAAAGGCGCTGGCACTGGGCGCCGATGCGATAGCGATCGGAACGGCGGCCTTGATCGCGCTCAACTGCAACAAGGATATTCCGGAGGCTGACTTCGAGGGCACGATCGGAGTTCCGGCCGGCTACTGTTATCACTGCCATACCGGCCGTTGCCCGGTCGGGATCGCCACGCAGGATCCAGTTTTACGCCGGCGGCTCAATCCCGACGACGCGGCCGAGCGCGTCTACAATTTCCTCCATACGCTCACGCTGGAGTGCCAGATGATGGCGCGAGCGTGCGGCAAGACAAACGTGCACAGCCTCGAGCCCGAGGACCTCGCCGCACTGACGATGGAAGCCTCGGCGATGGCCATGGTGCCGCTGGCCGGGACGCAGCATACGGTCGGACGCCCGGACATGACCCGATACTGAGCTGCAAGGAAAACGGTGTGATGAACAACCACGACGAGCAGGACATCGACCGCTTTCTCAACACCGATGGGCTCGAGCGGACGCGGGAAAAGGAGATCGGGCAGCACATCGGCTATCGCTACGATGTCAATCTGCTGCCGGACTATACACGGCTTACTCCGTTTCTGAGGAATTACATGGAGCTGATGGGCTGGGACGACCTCAACTGGCTGGAGGACGTCCACATGGGGTATGAGGAAGGGCGCGCTGCGGTGTTTGACCGCAATCTCAACGGTTGGGTCACGGTACCGTCGAATATTCCCCTTCCTGACAATCAGCAGGATCGCGATATGCTCGCCCGGGAGCTCCTGATCAAGTTCCAGATGTCCAAAAACAACCCGATCGTCGCTCTGAAAAACACGTATATGAAAATCTGAGTGGATGGCCGGTGTAGGTGTTTTTTTCCGGTTGCCACCTTCGTGCAGCTAAATCCGTAGCATCATGAAATCCCATGTCCGGGTCGCAGTCATCGGCGGCGGGGTCGTTGGCTGCAGCGTGCTCTATCACCTCACCAAGGCAGGCTGGAATGATGTCGTCCTGATCGAGCGCAACGAGCTCACCTCCGGCTCCACCTGGCACGCAGCGGGCGGCATGCATACGATAAACAGCGATCCCAATGTCTCCAAGCTGCAGCAATACACCATAGATCTGTACAAGGAGATCGAGCGGATCTCCGGCCAATCCTGCGGCATCCACATCACCGGGGGACTGATGCTGGCTGGAACCTCCGAGCGCATGGACTGGTTGCGCCTGGTCCACGCGCGCGGCCGATATCTTGGAATGGAGACCGAGCTCGTCGAAATGGATGAGGCCGCGCGCCTTTTTCCATTACTCGACAAGCGTTACTTCGTCGGCGCGCTGTACGATCCCATTGAAGGGCATGTGGACCCCGCTGGCGTCACCCATGCCTTTGCCAAGGCGGCACGCGCGCAGGGAGCGGAGATCTACCGCTTCACGCGGGTGACCGGGGTCGAGCCGCTCCCCGACGGCACCTGGGTCGTCATCACCAATAAAGGCACTTTGTGCGCCGAGCACGTCGTCAATGCCGCCGGACTGTGGGCGCGCGAAGTGGGAAGAATGACGGGGCTTGAATTACCGCTGCTGGCGATGGAGCACCAATATCTGATCAGTGAGGAGATACCCGAGGTCGCCCAGTCGAACACCGAGATGCTGCACATCATCGATTTCGAGGGCGAGATCTACATGCGCCAGGAAGGCAAGGGGATGCTTCTCGGCACCTATGAGCGCGCCGGGGTGCCGTGGGCCGAGCATGAAGCGCCATGGGACTTCAGCCTCGAGCTCTTGGCTCCCGATATCGACCGCATCGCTCCCAGTCTGGAGGTCGGGTTTCGCCACTATCCTCCGATCGAGCGGGCTGGAATCAAGAGGATAGTGAACGGACCATTCACCTTCGCTCCCGATGGGAACCCGCTCATCGGACCGGTACGCGGCCTGAAAAACTACTGGGTCGCCTGCGGGGTCATGGCAGGATTCAGTCAGGGTGGCGGTGTTGGACTGTCGCTCGCCAACTGGATGGTTCACGGCGATCCAGGCGCCGATATCTGGGCCATGGATGTGGCACGCTTCGGTGATTGGACCACCAAGGCCTACACCAAGGCAAAGGTGCGGGAGAATTACGCGCGCCGCTTCCGTATTCGCTTTCCAAACGAGGAGCTGCCGGCGGCGCGTCCGCTGCGCGCGACGAACGTTTACGAGCGACTCAAGGCAAAGGGCGCCGTATTCGGCGTCGCGTTTGGTCTCGAGCACGCGTTGTGGTTCGCCCCCGCCGGCACCGAGCCGGTGGAAGAGGTCACGTTTCGGCGCTCCAACGCGCATGCTCCGGTGGCGGCCGAGTGTCGCGCTGCCCGCGATGGCGTCGGTTTGCTGGAGATTTCAAGCTACGCAAAATACGAGGTGAGCGGCCCAGGCGCTGAGGCGTGGATCTCGACGCTCCTCGCCGGCCGGGTGCCGCGGGAGGGGCGGATCCTGCTCAACCCGATGCTCAACCATGACGGCAAGCTGATCGGGGATTTCACGCTTGCGCGGGCCGGACCGGAACGCTTTCTCATCTTTGGATCCGGGATTGCCGAGCAGTATCATATGCGCTGGTTCGAGGCGCAGCTTCCCCAAACGGGCGTGACGATCCGCTCGTTGCGTACCGAGCTTCTCGGTTTTGCCATTGCCGGACCGCGCTCGCGCGAATTACTGGCGCGATTGACCACTGAGGATGTCACAAACACAGCGTTTCCTTTCTTGTCGATGCGTCCAATGGAGCTTGGGCTGGTCCCGGCGATTGTGGGCCGCATTTCATTTAGCGGCGAGCTCGGTTACGAGCTTTGGGTGCGGGCCGATTATCAGCTGGCTCTCTACGATATGCTGTTGGACGCCGGGGCGGAGCTTGGGCTGCGGCATTACGGCGCCCGTGCACTCACGTCGATGCGTCTCGAGAAGAGCTTCGGCAACTGGGCGCGCGAATTCCGGCCGATCTACAGTCCGTTTGAAGCCGGCCTCGGCCGTTTCATCGCCCTCGACAAGGGCCGCTTCATAGGTTCCGACATGGCGCGCCGAGACCACGAGCAGGGGCCGCAACGGCGCCTCGTCACGCTCGTCATCGAGGAGGACGGGGTAGACGCAATCGGGGACGAGCCCATTTTCCATGATGGCGCGGCAGTCGGCTGGATCACCTCGGGCGGCTACGGCCATCGCGTCGAAAAATCGCTCGCGCTCGGCTACGTCCCCGCGCGCCTCGGGGACGCGGAGGGCGGCATCGAAGTGGAAATCCTCGGTGCTCGTCGCCAAGCGACAATTGCGCGCAAACCTGTTTATGATCCGGCCGGGGAGCGCATGCGCAGCTAGTTGGACGGGCGGGGTTGTCCGCGGCAAAACAGATCCCAGCGTTTCGCATCCGGGTACTCATGAGGTGCAAAACTCGGGGGTAAACCCGAGTTCGGCAACAGACCGGCCCGGGATTATGCTCGCCTCGGGCCTGCGCACCTACGCCGATCGCTATGCCGTGGTGCCCGGCCGGCGCGTTGCGTTATTCGTGAGCAATGACGACCGCTGGCGTACCGCCACCGATCTCGGCGGCGTCGGCGTTGCCGCGGTGATTCTGGCATTGGCTCTTAGCCACGGCGACGCTTGCGTCGCCGTGCCGATGCTCTCATTTTTAGCGGCTATTCTGTGCGGAGCTCTGTTTGTTTGCGATCCAACCTTTATGTAGTTTCGCCGATACATATTCGCCTGCGCTGACCGGTGCGTATTTTGCGGGATGATCGGCGTCCAGGCAGGTCGGCAGGCACGAGATCAGCGCATCTTCGTTCGGCTGCTGAAAGAACACGATCGACATTCGCGCCTTCTCGGCAGATTCTCTCTCGGGATTCACGACGCGGTGCATGGTGGACGACCATCGGTCGTTTGTCCATTGCGCCATCAGGTCTCCAAGGTTGACGACAAAAGCCCCTTCGAAGTGCGGAATCTCTTCCCAAAGACCTTGGCGGTTGCAGACCTGGAGGCCGCCGGGAGAGACCGATGGGGCCAGGATCGTCAGACTGCCGTAATCGGTGTGAGCGCCTGCGCGGAGCTGACCCGGCATCGGAGCTTCCGGTTGCGGGGGGTAGAAATTGGTCACCAGCACCGAGACATGTTTGTCGAAATAGGGCTCGAAATGTCTTTCGGGCAACTGCAAAGCGCGAGCCAAAAGCCGCATCAGAGCGGCGGCCAGTCGCTCCATTTCACGGTAATATCCGCACGCGGCGACCTCGACTGCCGGAATGAGCTCCGGCCACCGATTCTCCTGAAAGTAAGTGCGACGGCGGCTGTTGTGGTACGCGTCGTCCGGAATATCGACCTGGCCGATGGTAAACCGCTCCATCAGATCGGGCGGACTATCCTGGTCGCGCGACTTCGACAAAGCCGTCGCATTCATACCCCGATAACCTCGCACGTTGTCCGGCGTGGCTGCCCAGCTTCGCTTGATTTCCGCCGGAAGGGAGAAAAAGCTCATCATTGCGCTTTCGAACGCTGCCCGGAGTTTTGCAGGAACACCGTGGCCCGTGATGAGCAGAAATCCAAGGTCGCGGCACGTTCGATCCAGCTGTCGTGCTACCTCTTCCTTTTGAGTGTCGGAACCGTGCAAAAACGGCTGGATATCGATCAGGGGAACGCGGTTCATTCTGCTTCTCCCGCAGCATCAGGATGCTCCTTGAAACGAGTCATCCCGGGCATCGTCTGGGTATGATTGTAGGCGCACCGCACGGTATCGTATGATCCCAGGTGCACGTTTCGGCTCACTGCGTTATCACCCGTCCCGGGGCATGCGCGTCCATCTGCAAAGGAGCCATCGAATGCACAGGACCGCTGTAGGCATCGCCATCGCTGTCGCACTCGCGTCCGGAAATCACGCAGATGCCGCCGAGAAGCTTCGGTTTGCATATGCGGTTCAGGTGCATCAGGCGAACATGATGGTGCTCGGCGAATATGCCCGCAAGCATGGCATCGAGCTCGAAGCTGTTCCGATGCGCCGATACGCGGATATTCAACTTGCCCTCATGACCAACCAGATCGATGCAGCGGTTCTCGGCTATGTGAACGTGGGCCTCATGGAAGAGAAACGATTTCGCGATTATCGCGCCATTGCCGGGGTATTCACCGGAGGGTTCGGCATCACGCTTGCGAACGGGGTCGCAGCCGCTACCTGGAAGAGCCTGGAGGGGCTGAAACTCGGTACGGCACCGAACAGCCTTTCCGACCTGCTTTTCAAGTCGACCGCGAGCCTCGGCGGAGCGGATCTGGGAAAAATCCAGCTGGTCAGTTTCACCACGTGCGGTCCTCCGATGCTGGCGGCGCTCAAGTCGCGCGAGATCGATGGATTCATCTGCTGGGAACCCAATAATGCCGAAGCCGCGCTTGGAAAATACGGCTACTACAGCTCACTCGATATTACTGCCTCGACCCGGGGCATCAACGGCATGATCGCGGTCAATACAACCTACCTCCAGTCGAAACGAGCGGTCGTCGTCAACTTCGTCCGCGCGGTGATCGATGCGACGAAGGCGCTCAATTCAGATCTCGACCGCTACACGAAGGTAGCAGTGCAGGGGACCGGTTCTGGACCCGATGTCGTGCGCGAAGCGATTCCACGTGGTGCGCTCGATTACAACCTTTATGCGAAAGAGGCGAAAGTGCTCCTGCAGCTGGTCTACGAGGCGAAGATCACCGGTATCGATACCTCGCCCGCGGTCGATTCCCAGTTCGATTATTCGGCACTGATGGAGGCGACTGGGGAGACCAGAGCTCAACTGGGAGGGCAATAGGTCATCGTCCCGCGGCGCAAGATGCGGGTCGATACGAGCGTGCTGAAAAAAACCCGGCGTGATCGAAAGCCCCCCACCAACTCAGCCTGCGCACCGAACATGAGCTCACGCCGCAGCGGCTCAATGACGGCTACGGTGTATCGGCCGGCGTGAAGCTTGCACCGCTGATCTAACCTGACGAACAGAACCTCGTTCAAAACAGCTACTCGGGGAGTCTTGCATCAGAGGTTACTTGGCTTGATCTGCTGAGCCCCACGATGGAGGAAACGACAATGGCAAAACTGGTTCTAGGGGATATCGAGCGGCCCGGATGAGGCCACACCGTAGGCTCACCAGGTTTGTCGAGTCATCTAGAGAGTCGCGTCTTCTTCATAGAGCTCGATCATGTTGCCGTCCGGATCTGAGATGTAGATGGTCAGCCCGTAAATGCCGTTGTGCAGATCGCGAAAAAATTTCACGTTGGCTTTCTTCAGTCGTTCCGTAATGGCTCGAACGTTTTCCGCCTTGAACGCAATATGGTCGATTTGCTGCGGCTGCTGCGGGCCGCCATTGGTAAGCGCAAGGCCCTGTACGAATGGGACGAAGGGCCGTCCGTCAGGCAACGGGCTTGCCTTACGCAACTCGAAGCCGAGAAGGTCGATGTAGAAGCGGCGTGAGCGGTCGATATCATAAACCTTCAACAATATGTGCGCAAATTCTTTGGGACGTGCCGCGTTTACGTACATGACGGATGGTCCTCCTGCCGACAAGACGGATGAGTTAGGGGCCATCTTCCACCAGAGCAAGTCGAATTGCCTGGCCTATCTGGCTGCTCCAGACGTGCCGTTCCTATCCACCATGTCGTTCGTGAAATAAAGGTTCTCATCCCGGACGGTTTCTATCTGCCCAGCGACTTTGAGCTCCCGCAGGCCCTCCCTCACGACATCCGGGCTGATATAGCCGACCGGCTTGCCCGGATGCGGGACGGCAGCGCCCGTCAGGCCCTTGATCTGCTCGGCGACGATTTCAGGGGTGAGCGATGCCTGCCATTGCTTCAGCATGAGCTTCGCCGCCTCGAGTGGTTCTTTCTCGGAGAATTCAAAGCCGCGACCGGTTGCACGCACGAACTTGACCAGAACGTCTTGATGCTGCGCGACATACTCATTGGTCGCGACCAGCGCGCTGCCTGGAGCTACCAGCCCCCATTTCGTTTCATCGAACTCGACGAACACGTCGCCATACTTGCCCTTCAAGATGGGCAGATCGTTCGAGCGATAGACCGGGATCGCATCCACCTGTTTGGCAATGAAGGCCGACACCGTAGCCCCTGATGCCATCTTGATGAACTGGATCTTGCTGCAATCGATCTGGTTCTTTTCGCAAAGAATCGGCATGAACACCGCGCCGGTTTCGCCGGCCGACATGCCGATTTTCTTGCCCATCAGATCGGGCGGCGTGCGAATGGGTTTTTCCGGCCAGGAGACGATAACGAGGGGCGCGGAGTCGTTATACAGAGCAATGATCTTCAGGGGCATACCCTGGGATATTGCCTGCATGGCGTAGATTGCCGGCATCCAGGAGATCTGATCGGAGCCCTTTACCAGAGACGCAAATGCCGCACTCGGGCCGGCGCCTTCGTTGAGACTGACGTTGAGCCCTTCCTCGGCGAAGTAGCCCTGTTCCTTGGCCACGAACAACGGCGCATATTCGCCCTTCAGTTTCCAACTGAAGCGTAGGCTGATCGGGTCCGCTTCGGCGGCCACCGAGAGCAGCATCAGTGCTGCAAAGACGGCAGTAATAGAGTGTAAAATCCGTCTTGTCAGGTCAAGGTAAGTTGTCATGGAAGGCCTCTAGTGAGCTTGAGGAGACGGAATCCGCCGCCTCGCTAGAACGGCTTGCCCTTGAGATCCTCGCGATCCGTGCCGAGTACGCCGGAGCGGGCCCAGTTTTCCTTACTGTATTCCTGAATCGCCACGTGCAGCGCGTCCGGCTTCGCTCCGGCGTGCTCGATCATGGCGTCGGTGATAGCGCGCACCAGCTTGCGCTTCTGCTCGACCGTCCGACCTTCAAACATCTGGACCACGACGACGGGCATGCAGACCCTCCTCCCTCCTGTGAAGATCGAAATCGTACCATCGCAACGTCCTGCCGACAACTCATGAGCTCGTATTGCCCCGCATGGAGTGCAACGTGCCGTTGCACGGCTTGACCCTTCTTCCGCCGGTGCCATTGACCCGCGGCTCGGATTACCGTTGAGATGTACTGACCGAATGCGCGGAACCCCGGTTTGCCGGATACGGTAAGGGTGGCGAGCTCTCGCCGGCCGTATCTCGAGGGGCACGCGCGCTTTGCGCGCGGACGTCAAGGATGGGCCGGCCGCGCACGGGCGGAGCTCGGGCGCCCTCGCCCTTCGAGGACCCGCCGCCAAGAGGCGGCGGCTCCTTCAGCAGGGTGAGGGCAGAGAAGCATTCGGCGTGCGGAGCACGTTCGAGCTAGAGTAGGCACCAGGGCCATGCCATGACATTCTGAGCTCGCTCATTTATGATTCCATGCTCTGCCGTTCATGACTCTATGACCCTGCCGTGATCGGTAGCATTCGGTCGGATTTGCACCAATGAAGATACTCATCGAACATTTGGCATTCGCCATAACGTGTGACGCCTCGGACCGGGTGATCGAGGACGCCTCGCTGGTCGTCGAGGACGACCGGATTGCCGCGATCGGCTCGAGCGACGAGATCGAACGCGACCATCCCCGCGGGAGCTGCGACTCGATCCGCGATGGACGGCGTCATGGCGTGACACCGGGGTTCATTGACGCCCACGTGCATCTTTCGGAAATACTGTCACGCGGGATGTATCCCGATGACGTCAATACCCGCGAATGGGTGTTCAATTGGGCGATGCCGTTCTATGCTCATCTCGGCCCGGAGGATGAATCCGTGGGTGCGCTGCTGGCCATTGCGGAAATGCTGCGCAGCGGCACGACTTGCTTCCTCGACATGGGGTCGCAGCACGACGTCTCGGTTACCGCCCGCGCCATCGAGACGAGCGGCATCCGCGGCATGACCGGACGCCACGCAGCCGATCAGCTGCCCAAGTCCATCCCGCCGGGATGGCCGCCCGGCATTGAACGGCGACACTTCTTTCCGAGCGCTGAGGCTGCGCTGGAAGCGCTCGCATCGGCGGTGAAACAATGGGACGGCAAGGCCGATGACAGGATCCGCTGTTGGGTCAACATTCAGGGCAAGGAGCCCTGCAGCCTTGCGCTCCATGTCGGTGCGCGCCGCGTCGCAGAGCAACTGGGAGTAGGATGCACCTATCACCTCGCCAGTAGCCAGGAGGAAACCAGCAGCTCAATACAGAATTTCGGCGTTGGGCCGGTAGGACGCATCGCTGCGCACGGCGGCCTCGGGAGCAATCTGGTGCTCGCCCATGCCGCTGCCGTGAGCGAGCGGGAAATCGAGCTCCTGGCCGAAGCCGGCACCAAGGTTGCCTTCTGCCCCGGGACTTCGCTCAAGCTCGCCAAGGGCGCAACATCAATCGGCAAATATCCCGAGATGGTGGCGCAAGGCGTCACCGTTGCTTTGGGGACCGATGGTCCTTCGGCTTCCGGCAATCTGAGCTTGATGCGCCAAATGTATCTGGTCGCCGGGTTGTTCAAGGATGCCCGTCTCGACGCAACCAGGATCGGGGCGCGGCAGGCGTTGCGGATGGCCACGATCGACGGCGCACGCGCCCTGCTGCTCGATGAGACAATCGGCTCGCTTGCCGCGGGCAAGAAGGCCGATTTCGTGCTGTTCAATCTCGATCACCCGGAATGGACGCCCTATGTCGATCCCGTGCAATCCGTCGTGTGGTCCGCTTCCCCCGCCAGCATCGCCGAAACCTGGGTCAATGGACGGCGCGTGTTCTTCGACGGCCGCGTGGCGACACTGGATGAGCATGCCATTCGTCAGGAAGCGCGGCAACGGGCGCTGGCGCTTCGGCAGAGAGCGCGGCTTCGGCCGCAAACAGGCAAACTGACCGCCGAGGCTTATGCCTGACGCTGATGAAACAAGCAGGTCCTGTGCGCCGCATCCGAAGGCCGGCGCGCAAGCGCAGGCCGCTGTCGCGCAGACTGGTCCGCCAACGGATTTGCGTGAGCGCCGGCGTAGGCGGAGCCGCGCACGGACACTCATCGAGAACGCAAGTCCGTTCCTGATTTCAGCTCTGCTGCTGGTGTCATGGCAGGTGATCGTACCGCTGGCAAAAATACCGGAACTGATACTCCCGACTCCCTTTGAGATCATCGCCAAGATCGGCAAGAGCTATCCGCTTCTGCTCGCGGATACCAAGGTCACGCTACTCGAAGTGCTTTACGGCTTCGCTGCCGCGGTCGCGGTCGGCATTCCAATTGCGCTTTGCATTTTTTATTCCCGCATTTTTGCCAAATCGCTGTATCCCATCCTGGTCGGCTTGCAGACGATCCCCAAGGTCGCATTGGCGCCGCTGTTGGTGATGTGGTTCGGCTTCGGACTGCTGCCTAAGGTGGTAATCAGTTTTCTGATTGCCTTTTTCCCGATTGTAATCTCCACGGTGGTCGGCCTCTCCGGGCTGGACCGGGAGATGCTCTATCTGGTGCGGTCAATGGGTGCCAACGAGCTCCAGGCCTTCATCAAGATACGGCTGCCGGCCGCGCTGCCCAGCATCTTCGGCGGCTTCAAAGTTGCCATTGCGCTCTCCGTGGTCGGTGCCGTGATCGGCGAATACATCGCGGCGGAGAGTGGCCTGGGATATCGACAGCTGACCGCGAATATTCAATTTGATTCCGCGCTGAATTTCGCGGCTCTTATCTTCATTGCCTTGTGCGGCGTCATCACCTTCGCCGCGATTTCGGGTCTTGAACGGGTGTTCGTCCGTCAGCCATGAAATCAACAGCAGAATTGGCGCTGCCCCCGCACAATCAGGCAAGCGGCACGAGTCGGGCTGGCGCCCGGCCGCTGCGTGCGGTTTCGATCGCGCTCGACAACGTCACCAAGGTCTATGACTCGCAATCCGGCGATGATGTGTGGGCGCTTGACCGGCTTGATCTCCGGATCGAAGCGGGGCAGTTCACCTCCATCGTCGGGCCGAGCGGCTGCGGGAAGAGTACTCTGCTTCTGATGCTTGCCGGCCTCATCCCGGTCAGCAGTGGAACGATACGCCTCAACGGCGAGGTAGTTACCCGACCGCACCCGCAGATCGCGGTCGTGTTTCAGCGTGATCTGCTGCTCTATTGGCGCCGGGTTCTTGACAATGTTCTGCTGCCGATCGAAATCCGGCGCTGGGGACGCTCGAAATTCGTCAAGCAGGCCGAACAGCTGCTCGACCAGGTCGGGCTTGCGGAGTTTTCCAACAGATTCGTCGACGAGCTTTCGGGCGGCATGCGTCAGCGTGTCGCGATCTGTCGGGCGCTGGTACAGAATCCCGGCCTCCTCATCATGGATGAGCCCTTCGGCGCACTGGACGCGCTCACCAGAGAGCAGATGAACGTGGATCTGCAAAAACTGTGGCTGACGGTTGGTAATACGGTCGTCTTCATTACCCACAGCATAGATGAGGCCGTGTTCCTGTCCGACCGTGTGTTGGTAATGTCGCAGCGGCCTGGGCGGGTATTGCTCGACCTCGCAATAGATCTGCTGCGGCCGCGCAAATCGAGTGTCAGATCCGATATGCGGTTTGTCGGATTTGTCGATCAAATCCGGCGCATGTTCGAAGCAAGCGGCGCGCTGCGAGGCGAATAAATCAAGATGGTTGGATCAGACGAGGGCATCGATCTCGAAGGATACGTGATCGCGATCATCGGAGGCGACCGGCGCGAGCAGGAAATCGCCCGGCGCGCGGCTCGTAGCAAAGCAAAGGTGAAGGCTTATGGCTTTCCCTGGCCGGAGGCGGGAATTGGCGGGGTCGAGTACACCGAGAATGCGTCGCGTGCGGTGCAGGGCGCGCATTTCGGGCTGTTTCCGATTCCCGCCAGCGCAAGCGACGGCTCGCTGTTTGCGCCGGCGGTCCCCGAGAAAATCGTGGCCGACGCCGCATTTTTGCGTTCCATGGCCAACGGGGCGCATATCTTTCTCGGCATAGCGCGGCCCGAGCTCAAGGCTGCGGCGCAGGCGACAGGCATCACGCTCCACGAATACGAGTACGACGTCGCATTGATGTATCTGCGCGGCCCGGCCATCGTCGAAGGCGCTCTCAAGGCGATCATCGAGAACACCGATATCACCATTCATCGCAGCCAGATAGGCATTGTGGGGCAGGGAACCATCGGTTCGCTGCTGGCGCGCACCCTCGTACTCCTTGGCGCGCATGTGCACGTTGCCGCGCGCAACCCGGTGCAGCGCGCGGCCGCCCAGGCGATCGGCGCTTCGTCGCTCAATCTCGATCAGTTGCCACAGCTGATGCCCAGGTTGGATATCCTGATCTCGAGCGTCCCCGTGCAGATTGTCGGCGTGGGCTTGCTGGCGCTCCTGCCTCCCCACGCTCTTGTCGTGGACGTTGCGGCACCGCCTGGAGGCATCGATCTCGCCGCTGCAAAAACCCTCGGTCTGCGCCACGTCTGGGCGCGGGGCCTGGGCAGCCGCGCTCCCGTTACCGTGGGGGCAAGTCAATGGAGCGGCATACGCGACCGCATCGCCGCCTTGCTCACCGCAGGAAAAGCACCGCAGTGCTGAGCTCCGAGGCCAACTCGCACCCGGGCTGATTTCTGCAACGCGACCGTACTGGCCCCATTGAGACGAAAACAATTTCCCGTCACATGGACGGGCTGACCGCTCCATGGCGCTCCGAAGACCCGGGCGAATTCTCTGAAGACGGCAATCGGCTTTTCGAGCGTGTCACCCGATTCGGTTCCCGGGAGCCGAGATGGTCACCCATCCAACTACTCCCGCATCGGCTGCCTCCTTGACGAAGGCCAAAGCATCGCCAAACGGACCAAATCCATCGAAGCCGATACTGACCTTCGTCGCATGCTCTATCGGTGCCCGGTAAGAATAAACTTTTCGAGATCCGCCGCTCGCAATCCTGCCAAGCCCATGCGCTCGAGGTTGAGACCGGTTGCACGAAAATCGACGCCGACAGCGGCGCTCGCAACAGTGATCAGCGCGTCGATGACCGGCGTTTCGACCGCGACGAGATCCCCCAGCGCGGCCATCGGAACAAGGCCATAGCCGACATCCTCCATTATGTAGCGATGTTTCAACGAGCCTGGCGATTTGATCGATTTGTTCGCTTCGCTTTCGTAGCACGCTCGTGAGATGGATCCGCTGCTGCGCGCCTCGGCGGTTGTCAGCCCGGCGCGAAAGAACGCGTCCAGAAAGCTCACGACCGGCACACCAAGAGCTTTGGCGACGGCGAGACGCTCCCGATCGACTGCCTCGGTCGCACGTCCCACGCTCTCGGTGATACCGTCTATGTAGAAAAGAAAGTCGCCTGCCGTATGCTCGATCCAGCCGGCATTCATGATCATGCCGGTCGGGTGAAAGACCGCGTTGATATTGGTCATCGCCGTTTCCAGGACCGACGTTGCTTGCCGAATCTCCGGATAGATCGACCTGATCGATTCATAGAGTTGGTTCTGAGCGTTGCCGGGAAATGCCGCAAACGCGAGGTTCGTGGTGTAGCGATAAAGATGGACATGACCTTCGCCGACAAGGCGGCAGATGTAGGTCAGCGTGACCGTCTCGCAAGTCCTGACCCGAGCCGAACAGCCGGCTTGACGCAGCTCGTGGACAAAATTCAAGCCACCGCCCGTATGTCCGGGATTTAAGAAAACTGTCTCATCCTCCTTCAACAGCGGAGCCAGACCCCGTGCATAGAGCTCGTGCGCCACGGAGGGCACCACGAGCATGATGAGGCTCGCATCGCGAACGGCATCCGCAAGGTTCGTCGTGATCAGGTCGATCGGCACAAGGCCATCGAGGATTCCAGTGATCTTGACGCCACCTTGCCTGCGAAGCGGTTCCAGTCGCTCATCGTTCCGCGCATGGAGGCGAACCGAAAAGCCGCGCAAACCGAGATCCGCCGCCGCCGCGCAGCCACCATGCCCAGCTCCAAGCACGGCAATATTTCTGATCATTTGACCGCTCCCTCAAGCAATCCAGCCAATCGGTGCGACGACCGCTACATTACGGTCTTGATCGCTCTATGCTTGCTGTTTCAATTCTGATTTTGACGCACGCTGCTCTCCCAAGACCCGAATCCCCTAACTGTGATCACAGTCGCACCCGGACTCGAGGGTTGTCAATTGCTCCTCAGCCGTGAGCCGATCGATGCGGAAAGCGGTCTACGCGGCGCATGCGACCGGCGCCATGTCAGTGTCCCACTGTCCTGTTTGAGGAATGGATTACGAGAGCCGGGACGCGAACACGCCGGTCTTTTCAAGTGCAGACACCGTCCCGCGGATGTCTCTTTCGATCGCGCGCCTTACGCCAGCACTGTCGCGCAGCTCCAGCGCGTGTAACGCAACTTTGTGCTCGCTCGCCGACCATTCCACAGTTTGTTGTTCGAGGCCCGCCCGGATGATCGGTCCCATTCGCATCCACAATCCTTGAATCATGGGAATTAGCACGGCCGATTTGGACCACCCGTAGAGATCCAAATGGAATTCCATGTTCAACCTCATCGCGCGGTCCGGGTCGGCCTGTGCGAATGCTTGCAAAAGCAGAGAATTCTTCCTTGCCAGGTTCAGGATTCCGCGCGATGAAATTGTGACCGCAGCGAGTTCCGCCGCATATCCCTCGACCATTGCCCGCACCCGCATGAGATGGCGAAAGTCTTCGATAAGCAGCTTTGGTACGGCGATCGTGCGATTTGGCAGCAGCTCGAGCGCTCCTTCCGACAGTAACCGCTTGAAAGCTTCCCTGGCCGGCATGGGACTTACCCCATTGGCAAAGGCCACCTTGCGTAAACTCAGTGTCTCACCTGGGAGAAAACGTCCGCCCATCAGATCTGCGCGAAGCGAATCGTACACCTGCTGCTGGAGTGTTGCAGACATTTCCGTGTCGGTCGTATGGAGTGAAACCATTGGATTCTTTCTAACGACTCGAGAGGCCGCTCGTCTCACGAGAGCATGGGTCACCGCCCGAATCGTCAGCCTGTCCGATCGTCTGCCGGGATTACGGCAAGGCTTTTCCTGGGCTCTCGACCTCGGCTCTCCAGGCGCGAGACTCGAGGGAGGAACTTTGCCACCGCCGGGTGCGGGCAAGTCGCTTTGCCTCCCCTGGAATATTGTGATCACACTCCGGATGTGTCAATATCTCGCTCGTCGCTGCTGCCACGATCAACTGCCGCTGCAAGCCGGCGAGCAGTGCTCCGCAGTACGCGCCTGCCGCATGCGCGGCGTCGCCGTGCCTGGCTCGAATGAGGGCTCGATCGTCCACCGAGCGTGAGCCGACGAAAACTGCACGCTCAAACCCATTGATGTGTTGACAGACGAAAGCTGGCCCCGATACTGTGATCACAACTTGAAGTGCGTAGACCGCGGCGACCCACTCCAATCACAGCGATGTCGAATAGCGTCATTGACAGCATTGAGCTGTTTCACGTCGTGCTTCCGCCGCGGCGGGAGCACAAATGGACCGGCGCCACAGAGCCCATCGGCGGGTATCTGCTGGTCAGGTTGATTGCGCAGGACGGAAGTTGCGGGTGGGGCGAGTGCACGGCCCTGAAGGATTGGGCCGGGGAGCACGGCCGCTATTTCGGAGAAAGCGTGTCTATCGCCAGAACGGTCATTCAGACCTATCTCGCCCCTGCAATTCGGGGCGCGCAGACCTCCAACATCGTCGAAATTCACGCCCGCATGGATCAGGCCATCAAGGGTTATCCGTATGCCAAGGCGGCAATCGACATGGCCGCCTACGATCTGGCGGCGGTCCAACTCGGTGTCCCCGTGCACACGTTGCTCGGCGGGGCGGTACGTACGCGGATTCCCATCACCCATTCCCTCGGCTTCATCCCGCTCGACGAAGCGGAAAAGGAAGCGGTGAAGGTCGTCAGCGAAGGCATCAGGACTATCAAGATCAAAGTCGGAGTCGACGCCGAGCGGGACGTCGCCATGGTCAAGCGCGTACGCGACGCAGTCGGCATGTCCACCGATATTTGCATCGACGCCAATCAGGGTTACGCCACACCCGGCGACGCTGTCCGAACGTATCGGCTGATGGAGTCCTGTCGTATCAAATATTTCGAGCAGCCTGTGCACGGCATCGATCGCGTCGCACAAGTGACGCGCGCTATTGATACGCCGGTCATGGCCGATGAGAGCGCCTGGAACGCCCACGACGTGATCGAGATAGTAGAGAAGCGGGCGGCACAGATCGTCTCTATCTATACCACCAAGCCCGGCGGGCTCTATCGCGCGATGCAGGTGGCCGCGGTGTGCAGCGCCGCGGGCATCGTATGCAACGTCAATGGGTCGATCGAAACGGGGGTTGGCAACCTCGCCAACATCCAGCTCGCGGCCGCAGCTGAACCGGTTACGCTCTCTTGCGTCATCCCGGTCTCGACACCGGCCGAGGCGCAGCACGGTCAGCTGGCAGGCATCTACTACAAAGACGACCTCCTCACCGAGCCGATGATCCTCAACGACGGTGCGCTCACGCTGCCGACCGTCCCCGGCATGGGGATGCGGCTCGACCACGACAAGATCAAGCGTTTCACCGTTTCGAAATAGCCGGACGAGCGTGACGGATTTGACGTTTCAACAGGGTCGGGACTGGACACCCGGCAGACCGCAAATCAGTGAGCTTGCATGCGCCAGGACGTGATCAAACAGCAGCTGCGGGCGATGAAGCAGCATGGTTGGGACGCGATCCTCGCGTGCTCGCCCGAGAACTTTGCCTATGTGGCCGGATTCATGTCGCCTACCCAGCCGCTCATGCGCTGGCGTCACGCCATGGCCCTGGTCACCGCCGATGGCAATTGTTCGCTGCTTGTGGTCGACATGGAAGCGAGCACGGTCCGCGCAAAGGCGCCCCAAACAGATATCGTCGTCTGGAAGGAATTCTCCTTCGATTGTATGGAGGTGCTGGCGTCATTGCTCCGGCGGCACGGCCTCGCATCCTCGAAGATCGCTCTGGAAACCGACTATCTTCCGGCGGATGACTTCGGCAAATTGATCAAACTTCTGCCCGCCGCGAGCTTGGTGCCGGCACAGGTCGTGCTCGCGCGGATGCGCCAGATCAAGACGCCCGAAGAAGTTGCGATCATGCGAAAACTTGCCCGCATCGCTGATCAGTCGATCAACGAAGCGTTCGCGGCAGTGCGCGAGGGCGACAGCGAGATGGACATTGCGTCCGCGTTGACCCGCGGCATTTATACGCATGGCGCCGAGTACTTCAAGCTCATGATCGTAGCGACCGGTGAGCGCAGCGTTTTCCCGAATGTCGGCCCGACCACACGGCGGCTGCGGCGAGGCGATGTCTGCCGGGTCGAAGTCTTTCCGATGATCGACGGCTATCATGTCGGAGTCTGCCGGACCGGCGTGGTCGGCGAGGCTTCGCCCGATGCGGAGCGCATCTGGGCCAATCTGGTCGCATGCAAACGCCTTTTGCTCGACGTGATGGCGCCGGGCGCCCGCACCCGGTGGATCTACGAGGTGTACCTGAAGAAACTGACCGAGCTTGATCTGCCTCCGATCTCGTTCATTGGCCACGGCATGGGACTGCATCTACATGAAGACCCGTATCTTGGCCCGACCGCCGACCAGCCACTGGAAGCCGGCATGGTGCTGGCGTTTGAACCGCTGGTCTTCGAGACGGGTTTCAACTTCGGAATGCAGATCAAGGACGTCGTCTTGATCAACGACAGCGGATGTGAGCTCTTGTCCGATTTCACGAATACGGATCGACTGATCGTAGTCAGCTAGCATGACCCTGGATCTGTCCGGCGTGCAGGTCGAGCGTCATGACCCGGTCGGCGCCGGCGCGGGTGATGAGGTTGGCAACCAGCTTGGCCGAGATCGGCGTGCGCGGCCCCGGTTTGCGATCCTGACGGGCATAGCCGACGGCACATCGCATCAGCCGCTGTTTCTGGATTTTATACCAGCGCATATTTTGGCTCGGCGGCAAGGACCGGCACCTGCGGCAGACCAAGCTCGCCGCGGACGATGTTCGCGCCCTGCACGATCGCCACCATCTTGTAGAGCGCATGGATGCGGCTCATGCCCTGGCGACCGAAACCGCAGTCCGAGCTCAACAGCAGCCGCTCCGGGTCAACGTGTTGCAAAGCCTTGCGGATAACCGCCGCCACCTCGTCAGGCCGCTCGACCTGCAAGGTGCGGTGGCTGACGACGCCGAGGCAGATCTTCTTATCTTTGCTCACCGCTGCCGCGATCTCTTTCAGGTCGGCTGCATTGTTGTCGGCCGTCTCGAATGTGATGACGTCGACGTCGAGGCGATCGAGATATGGCAGCACCGGCTTGTAGGAGTAGCTCGACTCGATGCGCTGGGCGAGCGGATTGCCCCAGCAGGTGTGGCACCAGACCTCGGTCTTGGCGCGCAACCCGCGGGTCTCATGATTGAGCGCCTCCACATAGGTCTCGGTTGAGATCTCCCAGTCGATATCGGCCGCATAGTGGATGCACGGCTCCTCGATCTGGATGACGCGACAACCGGCATCCGCGAGACGGTGATGCTCCGCATTGAGCGCGGCGGAGAGCGCCATCACCGATTCGCGGCGATCCTTGTAGAAGCGGTTGACCACCATCTTATCGATCATCTGCGCGGAGCAGCTGCCCATCTTGATCGGCTTGGCGGTAAGCCTCTGGGCCACCTTCCACACCGCGTCATATTGCAGCGTGCCGGCGCCCACCGGTCCGATCAGAAGCGGCGGCAAACGCGTTTGCGCGACCTCGTGCAGGATATCGCCGGGCGTGTCGGTGCGCCGAGTGGCGCCGAAACGCGCGACCCACTCGGAGCCGCCTTTGCGCACCTCGGCCGGCCCGAGCCCCTGCATACGATCGAACAGATAGCCGAACCAGGAGCGGCCGCCCACGTCCATGTCGAAACGCATCTCGCCGTCGCTCACGATGTCCAGCCCGGCGCGGGTCTGATCGCCAATGAGGGCCGCCACCGCGTCGCAGTACTGCTCGCGGTAGGCCAAGTCGCCGCTTACCGCGTTGAGGAACGCGCGCCCGCGCAGGTTCTCCGTGAACCACAACGGCCGCGGCAGGGAGCCGGTAATCGTCGTCGCCAGCGGCAATGAGCTTGTCGCGCAGTACATCGGCTCCCTCCTCATCCCGCCGCAGGGGTGAGCTCGGCGGTGAAATGGCTGCGCAGCGCATCGACGTATCGCAGCGCCGCCGGCGAGGACATCACACGGTAGTCACGCGGCCGGGCAAGCTCGATGCAGTACTCCGCGAGCACGCGCCCCGGGCGAGGTGACATCACCACCACCCGATCCGCGAGCGTCACCGCCTCCGGAATCGAGTGCGTGACGAACAGCACCGTGGTGCCGGTCTCCTTCACGATGCCTTGCAGCTCCATCACCATGCGATCGCGGGTCATCGCGTCGAGCGCGGCGAAGGGTTCGTCCATTAGCAGGATCGTCGGCTGATGGATGAGGGCGCGGGAAATCGCAACCCGCTGCTGCATGCCACCCGAGAGCTCGAAGGGGTAGCGGTGCTCGAAGCCTTCGAGTCCGGTGAGCTTGAGCAGCCGGCGCGCGGTGGCGAGCGCAGCGGCGCGATCGAGGCGCAGCACGTCAGCCGGAAAGAGCACGTTGCCCAACACCCTGCGCCACTGCAGCAGGACCGGATTCTGGAATACCATGCCGATGCCTTGCGGCGGACGCCGCACTTCCTTTCCCATCACCCGAATGCTGCCGCCGCTCGCTGGATGCAGTCCCGCCACAAGCATGAGGAGCGAGCTTTTGCCGCAGCCTGAGGGTCCGACGAGGGAGACGAACTCGCCTTCACGCACCGCGAGGCTGACGTCCGCAAGCGCGAGAATGTCACCGCGCACCGAGCGGTATTTCATCGACGCGCCGGCGACTTCGATGAGGGCATCAGCCGGGCCGGGTACGCGGGGTCCCCCAGTTGCCGGTCTGGCGGTCTCGCCGGCGGCTGTCATTGGATGTGTTGCGGCCATCCACGATCGACAGAGCTTTCCCCGGGAGTCAGGGCGGTCGGATATGGCGAGCGACAGAGGCGACATACCTCACCTGTGAGGCGGATCGTTTGCCGCGCGGCCGAGTCCATGAGCGATCGGTCCCGCTCAGCTCGGGAGGAAGGCGTTGGTGACGTAATCATCCACCTTGCCTTTGGGCGTCAGCTCGGCGTACTCGGCAAGAAGATCGAGGGTGTCCTGCACGTCCTCGGGCGCAACCCAGCCGGGCTCTCGTCCCTTCGCGCGCGCCGTGCGCGTCAGGCCGCTATGGGCCTCCCACTGCTTGAGTGCCTGACCGGGCTGGGCAAGGAAGCTCGAATCGGGGAACATCTTGATCAGCGCGTTCACCGCGTCCTGCGGATGGGCCTCGGCATAGCTCCAGGCCCGTGTCGCCGCGCGCAGGAAGCGGCGGATAAGCTCCGGGTTGCCTGCGATGAGGTCGCGGTGGACGATGACTCCATCCGAGAGCGTATTAACGCCGAAGTCTGAATATTTGAGCCAGGCGGTCGGTTTCTTGGCGACGGTCGCGATCTGCGGCCCTTGGGTCGTGAAATAGCCGCCCATGGCATCAGCCCTGCCGTCGATCACCGCGGTGGACTTGGCCGCGAGGTCCATCAACAGCAAGCGCACCTTACTTTGATCAACCCCGTTCTTGCGAAAGACTGCCGGCAGCAGCTGGTGCAGCGCGTCGCCGGCGGTAAGCGCGATCGAGTGCCCTTCGAGGTCCTTGGGCGTCTTGAAGCCCTTGTCGGCGAAGAAGATGATCGAGAGTGGCGAGAGCTGTTGAAAGACGCCGACCAGGCGCACCGGCACCCCTCGTGCCACCGCGCGCATCACCGTGCCGGCGTCGGCGTAGCCAAAGGGGTCCTGCTTCGAGGCGGTGATCTGCACGGCGTTACCGGAGCCGTTCCCTTGCAGCAGCTTGAGAGCGAGACCCTCAGAAAGGAAAAAACCTTTCTCAATGCCCACCGCGAATGGCGCGTGCTCGCCGTAGGCGATCGCGTTGAGGCGCATGGTTACTGCCTCGGCGGTCTGCGCGCGAACGTGGCTACCCAGCACGGTGGCGGCGGAAATCGTGGACAGCCCCGCCAGGACACGGCGGCGTGCGATGCCAGGTTTCAGCATGATCGTGACTCCTCCCTGTTTGCTGCGCGTCCTGCGGCCCACCGGCCCGAGCGGCAGCGCTTACCCATAAACATCCATGCGGCGCGATACGTGCCAGGGCAATGCCAGGCGTTCAATGAGCTCAATCGCCCCGTAGAGAGCAACGCCCATCAGGGTCAGGACCACTAACACCGAGAAGGCGAGCGGCACGTCGAAGTTGCCGTTCGCGACAAGAAGAAGATATCCCAGGCCTGAATCAGCGCCGACGAACTCCGCCACGATGGCGCCGACCACCGCCAGCGTGATTGCTACCTTGAAGCCTGCGAACATCTGCGGCAGCGCGCTCGGCAGTCCGACCATCCAGAAGGTCTGCCATTGGCTTGCGCGCAGCTGACGGGAGAGATGGACGAGCTCGGCCTCGACACTCTTCAAGCCGCTTACGGTGGCGACGACAATCGGGAAGAAGCAGACCAGGAATGCGACGATGACGCGCGACTTGATCGAGAAGCCGAGCCAGATAACGAGCAGCGGCGCGATTGCCACCTTGGGCACGACCTGGGAGAAGACGATGAGCGGCAAAACCAGGCGCTCAACCGCGCGAAAGCTGCAGATCAGCACTGCGCTGCCTACCCCGAGCAGGATCGCGGCGAGAAAGCTCACGACCGTAACAAGGAGAGTGACGATGCCATTCTCGGCGATGGAGCTCCACCGTTGCAGCAACGTGGCGAGAACCGTTTCCGGCGACGGCACGAGATAGGCGGGCACCCCAAACAGGGATGTCGAGAGCTGCCAGACCGCCAGCAGCAGCACTACCAGCAGCGAGGATTCCCAGTGAGCTGCAAGCCGGCGCAGCAGGCGGTGGCGCGCTCGGGCAAGCGGCGCCGCCTCGTTTTGCCGCGGCGGCACGCCTTGCATCAGGTCCGACATGAATGTGGAACGTGCTTGCCGGTCAGGCATCCAAATGCGACGGCCGCTGGCGAGCGCATGGGCCGAATTTTGCAAAATTCGCAGCGAAGTCCGGAGTTACGGGCGTTTTGAGACAACCCGGATTTCCCTTCGCTCGATGCCGGGCTGCGAGCTTGCGTCCGGTTTCTTTGGTGAACGCAAAGCCTACGGCACATGAGCCCAGCATTCAAGCGCACCCTCTCTACACGCGACGAAAGGCTACGGAGTGCAGCCGACGTAATGAGCGAATTGTGCAGTGATCGCCTAGCCGATATCGTCCCATCTGGACCAATCAATCAATGCAAACGGCAAACATTAGCCCCAAGGAGAGAAACCGTGATCAACACCTCGCGCCCGCTCGGGCTTTCGCGCCGTCATGTCCTTGCCGGACTCGCCGCCACTCCTGCCTTGACCGCAACCGTCCCGGCGGCCGCGCAGACATCCGAGCCGCGCTGGACATTGCAACAGGCGCAGGCCGCACTGAAAGACGCCAAAGGTACCAAGCTGGTGCTGCTCGGCACCGCCGCCGGCCCGGTGCCCGGCCGCTCGCGGCAGATGACCTCGCACCTGATGCTGAGCAACGGCTCGGCCTATGTACTCGATTGCGGCATGGGTGTCACTGATCAATATGCGCGTACCGGCATCCCGTTCAGCGCGCTCAAGTCGATCTTCATCACCCACCACCATGCCGACCATAACATCGAATACGGCCCGCTGCTGATCGTCGGCTGGATCCAGGGCCTGCCGCTGGACATTCGCGCATTCGGTCCGCCCCCGCTGAAGCAGATGACCGACGACTTCATGCGCGCCTATAAGCAGACGGTGGATTTTTGGGCCGAGGACTTCCACATGAAGCCGCTCACCGAAATCAGCGTGAAGGAAATCTCCGACGCCGGCCCAGTGATGCAGGACGACAATGTCGAGGTGTCCTCGATCGTCGTCGATCATCCGCCGGTGAAGCCGGCGCTCGCCTATCGTTTTGACTTCAAGGACCGCTCGATCGCCTTTTCCGGCGACACCGCGCCGCTCGATGCCGTGGCAATGATGGCCAAGGGCGCCGACGTACTGGTGCACGAGACCATGTACCTGCCGGCCGTGGAGAAATACATCAAAGGCGAGATTGCCAAAGG
>DATBHG010000040.1:0-64197 GCA_036557665.1 Xanthobacteraceae bacterium | reverse complement strand
CGGATTCGCTCTTCACCGACGGGACATGGTGCTCGGGACTGCTGCAGCTTTCCTCTCGACGGATGGCGCATCATCAGGGGACACCGGGCCGCACAGCGCGCAGCCTGACCTCGGCATCAATGCTCAGCCAGCCGCGCCAATTCCCGCTGCTCCGTCGCTCGGAATGGGCAAGGACCGCGCCCTCGTGCTCGGCGGGGGCGGCGAATACTTCATTGCGTGGCTGCTCGGGTTCGCTCGCGGGCTCCGCAGTATGGGCGTATCCTACGAGTTGGCCGATGTCATCGTCGGCACCTCGGCCGGAGCGGTCGTCGGAAGTATGGTCGCGGTCGGCCATCTCGGGCTATTGCGCGACGACATCGATTTTTTTGGCGTGTTTCCAAAACTCCTGGCGGATTTGATACCGGCGAGTGCGTCTCACCCCAGCCAGGTGCGTGCCCGTCATCTCGCCGAAGCCGCTCGCGATGCCAGCGTTGCCACGATCCAATCAATCGGCCGCGGCGCCATGGCCGCCCACAATCCTCCGGTTCGCAATATCCAGCTTATGATAGATGCTCTCAGCCCCGGCAGCTCCTGGCCGAGTCCGCGATTCCACGCGACAACGACGGATTGCTACACCGCGGAGCGCCTCGTTCTGTCGCAATCGAGCAACGTTCCGATCTCGCATGCGGTCTGCGCCAGCGTATCCTTGCCCGGTGTCTTCGGGCCGACCTGGATCGACGATCGGCTGTGCATGGACGGTGCCATGTGTTCGACCAGCACCCACGTCGATCTCATCGCTGGCGCGAAGTGTGCGTTGGTGGTCGCGCTCACCGACAAAGGTTTGCGGTTTTCCAGCATTCCGAACGATATTGAGCAAGAGCTGAGCTACGTCGAAGCTGCGGGGACCAAGACACTCCTGATCGCCGCCGATCCCGGCAAGGTGCATCTGCTGTCTCCTGCCGAGATCGAACCGGCGCTGAAAGCCGGCTACGACCGCGCCGCACGCGAGGCCGATCGGGTCAAAGCGCTTTGGGCTTGAGCGGCGAGCGGTTTGCCGCCGGTAATCGGTGCGAACGACCCCTAAGGAACGCGACGAGCTGAGCGCGGCCGCCTGAACGCTCATCCGCCACGCCGCTCACTTGCCTCTTGCGTCGCGCTTATCGTGAATCCCGATGACTCTGTTCCGGAGCTACCGTGACGCGCCCGATGCCTTTCAATGTTGTGCGCGTGCGTAATACGGCTTGTGCTTACTGCGTCTTGATCCACAGTCTGCTCGTCACGACCCCTTGCGCAAGGACGGCGGTTCATCTCAGATTGTTCGCAGGCACGAACAGACCGCTCCAGCCAATGGAGGGCAAGCACATGGTCCTGCGCATCTCAAAGACCGGCGCGATTTACTGGGACGCTCCTTTCACGCACGAGGAGGTGCGAGAGCGGCACCAGTCCGCGAGCAGTGCGGGCTCATCCGGGAAGGCGATCGCGCTCGAGCGGTTCGAGCCCGGCTGCCACGGGTTTGTCGCCGTAGATGGGGATGTGCAGGTTGGTTGGTGCGTCAAGCGCGACGGCGGATGGTACATCGAGGACATGGACTGGAACGCCGTGGCTGGGCCATTTCGGACGCTCGCTGCGGCCACTACCGCCGGTCAGCAAGTCTTTGCGCTTCAGGCAGGAGCGAGCAATCCCGGGTGGTGAAGGTGCCGCGCGCCTGCCGTGCGCCCACAAACCGTTGAAGCCATCGCGCGTTCATCCACCGTCTGGGCTGCGTGGGGAACGAGTGTCGCCCCTCGGTGCGATGCAGATGCGGCTCCGTGCGGCGAGGGAGAGCATCGAGCGGGCGGGGCCGCGCGCATAATAGGGCGCGAGAGGGTCCGGCAATCCTACGCTCCAACGGCCGGAAATCGCCAATCTGTGATGTCCATCACGGCAGCGCAGTCTCGAGGGTGCCATAGAGTGAGAATGGCTACCGCATCCAACATCGGCCGGACAAGCATGCAAATGCACGAATGTAGCGACCGTGTATTGACCGACACCCAGCTCTATCAAATCACCGCAGGGACGACCCCGAGCATTCCGATTCCCCCGCCAACTCCCCGCACTTACGCAAGGGTGGCGGCCAACTCCACTATCCAGAGCGATGTCAATCCGCAGTGAGTGGACTTGTCGCCTCTTGGCTGGGACGCCTGCAGTCACGGCGGTCAAGAGTGGCAACCGCCTAAACGGATATGTGCAATCGTGTTTCAGGCTCGCGGCCTCGATGCGACCGAGAAGATCCTTGCGACCGCAGGCGCTTCAAGCACGGGTCGCATTAAATCTTCGGTAACCATTCTGAAGAGACGATCCCCCTTGTGCAATCTGATTCGCGGGGGGCTCTCATGGCATACTGGCGTTCTACCGTGGCGCTCGACGAGGCAGCCCAGAAGTGGTGGGCACTTGCAGAACGGCGCCGCGCGCACTTTGTCGAGCTTTATCATACCAAGCGCTGGAAGCGGTATTACCGAGAGGAGCAGTTCGTGCTGGCAATGCGGGAGGCGATTAAGGCAAGCGACCGTTGGGCAGCAATCGCATCAACAGCGGCGCCAAGCCATCATGCCGACGCTTCCAGCGCGCAGCGGTCGGCAGCTTAATGCTTCACTGGGCTGCGGGCTGTCGACCTCTTAGCGATGGTTGCCCTTTTCGCGGCCGGATTTAGCTCGCCTCGGCAGGATCCAAATGTCGGTCAAGACGACCCGGAAGATTCGCAGCATAATACGGCCATACGCGCGGTCTATGGCGGCCGGAATATCGTCAAGGCGCGACGCCAATTCGTGCCGTCACCCGCACTGGGGTGGGTGGAACCGCAAACATCCAGGAGATCCTTATCTACGGGTAGTATGTATGAACCGAAAACCTCTTGGCCGTGCAAACCAGCATTGCTCTCAGGCTGGCGACAGCGGAAATGTAGTTGAGCTTCGACGAGCGCGGTTGAATCGTGCATTTGAACGGCTCAATCGGCTACTTGAGCTGGGGCCGCCGCGATCCGTTATAAGTTCCTGCAAGCCGGCCATCAGTAGCGAATCTTTGCCGCGAAATCGGCCGCCTATGCTTCGTGAGCGATGAAACGCGGGCCGATTCCCGCCAGCACCGATCCGCGCATGGACCCCCGTCGGCGACCATAACGAGATGCGCTTCGCTCCTTGGTTCAGGGCCGCTGCTGTCGGGCGGCAGTCAGCTCTGCGCAGTCATATCGAAGAGCTCGGATTTATTTGTGCTCCACAAAGACTACATGACAGTCCGCCGGGCCGATGTTTTCAGCGGTGTGCGAGTGAATAACGGGTACCTCCGTGGCAGAGCCAGCCTTGTTGGCGATGTCCCTCGTCGTGCCGTCGGGCGCGTAAAGCCGGAGGGTACAGTCGTCGAGAGTATAGGCGACCGATGGATTCAGGTGTGAGTGCGGCTTGTCGTGCACGCCCTTGGCCCAGGTCGCGGAAATCACGCGAATGTTCTGGTCTTCGTATAGGAGCTTGTAGACGGAGGGGTCTGCGCGGAAGGTCGCGGGCGCATTTTGAGCGGCAGCCGGCGACATGCACACAAGTACGGCGGCGCCCGACAGAACCGTAGTGAGACGAGGCATGATGCTGTCCTTTCGCTTCTCACATGACCTGAGCACCATACCGCATCTCCCCTTCCGGCGTCTCACCTCCCGCGAGTTTTTACCATCCCAAGAGGGGTCCTTCCCTTCCGGCTCAAAAAGACCGAAGACAGCCTGAGACCGCGGCACCCCGACTTTCAGAGCCGTGGCAAAGGCCTGACGCCGCGTTCGAGTTTTGCTTGCAGAGCGCGAGGCGCAGCTCCAGAGCGTCGGGGCTCACAAACCGGTCGTCACGGGTCCCGACAGCATAGAGCACCTGCGTGGCCCTTGGTCTCGTGTGGGGCCCCAGCCAAAGCGGGCCCCTCACGCGGTCCCGAGCGGGCGTAATCCACACCGTAAGAACTTACCACCGGATGGCGTGGTCAAGACGCTATACTCTCGTACCAAGTGGTGCTCGTGGGTGGATTTGTGTGCGAGTGATGCGTTGTCAAGCGTTCGGTACGACAGGGTCCCGGCGTCGAGCACCACACGTTTATTTGCTCCGGCTTGCCGTGTCACGACGTCGCGTGGTCTTCACGAGACAACGGTGTTAGCATGACGAGCCGACGCTGTTGCCGATCGGCAGCTTTGGTCGATGTCGCCGGAAGAGCACGCGGGTCCAGGTCTCCAAGGCCGTGCGATGGCACCGATACGCGGGCATCAGGTCCCCAGTGGACTTTGCGCTCCCGTGGAGCGCGCTCTCCTCTGAGGCAGGTCAGAAGCTGACTGGAAATACGATGACATAGAGACGCTGACGATCAGCATCGGGAGCAGTGGCCATGCGCGGTTGGCGTTGGCTCGGCATTGTGCTGTGCCTGCTGTGGCTCGCGGGCTTCGGCGGGTGGCTGTGGAGCAGCAGCGTAGGCGGCCGCGACGAGTGGTACACGCTTCAATTACAGCGCTGTTACAGCAGCAGCAACATGAAGCGAGAAAGGCTGCAAGCCGATAATGGACAATACGGCCAGAGGATCGCGGACATCAGCCACGAGTATTATTACTGCACCGAAAGGGCAAAGGCCATCTTCGACACTGAAATGGATCAACTCCGTTCTCGTGTCTGGAAGATCATGGCCGTCAATGCGGGTGTGCTCGCGACGATTTGGGTCCTGGTGTTCGTAGGAGTTCCGGTGGGACGGCGGGTCGCGGCTGCGCTTCGCCAGCGAGCGTAACGGCTCCGCGGTTCCTACGCGGGTAGGCTTTTGCCAGGTCCGGACTACCGGCGCGCACGCTCTGAGCAGCTATGTGCCACGAGCGAGGCTTGGCATAGCTGCTCGATCCCCTTGTCGGCGAGGCCGAGGAGCTCGGCCGGCACGTCGGTGCGCACGGGACTATCCCGGCAGCTCGCGGCTCGCTTGACGATCGCGGAACCTGTATCGCTCGGCCTTCGGATGAGGGCTTAGCTCAGTCGGCCTTTGATGATCCAAAGTAATACCCGATCACAAGCGTAAGAATTGGAATGATCGCAATTTTGATAACCTCTGAAATGTTAGTGATCGTATCCTCTTTAAGCCAGATTCCGCGAAATATGAGGTACCCGAGAGTCATGGCGACTGCGATCGCATAGAGCCTCACAACCCACCTGACGATGAGCGAAGAAGTCGACATGGCCCTCGCGTTCGCCGCCAGGCCGCGTGCAACTCGCAGGAGCGAGTCCTTGGTCTCCTCCAATTTCGCCTTGAGCTCAGGGGGGACGGTTGTCTCCTTTAGTACGACTTCCAGTCTCTCTGCCTCTTCCGAGACTTCCTGGGCAATTTCCTGCTGACGCTTGATGTCCGCGCGCAAGAAAGTGAGATCCTGCGAGGATGCAGCCATGTGCGTGTTCCTGTGAAGTCGGCCAGCCAAAGTAGCACAATTCTCTTGCAAGCCAATAGAGCGTAAGATGCTCCGTGAGCGCCAGTACACCGGTGGCATGAGCCCTTATGAGCGACTACACGACCATTCACGGACCCGGGTTGGATGCGCGTGCGCTGCTGAAAATCGGGCTGGCCGTTATAGCCTGTCTGGCCGCGCTATCAGGTATTGCCGTCGCCGTAATGCTTGGCCAGATCGGTAATGCCCGGGGCGAGCTGGAATCCGTGATGGCGAGCCTCTCGGCGGTCAACGATCGGCTTGCCAGAGTTGAAAGATCTGTCGACGCGACGCGCGCCAAATTAAACGAAACTGCGCGGACTGAACAGCCGACCGTCTCCACGATCCCGCAACCGACAGTTTCCGTGCCACCAAAGGTCGTCGCTGGTTTCTACCTGACGGAGGAAGAGGCGGAGCTCATCCGAGAGTTTTTGAAAATTCCGCGAAAACATGCAAACGCGACAGCAAAGATGGCCGTGTGGGCGCGCGTGCCTGCCCAGGCTACCAAGCCGCTGCCCGATGCTCTTGTAGGCAAACTCGAGAAACTCAAGGGACTGCGTTATGCGGTTGATGCAAATAATGCGATCGCCCTGATCGAGCCGTCGTCGAGCATCGTCATTGCTCTCATATGAGGAGAGTTTTGATCCATCAGAAGCGGCAAACCGCGATGAAAGGGCCGTAAAGCCCGTCACTGTCATGAAGGTACAGAGGCTCGGCAGGATCGGGTGGGGCCTTCGAGCGACCAGCTCCTTCGCGTTCTGGCGCGCCGCCATCAGCTATGGCGCCGGCGCATGGGCGGGTCGAGCCGCGATCTCGTTCGAGCTGCGGCGCTTCGTCGTCAATCGTGCCAGCGCACGGGCGGGTCGAGCGGCCCTCGCCTTTGCGTTCTGGCGCTCGGTCATCGTCAATCGCGTCATCGCATGGGCGGCCCGAGCGACTATCTCCTTCGCGACCTGGAGCCACGCCGCGATCTATCGCGCCGGCGCTTGGGCGCATCGGGCAGCCTCTTTCTTTGCGCTGTGGCGCTCCTTCGTTGTCGATCGCGTCAACCTATGGGTGGCTCGAGCGATCACCTCGTTTGCGACCTGGAGCTCCGCCACCATCTATCGCGCCGGCGCATGGGCGCATCGAGCCGCCCCTTTCTTCGCGTTATGGCGCTCCGTCATTGTCGATCGCGTCGGCGCAGGTACCGGCCGAGCCGCCCTCTCCTTCGCGACCAGGCGCTCCGCCACGGCGTATGGCATCAACGCATTGGGGCATCGAGCCGCCGCTTTCCTCGCTTTGCGGCGCTCCTTCATTGTCGACCGCATCAGCGCAAGCGCCGGCCGAGCGGCCCTCTCCTTCGCGACCTGGCGCTCCACCACGGCGTATGACGTCGGCGCATGGGCGCATCGAGCCGGCCCTTCCCTCGCGTTATGGCGCTCCGTCATTGTCGCTCGCATCAGCGCAGGCACCGGCCGGGCGGCCCTCTCCTTCGCGACCTGGCGCTCCGCCACGGTGTATGGCGCCAGCGCATGGGCGCATCGAGCGGCCCCTTTCCTCTCGTTGTCGCGCTCCGTCATTGTCGATCGCGTCAGCGCAGGTACCGGCCGGGCGGCCCTCTCCTTCGCGACCCGGCGCTCCGCCGTCGTGTATGGCGTCAGCGCATGGTCGCATCGAGCAACCAATTCCTTCACGACCGGGCGCTCCGCCATCGTGCATGGCTTCAGCGCATGGGCGGCTCGAGCGACAATTTCCGTCGCGTCCTGGCGCTCCTTCCTCATCTATCGCGTCAATGCATGGGCGGCTCGCGGGTCCATCTCCTTCGCGTTCTGGGGCTTCGTCAGCGTCTATCGCATCACCCGATGGGCGCATCGCGCGGCGACCTACTTCGCGACCGGACGCTTTATCACCTATGACCTCAGCTCCCAGTTGGGCCGAGCGGCCACCTCGCTCCCGTCCTATCGCTACCTCAGCACGAGCGTCACTGCATTGGCGGCGCTTGTTCCGCTCTCTCTGGTGCTCTGGCAGAGCTTCCTCACCGGGCCGTTTTTCGCCTCGAACGCGCGGCTTGGCGTCAATGCCTACCGTTTCGTTTTCGCCGACGGCGATTTTGCCATCGCATTCGGCACCACCTTGCTGCTCGGCGCCAGCATGACGCTGATCGCGGTGCCGCTTGGCGCAGTGCTGGCCTTCGTGATGGTGCGCACCGATGTTCCCGGACGGCTTTGGCTCGAGCGGCTGATCCTGCTCCTCTTCTTCCTCCCTGCGGTGGTGCTGGCCTTCGGCTACGTCGCAGCCCTCGGACCGGCCGGCATTCTGACCGTGACATTCCGGCAATGGACCGGAGCGGCGCCATGGAACCTGTATTCATTTCCCTTTCTGGTCGCGATTGCAGGACTCACGCATGTGCCGCATGCGTATCTCTGTGTCGCAACGGACTTGCGCGGCCGCGGCAGCGATGCCGAGGAGGCAGCTTGCAGCGCCGGCGCAAACCCCTGGCGAACGGCCCTCGACGTGAGCCTGCCAATGGCGACGCCGGCAATCTTGTTTGCCGCAGTGCTGGTTTTTCTCCTCGGCTTCGAGCTGTTCGGCCTGCCGCTGGTGCTCGGCGATCCGCAGGGTCTGCTCGTCCTTTCGACCTATCTTTACAAGCTCGGCAACCAGCCGGCGGCGTCGCCTTATCAGCTCATGGCGGTCGTCGGCGTTATCATCGCCGCCATAGCACTGCCGCTCGTCTTCATACTTCGGCTGCTCCTGAACGAGACGCAGCGCCCTGTCGCGCCTCGCACCAGGATCATGCGCTCCGCGCGGCTCAAGCTCGGCGGCTGGCGCTGGCCGGCGTTCCTCGCGATCGCCCTCTGGTTGGCCGCAACCGTGCTGGTGCCGCTCGTCGCAATCGCGCTGCGATCACTGGCCGAGAGCCAGGGCGAAGGGATGGGTCTGCCGGGGGCGCTCACGGTCGATCACTATCGCGCGCTGCTCGATCATGCGGACGTGAAGCGAAGCATCGTCAACACGCTCGCGATCGGGTTCATTGGCGGTGCCGCTGCGGTCGTCGTCTACACCTCCATTGCCTTCGCCATTCATCGCTGGCGTTCGGCCTGGGCGCGGGCAGTCGGCTATGTAGTGATGCTGCCCCGCGCCATGCCGGGACTGGTTGCGGGACTTGCGCTGCTTTGGGCGTTTCTGCTCTTCAAGCCGCTCGCCCCGCTGCGAGAGACGCTCGTCTCGGTGTGGCTCGCATACATGTTGGTTTGGCTCGCGTACGGTGTGCAGCTCGTGTCCGGCATGTTCCGCCGCGTCGATCCGCAACTCGAGGACGTTGCCCGCACTGCTGGTGCCACGGACGCACGCGTGCGATTCGACGTCACCATGCCGATGATTCGCAATGGGTTCCTGGCAGCCTGGGCGCTCATCTTTCTTATCTTCGTACGAGAATATTCAACCGGCATCTACCTGCTCGCACCCGGGACTGAAGTCATCGGCTCGCTGCTGGTGTCGCTTTGGGGTAAGGGCGCATTTGATCTCGTTTCGGCTCTGTCGGTTGTCAATCTGGTCATGATCGGCGCGGGTCTTTTGTTTGCCGACCGGCTAGGAGTGCGTCTCCATGGCTGACCTCACCGTCAGTGAGCTGGCGCTCAGATGCGGCGAGGCCGAGATCCTCAAGGGCGTATCGGTGACCGTACCGGCCGGAATGGTGGTCGCTCTGCTCGGCCCCCCGGGCAGCGGCAAGAGCATGTTGCTGCGCGCCGTCGCCGGCCTGGAAAGCCCGTACCGTGGCTCGATCCGCATCGGCGGAAAACTGCTGTACGACGCCGATCTGAGGCTCGAGCTACCGGCCGAGACACGCGGGCTCGCTCTCGTATTGCGGTCTTACGCGCTGTGGCCGCATCGCTCCGTGTTCCAAAACGTGGCGTACGGGCTCAAGATGCGCCGAGTCCCGGCAGAGGATATCAGGGGCCGCGTCGCAATCGCGCTCGACCGTGTCGCGCTCGCGCACCTCGCGGATCGTTATCCGCACGAGCTCTCGAGCGACCAGCAGCAGCGGGTCGCACTCGCGCGCGCTCTGATCTATGAGCCCGCCGTCATCCTGCTCGATGAGCCGATGTCCAATCTCGACGCAAAGTTGCGCGAGGAGGCCCGTGGACGGCTGCGCCATCTCATTACGTCTCTCAAGCTCTGCGCCCTGCTGGCGACCCACGATCAGGTCGAGGCGATGGCGATCGCCGACCGCATCATCCTGCTCAATCACGGCCTGATCGAGCAGGAGGGATCGCCGATCGATCTTTATCGAGAGCCGGCCACGCTGTTCGCCGCGGAATTCATGGGCGCCAACAATCGACTCGAAGGCACCTTGGTCGAGAAGGCGGATAAGCGGGCCGTGATCGAGGTCAAGGGGGTGCGGTTGGAAGGCGTCGCCCGTACCACGGCAGCAATCGGCGAGAAAGCGACCGGCGTAATCCGCCTGGACAAGGTGATTCTGGGAGGCGGGCTCGCGCGCCCGAACCGGATACCAATGTCCCTCAAGGCGCAGATGTATATCGGCGAGCACTGGGAGCTCCTCTTCGCCAAGGACGAGCTCGCGGTGCGCGCCCATGTGACCGCGCCGCTCAAGCACGAGCTCTATTCCGTAGAGTTTCCCCCCGATGCGCTGTGGATTTTCTAGCCCCTACGCCCTTCTGACGCTTTCACTCGGCTTTTTTGCACAACGGGAATAATCCGAGGTCCCATGAATCGGTTCGGAGCTCGCGGCAGCCGAGGTAGCCGCTCGACTTGATACTCTGCCGAATTGCAATGACCCCCTCTTAAGGGCCGTATCGGTACAGCGCGCAGCGCAGCAGGGACCGCTGCTATCGCGATCCGCCGAACCATCCTGGTAGCTACTACTTTCGACCCGCCTTGAGCGGCGCGGGCGCGTAGAAAAGCGGATCGAGCGCGATGTTCAAGCCGACTTGGCCGCCGTAGATCGTCAGATTGTGCTCGGCAAATTGACTGTCGAACGCGGCGTATGCGGTGACGTTTTGAGCCAGCTTCAGGCCGGTGCCGACCGAGGCGCTACCCCAATTTCTTCCGAAATATACAGCCGGAAGGGAATAACCGGGAGCAACGGTCGAGGTCGTCAGAAAGGCAGTGACCTGACGATCGGTGTTGGGATCCATTTCATGGTTCCACACCAGCTTGGCAAAGGGCTGCCAGTAGCCGATATTCATGGTAGCCTTGTAGCCCAGCTCGCTCACTGCCGACTTGCGGGTCTGATCGGAAAACGAGAGGGCAGTGAACCCGCCGAGAGCAGCGAAGGCATCGGTTTCAGCGAATCCGTCGACCTTCACGCGCTGGAATGTGATTCCTGCGACAGGGCCGTGCACAAGGTTGAACGCAGCAACCGGAGCTCGAGTTTTTGTCGGGTATGGCGCGTAAGCGTAGCCGAGCGGTGTCGTGAAATTATAACCCGTCTCCAGGAACAGAGAGGGGTTGCTTCCCGACGTGCTGCCGTAATTGGGTTGAACGGTGATACCGATCGGGACCTGACGATTGGTGTCGTAATGCAAGCTGCCTTCGCTTATGACGATGTTGCCCCAGAACGGTCCGTTGAGATAGGCCGCGTAGCCGCTGACCGCGTTCTCGCGAAGCGTGTAATCGCCGCCCAGGCTGAACGTCTGTTTGGTCCTGCCGGTACTGAAGGCGACGCCGAGCAGCCAGTTGGGCGTGAGCCTGAAATCGAATCCGGCGACCGCCGCCACGGGCGTACCCGGGTCATCCGGGAACCCGCTGTACGGGGTAGTCATCTTGAGCCAGGACACATCGCCGCTGACCCATGCGTGATAAATACCAGGCTGACCGAGCGAGACTGCGATCTGATTATCGATGGTATTGATCACCGTCGCTCGCGTTTTCACCGGAGCCTCGGCGAGATAGGAAATCTCGCTCGGGGCCACGATCAGGCTGTATATGTAGTCGGCCACGATCAATTGGCCCGCTTGCGTGAGATGCGTGCCATCCATGTAGAGGTGGGTCTGCGTGGCATCGGCAGACACCAGATACCCATAATTCGGACTGGGCGTGGTAGTCGGCGCGCAGAGAAACCCATACCCCGAATCGAAAGGCCACGCCGCGGGCTTAATGCACGCGTTGGAAGTTGTCGGCGCGGTGATACCGAACATCAGAGGGTTCTTCTCCACGACGGCAACGACCGAAAGGGTATCCGCCGGAATGAAATTGACTCCCGCCCCTGCCAGGCCTCTCCAAGTTGCGTTCAAAAGCGTCTTCCCATAGGCGACTTGGGTGGCATCGGCAGAGGGGGGTGCATATTCGTCGGTAACGACGATGTAGTGCCCTCCGGCGGCGCGAAGCTGAGCGACGCTGCTGACCAGCGCGCTGGCCTCTGCCAGGAGAAAGGCATTTGCTTGGGCCGGTGAGGAGAATAAGAGGGCCGCAAGGGTGGCGTCATTTCCACCGCTGCCAATCAAATACAGTGCATTGGGATTGGCATGACCATTTACCGAGGTCAGATAGTTCTGGATTTGCGTGGCAGTGCCGGGAAGACTTGGATTAGGTCCCGTAAAAGCCGTAAACAGATTTTCCAATCCCGGCCCCAGCGCCGAATTGTCGAGGGCGCCGCCGATTGCATAGTTTGTTCCACCTGGTGTGTTCGCAGCATTAGCTGACAGGCCAAAAAAACCCGCAAGTATTTGGGCATTGCCTGGCCCGGGGCCAGTGAAATGGGCGTTGCCGCCCTGCGCCAACGAATTTGCAACTAACGCGTCGATAGCAGGAATACCGGTGGACGCATGGGCGAACCAGCCGGTATCCGTCGTGCTGTCTCCAAAAGCAAAGAATTGATTGAAGCCCTGCGCCTCGGCTGACGGCGTAAAGAGAAGCGATGCCACAGCCGCCAAAAGGATGCTTCTCGGCTTCATCAATGCTTCCAATACCCGAGCGGCCGATTGATCTTACTCAGCGCGATCACAAGCACTGCGTTAATTGCGAGCATTCCGACCTTACCATCCGGCAGCGGATAGGGTGTGACCTTCCGGTTACTCGGCAGCAAAATTTCCGCGAGGTTGCCGACGAAACCGCCTCGATCCTCGTAGGAGGCCCCCCGCTTTCGCTAATGGCGGTCGCTATGGAGCGAATACCTACTGCCGCACTCCCCCGCTCGAGCCAGCGCAAAAGGATCGCCAACGAGGTTCCGAATCAGGTAACCAGCGTCGCAGCGGTTAAGGTCGGAGATCCCGAGCGATGTCCTCGCAACTCATCGAGCTGGGCCAACAGGCACTTGCCACGATATCATGCAGCGTTGCCGGCGGTGCCTCGCTGGTCAAATGCCAGCTGCTGGCGTCCGAATTCTATGAGGCGCTGCGTCAAGAGCTGAAGGAGCCATCTCTTGGAGCTTCGGCCAAACGAGCCGCCCTGATTGCAGCGGCTAAACAATGCCAGCAGATCGCCCGGGCGAGCATCAGCCCTGACGCGATGCTGGGCGAGCTCAAGCAAGTCGTTCACTTGCTGAATGTGGAAAGCCCTGCCTGGGAGCCAGTTAGCGCTGACCCAAGATCACGGCCGATGCTTCGCGTGATCGAAGGCGGACTTTCGAAAAGCTAGCTCGCGCGCGCGCCTTTTTAGGGTTTGGCTCTTCCGGCTTCCCGGGTGTAGGGCGCCGCTGAGAGGCGGGCGGCAGTCGGCTGACGTCAGCGCATCGCTCGCTTCGACGCTGCGCTCGAGTGCTCCATCGGATGACATTCATCGCCTTGGGTCGCCCGGGCGTTCAGGCGCCTTGCCGTCCTTTCGAGCTCCAACAGGCGCTCGGAGTCCTTCGAGGTTGGCGCGCTCCGTCCGCGCGAAATTTCCGCTTAAATGGACGTGTACCGCTCCGACCTGCGGTTGTCTGGTTTCATTGGGCTGAGGCAAGCCGCAAAAAACTTATGACAACCGCCCAGTGTGCTAGCGTGGCCGCCACAACACAGCCCGTGATCCATCTTTGCATGCGATCCCCTTTTGGCCGTAAGCGTGTTCAATCAGTCGGCGCGAGACCGTCTGCGCCGCCACGAGGAACTGAACTGTGAAGGGAGAATACTGTTGTCCCCAAGAGCCGCAAAGCGGACGCGACCAACAGCTATGCAAATAGAACTGCATCGATTCGCATAGGGCGCGCAAGTCTTATTTTTAGAAGTTCGGCAATGAGCATCTAAGAAATTGCCGGTGTGCTGTTAAGGGGACAGAGCTGCACGAGCCATTCGACCTAGCCCCTTGTTGACGTACGGCGCCCATTTGGCCGCACGTCGGCACACGGCGGGTCGCGCGGGCGGCTGGTTGCCCCCGCCCGTCCGACCACATCCATTCGCTGAGTGCGCGCGTCCTTTGTCGTTTCCGTCGTGGCGACCCAGTCGAACGCCAGCTTGAGCCAGGTTGCGCGGTCAGCCGCGCTGGGGGCGAGGACAGCCATCCGGCAGCACTCACCTGCCCTGGTTCGGGTGTCGGCTTTGGCCATGCGCGTACCTCCGAGTAGCCAATTGCCGAGCGCGCCAGCAGTTCCACCGAGCCGTGCACCACGTAACGGCGCTGCCTGCGCAGCTGGCGCCGGCGATCAGCTCGGGTGGCGGGCAATCATAGCTTGCTCCCGAGTGTTCGTGCGCGCTACGGCGTCGTCGGCCGGTAAACGAGGCCGGAGGTACTGGATGCTGGCGACCGGGAAGGAAACGCTCGAACGAATGCGGGACGGGCGCGTTGTCTACATTGGCGCCGAGCGCGTTGATGACGTTACAACGCATCCGGCCTTCCGCAACGGTGCACGCACCATTGCAGCGCTGTACGACCTCAAAGCCGACGCGGACAAGCGCGATCTGTTCAGTTTCGAGGAGAATGGCGAGCGCATAGGCCTGCCGTGGCTGCGCTGCCGCACGCGCGAGGATCTGGGCCGCCGCGCGTGGGCGATGAAGGCGATAGCGGATGCCAGCTACGGGCTGATCGGCCGATCGCCGGATCATGTTGCCGGCCTTGTCACCGGCCTGGCGATGCGGCCGGAGCTGCTCAACCGGTTGACGCCCGGTTTCGGCGACAATCTCGTCCGCTTCTACGAGCGCGCTCGCAAAGATGATCTTTACCTGTCCTTCGCGGTGACACCGCCATCCGGCATCCGCGATCGCGAAATCTATACCGGCGTGGTGCGCGACGACCCGACGTTGCAGGTGGTGGGCGAGGACGATTCGGGTGTGGTCGTGTCGGGCATGAAGATGCTGGCCACCGGCGCGATCTTCGGGGACGAGGTCTACATTGGAAATCTCACCCCCATAGATGACAGCCGCAAGGCTGAGAGCATCACCGCCGTTATCCCGAACAATGCGCCCGGCGTGTCGTTCTGGGCCCGCGAGCCCTATGAGCGCCGCGCCCGTCACGCCGCCGATTATCCGCTGAGCTACCGCTTCGACGAGAACGACGCCGTGTTGGTGTGCGACCGCGTCAGGATTCCGTGGGAGCGGGTATTCCTGCACAACAACGGCGCCTGGTCGCGGCGCATCTATATCGAGACGCCTGCCAACGTCTACCAGAACCAGCAATCCAATATCCGCTTCTGGGCCAAGATGGGCCTTGTCGTCGGCTTGGCAAGCCGGATGTGCCAAGCCAACGGCGTCGATCAGGTGCCCGCGGTGCGCGAGTCGCTCGGGCGACTGGCTGCCCTTGAAGCGACCATCGGCGGCCTTGTTAGCGGGCAGATCGGGGCGGCCGAGAGCTGGCCCGAGGGATTCGTGACGCCGAACCGGCGCATCGTCTACGCCGCGCTGAATTGGTGTCAGGAGCACCATACGGACATCATCGATACATTGCGCACGCTGGCGGGCGCCGCGCCGTTGCAAATGCCGGCGAGCATCGACTTGCTCGCCGACCCGAGCCTGAAGGACCGCTTCGAGCGCTGGTGGGGGACCGCCAGCATGCAAGCAGCGGCACGGTACAAGCTCTACAAGCTGGTGTGGGACCTGATCGGCTCAGAATTCGCCGGCCGTCACATGCTGTACGAGCGGTTCTACGCCGGTAATCCGATCATCGTTCGCAACCAGAGCGACCGGGAGGCCCCTTGGGACAGATTTCATGGCGTTGTCGACGGGCTGCTTGAGAGCGTCGCGATGCCGGATGTCCCATGACGGTTTTGGAGCAAAGCGTATCGGGCGTGCCGGTCGGCAACGCGTTCCCTCGCGCGGCTTCATACCGGGGTTGCGTCTTGGCCAGCAAAAAAACGAAAAGCCCCGGCGGGAGGTTGAGCCGCGCCGGAGCCTGCTGCCCGAAATGTCCTTGGGGGGCTCAAATCAGGCAACGACGGATCATGTATCGCATGTGAGTGGCAAGATTGAGTCAATGTTCCTCTGAGGCATAACCACGATCTTGAATCGAGCGGCCACCGAAGCCGCAGCGATGCGCCGGGCAGCGACGAACAACGCAAGCGGTTGCTGGTGCGCAAGCAGGACGAAAGAGAACTGACCATCCTGCATCGCGTATGCGCGCAGGCACGCCAGCTGGGTAGGGTTGGGCGATCATATCGCAGCTCTCGACCGGCGCGTTTGCGCCGTCCGACCATCGCACCGCAAGCAGTGCGTAAGAGTTTCTTAAAACCTGAGCGATGCAAATAACGCGACGAACGAACGGGGGAGATGATAATGCAGTGGCCATTCAAAACTACGGTCAGCTTTGCGGCCCGGGACGGCAGCGTCGTCCGGCTTCGATACGCAGTATCCGCAATTAGCGGGTCAGAAGCAAAGATCGAGCTGGAACGGCGTTTATTGGGCCAGGAGGTATTTGGCTATGTCATTGAGGAGGTCGTCGCTGCAACGGGGCAAGAGGCGGCGCAGCTTAAACTTCCGGAAGATTGCGTCCAGTTGCTGGGATAGGCTTGCACGACGCAGGGCATCCGACGTTACAAGGGTAGTGTCGAGCGGCGCGCGGCTCCTGGGCAACCGCATCCGGAGCTCCCGTTTGGGGCTGCGCTGCCGTTATCCCGCGTTGCTATCGCAGATCACGCCGCTGCCGAGCTACCGCACTTAGGGGGAAGGACCGTTGGGGTCGGAAGCACTGGATCGTCACCCGTGCTCTTTTTTCCTCGGTCCGCTCCATCCAAAGCCACATCCGTGCCCAGGACACGAGGCCAACTCGCAAGCCGGCGCCACCAGGATCGCGCGCGCAGGGCCTTCTGCTCGGTTTCAAGCCGGGCCACGGCTTCCTTGGCTCTCTGGGCGGCAAGCTTCGTCTGCAACAGCTCCACGATAAGCCGGTCCAAGCGCTCGCGCTCGTGCTCGAAGTCCGCTCGGTTGGAGGTCATGGCAGTCTCGAGCCCGGCGATTTTCGCTTGCAACGCATCGAGCGCCTTGAGCGACGTGGTGACCGACCGGTGACCGGCCGATGACCGGGGCTTCGGATTGTGGTTGATCTCGCTCAGATCGATGGACACGAGAACCTTGCCATCATTCGCCTTCTGACGGGGCAAATGCAGCCGCCTCACCAAGGCTCGGGCCGCCTCCGGTGAGCAGCTCAGACGCTCACCGAGCTGATTGTAGCTGAGCATTTCAGTTGCCATGAGCTCCCCTCGGTCTGCCCCTCGCTCCGGTCGGTCACCGGGCGGTGACCAACCGGACATTGCCCAGGCGCGGTTAATTTTTGGTTGCCGCCTCAAAGCGGCTTCGGGAGCGCGCAGAGAGCACACTGCCGGAGCAAACAGCTCCCCCCTCCGCGCCGCTGAAGCTCTTCAGCTCCACATGCGGCGCAGTTGTGCTCCGATATTGACCATGCCGCGCTGCAACTGGCGCGAAGAACGGGCCTGTGCCGCCGCACCTGGCCATGAGCAGCTCTCAAACAAGCTCAGAGCTGAATCGGGGATGAACCGGGTGCGGGTCGCATACATGTGCCGATCACCATTGCCCCTCTGCTGATGCGCAAAGAAACGTTGCGGCAGGACGAGGTGCAAATGATCCTTGGCTCTGGTCATCGCAACATAGAGCAATCGGCGCTCCTCCTCGATCTCGGCGGCGCTGCCCGTGCTCAGGTCGGAAGGGATGCAACCGTCGATCACGTTCAGGATGGAGACTACGCTCCATTCCTGCCCTTTGGCGGAGTGGATGGTCGACAGGATCAGGTAATCCTCGTCCACAAGCGGCCTGCCGGCCTCGTCGCTTGTCGCATCCGGGGGATCGAGAGTGAGCTCGGTCAAAAACCGCTCGCGGGTCGCGTAGGTCGAAGCGATTTGCGCCAACTGCGCAAGATCGGATTGCCGCACGACCGCATCCTCGTACAGGCGCTCCAGATGCGGCGCATACCAGTGGCAAACGCGCTCGATTTCAGCGGGCCATCCGACAGCTTTGGCTCGCAGAGCGCGATTGAGCTCGATGAACGCCGGCCATGCCTCCATGGTCGCTGCCGGTGGGACGAAGGCACCAATCGCTGCCAGCGCATCTCCGGTCTCGGCGATGCGGTCCAGAAGACGCGCTGCCGTTACCGGACCCGCTCCCGGCAAGAGTTGAATCACGCGAAAACCGGCGACCCGGTCCCTCGGGTTTTCTGCCCACCGCAGACAAGCCAAAACATCCTTGATGTGCGCCGCTTCAAGAAATTTCAGACCGCCGAATTTCACAAAAGGAATGTTGCAGCGCATGAGCTCGATCTCGAGCTGCGCACTGTGATGCGAGGCGCGGAAGAGTACAGCCTGGTGCTTGAGGGCTATGCCTGCTTCGCGATGTTGCAATGCACTGTCCGCCACGTAGCCCGCCTGATCCGTTTCGTCGCGCACACTCACAAGCCGTGGCAGCTCGGCCGAGGCGCGGTCCGACCACAGGTTTTTGGTGAAGCGTTCCTCGGCGAGGTCAATTACCGCGTTCGCTGCCTCCAGGATCGGCTGCGTCGATCGGTAATTGCGTTCCAGAGTGACGATCTCCGCCCGCGGGCTGAAGTGATCGGGAAAATCGAGAATGTTGCGGACGGTAGCGGCCCGAAACGAGTAGATCGATTGTGCGTCGTCGCCGACGACCGTCAAACCGTTTCCATTCGGCTTCAAGGCCAGCAGGATTGAAGCCTGCAGCCGGTTCGTATCCTGATATTCGTCAACCAGCACATGATCGAAGCGCGCGGCGAGATTCTCCGCGATCTCTCTCTCTTTCATCATCTGCGCCCAGTAGAGCAGAAGGTCGTCGTAATCGAGCACATTCTGCTTCTGTTTGGTTTCGACGTAGGCAGCAAACAGCCTTCGCAGCTCCGCTTCCCACTCCGCGCACCATGGAAACCGGCTGCCGAGCACCCCCGCGAGCGGAGCTTCGGCATTGATCGTACGCGAATAGATCGCAAGACAGGTCGACTTCATCGGGAAGCGCTTGTCGGTCTTCGAGAACCCAAGGTCGTGGCGAACCAGATTCATGAGATCGGCCGAATCTTCGCGATCGTGAATAGTGAATGCGACGCCGAGTCCGATTTCGAACGCGTATTCACGCAGGAGCCGCGCGCCGACGGCATGAAACGTCCCGGACCAAGGCAGCGCCTGCGGCACTTTTCCGCGATGCGCGCCAAGCGCCGCGGCAGTTATGCGCTCCACGCGGCGCGCCATCTCGACCGCGGCACGGCGCGAGAAAGTCAGCAGCAGGATCCGGCGCGGATCGGCCCCTGAGGCGATCAGATGGGCTACGCGGTGCGCCAGGGTATTGGTTTTGCCGGAGCCCGCGCCGGCAATGATGAGGAGGGGCCGCCCATCTTGGGCACCGTGCTCGACCGCACGCCGTTGCTGAACGTTGAGTTTTGCGAGATACGCCGCGCCGGTTGTACATCCCCCGTGGTGAGCTGGAAAAACCGGCGGCTCGGCCGTTAACCCAATGTTTTGGCGCGGCATTCTAGGGATCGCCCCCGAATCAACCTGCTCTGTACAAAGCATGAACAGGGGACGTTGTCGAGGCTGATCGAGCTCCTCACGGCGCTGCCGTCGTTGCGGTCGAGATCGAGCCGCACATTCCGCGGCCTTGAGCGTGACCTCAGTGACCGCGTAGTCTTGCTACGACACGCCCGAGGAAACTGGGAATCGCAACACGCTCCTCCTGCGCGGCGAGTGCCGGCGGCACGGCGGGTACCGCCTCGACGGGCACGGACCGGCAGTCATCCTCGCGCCCATGCCTGATGAAGACCACGCGGCGCTCCGTGACATGGCATTCCGAGCAAATGAACGTGTGGTGCTCACAGCCACGCACACCCGCCGGGTCGGGAATCACGCTGCCGAGGATCAGCTCGCCGCCGCACGCCCTACAACGCATCACGCATACGCTCCACCGAGCCTTCACGCACCGAGCGCTCCGACTCGCCAAGGATGCTACGCCTCCTGTGCAAACAGTCGCTTAACGCGCCCCGCTGCACTCCCGCCTGCCCGCTCCGGAGCGGCCGGACCGTGCAACGAACCCGCCCGGATCCTTTGGGATAAAGCGCCCTTTGTGCCTTGATGCGCGCGATGCCGCTGACGTAGTTCTTTGGCGAAAGCGGACAGCTTACAGGAGAACACGCGCATGGCGGACGAACCGTCGAATTGCTTCCTCTGCAACCCCGGGCGCCGCCCGATCATTGCGCAGAACGCGCTCGCCTTCGCCCTCAACGATGCCCACCCGGTCACCCCATTCCATGCGCTGATCATCCCCCGCCGTCACGCGCCCACATATTTCGACCTGCATGCGCCGGAGCGGCGGGCAATCGACCTGCTGCTCGACGAGGTGCGGCGAAACGTGCTCACTGCAGATACCACGGTCGAGGGCTTCAACATCGGCATGAACTGCGGAAGGACGGCGGGACAGAGCGTCATGCATTGCCATGTGCATCTGATCCCGCGCCGGGCGGGGGATGTCGATCAGCCGCGCGGCGGCGTGCGTGCGGTCATCCCCGGCAGGGCCGCGTACTGAGCTATCGGACATCGCCATGGCCGGGATGGACACCCGACCGCACTGCCCTGGAGCTCATCAGTCGTCCGGCCTACGGCCGGGAGGAAGCAAAGTGTATGGCGAGCCAAATGGTAGGCTCGTCCTTTGCTGTCCACGTCACCCAATGGGATCGATGCGCGGCTATCAGCACATGATCGCCCGGGCGAAGACCGCGCTCGCCTTCACCTTCGATGCGCAGACCCGCCGCGCCGGCGAGAAGCAAGACCCACTCGTCATGTCCTTCACAATGAGGTTTATCCAGCGGCGTGGACTGTCCGGTCGAGACGATCCGCTCGATTCGCACGCCCTCGCGCGAGAGAAGCTCGGTGAAAGTCTCCTCCTCGGCACGAGGAGGAACGTCGTCGAAAAGGTTGACCATAAGCTCTCCGGGCTGCGCAGCCCACGCAATCGGTGTCCCCCGACCTGGCGTAGCTGTAGTGCGGAACCACTGTGGAGCGGGCAGCTCGTACCCGGCACCGACCCGGCTCGCCGGCGGATGCGCGCTTACCCGAGAATTGGAAAACCAGCCCTAGGAAGCGTAATCGGCCTGCTCACGATCGAGGATGCGTTTGAGCGCACAGAAGTGCCGTTCCGCCGGAGTCGATCCTCTGTAAAAACCGGCGCCGCCGATCTCTTTCTTTGTCCTCTCTGTTACGGCCTGGGGTAGCTGCTTGAGAGGTTGACCGGTCCACATGGCATAAAGCTGTACCTGCGCCGCGCGCTCGAGGTAGTAGAGCCGGTCGTAGGCGTCGGCTACCGACGGACCCACGGTGGTAACTCCGTGGTTGGCCATGAACAGCACCATCTTGTTGCCGAGCACCCTGGCAAGGCGCTCGCCCTCCCCGGGATCGAATGCCGGACCGGTGTAGTTGTCGTCATACGCAATCATGTCCATCAGCCCGACCTCCGTCTGCCCGATCTCTTTGATGCGGGGATCCTCGAGACGGGTGAGCGCGCTGGCAAAAGGCATATGAGTGTGAAACACGGCTTTCGCCTGCGGCAGCGTCTTATGGATTGGTGCGTGAATGCAATAGCAGGACCGCTCGACGTCGCCGCTCCCGCGCTTCACCTCGCCGTCGCCGATTCCCACCTCCATGAACGAGGAGGCCTTGACCTCCGACCAGTGCAGGCCGAAAGGAATCTGATAGTAGCGATCGGGTTTGCCGGGGACCACCTCGGTCAAGTGATTGAAGATCCCTTCGTGCAGGCCGTGCATGACAGCCAGTCGATGCGCGGCGGCAAGATCGACGCGAGCTTCCCACTCCGCGGCGCTGCAGTCAGCGCGACTTGTGCGTGAGACCTGGAATTGCATCGCTAATCATCTCCCATGCTCTTGACGAGGGTGTCCTTGACGACGGTATGCGGGCGGTCTCGGCCGCTGGCTGTTTCCGTGTGCCATTTGCCCTTCTCGTCCTCGTACTCGATGGTCTCCGTGTGGCCGGGCACTTCCTGCTCCTCGGCCGCCGCCTGCGCGGCGGCGAGCGCCTCGGCATGGGTCGGGAAGCTTTCGGAAAACACACCGTCGACCTTGTAGGCCCAGCCGCCGTCGTGCTGCACAATCTCGTAGATTACGTCAGGCATGGGACACCTTCCGGATTTCGCACGCACGCGTACAATCCATATCGCGCCTCCGCCGGAGGCTGCTCCGGTACACCGAAAACTACCACGATTTCAACAGGCGGTCTTCTCCCGCAAGCGGAAGATTCCGGTGATATATCCGCTTCGGCCATTCTTGTTTTGTCGCGGTCATGGATGTGCGAGAAGCTGCTTCGGTCTGTAATCGAAGATAGTCTATCTAACAGGGCTCCGTCCCGGATGCGCAACCGGAAAAGGTCACGAGCATGGCGCCGGCGCTACCTCGGCCCACAAGCGGCCGGTGCCCGGACGCGTTGCCAGCACCCGCACGCACCCCCGCGCCGGCACTACGTTCTGCAATTTGCTCTGGTCATTCGATGCGGCGAGTTGCGGTTCGGACCAGACCGGGAGTTGTCGCTGCGCGGTCAATATGGTTCCCACAGGGGGCACCGACGATTCGGAGATCGCGTAGCCGTCGAAATTGACGATCCAGGTCCCCGCCTCACGACGACCGAGCGCGACCCAGCCGTTACAGGGAGACGACACGATTTCGGCCCATAATCGGCCGACGCCGCGGCGCGTTGCCAGGATCCGCACGCAGGCGCGCGCCGGTAATACGCCTTGCAATTTTGTCTGGTCGTTACCCGAGGCCTGCATTTCCGACCAGACCGGCAGCCGGTGATGCGCGGTCAATACGGCATTGGGGGGCGGCAATGATGCTTCGGAGATTGCGTAGCCGTCAAAATTGACAATCCAGGCGCCCGCCTGCCGGCGGCTTAGCGCCACCCAGCCTTGGTCGCCGCTCGCGCTCGCGGCGCCGAACACCGGCGCGGGCGGCCGAGCCGGGGACCGCGCCGCGGGTTGTGGCTGCGCGAGCGCCGCGGCGTCAGGCGCAGCCGCGGTCAGCGCATTTTCCGTCTCGTGCAGCGTCGCCTGGAATACGCTGCGGGCATCCGGATCGCTCTCCCCGCAGCTCTTGTCGAACTCGGCGATGTCCTTTCTGAGCAGCGTGCGCTTGCTCTCGGCGGAAATCCTGCGTTCCATGATGGCGAGGATGTTGGTTGAGAGCCGCTGGCAAGCGGCTTCGGCCGAAAAGTAGTTGTGGTAGGCCGAATAGCTCCCCGCGACGGCCGCGGGAATCCCCAAGGCTGCGCCGAAGCATTGCAATACTGTGACCAATCGCTGCGAAACCATGGGCATCTATCGTGTGACGAAAACATGCCGCGATGGCGGGAGGGTGGCAATGGGCCTGACTGCATCCGCATTGCCTCGCTTCGGCTCGCCGTACAGTAATCTCCGGGGCTCCAAATTAAGCTCGCCATTGCCGAGCTTGACCCTTCGATCCATCCCATTCGATCAAGACTTTGCTCTTGGTAAACGATGGATGGGCAGCTCAGACAAGTTTTCGCGGTCAGCGCAAGCTCGACTGCGTTCCCGCGCATGAGGGAGCGCTGCCCGACCGCGTTGTTATTCGATGATTTCGTCTGAGCGGGCAAGCAGCATCGGGGGGATTTCCAAGCCGAGTGCCTTCGCAGCCTTGAGATTGATGACCAGCTTGAGTTTAGTCGGTTGCTCGATGGGCAGGTCCGCGGGCTTGGCCCCTTTGAGGATCTTGTCGACGTAAACGGCGGCGGCTCGACACAGGTCAGGAACATTCACCCCGTAAGCCATGAGACCGCCAGCATCCGCAAACTCGCGGAATCCATACATCGTCGGCAAACGGTTTTCGATCGTAAGCTCGACCACCCGATCCCGGTAGCGAAGGGTCAAGGGGTCGGTCACCACCACCAGGGCTTGCGAGCGTTCTGCGGCTAATGCCGCGAAGGCGCTGTCGAACTGAGCTGGATCGGATACTGCGACAGGTTGGAGCGTGAGCCCCAGCTTTTGCGCCGCATTTCCCAGGACGGTGAGGTAGTGGGCGCTCGCAGGATTAACCGCGTTCGAAAGGACGCCTACGCGCACCGCGCTCGGGACCGCCTCTTTCAATATTTCGAGCCACTTGCTGCTGAACTCATCGCCGAGGGAAAGCGAGACCCCGGTCAGATTCCCGCCCGGCCGGGCGAGGCTCGGCACGAGCCCCGCGTCGCGCGGATCGCTGGCGATAAAGACAATCGGAACCGTGCTGGTTGCATTCTTCGCCGCAAGCGCCGCAGGCAGACTGATCGCCAGAATAATATCGACCTTCAAGTCGACGAGCTCGCCGACAAGCTCAGGAAAGCGTTCGCTTCGTCCTTCGGCCCAACGGTCCACCAGGGTCATGTTCTGACCGTCGACGTAGCCGTGCTCCCTCATTCCTTCGCGGAATGCGTCGAGGAAGTGGTGGTTGGTGGCAAAAGACTCGGCGCCGAGGAACGCAACGCGCGGATGCGCGGCCGAGCGCCGCGTTTGTTGCGCGCGTACGGAGAGCGGCCATGCTGTTGCGCCGCCGAGCAGCGCGATGAAATCGCGGCGTCCTAACCGATCGAGTTGCATCTCATCGCCAATGCGCCGGGGCCGCGCCCCGGCATGTCCGGTCCGTCAGGGCCGCTCAATAGACCGGCTCCATGACCGCAAACGGCAGATATGAGCCGGACCCGACGACATAGGACGACACTCCATGGCTCGTCCTGACGTCGGCACTCCTTGCGACGACGCTGGACCTCGCCCAGAAGATGACGGCCAGTCCGATCATTGCGGCTGCAACTGCAAAACTCGTGTTTTTGCGCATGTGAGTCTCCGCTTTCCGGGAGCCGCAGCAGGATCACCAGCCCCTGTCGCAGATCGCAGCCTAAATCAGGTTGCACAAAACCGTTGTGATCTCGATCACAGTGCGAGTGCCTTGCCGCGCCCAAGTGTGATCCAGCTCACAATTCGCCGAGCGCGCTAACCGAAACGCGTGCGTCCCGGGCGCAACGCAGCATGGACGCGGCGCGGCCGATGGCACTCTTAGAGTGCAGAGTGGACAAGGTGCGTTGCAGACCCGGCATCGCTCAAATCCAAGGCAGCGCCTTGCTCCGAGCTTGCGGCATTACCGGGCTTGGCCCCCATCGATTCGCAGCGCTCCATCAACCGGGCACACCCATTTCCTGTAATTTCTGCTTCGTCTTCCGGCCGACCAGGTAGATGAGGGCTGCCGTTGTCAGCAAGCTGAGCAAAAGCAATGCGATGTTGGAAGCTCCAAGACCGCCCTCGATCGCAAGGCTCCGCCCTACTATGCCGAGATAAACGTACATTGCGGCAAAAGGCATGATGCCGAAAAACGTGGTTATGGCATAAGGCACAAGCCCGATGTCCGTTGCCCCAAAGAAGTAGTTCTGGAAATTGAACGGCACCAGCGCATTGAGCCGCACCAGGATCGCCACTTGCCAGCTCTGCGATCCGATGGCCGCATCGATCGCGCGCAGCAGCGGGCGCTTTGCCAGGAGAAGCTTTACCTTGGGTCGAAGTACATGGCGGGACAAAAAGAACGCGATCAGCGAGGCGGCGAGCGCAGAGACCACCACCAAAGGAACGCCCCAGGCGCCGAACACGACCCCGGCAGCAACCCACAAAAGCTCGGAGGGAGCGAGCAGGAGCACCGCGATCGCCACGTAGACGATTGCAAAGGCGAAAACCCCTGCTGCACCCTGTGCTTTTATCCATTCATTGAAGGACAGAAGCCAGCCATGGCTGTAGAGATAATAGCAGGCCGGCAGCGCCGCAGCGAAAACGGCCGCAAGCGCTGCCTTGACCGGCCATGATCTGGCCGGGCCGAGAAGCGCCCTGAGCTCGCGCCAGCTCACGCAATTAACCTGGTCCGCGCACGCGAGCAGCGCAGACAAAACTTCGAGGACAGTGCCGACACCAAAGCTGCGCCTTCACACCAGGAAAGAAAACCCGCGCATCAGGAACGAGCTCGGTGTGCGGCCGTCACTTTCACGCGCCATCCCAAGCCTGCCCCCACCGATCCTTGTAGACGACCTTCGGCAGCGGGCCGCGCCGCACCGGCCCGAATTTTCCCAACGGGTAACCGATGGGAATGATCGCATAGGAATGAACGCCGGGCGGCAAGCCGAGCGCCGCCTCCGTCTCCTTCTCATAGAGAAGATGGCGGGTCGTGAGCGTGGCACCAAGACCGAGCGCGCGCGCGGCGAGCAACATGTTTTGCACGGCCGGATAAATGCTGGCGCCTGACCAGCGGTTGGCCGGCTGGGTGCCGTGCTCGAGGCAAGCAACGATCCAGACCGGCGCCTCGTGGAAATGCGCAGTGAGATATTGCACGGCGGCGGCCTGCCGCCGATAGCGCTCGGGATCCATTCCCGGCGGCGCCGTGCTCGATCGGTAATGCGGCCCGACCACCTCGTCAAAGGCGCGCTGATACCAGACTTGCACGGCCTGCTTTATCGCCCGATCCTTGATCACGAGGAAGCGCCACTGTTGCGCATTCCCGCCATTGGGCGCGCATTGCCCCGCATCGAGGATGCGCTTGATGAGCGCATCGGGTACGGGATCCGGCTTGAGGCGCCGCATCGCGCGCGTCGTGTGGATGATCTCGAAAAGCTCGGTGCCGTCGGCCATGAAATACCTCGTTGCCGATAATTTTCGTCGCGGGAGCGGTCGCAATCGGCATTATCTTAGCGCGTCTGGAGGGTCGGCAGCGATAGTCGGGTCTGCCCGGGTACCTTTGCCAGGGGCTTTGTGCTCTTGCGAGGCTCTCGACAAACCCTGCGAAATAGGAGCAATCTGGCGGCCGACCGCTGGCGCCGCACTACCGCGCACTAGGCGACGGTGGCCGAGAGCGCTGGTCGAGCTGACCCCCAGCCCCCAGCGCTCTTTCTTTTTTTGTTATTCCCGCTGCCAAGCCCACTCGACAAGGCTGCTCGAAATGGAGCAAGCTTCTCCTCGGTTGACCGCTGGTGCTCCCCCAATCCCCCCGCGGAAAAGGGGCGGTCGATCAGGAGCCCCGATGTCCTATACGGAAACCGGGGCTCCTTGGAGCACACCTACAGCGCATTACCACTGAACAGGCTTCACGGACGCTCAGGCGTTCAAGATCGCGCAGCGTGGCGCGGGAGCGAAAATCGCTGCGCCCGCAGCTCGCGCCCGCTGCGGATTGCCACTTTGATCATCGTATGGGGCCACCCGTTTGATCGTCTAATACCGGGGCGGTGGCGAAATCCGTTCGCTCCAGCAACCATGATACCGCAGAGCCGATCAGGATGGCCCAGAATGGCGCGCCGATCGAAAATATCGGCACATTGGCCACTGCCACAAGGAACGACACCAAGGCGCCGAAAGTAAACCTGCCCGCGAACGAGACAACGAAAGCCCGCTCCAGCACTTTCAGCAGGGACAGACCCGCCAGTGCGGCGACAAAGCCCTTCGGCATCGCCAACATCAATTGCGTGAACGCCGGGGACAATAAGCCGAAAAAGAGCACCAAGAACGCCATCATGACGCCTGCTGCGTAGTGCCTGTCCTTATCGCCTCCGCTGACGAGAATTGCGTTGACCGGCCCCGTAAGACAGGTGGGGACAGATCCGAAAGGAGCCGTCAGCAAGGAGCCCACTCCACAGACGGTGGTTATGACGTTGACCGGCGGGCTGTGACCGGCCGTCTCCAGTACCGCGATGCCCTGGGCATTCTGAGCCGCGAGCACCGTAATGGCGAGCGGCAGCACCAATTCGAGCATCGCCGCCCAAGAGAGCTCCGGCGCATATAATTTGGGTCTTATGAAGCTCCACGCCACCGGCGCTTGCAGGTCGAATGCTCCCGCCCAGGCAATTGCCATCGCTCCGGCAAGGAGCGCGCCGATTGTCGGCGGCAGCAGGCGCGCCAATCTCGGAAGGCTCGACAGCAACAGGAACGCCATCGCCATCGAGCCCGCGATCACGGCAGCATCGCGGATCGCAAAGATCAGATTCAAACCGAATTGCAGGAATACGCCGGCCACCATCGCCATGATGACCGGCATCGGAATTCGGCTCATGCATTTGCCGATCCAACCGCTCAGCCCGAGGACAACCAACAGCATGCCGGTCGCGTAATAGGTGCCGACGATCTGGGCGAAGGTGAAGTGGTCGAGAGCCTGGCCGACCAGGACCGTGCCGGGAATCGTCCAAAGGACAATCAAAGGCTGTCGATAGAGCAGGCACAAAATCAGCGAGATGAGCCCATTGATGAAAAAGGCGCCGAACAGCCAGCACTCGATCTCTGTTTGGGTCAACTTGCCCTGCTGACCCATCGTCAAGACGATCGCAACGGGAGCGGTGCTTGCGAACAGAAATGCGACAACCGCATTGACGAGATAGATGTGGCGAGACGCTCGGAGCAGGTGAGCTGCATCAAAACTGGATGGTCGAGCCGGCTCGAGCATCATGTGACGTCAGCGGACCGCGTCATAGCGGTGCTTGTCCTGCGATCCACGTCCTGGCAACGAGCAGTGAGGTGGATGCACGGGGCAACGGGGTCCCGCCGAGCTTGTCGGCGGCGCCCGCATGGCGTGACAACCGCGATTCGACCTCGTCAAAAGACACGCCAGCCCTCGCTCTCCTGCTCTCTAACTCGAGCAGCTTCGTTTCTTGTCCTCGATCAATTCGAGAAAGCAACGCGCGGCAGTCGTGTAGGTCCGGTCCGCGCGAAGCTCATCTTTGAGGCGCTTATGCCGGCTGCCCCCCATCAAGAAGCACAGAGCATAGAACACGTCGTCTGGCAGTTGATCAGTGAAGCTGTCGACACGTCCACATACCAGGCTGATCCGGACAAGGTAACGATCGACGGTTATGCTCGGCTCCGGGTCGCCCAAACTCCAGCGCAGATACTCCCGGACGGCTTCGAAAAACTCGTTCGCCAGTCTCGCGGGAATCGAGTTTAGCGGGGGCATGGCAATAATCTTCAGGCATTTTGTCGCCGCTTGCAATCTTCGGGGGTCCGCTTTGATCCGCCGCGAAATTTCGATCCCCACGTGTGTGTCCAAGCGAGCCCTGCTCCCGGGCTCCCGTTGACCCTTGTGGTCGGAGTGCCCCGCCGAGCTCGCTCGGCCGAAATGACACGCGGGACCCGGCACTCCAGTGCGAATCAGAGCGCCCGCGGAATCGCATCGCTCTCGGCAATACAAAGTCATGCCGATTGGCCGTTAACCTGAGCTCCCAGCCGTGGAGCCCACGCCGGTGCTTGCGGGAGCGCGAGCGGAAGCGGCCGGCTCCGAGCGTGGGCCCGGGTGGATAAGGAGCGCATCTCTCGCCTCATCGATCTTGGCTGCCAGGTACGGCGAGCCCCCCTGCTCCACCAACTCCAGCAGGCGTCGATGCGCGTGCCTGACCTGCCCTTCCGATGCATCCGGGCCAAGACCCAGGATATCCGACGCTTCCGATTGTGACATGGGCCGGTAGATGCGATCTTGGGCGCTGCCGCTGTGGGATGCGCTGCCAGCTCCGCCGGAATGTTGCATCCCGATCGCACGCGGGTGGATCGCATTCTGATTGGATAAACCGGCCGCGCGCCGGAGGTACTCCTCCAAAACGGCGATCGAGCGCCGCACCAGCTCCGGGTCGCCGATACTCGTATCGAACCCAGGTGTAAGATCTCCGGTTGGCGCCGGGGCGCTCCAGTCCGCCACAACGCGGTAACGTGTCATTCGCTGCAGCAGGCGCGGGCCGTAGCACGCGAAAGCAAGCAGCATGATGGCGCCAAGCGCCATCGCGGCCGTCCATTTCTCATTGATCAGCAATGCAAGCAACAGAGGTGCTGACAGAGCCGCGAGTCCAACAGCGGCCCAGCGGCCGGTTTGAGCGATGACCCTTGGGTCGGTACGAATGAGCCACTCTATCAGACGAATTGAGGATGCGAGTCCCGAGAGGCTCAATCCCGCGACAGCGACCATGTAGAGAAGATCACGCATCGGCTTGGTATCCCGCGCGTCGCTTTCTCACGCGCGCTGCGCGGCAACGCGATCGACCTTGTCCGCGCCGCGGCGCGAGGCGCGTCGCTGCCTGGAAACAGAACGCGCGCTCGTCATATTGACTTCGAGCAAAGCCTCTGACAAGCTTTTTCACTCTCGCTTTTTCTCACTCTCGCCATCACCTTGCAACTTCCGCGGTCAAATGCTGGGGGCAGCAAATGTCCGAGCCAAGACAACGAGCAAATGTCAGAGACAAAAGCGCGGAAACATCGAGGATCGAGCTAGAAACAGAAGAGCAGGGCCTGGGCGCGCCCGCCGGCAACCGACAAGTCGAGGATTATCTTCGCAGGAAGGCTGAGGTCGGCGCGGACGACCATCAACAATTTCAACAGTATTTGCAGCAAAAGGCGCAAGTGGTTCCGGCGCTAGTCCGTGAGTCTCCAGCCAAGTCGAAATTCAACCGCCGCAATCTGCTGAAAGTGGTGGCCGGCACCGCGGTGGCTGGCGAGGCGGCCGCGGTCGGCCATTCCTGGATTACCGCGGGATCGGTATCGGAGCAGGGGCTGAAGCACGGCGGCAGCCGGTATGCGGAAGCGCAGCGCCATCACATCACGCGCGAGCTGGTCGATTCAAGCTCCGACGTCGGCGGGCGCGGGCTGGGAAAATGGATTGCGTTGCTCCCGACCAAGCTCGGCGGCGGCACCTACGCGCTCGATCTCAACACCAATCGCGTTCTGGCATCCATCTGGTATTGGACCTACGGCGACTACAATCCGATCTCGCATCACCTGTGCGCATTTCCGAGCGCCGACCCGTATCACTCGTTCGAGTTCGTCAACAGTACCCAGGGCGGCAAGAACTGCCTGATCTACGGCATCAATACCAGGATGGAAACGCCCGAGCCCGGGTTCAACATCTATCGCGTCCGCTATGACGGCGCGCAGATGGAGTTGATCGAGAACGTGTCGGAGACGACCGGACTTGGCCTCGGCGTGCATGTGACCATCAATCCCAAGGATGCCCAGTCCTATTTCGTGACGGATGGGCAAAAGGACATCGCCGCCTGCTTCGACCGTCAGTCGTCGAGGGTCATTGCCGCGTTGAGGTACGATTGGGCCGGCAATTCGAGCAATCTGCGGGATTGCTGGCAGCAGGGCGGCACGCTCAAAATCTCGAAGATCTATCCCGACCCTCGGACGGGACAGTTCGACTATCGCGGCACCAAGGGGCAAAAGATCGAATGGGAAATGGTGCCGATGGGGGAGCTGTTCGTCGAGGAAGGAACCATCCCCGGCGATTCTCCCCATACACTCACCGGCGCGGATGGGACGATCTGGCATCCGACCGGACGCTGGGCCGCTACCGTCATTCGGCTTTGCGGCGGCATCGCCATTCTGGACGCGGAGCGCAATTTCGATCCCGTGGCCTTCCTGCAGTTCAACAAGGATTCACCCGACCAGTATCCGGTAGGTCGCATCGATGACGACCACTGGGAGGTCGTGTTCGACAAGGTGTTCTCGCCGGGGCACGAGATCGGCTTTTCCCCCGACGGGCGTTTCCTCTGCATGATGAACAATCTGCGCGAGAACAATTGCTCGGTCTTCGACGTTCGCGATCCCGATCCGACCAAATGGAAAAAGATCGCCCACATCGAAGATCCGCTCTGGGGCGGCAAGTACCCAAATCCCTTTCACATGGTGTTCTCGCTCGACAGCTCGAAGCTGTATCTGTCGGTGTTGCACCCTTCACCCGCGGCAAGCGGCGTGATGGTCGTCGATACCGCGACGTGGACGATCAAAAAGGAGATCCAGGGCATCGGTCCCGACCTGCAGACCCCAGCCATTACCTATGACGGCAAGTACGTGCTGGTTCCGTTCAGCGGCTTTCAACGGCTCTCCAGCGGGGTTGCGGTGATCGACGTGGAGACGGACCAGCTGCTCGGCATATTGCCGAGCAACGGCGGGCACCATGATTGCGTGATCGTGCCGACGCAGCTCGAGCACATGAAGCATACGCGTTCGTGCACGCTTTAGAGCGCGTCTCGGTGCGATGCAATCGCGCCCGCGCAGGGCGGGCAAAGGCGCTCTTTTGCCCGCCCTGCTGGTCCATTCGAGCACGCATGACGGCGCATGCATGACGGGCCCCATTTGCGATTCCTGCTAGGCAGGCTGGCGCTGCAAAATCTCGGACAGCGCAAGGCGCGCACCTTGCTGCTCGCAGCGGCCATGACAGTCTGCAGCGGGGCGCTCCTGACCGGCGCCGTGCTGATGCGGAGCATCGAAACGAGCATGGCGGTAGGTTTTACCCGGTTGGGTGCCGACATGCTGATCGTTCCGGCCGGCACGCTGACCAACATCACGGCGGCATTGCTCACGGCGGAGCCGACCGACCTCACGCTTGACGCGGACATGCTTTCCCGCCTTGCGGATCTCAAAGGCGTGCGCAAGGTCGCGCCGCAACTGATCTTTCGGACCGACGCCTCCGGTTACGGGCGCGGCGGCGATCTCGTCGACCTGATCGCGTTCGACCCCGCGCGCGACATGACGGTGCAACCGTGGTTGGAGCAGCGGCTCGATCGCCCGCTGCGGCAAGGCGATGTGATCGTCGGCGGTCGCCGCCAGGAAGCGCCGGGGTCGGAGCTGCTGCTCTTCGGCCGCCCACTGGTGGTTTACGGCAAGCTCGGCAAAACTGCCGTCGGCACGCACGAGCGCGGGCTGTTCATCACGTTCGAGACGCTCTCGGAGCTGCGCGAGATCATGCGACAGATTTGCGGCACCAAGGCAGCGCTCGAGCCCAACAAGCTGTCCGGCGTGCTGATCGAGCTGGCGCCCGGGGCAACGACGCAGCAGGTCCGGTTCGCCGCGCTCGCGAATTTTCCCGGCATCAAGGTGGTCGCCGGCGACACGATGCTGACCTCGATCCGGCAAGGTCTCGCAGGGCTTCTCAACGGCATGCTGGGGCTCATGGCCATCATGTTTTTCAGCACCGCCCTGATGGTCAGCGTCCTGTTCTCCGCCGTCGTGACCGAGCGGCGCCGCGAATTGGGTTTGCTCAGAGCTGTCGGAGCGCGTCGCGGGCAGGTGCTTGGCCTGCTGCTGGCTGAAGCTGCCCTCGCGACCGGAGCCGGCGGCCTCGTGGGCTGCGTGCTCAGCGTGTTGCTGATGCGCGTCTACGAGCATTCCCTCGTCTATCATCTGGAAGATCTCGGGATCCCGTTCGTCTGGCTCAATAGCAGCATGATCGCAGCGATCGCGCTGCTCTGCATTCTGCTCGCATCGCTGATCGGAGCCGCAGGCGCGCTTTACCCGGCTTGGCGAGCGAGCCGAGAGGAGCCTTACGATCTCGTCCGATCGGAGGGGTAGGCGTGCTCTCATGCAGCAGCGTGTCGAAGACCTATGCGACCGAGCGCGGTCCCGTGCAGGCGGTCAAAGGCATCGATCTCGACCTGCCGGGGGGAGGGTTCACCGCGATCGTCGGCCCTTCGGGTTCCGGCAAGTCCTCACTGCTCGCGATGATCGGCGGGCTGAGCCGCCCGACCGCTGGAACGGTCCGGGTGGAGGATACCGATATCTGGGGCTTGCCTGACAAGCGCTTGGCGCATTTCCGCAACTCCCGGATCGGGTTCGTCTTTCAGTTCCCGAGCCTCCTGCCTAGCTTGCGCGTCATCGACAACGTCGCCCTGCCCGCACTGCTGGGAGATGGTCGCGACAGCTCGACCGTGTACCGGAGGGCGTCGGAATTGCTCCGCATCCTCGGCGTCTCGGATATTCTCGATGCCTATCCAGGGGAGATTTCGGCTGGAGAGCAGCGCCGCGCCGCCATCGCCCGCGCTCTCATCAACGCGCCCACGCTGCTGCTCGCCGACGAGCCGACATCCGACCTGGACGCGGTGACCGAAGGCGAGATCATGGAGCAAATTCGCGGGCTCACCCGCACCGGCACCATGACGCTGATCATGGTCACGCACAACCTTCGCCTCGCGGAGCAGGCGGATCGCATCGTGCACATCGCCGACGGCAGGCTTGCAGCATGACGGGCGCAACGCACCCCTCCATGGCCGAGAACCTGTCCGATGCAGGCAAGGACGCGCTCATCGCGCATTTGTGGCACGATCTGCAGGCGGAACAGTCGCGTTCGAGGAGCCTTGAAGCTCGGCTGTTGGAACTCGAGACCGGAGGGGTGGCGACCACGGTCGGCGCAAGCGCTCCCGCCGCGCCGCGGCGTGCCCGCCTCCCTGAAACTCCGTCGCGAGAGGACATCCCACATCTGCAAATCGGCCGCGGCCGTGGACTGGACTTCCTGCGATCGAGAATTGTCCTGGGCGCCGCAGTCTTCTTCGTGCTGGCCTTTGCACTCGACTATGCGATCGGCCGCTTTCAGCAGTATCGCCTGGATCAGAAGCGTGCCGCCGTTCTCAACCTGCAACACGCCGCCTATGAAGGGCTGTACCTCGAGCTGGTGAGCATTGCCGCCGAGCCCGACGGCAAATCATTTCGGCTCACCATGAAGATGACCAATGTCGAGCCGGGAAGCTCGATCTATGTGATGCAAACTCCCGTGCGCGTGTTTCTGCAGTCGGGCTTGGCCTGGAAAGAGATCCCGGCACGGGCTCCTAACAGCGAAAGCGCGACCGTGATCAAGCTGAGCGGACCGCAGACCTATGAGACTGTGTTCGAGCCCAATCTGAAGGAATGGACCGAGATCATGCCCGGCTACATGCACATTCGTTTCGAGAGCGTCAGCCTCATCAGCCAACGCAGCGACCCCGACGACGACATCGTCGAGCGCACCGACCGTTACTATGTGTATCTCAAGCCGTTCGGCGCCGACGACGACGCGATCCGGCGCCGGATGAAGTATCAAGGTCAGCCGCCGCTCTACATGCCGATGCCGCCGCATTAGCCTGCTCGATGGTACGAGCAACGTAGATCGGGAAGCTCAGTGGCGGGAGGCGGCGAAGAGCGCGGCGACGGCCAAGCCGATCGCTATGCCGACCATCGCACTGGAAAAGCAGAGGACAAAATACACGACCCCAACTCTGCAGGACAGCTCTTAACGTTGTGTGACGTTTTGCAGCCTTACGCAGCCAGTGCGGTAAGGGATTGCTCTCTCTTTTGCTTTTGCGACCTCTCCGCACGTTCGTCATTGGATTGACCCGTTGGCGCCGCAATCCGGCAAGATTCTATTGACAGCTTTATATCAATGTTACGGGCGGCCTTTGGAGACGAATCGCTACGGGGCGCGTCGTAGGCCGGTGTGGGATCGCTGCCGAGGGGTCTGGTACAGACGCGCATTCAAGTGCGTGACCGATGTAGCATCGAGCTATCGTAGCTGAGCGGGAGAGCAGCCCGTTTGGGCGGGCTGTTGTTTCAACCGATGCGACGACCGCTCATCTCCACCATCATGGGCGGCCTTGATGCGCGCATCCCCCTGGTGGCCAAACAAATGGCTTGCCGGCTCGAGCCCGGCAATGACGATCGTTGCAACATGAACGGGAACCGGCCTGGCACAATGCAGCAATGCTGCGCTCCGCAGTAACGAGCTACCGCGGAGCAGGCTGCGAGGAAGTCATACTGCTGACTCAAGATTATTGATTATTGGATGATCCGTGCCGTGATTGCCGAGAGGTGAATGGAATGCGCTGCCTGCCTTGCGGTACAGAAATGCGATCTGTGGAAGCGCTGCCATTTCAGGCCATGCTCAAGACGCGTGAGCTGCACACGTTCGAGTGCCCCAATTGCCGGCGCACCGAGCGCAAACTGGTATCTACCAATATCATCGGGTCGTTCCAGACGGAACGAATGCAGCTTGCCTCGACATTGCCGCTGGTCACGTCTGCGATGCATGACGCCGTCATCGTATCTCGTAGCGGCTGGACGTGCGCGATCCGGACGTTCCGCGATGGCATCGTTTCAGCTTCAGCGCTGACGGCGCGGGTGCTGGCCGCCGCTCGAAACGCGCGGGCCCGAGCGACCGCAAGGCTTCGCCCGCCTGCATCCGTCGGGACGTCCGAATCGTTCGATCCTCCGGTGGAGACGTCGGCCAAGTACGATACGGCCCGCAGCTTCAAGGTCGGGCAGGCCCTCCGGTCCATGTCCGTAGCCTCTCTGAAGGTGCTCGGGCTCGCACAGGGCGTGATCAACCACCCTCGTCGCGACCGCATCTGCGTGAGGGCGGGCCTTGCCTTGATTCTTGTGGTCCTGTTCCACTTCTTCGAGCAAGGCAGGAACATGGCCGCAGTCCCGACGGAAGCGTCACAGGCCGGGCAGGCTTCGACGGCAACCTCCTCGGCTCCCACCGCGCCTCCAAGCGAGTCGCGCGCAGCCGCTGCCGCGCTCACGACGACGAGCCCAGCAAGTGCAACGGAGCAGAAGGCGGCGCCTGACCCACTGGCTTCGCTCGACCCCGCCGATCGCGTGATTGCAGAGAAGATTCGCGATCTGCTGGCGGCGAGGCCAGGCACAACATTCGCCAGCAGGAGGGAACACGAAGCGGTCGAAGCTTTCTATCAGAAGCGCAATCTGGCGGCTTTTTGGCTGGACAAGGGTGCGGAGAATGCGCGCGCCAAATCGGTGATCGCGCGTATCAAAGATGCCGCCGCCGACGGCCTCGAGCTCAGCGACTACAAGCTGCCCGACTTCGCCGGGCTCGGACCGGATGCACTGGCTGAAGCCGACGTCAAGCTCACGCAGACCGTACTCACATTTGCCCGTCACTTGCAGGCCGGGCGTTTTCCCTATCACCTCGTCAGCCGCAACATCCAGCTGCCACAGGCGGTGCCGGAGCCTTCCGAGGTCCTCAGCCGAATCTCGGCTGCTGCGGACGCCGGCGAGGCTCTCGACGAGTTCAGCCCGCAGCAGGCGCCCTATCGAAAACTGAAGACGGCACTCGCGCAACTGCGGGGCCAGGCAGGAGGCGCAAGAAGCGCGATCGCTCAAGGACCGGTGCTCAGCTACGGCCGCAAGCGTCAGGTGGAGGACCCGCGCGTGCCGCTGCTGCGCGAGCGGCTCAAGCTTGCGGGGGACCCGTCCGACCTGAGATATGACGGCGCAATCGCGGATGCCGTAAAGAAGTACCAAGCGGCAAATCAGCTGCCGGCGACCGGCAGCCTCGATGCGAGAACAGTCAGGGAGCTCAACGCCTCCACCCACGACAATCAGATTGAAACGATCATCGCCAACATGGAGCGCTGGCGCTGGTATCCGCGCGAGCTCGGCGACGCGCATGTGGTCGTCAACCAGCCCGATTTCACGCTCGAGGTGATGCATGACGGCGTTCGGGTATGGACCACGCGTGTCGTGATCGGCAAGCCCAGCATGCCGACACCGCTGCTCAGCGAGACGATGAAATCCATCACCATCAATCCGACCTGGAACGTGCCGCCATCGATCGTGCATAATGAATATCTGCCGGCCCTGGCGCAGGATCCAACGGTGCTCGCGCGCATGGGCCTGCGCGTCAGCTACAGCGGCAACGGCGAGGTGCAGATCACGCAGCCGCCGGGCCCCGGCAACGCGCTCGGGCGTATCCGCTTCAACTTCCCGAACCGGTTCCTCGTCTACCAGCACGATACGCCGGACAAATACATGTTCGGCCAGGACCTCCGTGCCGAGAGCCACGGCTGCATGCGCGTGCAGGATCCGGCAAAATATGCCGAGGTTCTCTTCAACATTGCGCGGCCGGACGACCGCTGGACGGCGGAGAAGGTCACCAGCGCGTTCGGCAAGGGGGAGCAGGACATTCAGCTTCAGCCGGCGCAGATCTGGGTTCATCTCACCTATCAAACCGCGTTCGTGGATGATGACGGAAAGCTGCAGATGCGCCGTGACGTCTACAATCTCGACAGCCGCACGATCGCTGCGATCAAACGCGAGCGCGCCATGATCGAGACGATCCCCGAGCGCAACAGCGAGCAAGTGTCTGCTTCCGGACCCGGCGCCCGCACCGCCACGACCCCGCGTTTCGGCTCCTTCTTTCCATTCCGTCTCTTCGGAAGTCCGCTTCGACCGCCTCGCGGGATTTATTGACTGACGATACTGCCCTCACCAGGAGTATGAGACGGTTCGCGCGCGATGGATCGTGAAGCGAAGGAGGACGGCTCCATGACGCATGCGATGAGCCGTGCACAGTCCTCTCGAGTCGAGCACGACGGTCATGAAATCTCCGGGTGGCTTCCGTTGATATCCCTGAGCGGCGCGGGAGCGGGCATGCGCAACATCGCAGTCTCTCTCCTCGCGATCGCCGCGGCGGTCCTGGAGCTGCTCGATGTGCTCAGCACCTATCACATGCTGGCGCGCGGCGGTCGCGAGGCGAACCCGATCGTCGCATGGTTCATGCACGCGCTCGGACCTGCCTGGCCGGTCTGCAAGCTTCCGGAAGTCGCCCTCATCGTCATCCTGTGGGCGCTCGCGCCGAGGCCGGTCGCTGTCGTCTGCCTTGGCCTCATGTCCGCCGGCTACAGCGTCGTGGTCTATCAGAACTACCTGATCTAGAGGGATCGGCGCCGCTCGGCGTCATGCTCATTTCCGCTCGCGCATCTCGACGCGCCCGCGGTTCAACAGAGCATCAATGCTCAAAGCGCCGGCGCCGAACGCGACCACGTAGAGCATGCCGCCCATCATCGACAGGTGGCCGAAGAAGAACGATGCGTCGGTCCGGGCCGTCGCGGCCGGCGCCGACCAGTAGGCGTGAAAAATGAGCGCGAGGGCCAGAGTGTAAAGAAACAGCGCCAGCGCTGCCCAGCGGGTAAAAAGGCCCGCAATCAACATGAGACCGCCGCCAATCTCGAGAATTACGGCGCCCCAGACAAGAATGTCCGGGTATGGAATGCCGTGGCTCCGCATCGATGCCGAGGTGGCAGCCAGCGCACCGAGCTTGTTGATCCCGGCACGAACGAAGATCAATGCGATCAGGAATCGACCTGCGGCAAGGAGCAGCGCTCGGGGCATTCGGTTATGACCTCTCCTTGATTGAGAAGACGCACGCAATTTGCGTCTACCTGCGTGCGACGCAAGCGCGCCGACTGCGACGAGCTTGCGAATCCACACGTGCGGTGCAGGGGCGGGTTTGAAACCCGCCCCTACGAGCCTACGAGGCGCCGGAGTTTTATAAGATCCCGCGCCGCAACCGAGCAGTCACATTGTTTTGAACGGCGGCAGCTGCGGCACGACTGACCCTTCTCAAAATAATCGCGTCGTAGGGGCGGCTTTCAAACCCGCCCCTACACCGCCGAAACAGACACTAGTGGCTCGGCGTGGAAAAGTCCCGGGCAAGCCGGCAGGCTGCAACGCGCACCTTGCGGATTGTCGGCGGGGTGTTGCGGCTGCGCCCGACGAAGCGCGGCTCTCCGCCGGACAGGACGGCACCGACCGCCGCGATGTCGCCGTGCTTGATCGCCGCAAGGGCGTTTGCTTGCGTACCCCCGTCCGGCGCATCGATCAGCACCAGATCGGCATCCCTGTCGGCGGCGATCAAGCCGGAATCGAGCCCGTAAACCCGTGCGTTGTTGCCGGTGGCAGCACAGATGGCCCGTTCGGGAGCCATCTCGGTCAGGCTGGCGAGATGCGCAATCGTGTACAGCATGCCGAGCGGCATCACGCCCGAGCCCGTCGGCGTATCGGTGCCGATGATGAAGCGGTCGAACGCGCCGTGCTTTTCCGCAAGACGCGCGCACAGAAGCGTCGTGCGCAGGTTGCCGGCGGTGCAGACCTGGAGCGCAATCTCGCTTTCACCGATGACCCGCTCGAAATCGGCGTCCGGCATTGCGGTCGGACCGCCGTTGATGTGGAAGGACACGTGCGGCCGCATCGCCAAAAGATGATCCGCCGTGATCGCGCCGGAGCCGGGGATGGATGCGCCGCCGGTGTGACACGTCGTGACCAGCCCCGCTCCCTTTGCGGCGGCGATCAGCGGGACATAGTCGTAGGCCGTCTCCACGGCGCCGAAGCCGGCCTTGGCGAGCCGCACGCCGTTCGCTGCCAAGTCGGCAAAATCGGCCTGGTTCAGCCCCGGCTCGAGAACGACCGAGCCCGCCAGGACCCGCATGCCGCCAGGCCGGTAATGCTCGAAGCACTTGCTCGCGGCTATCGCCAACGCTTTGACGCCTTCCGGATCCTTGGGCCGGCCGGGGACGTGGACTTCCGAGGCCGAGATGGCCGTGGTCGTGCCGCCGTGGACATAGCTTTCCAGAAAACCGACCGTGCGCTGGCGCGGCGTGTAGTCGCCGAAGGTGACGTGCACGTGCGAGTCGATGAGGCCGGGGATCGCGGTCGTACCATCGGCGTCGATGACGACCTCACAGCCCTCGACCTCTCCGGCGGAAGCCGTGCCGACGGATACGAGCTTGCCGTTGTCGGCAATGACGGTGTCGCCGGGAGCAAAGGGTTGCCGCCAGTCCCCGGAGACGATGGTGCCGATATTGGTGATGGCGACGCGCATCGAGCTTTCCCCCTGTCTACATTCGCGAGGTTTATACGTCCCCTGAAAGGGGGAGGTATTGCGGCTAGCGTTTCCACGCTACCGCCTGCACATGCGTGAAGCACCACACGGCATCTGCATGCGCACCCCACGCCCGCCAGGAAGCGGCGATGTCCTCCAGCTCCGAGCGTGTTGCGATCCCGTATTCCACGGCCTTCTCGCCAATATTCGAGTGCAGCGTGCGGGCAGCATAGGTATCGGCCCATTCGCGGGTGGCTGCGGGGTCGGCGTAGCATACGGCCGAGCAGGTAACACGGGTTTCTGAAAAGCCCGCCTCCCGCAGCCAATGACGAAGGTGCCGTCCGGCGTCGGGCTCTCCGCCGTTGCGATCCGCAAGCTCATAATAGAGAGCAAGGAACCGGCGCATCCCTTCATTCTCGGGATGGAAGATCGTGGTCCCCCAATCGATATCGCGCACGCCGACCATCCCGCCGCAGGACAAGAGGGCACGCATTTGCCGCAGCGCCTCGACCGGCCGGCGCAGATGCTGCAGCACCTGGTGCGCCAAGATCGCGTCAAAACTCCCGGCAGGAAAGCGAGGCTCGTAGATATTACCCACCTCAAAGCTCAGCTGCTTTGCCGGTTGGGCTTTTGCGAGCGTACGCGCCGTCTCGATGACGCTCTCTGAAAGATCCATTCCAATCGCAGCAGCCGGCTCTACCCGCCGCGCCAGGCCGGCGGTGATCGATCCAGGCCCGCAGCCCACGTCCAGCAGACGCATCCCCGGCCTGAGATAGGGCAGAAAGAATGCCGCGTCGATTTCCGCCGTCCGCCTGGCGTGGTTGCTCACCACGGACGCGTGGTGGCCATGCTGATATGTCTCGTCAGCCGGTGACATCGAGTGGCTCCCCACATGACTTGAGCGACGATCCCGCTTGGCATGTACGTTCAATAGTAGCTTCAACGCCGCCCAAACCGCCCGCGCTTGTAGGGGCGGGTTTCAAACCCGCCCCTACAGACGGATCGGAATACCGCGCACGAACCCGCCGGTGAAGGCGCTTGTAGGGGCGGGTTTAAAACCCGCCCCTACAGACGGGAGCTCCGAGCCTATGGCGGTCCCGGATGCAGCGCACCGCCAGCGCATTCACAGACATGCGCTAATTCGCGATGCCGGGCGACATTGTTTCACGGCTGCAGCTCGTCATGCACGCCGGCAGCGATTCGAGGCAGCCGCTCGAGCCTGCGGCGTAGGGCTTCTCATCGCGCTCGCCGGAACGCTCCTGACCGGCGCTGCACGCAATCACCGAGCGAAAGCATGTCAGACACCTGTTGGCAGGCGCCAGAGTCGAGGCCCACTCCCGGCAGGAGTCCCTGCACTGCCTCGCCAGGCTCAAGCCCGTCTCGATGCATTTCATCCGATCCGGGTTATCCTGCGCGGCACTCGAGGAATAGCGCTCGCAAACCGAGCTTGCGTATGACCTCTGCAATCCTGCGCACGTCTCCACGCAGGCTGCGCGCCTTGCCGCAATCTGGGTGCCGTCGGTCAAGCCGGCCTGGTCCAGGCGATCGAGGTTCTGCCGTGCCTGCGCGCTGTTGAGGGCGGCTGCCCGCTCGAACCAGGTCCGCGCCAGCTTGAAATCGCGCAACACCCCCCTCCCTTCGAGGTAAAGCACCCCGAGGTTGTTCATGGCCTTGGCGTCGCCGAGCTCGGCGGACTGCTCGAACAGGCTCCTTGCGCGCGCATAGTTCTTCGCAACCCCGGCGCCCTCGAGATGCAGTCGCCCGAGGGCGGTAAGCGCGGGCGGATATCCCAATGTTGCTGCGCGCTCGTACCACAGCCTTGCTTCCGGCAGGTTGCTCGCGATGCCGCGGCCGTTCTCGAGCATCGCCCCAAGATTGTGCATGGCCATTGGACCGTTGAGAGCGGCTCCCTTGAGATTCCACTTCCTGGCCGCATCCAGATCCTGCGGGCCGCCCCGTCCGGTCTCGAGCAGCGCGCCGAGATGTCCCATGGCACCCGGATCTCCCAGCTCGGCCGCCTGGCGGTACCAGTTGCGGGCGCTCGCGTAATCCTGCGCCAGCCCGATCCCGGCTTCGCTGAGCTCGCCCAGACTGTTCATGGCGCTCGCGCGACCATGCGCGGCCGCCTGGCGGTACCAGTCCACGGCAGCAGGCAGATCTCCGGCCCGCCTGAGCATGTCGGCCAGAGCGTTCATCGATATCGCATCGCCGAGCTTTGCTGCCTTCTCGTACCAGAGTCTCGCATTCCCAAGGTCCTGCGGGATCGCGCTGCCGTCCTCGCTGAGCTCGCCGAGATGCGCCATCGCCCCGATATGACCCGCCCCCGCGGCTCTTTGATACCACTCCACGGCGGTCGAGAAATTTTTAGGCACCCCGACGCCGTACTCGAACACGCCGCCCAAGTCGTTCATCGCGCCGGCGTGACCGCGATCGGCAGCATCGAGATAATATTTGATCGCCTCCAGCTGCTTGTTCGCCAGCGTGAGCGCTCTGGCCAGCTGGAACATGCGATCGGGGTTGGTTGGATCGGCCCGCAGGGCGTCCCGACACGCCGTCTCGGTTCGTGCGGCTTCGGCATTTTTTGCCGCCGCAGCTTGCAACCCCGCTGCCAAGGAGATTCGCTCGCCGAGCAAGCCGGAAAGATCGCCGCAGCCCAACGGTGAGGTCTGCGCGCTGCCGACGTGTGTTGCAAGGAGCGCAGCGGTTATCGCCGCCAGATAGCATCCGACCCGGATACGCATTTGCCCTTTACGCTACACCACCGTGGTCGAGGCGCCGCCTTGTGTCGTCCCGCCCAAACGCGCACGGCTTCAAAGGTCGCCCGCGTAAGCGGGCGGCCGACCCGGTAATTCACGGGTTGCGCAGGAGACCTCGCTTCATTTCTGCCCCTGCTTGGACTTGGACGCGGACGACGGATTTTGGCGGACAACGCCCCACGGATCGGCAGACTGTTTCTTTTCGGGAATCTTCTCGATGGCCCTTTTGTACTCGTCCTCGATGCGCTTTTGCTTTTCCTGCTCTTCCGGCGTCAGCTGGTGAGTCGAGTTGCCCAAGTTGATCCCCGGCATTATCTGCGCGCCGGCGACCCCGCTCAATAGCCCCACAATTGCTCCCGCGCACAGAATTTTCCGCAGCATGCAGAACGGGTTCCATCCATGTCTTGCCGCGTCGCACGCGGGAAGGCGGTCAAGCCTGCGCACGGTGCCGGAAAATATTCTCGTCCGGGGTTGCCAACCAGCCGTTTCGATGCCGATGAGCTTTCGCGCCATCATCTAAACTCCACGCCAGAAGAAGAGGACGGTCAGGGCCGTACCCATCAGAATGATCAAGCCCTTAATGAGGCGCTGGTCGAGCTTCAGGGCGCTCCGCGCCGCGACGTAGCCGCCGGCGAGAGAGCCGAGGCACATGGGCAGGGTCTCCGCCCAGCGAACCACGCCGGCGGCGATGAATACGGCGATCGCGGTAACCGTCATCACGGCGACCACCATCATTTTAAGGCCGTTCATTGCGTTGATGTCGCGCATGCCGAACAGGGTGAAGGCCGCCAGCAGAAGAAAGCCGATGCCTCCGCCGAAATATCCCCCGTAAATCGATACCACAAAATGCACGGCCAGGGCGCCGCCGCGACCGAATCTCACCCGCTCCAGAAGCGGCAGCGGCGCGAAATTCCCGACTGCAAAAATGGCCGTGGCGGCCGCGATCAGCCATGGTACGAAGCCGGCAAAGATGTCGCTCGGCGTCGACAAAAGAAGGATCGCGCCGAGCAAGCCTCCGACCAGGCTCAGCAGCAGAAAGGCGACGACGTCCACCTCGGTGACTGCAAGGATGCTCTGCCGGTAGACCCAGGCCGCGAGGAACGTTGCGGGGAGGAGCGCAACGACGCTCGAAGCATTCGCGTCGATCGGATCAAGCCCGGCGAACAGCAGAGCCGGGAACGTCACCAGGGTCCCGCCGCCTGCGAGGGTGTTGAAAATTCCGGCCACGAAGGCGGCAGCAACGAGGAGAGCGAAGGTGCCCATACATCAATCGGGGTCGGGCTGTTCCTCTGCCCGCCCCTCGACGGGCTCGTGCGCGAGCTCGTAGAGGATTTCTCGCCCGATCCTGGTCGCCGGCTGCCTGCCGCGATTGACCAGAATCGCCAGCCCGAGCTTCCTGCGCGGGACCAGCCCGATATAGCTCGACGTATTGTTCAGGCCGCCGTTCTTCTCGACGATCCTGATGTCGGGTCCGCTGACGATCTGCCATCCGAGCGCTTGCGCGAACTGCGGGTTCACCCTGAGCACGACCCGCTGCGAGAATGCCATGGCGTCTTGCAGCGCGCGGTGGCCGATGAGCCCGCCGAGATTGGCGCGCAGGAATACGGCCATGTCGCGTCCGGAGGAATAGATCTGGCCGGCACCCGGCCAAGTGAAGCTTCCCTGCTCCTCCCCCGGAGCGCCGATGGGCGCCCCCTTGGGACCATAGCCCTGCACCGCTCGGCTCGAGAGCGCGGGCGGCAGGGGCAGCGCCGTCGAGCTCATCCCCAGGGGTTCGGTCAAGCGCTCCTGCATCAACGTCGCAAAAGGCAGATCGAAACGACGCTCCAATGCAATCCGCAGCAGGATGATGCCTGCATTGGAATAGAGGTATTGCCCTCCGGGTTGATGACCCTGACCCGCCTTCCAGATCCTGAGAAACCGGAAAAAGTCGGGCAGCGTATATTTTCCCCGGTGCCATTGCTCGTAGCTCTCGGGAGCGCGCGGCAACCCGGATGTGTGGCTCGCCAGCTGCCCGAGCGTCACCCGCCGTATGTCGGCGCCTTGCGCCAGCTCGGGGATGTATGCCGCGACGGGATCGTCGAGCTTCATCTCTCCCTGCTCGACCGCCTGCGCGAGCAACGTGGTGGCAAAGAGCTTGCCGACCGAGGCCAGATTGAAGATCGAATCCGCAGTCACCGGTGAGCTCTTTGCGAGATCGGCAGCGCCATGCATGAAGAAGTGCACGTGCGCATCGACGCTGACCGCGGCCGCGACCCCGCCGGCTTCACGGGGCGGCAGCATCGCCTCGATCTGCGGCCGAACGAGCTCCTCTACGGCGTCGCGGGTCTGGGCGTGGGCCGCTGGGCCGACCAGGCCCGTCACGACGATTGCCGGCAACACGATCCGGAACATCGGACCATCACACACTGCCGCGCGCTTTCTGGAAACCCCCAAATCTGGCCCCGCAAAAGAAGAAGGCCCGGACGCGAAGTCCGGGCCAAGTATGAACGGAGGTTGGATGCTGCAGTATCCCACCGGCAGGTTTCATGCGCATTTCGTCGCGGCCGGAGCGATGAAACAAACGCGGTGCCGATCGCCGCCCTGCAAACTAATTCGGGAGTGTGGCCGAGAAGATACACCGATACTGCCTTCACAGGGCGGGTTACGCGACCCGTCCGGTTGTAGGGGCCGGTTTCAAACCGGCCCCTACAGGTCTCACCCACCTCAAATACGGTAGGGGCTGGGGCGGGTTTGACTGGGGCGGGTTTGAAACCCGCCCCTACAGGTCTCACCTCAAATAGTGTAGGGGGCGGGTTTGAAACCCGCCCCTACAGGTCTCGCCTCAATTAGTGTAGGGGCGGGTTTGAAACCCGCCCCTACAGCATCGACCCCAATCACCGCGCCTCCCGCAGGCCCGCGCGCGCGAGGCGCGGCAGCACCTCCTCGCAGAAGAAGGGCAGCTCGTCGATGTAGTTGACGAGCGAAACGGCAATGCCGGTGAGCCCCGCCCTGCTCAGATCGACGAGATGGCTCGCCACGTGGTCGGGGTCGCCGACAATGGGGAGCCCGCCCATGCCCTGCGCATATCCCGTGCGGATCTGCGCAAATTTTTCCGGCGGCGTGTTCGCCGCGGTGATGTCCTTGAGCGCAAGGATGCTGTCCACCGCCGACCAGTCGGCGTGCTCCACGATGGAGTAATGATAGTAGTCCTCCGCCTCCTGCCTGGTGCGGCGGCAGGTGACCACGCCCACGGTATAGACGCCGAGCTCCCTGCCCTGCGCCTTCGCCTGCTCCTTCGCGCCCTCCACCTTCTGCGCGGTCTCGGCGAGCGAGGTGCGCGAGGCCTGCAGGAAGAACGCATCGCAATTGCGGATGGCGAAAGCCTGGCCGACCGGCGAGGCGCCCGCATTCATGATCACCGGGCGCGTGCCGCCGTAAGGCTTGGGTTTGCCGCGGATGCCTTTCATCGCGAGATAGCTGCCGTGAAAGTCGAAGTCCTCCTGGTCCGACCAGATCCGCTTGATGACGTCGAGCCATTCCTGCGCATAGGCGTAGCGCTCCTCGTGCTCGCGCTGGGTGACGCCGAACATCGCAAACTCGCCCTCGTTCCAGCCGACCACGATGTTGAGGCCGAAGCGGCCCTCGCCGATATGATCGGCGGTGACCATCTCCTTGGCTGCGATCACCGGGTTGAACAGGGGCGCATGCACCGTGCCGAACACGGTCATGCGCCTGGTGGAAGCCAGAAGCCCCGAGGCCCAGGTCAGCGTCTCGAGCGTCGCGCCCTGATAGTCGGTGTCGCCGCCGTAGCCCTTCCAGCGGCCGAGCGGCAGCAGGAAGTCGATGCCGGCCTCGTCGGCCATATGGGCGAGGCGCAGATTGTCGGGCCAGCTTCCGGACCAGCGCTCCGGCACCGTGGTGACCACGCGGCCGGAGGAGCAATTGGCGCCGAACAAGCCGATCTTGAGCGCGTTGGCATTGTGCATCCGGCGGCGATCAGCACGGCTTGGGGCGAGCACGGCGTCTCCCATTTCTGTTGCAGCCAGGCGAACGAATGTACACTAAAAATCGCAATCCGCGATCGTCGCCAGATTCGCGGTTGGTTCCGGCGCGGGGAGTTCACGCATGTTTCGGCTGCTGGTCGCAGACCTCGATTCGCCATCCTATTTCGTCGCCAGCGCCGCCGTCGACCTGGGATTTTTCGAACAGGAAGGCATCGACGTCGAGTTGCTGAGCGGCGCCAAGAACGGCCCCGAACGCATGCGCGAGGGCACGCTGCATTTCTTCGGCGGCCCGGCATTCGCCGCGACCCGCGCCTTCCCGGCCTGGCGCGGCGTCAGGCTCCTGTGCGCGCTGTCCCAGTATTCGTATTGGTTCATGGCGGTGCGCGCCGACCTTGAGGTGAGGCGCGGAGATGTGAACGCCGTGAAGGGGCTGCGCATCGCCTCCTCCACGGCCTGGCCAGGGATTGGCCTGCGGCACCTTTTGGCGGAGTCGGGCATCGACCTTGAGCGCGACAACGTCCGCATCGTTCCAAGCCTGTCGTCCGGAAAGGATCAGAAGTGGCGCGGACGTGACGGGGTCGATGCGATCGAGCAGGGCCTCGCCGACGCCTTCTGGGGCAATGGCATGCGGGTTGCGGTGGGCGAGAGCCTCGGCGTTGCCAAGCTGCACCTCGACCTGCGCCGCGGCGACGGGCCGCCGGGCGCGCGCTTCTACAACTTCGCAGCGCTGACCACGACTCAGCACCTGATCGAGGAGCAACCGGAGATCGCCGCCGGCGCAGTCCGCGCTATCGTCAAGACGCAGCAAGCACTAAAGGCCGATCCCTCGCTGGCCGCAGGCGTCGGGCAACGCCTGTTTCCGCCCGAGGAAGCATCGTTGATCGAGGGCCTGATCGCGAAAGACGCGCCATTCTACGATGCTCAGATCACACTGGAGGCCGTCACCGGCCTGAACGCTTTCGCCAAGGCCAACGGGCTTACTCCCGAGCCGGTGGCTTACGATCGGCTGGTAGCGGCGCAGTTCCGGTCGCTGTGGACCGAATAGCTTCAGCCGGCGCAAGCCCGGTGCGGAACTACTGCAGGGCATCGGCGACGGCCTTGGCCAGCGCCGGCGGAACATCGACGGTCTCGTGCACAATCTTGGCGACGCCTTCGCCATCAAGGGCGCCGACTTCCAGCTTGGCCTTCTTGGCCTCCGCCAGCAATTCGGGATCCTTCATCATCGAATCGAACGCGGAACGCAGGATGCGGACCCGATCTGGCGGGACGCCGGGCGGCGCCAGCAGCGACCGCCCAAACTCCGTCGTCGAGCCGTAGAGCTGGAGGACGCGCTTCTCCTCCTCGGTGCGGCCGAACTCGCCGAGCGCGGGCACGTTCGGGAACAGCTCGCTGCGGTGTTTCGAATATTGCACCAGCACCGACACCAGCGGCTTGCCAAGGAGCTCTGGCCGGCTGAACAGCAGCATCTGCGCGCTCGCGGTGGCAGCCTGGGTTTCGCCCCGCTCCATCGCCAGCATCAGGCTGGACAGGCCCTTGTAGCCGTACACCATCTTGAACTTGGTTCCCGCCATGCGGTTGAGCAGCCGCGGCACGGTACCGGTGGCGCCGGTCGAACTGGTGGCGGCGATGGTGAGCGGCTCCTTCATCACATCAGTGAGCGATTTGGCCGGCGAGGTGTGCCAGGCAACCACGAACTGGATCACGGGGACCATACGCCCGATCCAGCTGAAACGGCGCGCATCAAACTGCACCGCCGGATTCTTGACGAGCTGGTCGAGAGCAATGCCCTGCCCGACCATGCCGATCGTGCTGCCGTCGCGCGGCCCCTGCGCGTACAGATAATTGGCAGCCTTGAGGCTGCCGACACCCTGCATGTTGCGTACCACGATGGTCGGATGGCCCGGCAGGTAGCGCGGCAGATAGCGGGCGGCGAGGCGGGAATAGATGTCATAGGTGTCGCCCGCATTGTAGCCGACGATGAGATCAATAGGCTTTGCAGAGCCGGAGCCGTTATCGGCGGGCTGGGCGGCAGCACGGCCGGAGAACGCCGCGGCCGGCATCAGGACGGCTGTTGCAAGCAGCACCGCCGCCCTGTGCAGCCTCGCCGGATGATATGGCATTCCTACCTCGCTAAGCCTTGGTTCTTCCCTCATCCCTGAGAACGGCAGCGTGCGCCCACAGCACCCACCATCCACCTGCATGCCGACTCAGTCTTCATCGAAGTCGGTGACCTCCGTATTCATCGCCACATCCTTGCGCCGCCGCTGCGCCGCCAGTTCGCCGTTCTGCCAGTACTCGCCGCGCACGGCGCGCTCGGCCTCGCGCGCCAGCGCTGCCGGCCACTTGCCAAGCGAATAGCCGAACCACGGCGACTCCGGCACGATCTTCGGCAGGCCGAGCTCGCCCTCCCAGATCGCGCGCGCCCGCTCCATGTAGGGCCGCGTCGGCAGCGAGATCGGCGGCATCTCGTGCTTCAGCGTTGCGTCGATCAGCATCGCCGAATCCTCATCCGCGCTGCCGCTGGGACTATGGCCGCCGTCCCTGTGACGGACGACCTGCAGGTCGCGATGCGGCGAGGAGCGGAACGCGATCGCCCACATCACCGCATCGAGGTTGTCGGGATCGATATCCTCGTTCACCGCGATGACAACCTTGCCGGCGGCGCGCTGCTGGCTGCAGACGCCGTGCAGCGCGCGCCAGATCTCACTCCGCGGCACACCGTTCTTGACCACAAGGAAGATAACCTTGCGGTTGCCGGTCAGCGGACGGTGGGTGCGGACTTTGACCACGCCCTTGATCGCGAGGATGTTGTGAAGGTAATCGAGATAGCCGTGCTCGAAAACGATGGCGCGGATTTCAGTCGTCTCATTTGGGTGCACCTGACTGATGTAGGACATGAAGATGGCGTCGCGCCGGCGCGTGATCGCCGTAACTTCCATCACGCCATTGTATTCCTGGGTGTTCACATGGCCGTGGGATTCCCCAAACGGCGCCTCCGGCTCCAGATACTCCGTGTCGACATAGCCCTCGATCACGCTCTCAGCCTCGGCCGGCACGTAGAGATCGACGGTCCGCGCCTTGACGACGTTGATGGGCGCACCCACCAGCGCGCCCGCGACCGCGATCTCGTCAAGCTCCTCTGGCACCTTCCACATGGCGGCATAGGCGACGCTGATCGGCCCGCCGATAACGTAGGCCGCAGGCATACGCTCACCGCGCGCCTTATGCTTCAGCCAGTGGTAGTACCCGCCAGTGCGCGACTGCACCGACGTGTTCATACCGATGCGCCGGGGCGCCTTAACCTGCGCGCGATAGGTCCCAAGGTTTTGAATACCGGTGTCCGGATCCTTGGTGATGAAGCCGATCCCAGTCAGATAGGGAGCGTTGTCCCAGCCTGGTGTTGAGATTGGCACCGGAAATCCGTCGAGGCCGTGGCCCGAGGCATTCAGCGCCGCGCCTTCGATCACGACCTCCTGGCAAACCGCAGTCTCGACGACACGGGGTGGCGTCGGCGCGCGCAAGGCGCGCGTCCAGGCGGCATGGGATTCATCGGCGCCGACCCCCATGCCGACCTCGTAGATGCGCCGGCTCGAGCCGATCGCGCCGACGAGAACCGGCATGTCGTAGCGGCGGCCCTTGGCATCGAAGATATTGGTGAACAGAAACGCCTTACGCGCCTCAGGCGCAAAGCCGCCGCGGAACTGCCATCGCACCAGCGGGTGCAACTCGGTGTCCTTGTTGATGGGGATGTCGACGCGGACCAGGAGCCCGGCGTCATCGAGGGCGCGGATGTGGTCTCGAAGATCGCTGTACCCACGCGCCGTCACGCCAGCACCACCGCCCTCCACCACGTTGCGAGTCCTCGCCGAATGAATCGGTTTCGCGTTCCGGCAATGCGGGGCGCAACGTCGGAAGAATAGATCGCTACCGATCTATTTGTAAAGCGCTCGCATCTGCCGCATACTCCGTAATGCCAAGGCGAGCTTTGGACGGGAGCGCGCGATGACGCTTGGGCGGCGAGAATTTCTGCACGTCAGCGCATGCGCGATTGCGGCCGCTGTGGCGCGGACCGCGTGGGCCCTCGACTATCCGATGCGGCCGGTCCGAGTGGTCGTCGGCTTTACCGCAGGCGGCGGCACCGACCTCCTCGCGCGCCTGATGGGCCAATGGCTAACGAAGCGGCTGGGCCAACCGTTTGTCATCGAGAACAAACCGGGCGCGGGCGGCAATCTCGGTACCGAGGCGGTCGTCCGCGCGCCGCCTGACGGCTACACTCTTCTATTCGCCAACACCAACAACGCGATCAATGCCACGCTGTTCAAGAAGCTCAATTTCAATTTCATGCGCGATACCGCGGCGGTCGCCTCGATCATCCGTTTTCCCAACGTCATGGTCGTCCACCCAGCGGTGCCGGCGAAAAACGTGCCGGAGTTCATCGCCTACGCCAAGGCCAATCCCGGCAAGATCAACATGGCCTCGGCCGGCAATGGCGGCGCGCCGCACGTGGCCGGAGAGCTTTTCAAGATGATGACCGGCGTCGACATGGTCCACGTGCCGTTCCGCGGCGCGGCGCAGGCAATGATCGCCCTGATTGCCGGGCAGGTGCAGGTCATGTTTGCGACGCTGCCAGAATCGATCGCCCACATCCGGGCGGGAGAATTGCGCGCGCTTGCCGTCACCACCGCAACGCGCTCGGATGCGCTGCCGGAGCTGCCCACCGTCGCCGATTTCGTGCCCGGTTACGAGGCAAGCGCGTGGCAAGGGCTGGTGGCGCCGAAAGGCACGCCGCCGGAGATCATCGCGGCGCTCAATCGCGCGATCAACACCGCGCTCGCTGATCCGCAAATCCAGGCGCGTTTTGCCGACCTGGGCGGCAGCCCATTGCCCGGCTCGCCCGCCAAGTTTGCCAGCCTGATCGCAGAAGAAACCGAAAAATGGGCCAAAGTCGTCAAGTTCTCGGGAGCAGGGGCGGATTGACTGAGAAACCTGCCACACCGGCCATTCGACCTCGAACCCGTGGCCGCGACCCCAAGCAAGACGAATGCTGCGACATCGTGGGAGTAGAAATTGCGCGTCGAACGCTGTTGTCAACAATACAGGCGCCGATATAGTTGAGAGGTCTGCGCTACTGTCGATCAGGCAGGGGGAAGCCATGCGATCCACCCGAAGCGCATCGCGAACGGCCTGGTGCAGCCTGCTCGGGCTCGTGCTCGCCATTCTCATGACGGGAACGCCGGCGGCAGCGCAAACGCCGATCAAGTTTCTGCTGGCATGGACCTACGAGCCGCCCACCTCGGCGTGGACGCTGGCGCAGACCAGCGGCTGCTTCAAGCGCAACGGTCTCGATGTCACCATCGACGGCGGCCGCGGCTCCGGCGATACGCTGAGCAAGGTGGCGGCCGGCGCCTACGACATCGGCATTGCCGATTTCTCGGCGCTGGTGCTGTTCAACGACAAATTCCCGGCGCAGCGCATGATCGCAACCATGATCATGAATGACCGCGCGCCGATGTCGATCGGCGTGCTCAAGAAAAGCGGCATAACCAGGCCGCAGGACATCGTCGGCAAGCGGGTGGCCGACAACGTGGGGGAAGCAAGCCGCCAGATGTTCCCAGCCTTTGCCAAGGCGAACGGCATTGATCCCAGCAGCATCACCTGGATCAACGTCGCCCCCAATCTGCGCGAAGCGAGCCTGGTGCGCGGCCAGGCCGATGTGGCGGCGGGCAATTTCCTTACCATCTGGGTCGGCCTGCATCGGCTCGGCCTCAAGGACAGCGATTTCACCCTGATGCCCTACGCCGACTGGGGCGTCGACATGATGGGCAATTCCGTGGTCACCAAGCCGGCCTGGGCCAAGGCGCATCCCGACGTGCTGAAGAAATTCAACGCCTGCGGCATCGAGGCGATTCGCACCTCGATCCTGCAGCCACCGGTCGCCGTGGATTCGCTCAAGCCCTACAACAAGCTGATCGATCGCGAGCAGGGCATCGAAGAACTGAAGATCGCAAACCGCGTCACGAGCATGACCGATTACGTCAAGAAGAACGGGCTCGGCGGCGTGGATGCCGGCCGCGTCGACAAGGCGCTGAACGAGATTTCGAGCGCGCTCAACATCGCAAAGCCCGCCGCCGATCAGGTCTGGACCGACGCCTATCTGCCGCCGGCGAAGGACCGCATGGTCAATCCCTGAGGCGCGGTGTCCGCAATCCATGTCGAGCTGTGCGGCGTCAGCCTCGCTTACGGCGAGGGCGACCGGCGTTTGCTAGCGGTCGAGAACCTCGACCTGCAATTGCAGCGCGGAGAATTCGTTGCGGTGGTCGGTCCGTCCGGCTGCGGCAAGTCGACTCTGATGAAGCTCGTCACGGGCCTGCTGCCGCCGACCAGCGGCGCGGTCATCGTCGGCGGCAAGCGCGTCGATCGTCCGATCAAGGATGTCGGCATGGCATTTCAGAATGCCACCCTCTTGCCCTGGCGCACGACCCTCGCCAACGTCATGCTTCCGCTTGAAGTGGTCGAGCCGCACAAGTCTCGTCTGCGGCACGCGCGCAGCGAATACCAGGCGCAGGCGCAGCGGCTGTTGGCATCGGTCGGGCTGCAAGAGTTCGGCGGGAAGCATCCGTGGGAACTGTCCGGCGGCATGCAGCAGCGCGCCAATCTCTGCCGCGCCTTGATTCACGCGCCTCATCTGCTGATGCTGGACGAGCCGTTCGCAGCGCTGGACGCCTTCACCCGCGAGGAACTGTGGCAGGTGATGCAGGAGCTCTGGTTGCAACGGCGGTTCACGGCAGTCCTGGTGACGCACGACCTGCGCGAGGCGGTCTATCTCGCCGACACCGTGCATGTGATGAGCAAGCGGCCCGGCCGCTTCATCGCGCGCCGCGTGGTGGCGTTGCCGCGGCCCCGAGCGATCGCCACGACCTTCGATCCGCAATTCGTCGAGATCGTGCGTGAGCTGCGCGAGACCATCGGCGAGGTGAGGCAGGCGTGAACGAACGTCGGAAGCGCATGGTGCGGCAGATCCTGCCGTGGGCGGTCACTCTCGGACTGCTTGGTCTGTGGGAAGCAGCCTGCCGCGGCCTGCACATCGCCGAGTTCATTCTGCCGCCGCCGTCAGCGATCGCGGCGGCGATGATGCAGTATCATGAGATCATTCTCGAAAATGCGCTCTGGACGTTGCTGACCACGGCGCTTGGCTTCGCGCTGGCGGTCGTCTGCGGCGTGCTGCTCGGGCTTGCGATCGGCGCGTCGAGCCTGGTCTACGCGGGGCTGTATCCGGTCCTGGTCGGATTCAACTCGATTCCGAAGGTCGCGCTGGTGCCGGTATTCGTCATCTGGTTCGGCATCGGCACAGTGCCGGCGGTGCTGACCGCGTTCGTGCTGTCGTTCTTCCCGATCGCGGTGAACGTGGCGACCGGCATTGCCACGGTCGAGCCGGAGATGCAGGACGTGCTGCGGGCACTTGGCGCCAAGCGGCATGAAATCCTCACGAAGGTCGGCATCCCGCGCTCGCTGCCCTACCTGTTCGCATCGCTCAAGGTCGCGGTGACGCTTGCCTTCGTCGGATCGGTGATCTCGGAGACGGTCGCCTCCAACCGCGGCATCGGCTATCTGATGCTGGCGGCCTCCTCGCGCTTCCAGGTGTCGCTGGTGTTTGCCGGCGTCACGGCGGTGGCGGTGATGGGCATCGCCATGTACGCGATCTGTGCCGCCTTCGAACGCCGCATGGTCTATTGGGCCTATCGCGCGCACAAATGACTGCTGCGTAGTTTTTCGAGTCTCGACCCTCGTTCGCACACGCAATGTCATCCCGGCCGAGCGCCAAAGGCGCGAGAGCCGGGACCCAACTCATCACACGCTCGCAGAGATGGGTCCCGGATCGGCCTCGCCGGACCTTCGGTCCACCTCGGCCGTCCGGGATGACAACCGATATCATATCGGCTCATTCGACCGGCGCGCTTGTTTCGCCGCGCAGACGCAGCGTGAAGGTGCGCAGCTCGGCGAGAAGCTGGCGGATCGAATCGAGCGAAGGCTGATCGATCAAGCGTCCAGCGTCGTCGAACTTCTTGCGCGCTTCGGTGACATCGACATGGGGTGTATTGAGCGCAATCGCATTGAGCGAAACGCACACGTGCCGCAGATGGAACTGCCCGCGCGCGGTGCCAAGCGGGCTGACGCTCGCGCCCATCAGCGCACATGGCTTGCCGCTCATGGGCGGATCAGGTGGCCGCGACGCCCATTCCAGCGCGTTCTTGAGCACGCCCGAGATCGAAAAATTGTATTCGGGCGCGGCCAGCAGCAGCGCATCGGCGCCCGCAATCCGCTCGCGAAAGCGCTGCACGCCCGGCGGCAGTCCCTGCTGCTCCACGTCGTTGTTGTAGAACGGAAGCTCAGCGAGATCGACAACATCGAGCGTCATGCCGTCCGGCAGCAATTCCGCCGCGGCCCGCAGCAACGCCGAATTATAAGAGCCCTTGCGCAGGCTGCCGGAGATTCCAACGACTTTGATGGCGCCAACCGGGCTCATGGCAGTCTCCGTTGCGTCGAGGCTTCAGACCTTGGTCAGATCGAGAGTGGAGGAAGCGAACAGGGAGTCGACCGGCAGCGGCTTCGCAATCAGCCCCTGCTCGAGCGAGTAGCGCATGAGCGTCTCGAGCGCATGGCGGTTGGAGTCTACGCCATAGCTCCAGAAGTCCTGGCCCATCAGCGCCCGCGCATGATGCAGCGCCGCCACCGGCCAAGGCAGCGTGGCGTGCAGATGCCCGATCAGGCCGAGATCCTCGAGGGCCATCTCCTTGGCCTTGGCGAACGCCTTGAACACGCTGACGGGCAGCCACGGATGCCTCTCCACCAGCGAGCGGCGGATACCGATCAGGTGCATGATCGGAAAGATTTTGGTGCGCTTGAAATAGGCGGCCTCCACCGGCACGTAGTCCGGGAACAAACGGTCGACGTGCGGCGTGCCGCGCACGAACACCGAAGGCGCGCGCGCCGTCATCATCGCATCGATCTCGCCGGTGGCGAGCATCTCGGAGAGTGTACGCCCGCGCGGGATCGGCTGCAGGTCGATGTCCGGCGGCAGGTTGATTGGCGCGCGCTCGTCACGACCGGGCTCCTCGATGCCGCCGCTGCACCACCTGATGTCGGTCGCCCTGACGCCGTGTTCGTCCTGCAGGATACCGCGAATCCATACATTCGCGGTCTGCTGATATTCCGGCAAGCCCACCACCTTGCCCTTGAGGTCCTCCGGCCGCGTGATACCGCGATCAGTACGGATGTAGATGCCGCTGTGACGAAAGACGCGCGAGGTGAATGCCGGAATTCCGACGTAATGCGGGTCGCCGCGCGCGGTCATGACGGTGTGGCTTGAGAGCGACATTTCGGTGATGTCGAATTCGCGGTGTTTGAACGCCCGGTGAAAGGCTTCCTCTGGCAACAGCGGCACTGCATTAATCTCACAGCCTTCGACCGGCGCCTGCCCATCGAAGATCGCGAAAGTGCGGTCGTAGAGACCGACCGCCAAGCTGAGCTCGAGTTTCGCCATCGCCTGCTCCCCGAATGAGAGTGCTTGCCGATCTGCAGCCCCGTCAGCCAGAGCGGCGAGGTTTGACAAGTGCTCGGCGCGGCGCGCCTTTTTCCACCGCGGGCTTGGCCGTGCGGCCCGCCTTCTGCACGTAGTCTTCGAGCCGCGCGATGATCTGCCGGATCACGCGATCGAACACCACGATATCGCCTTTGGGAATGCCGGCCGTGAACGTGCGCGCGCCCGAATCCAGCATGTCGATCAGATCGTGCGTGGCCGCTCTCGCCTTTTCGGTCAGGTAGAAGCGGTACTTGCGGCGATCGTCGGCGCCCTGCTTGCGGTAGACGAATCCGGCGCGCTCTAGCCGCTCGAGATGCTCCGCGACGGTCGACTGCTCCATATTGGCGCGCTCAACGAGTTCCTTCTGGATGACCCCGTCCTTTTCCAGAAGCCACAGCAGCAGTGGAATCTGGCCGGGCCATGCACCGATCGCGCCCATGCGGATACGCGCGGCCTTGCCGGTCAGCCGCGCGGCGAGGTTGATCAGCGTCGTCACCTGCGCCTCGTGAACAAGGCTCGGAATGACGTGGTTCTTGGACGATGGCGGATGGGAGCGGTTCTGTCGAGGAGCCACTGAAATGTCCTTCGCCGGCAAGTCGATTCAGAGCGACCGGGCGCTTGCTGCATCATAAATCATTGGCGCAATCAGTTCGAGCGCGCTTGCGTTGCTACAACCGGGAGACTTCGATGGTGGAGCGTGCAAAAATCTCCTCGGGCGTGAGCCGGCGCGCCAGCAGCCCCTGGGTCCAGGCATAGCGCAGAATCGCTTCGATACTTTTGATGTTCTCCTTCACGCCATAGGGCCAATAGTTGTCGCCCATGACCGCGCGCACGCGGTCCACGTCACGCTCGACCCACGGCATGATGACGCGCAGCTGCCCGCGCTGGGCGAGGTCCTTGGCGGCGAAATCGCGCGCGAGCGAGAACGCCTTGTAGACGCTGGCAGCAAGCCAGGGATACCGGTCGGCCAGGGTCTTGCGCACGCCGATGATGTGCATGATCGGAAACAGGCCGGTCTTGCGGAAATAGGCCTGCTCGACCTCCGGATAATCCGGAAACAGGCGGTCGACGTTGGGAACGCGGCGCAGGTAAGAGGATGGATTGCGCGCGGTGATGAGGGCGTCGATCTCGCCGGCGTCGAGCATGGCGCACAGCGTCTGATGCTCGCCGATCGGCTTAACCTCGACACCATTGTCGAGCGTGAGCGGGGTGCGCTCGTCGCGGCCAGTCTCTTCCAGCCCGCCGGTGCGCCAGCGGATATCCGAAGGCTTGACCCCATATTCCTCCTCAAGCATGCCGCGCGCCCACACCGCCGCGGTAATCTGATATTCGGGCACGCCAACCAGCCGGCCTTTCAAATCCTCCGGGCGCCTGATGCCGCGATCGGTGCGGATGTAGATCGCGGCGTGGCGGAACACCCGCGACACGAAGGCGGGCACGGCGATGTAGGGACATTCTCCGCGCGAGGTCAGCATCAGGTAGCTGCTGAACGACAGCTCCGAGACGTCGAATTCCTCGTAACGCAGCGATCGGAAGAAGACCTCCTCCGGCTCCATCGGAATGAAGTTGATATCGCATCCCTCGATCGGGATGCGGCCGTCGCGGATCGGGAGCGTGCGGTCATAGAGCCCGCACGCAACCGTAATCGGCACACTGCTCATGCGTTTCTCGTTTTGTGATTGTCCAGCGTTGGATTTCCCGCCGATCAGAGGCCAAGGCGCTCCTTGATGTCGCGCGCCGCGGTGTCGGCGGTCTGCATGGTCTGCTGGATCGTGGCCTGCAGCTCGGCGCCGGGCTTGGGATTGACGTCAAGCTTCAACTGCTTCATGCGCGCCAGAAAATCGGGGTCGCGCATGGTCTTGTCGAACGCCTCACGCAAAGCGGCAAGCCGGTCGGCCGGAATCTCGGGCGGAGCATAGATCGACCGTCCTACGAACTGGTTGCTTTGCAGCAGCTGCACCATCGCCTTTTCGCGCGGCTCCTTGACGAGATCGATGAAGGACGGCACCTGCGGCAATTCCGGCTCCTTCGGCCCCAACTGCACAATGAAGTTGAGCAGCCCGTCCTCTACCCAATGGGGACGCTGGTTCTTCCAGCTCGTCCATTCATTGAAGCGGCCCTGCACCTCGCCGTTCTCCATGGCGAGAATGGTCTCGATACCCGCTGGGTATCCCATGACGATCCGGAACTTGGAGCCGAGCAGCGCCTTCATCAAAGCGGCGTTGAGGGTCGGCATGGCAAGCTTGCTGGTGCCGGCGATCACCAATTCCTTCTTGCGGGTATCTTCGACGGTGGCGACGCCGCTCTTGCGCCACACGCCCAGCACCTCGGTTTCCGCCGTGATGGTTCCGATCCAGGTGAACTTGGCGGCGCGGTATTTGACCGAGCCGGGATCGAGCGCCTCGGAAAACGGCACGTTGGAGAGCGGCATCCCGATGGTGCTGCCGTCCTTCGGCGCCACGTTGAAGAGGTAAGTCGCCGCCCGGATGCCGCCGGCGCCGGGCATGTTCTGGAGCACGATGTTGGGCTGACCCGGAATGTATTTCTTCATGAACTCCATGAGAGTTCGGGAATAGAGATCGAAGCCGCCTCCCGGAGTCGTGGGGATGATGAACAAAATCTGCTTGCCGGCGTAGAACGCGGCGGCGTCCTCGGCTCTCGCCCCTGAAGTGCTTGCCAGATTGAGGACCAGGGCAAACGCACCAGCCAGTATCGCTGTCGTGCGCATCGCAAGCCTCCGTTCTCGCGCAGTCCATCGAGATCGCGCGACACTGCGTGAAGCCCGGCTCGCAGGTCGGCTTCGAACTTACATGGAAACCGATCCCGCAAGGGCATTTATATCGGCCCCGATTTATTTGGCAAGGGTGGCGATGTGCGCCTTCTTCGCACGGCGCGCTTGCGCCCATTGGCGCTAACATAACAGCGTGTCATCCCGGCCGAGCCATAAGCGCGTTTACGCGCGTCTTCGACGCGCTATGGCGAGAGCCGGGACCCAACTCTCCGAATATCCGGAAAGATGGGTCCCGGGTCGTCCTCACCGGACCTGCGGTCCGGCTCGGACGTCCGGGATGACAGCTTAAGTTATCAAAGATGCAGCAGCCGCTTGAAATCGCGTGCCGCAGCGTCGGCGTGCTCCATGGTGGCTGCGATCTCGGCCTGCAGGTCGGCGCCCGATCTTGGATTGACCACGAGGTCGAGCGACTTGATGCGCGCGATAAAGTCGGCATCGCGCATGGTCTGGTTGAACGCCTCGCGCAGCGCTGCCAATTTGTCGGCCGGCATTCCCGGCGGTCCATAGACCGAGCGGCCGAGCAGCTGATTGCTCTGCAACAGCCGCACCACCGCCTGATCGCGCGGGTCCTTGACCAGGTCGAGGAACGACGGCACCTGCGGCAACTCCTTTTCCTTGGGCCCGATCTGGACGAGATAATTGAGCATGCCTTTTTCGATCCATTCCGGCCGCTGGCTCTTCCAGCTCGTCCATTGGTTGGTACGGCCCTGCACCTCGCCGTTCTCCATGGCGAGGTTGACCTCGTTGCCGGCGGGATAACCGAGCACGATCTTGAACTTGGAGCCGAGCAGCGCCTTCACCAGCCCGGCGTTGAGCGCCAGCGTGCCGAGCTTGCCGGTGGCGCCGATGGCCAATTCCTTGTGGCGGCTGTCCTCGATGGTCGCCACGCCGGTCTTGCGCCAGACCGCCAGCACCTCGGTCTCCGGGGTGATGGTGCCGATCCAGCTGAATCCCACCGAGCGGTCCTTCGCCGCCGTTGGATCGAGCGCCTCCGCCAGCGGGATGTTCGACAGCGGCATGCCGAACGTGCTGCCGTCCTTGGGCGCCACGTTATACATGTAACCCGCCGCCCTGACGCCGCCGGCGCCGGGCATGTTCTGCAGGACGATCGTCGGATGCCCTGGAATGTACTTGCGCATGGTGTCCATGAGCGTGCGCGAGTAAAGGTCGAAGCCGCCGCCCACGGTGGTGGGAATGATGAAGGTGACCTGCTTGCCGGCGTAGAACGCGGCCACGTCCTCGGCTCGTACGCTGGCGCCACCGCCCATGCCGGCGAGCAGGGCAAGCGTGCCGGCGAAAATCGCTCGCATATGCATATGTGGGTCACTCCCCGCGCGGGTTTGTCCTGCCCGGATGCGCTTGGCTCGTCCAGACTGCGTCCTCATTCGGCCGCCGCCCGCGCCAGAACCTCGTTGCGGGCAACGATGATGTCCTTGGCATGCAAACCGCGGTCCAGTCCGCGACGCACGGAGGCGGCCGCCGCATCGATCACCGGCGTCTGCAGGTGAACGTCTTCGAAGGATTCGCGCGCGAGGTCCATGAACAGCATGGCGCGTTCGAGCGCAAAGCCGGTCTTGGCCCGGCCGCGGATTTCGTCGTACTTGGTGGCAATCATCGGATGGCCGGCGGCCGAACTTCCCAGGACATCGAGCAAGGTGTCGAGCGGAATGCCGAGCGCCTCGCCGAGCGCCAACCCCTCGGCAAACACCGACATGTAGGAGACGTAGATGGCCTGGTTGATGAGCTTGATGGCGGTGCCGCAGCCGCTCGGGCCGATCAGGCGGATGTTCGATCCGATGCAGCGCAGGATCGGCAGCGCCCGGTCGAACACAGCCTGTTCGCCGCCGGCCATCACCGTGAGCGTGCCCGCGACCGCGCCATGCGGGGCGCCCGAGACCGGCGCTTCCAGATAGTCCACACCCTGCTCGCGGCATTGCCGCGCAAGCCTGCGGCTCTGATCGACCGTGATGGTGGTGGCGTCGATGACCAGCAGGCCCTTGCGGGCGCCTGCCAGCACGCCGTCGCGACCGAGCAAGGCGGCATCGTCCTCCTGCGGTCCGGGCACGCTGACCAGCACGGCGTCTGCGCCCGCTGCCGCATCGCGGGCGCTACCCGCCGCGGCGGCGCCCTGAGCAACCGCCGACTGCACAGCGTCGCTGCGCACATCAAACACGATGAGGTCATGGCCGGCCTTGGCCAGGTTGCGTGACATGGGACCGCCCATGCGGCCGAGCCCGATACAGGCAACCCGCATGCTCATGCTATCAACTCCGCTGGACGCGCCCGGCGCGTGTAAACTGCCGCTTTGCCGCTGCCGATCGTCATGATGGGGGAACCCTCAACGCGGTCATTTCGCCGGCTGGGCCGCCTCTTCCGACACATGCGCTGACACGATGCGCCAACCCTCGGGCAGGCGCACCCAGGTCTGGCTTTGGCGGCTGACCATGCCGGTGCCATGCCTGACCGACTCCGTGTTGGCAGTGGCAAAATCCCGGCCGAATGTGGTGATCACGGTGTTGCGCAGGGTCCGTTTGATGCCGTCGATCTTGCGGCCGTGGCGAAAGGCCGAAATCTGCGCGTGACCGAGCATCGTTCCCTGCGGGCCGTAACGGAGCGTGCGCGGGTCATTCCAGAACAGCGTGTCGATGGTGTCCACATCGTTGCTGCCGAGCGCTCTCTCGTAGCGCATGAACTCCGCGGTAACCTCGGCGACGACCTCGGGAATATTCGTGCGCATGTCGATCTCGGTTGGGCGAAGGTTGGCGGCGCGGCGCATCAGCCGCCGGCAACCAGGACGTAGGTTTGCGAATCGGCCGGCATCGCGCGCAGCGCAGCACCGAGATCAGCAGGCGTCTGTGACTGAGCAAACGGCCGGACGTAGCGCCCCCGACACACGACCTTGAATTTGTCCTTCGCAAACGGGAACGGGGTGAGCGAGTAGCGCCCCTGCCCCAGCGGCCGAAGCGTGACCGTCGCATCCGCCTCCGCCGATTTCGGGACGTGGATGTAAACTTCCTCCGCGCGCTCGGCCTCCTGGCGCAGATGGAAATAGAGTCCGAGCGTGTCGAAGAACTGAAGCTGCTTGTAGTTCTGCATCAGGCGCGATGGTTCGACCCAACTGCGCGATTCACTGTTGGCCGCGACCAGCGATGTCAGCCGCTCCTGCCGCTGTAATTCGCCCGCAAGCCGCGCCTGCGCCTCTGCCTTGTGCGCCTGCGAGACGGTAATGGAGGTCGTGGTCCGCTGCCGCACTACGAATTGGGAGACGCCGTAGCGTTGATTGTGCAATCCCCAGGTATGCATGCTCACCAGGATCCCGCAGTAGGGATGGTGGCGCTCGGCAAAATCGGGGGACGCGGTGATGGTCTTGAGGCTGTCCTCAGCCGGCGTGCGCACCAGGCTGTAGGGAAGGCCCGTGTCCGGATCGAACTTGGGGCTGGCGTCATACGCATCCCATCCGCGGTCGTGATTCTCGACGGCGTAGAGCGTCTCGCCGTAAGGATCGAGCGGCTGAAACTCCGCGTTGCCAAAGGCGCGGGCGAGCTGACCGCAGAACTCCAGGTGTTCGGCCATCGTGAGCACGAAGTGAGCTTCGCTCTCCGCTGCCGTCTGCACCATCATCGCCGAATTTCCCACCTTCACTTTTCGCGCGCGGGCTACTGCTTTCCCGGGAAAGCAACCCGATTGCATCGGTAGCGATGCAACTTTGCAGGAAGCATGGCGAGGCGTCAACCGAGGGCTTGGCCGACCCCGCGCGCCGCTCGCATGTCGATTCAGGATGCATCGCCCAGCCCGCGATGCCGCGCCCTGTGCGACACATGCCAGGGACATGCCAGCCGCTCGGCCATATCGACCAGGAAGAACAGAGCCGTGCCGATGACAGCGAGCAGCAGCACCGCGGCAAAGACGCGGGTGGTCTGGAATGCCCCTTGTGCGGACAGGATGAGATAGCCGAGCCCCGCCTGCGAGGCGACGAACTCGCCGGCGATTGCGCCCACCAGAGCAAGCGAGATCGCAACCTTCATCCCGGAGAAGAGGAAAGGAAGGGCATTCGGGATTCGCAGCCGCAGCAAGGTCTGCAGCCGGCCGCAGCGCATCGCGCGAAACAGATCGACCGCATCCGGATCGACCGAGCGCAGGCCGAGCACCGTGTCGACGACGATCACAAAAAGCGCGATCAGAAAGGAAATCGCGACCTTGGAAAGAAGGCCGGTTCCCATCCAGATGATGAAGATGGGAGCGAGTGCGATCTTGGGCACCGAGTTGAATGCGACCAGCAGCGTATAAATGGTACTTTCGAGGATGCGCGAATAGACGATGCCGACTGCCGCTGCGCAGCCGACCACGAGCGCGGCGCCGAAGCCCATCAGGGTGGCGCCGATCGTCCGCAGCGCGTGATCAAAATAAAGCAGGGGCGCACTCCAGAGCTCGCGAAAAATCGCCAGCGGGGCCGGCAGCAGATAGTCGGGCGGCTTCATCACCATCACGCCGGCCTGCCAGACCACGAAGAAGGCGATCACCACCACGGTGACGTGGAGCACGCGCCAGGCTGCTGCGGATGCTCTAGACTCGCGCATGCGCGTCTCTCAGCATTCCCAGCCCTTCGAAGACGCGGCGGATATGCGACACATAGCCGGCGAAATCGCGCGTCTCACGCACCGCCAGTCCGCGCGGCCGCGGCAGGTCGACGGTCACGACATCAACGATCCGCCCTGGCGAGCGGGACATCACGAGGATACGGTCGGACAGAAACACCGCCTCGGCGATGCTGTGGGTCACGAACAGCACGGTCTTGGCGTCGGCGAGCCAGATACGCTGCAGCTCGAGATTGAGCTCGTCGCGGGTCATGGCGTCGAGCGCGCCGAACGGCTCGTCCATCAGCA
>DATBHG010000039.1:0-3990 GCA_036557665.1 Xanthobacteraceae bacterium | reverse complement strand
CCGGCAATGAAGGCAACATCTCCCCGCTACCATTCGCGCAGCCGACGACCTCGACGAATTGCCGAAAAACCCTCAGGCGCGAGGCTCGCTGACGATTGCCAGATACGCGACACCGGCGCACAGCAAGAGCAGGCTGAATGCAACAACCCAGGACGGGTCAACAAGCTGCGCCATGCAAAGAGGGTACGCAAAAACCCGAAAATGGCCACCGGAGAATTTACTTACGGTTAACCACGTTGGCCGGCCGGTGACGCATGGTCGTGGCTTCATGTACCGCTTGTCGCGGTGCGGCGACCAGCCGGTTTCATGAGGAAAGCGATCCTCGCGAAGAGATCGGAACAGGCGCTTGCGGGAGCAGGTGCAGGGCGCGCGCCGGAGGTTTACCCTCGGCGAGGCTCATGCGGTTTGTGGCGCGACCGGCCAACGCTTCGCGTATTGCGGCGCGGAACAAGAAACCCGGCCGGTGCGGGGGGCACACGGCCGGGCTGGAGTTGAACAGGAGGTTGAGCCCCCTTCGTAAACATGTATCGTTAATGAAGCGTTAGCGTGCTCACGCGGTGTCCCTTGGGCGTCCCTTGGGCCGATGCGGAAAGACAGAGCGCCGAAAAGAACCGGGGCGGGTTTCAAACACGCCCCTGCGCACGGGCCGCTCGGAGCTTTCGGCAGAGCCGGAGGCGCTATGCGCTGGCCTTCGCCCAGAGGTCGCCGCGCAGCGCCTTTTTCCAGTCCGGGATGGCCGAAATCTTCTTCTGCCGCAGCAGGACCTCCGCGTCGCGCTGCAAGCCGGGAACGAGATCGGGCGGGAAGCTCGGATCGACCTCGACGCGCGCCAGCGCCTTGGCGAAAGTCTCGCGCGACATGTTGTAGCCCTTCGACGTGAAGAACGAATAGATCACGTCGCTGACCTGCCCGGGATTATCCTTGAAACTGTGCGCGGCATCCCGCCAGGCCTTCAGATAGGCGACCACGGTGTCGGCGCTGTGCTCGACGAAATCGGGAGTGGCCGCCATGAACACCGGCATCTTGTCCACGCCGGAGAAATCCATGATCGACGTCCCGATGCCGTCGGCGACGGCGATCTCGTTGTACGGCTCGACGTTGACCATGGCGTCCACCGTCCTCGCCGCCATGGCGGAAACCATGTTGTTGACGTCCATGCGCACTTCCTGGAAGTCGCCCTTCTTGAGCCCGGCTTTGGGCGCGATGATGTCCACGAAGATGTTGCCGACCGAGGAGCCGGTCTGGTTGGCGACCTTGCGGCCCCTGAGCTCCTCGACCTTGGTGATGTCGAGGTCTTTGCGCACGACGATCTGCGCCGTCCGGCCGACCGTCTCGATCTGCGCGATGATGACCAGGCCCCCCTTGTCGTGCCCGATGATGAAGGATTGTCCGGCATAGGTGCCGAGGTCGACCTGGCGCGCCACCATCTGCTGCATGGTGAGGTTGCCGGACGGCACGGCAAATTCCTCGAACTTGATCCCGTGCTTCTCCAGGAGGCCGGACCTCAGCAGATAGTAGGTCGGCATGCCCCAGATGTTGGTCTGATAGCCCTGACGCACGAGATCGAGCGCAAAGGCTGTCCGCCTGCCCGCCGCGCCGGCTGCAAACATCGCAGCGCCGGCGGCGAGATATTGCCGTCGCGTGATTTTCTTCATGGCGTTCTCCTCCGGATCGACCATGCATATTAGTACGAACGACTACCGAAATCGTAGGGCGGATTGGCCGAGCGAAGCGAGGCGTAATCCGCCGTCAGGCCGCGACGCCGGGCGGCGGGTTACCGCCCTACTGCGCACCCTGGCCAAGGTGACGCAGCAGCATCTTCTGCTGCTCCAGAAACGCGACGCTGAGCGGATCGCGCGGACGTGCCAGCGCGATGCGCACATCCGTCTTCAACCGGCCGGGATGCGGCGTCATCACCAGCACGCGGTCGGCGAGGTACACCGCCTCCGCCACGTTGTGGGTGACGTAGACGACGGTCTTGCGCGTCTGGCGCCAGACATCGGCAAGGAGCCGCTGCATCTCGTCCCTGGTCAGGGCATCGAGCGCGGCGAACGGCTCGTCCATCAGCAGCACTGACGGGTTGTAGGCGAGCGCCCGCGCGATGGCGACCCGCTGCTGCATTCCCCCCGACAGATGGTGCGGATAGGACTGCGCGAATTTTTCGAGCTTGACCAGCGCGAGCTGCCGCCGCGCGATCTCCTCGCGCTCGGGTTTGCCGATGCCTTTCATCTCGAGGCCGAAGGTGACGTTTCCCAGCGCCGTGCGCCAGGGGAAGAGCTGGGCGAAATCCTGGAACACGACGCCGCGGTCGAGGCCGCGTCCGTGACCGGCTCGCCGCCGATGCGGATCTCGCCCCCGGTGGGCGCGAGGAACCCGGCAATGATGTTGAGCAGGCTCGACTTGCCGCACCCGGACGGTCCGACGATGCAGAGGAATTCCGACGCCTCGATGCCGAAGCTCACGTCCTCGAGCGCGCAGACCTGGCCGGACGGCGTGTCGTAGACGAGCGAGAGGTTGCCAGCTTCGATATGCGGCATGGCGGATGCGGAGGATTTGGTGACGATCACTTCGCCGGCTGCACCATGCCCCAGCGCACGACGGTGGCGCGCTCGATCGAGCCGAATACGAGGCGTTCGAACAAAAAGCCGATCAATCCGATCACGGCTATCGAGGCGAGCATCACGTCGGCGTTGAGAAACTCCTTGGCGTCGAAGATTACCCAGCCCAGGCCATAGTCCGAGGCCGCCAGCATCTCGGCGCCCACGACTGCGATCCAGGCGCGCAGGAACGCCTGGCGCAACCCGGTGATGATGAAGGGCGAGGCGCCGGGAATGATCACCTTCCAGAACAGCGCGCGCTCGTCTGCACCCATGGCGCTTCCCGCGCGCAGCCACAGCGGATTGACCGCCCGCACCCCCGACCAGGTGTTGAGCAGCATGGGAAACAGTGCCGCATAGAGCACGATGAGGATCGCCACCTTGTCGCCCAGACCGAACCACAGAATGAAGACCGGCACCCAGGCGAGCGAGGGGATCGGCATCAGTGCGCTTGCGAGCGGCAGGAAGAAATTCTCGACCGTGCGGATACGCCCCATCAGGATGCCGAGCGGCAGCCCGGCGGCGATCGCCAGCGCGAGCCCGACCAGGACCCGATAGAGGGTGTAGGAGGCATGCTCGATCAGCGTGCCGTCGAGCAGCCCGGCCACGAATGTGCTCGCAACTTTCGGCAATGTCGGCAACAGCGCGGCGGGAAACATGCCGCTGCGCGCGACCGCCTCGTACAGCCCGGCGGCCAGCAACACCGCGATGCCGGCGCGGCAGGCCGATCGCGTACGAGGAGCCGCGGCGCTCATGTCATCATCCCCCAGCGCACCACGGTGTACCGCTCGATCCGCTCGAACACGAGCTTTTCCAGCGCGAGCCCGATGGCGCCGATCACGGCGACCCCCGCCAGCATCACGTCGGTAGCGAGGAACTCGCGCGCCCCGAAGATCATCCAGCCGAGACCCCAGGGCACCGCCGCGAGCATCTCGACGCCGACGAGGATGCGCCAGGCCTGCGCCAGGCCGAGGCGCAGTCCGGTGAGCATGTAGGGCAGCGCGCCGGGAAGGATCACGTGATGCAACAGGCGGGCGCTGTCGGCGCCCATCGCCTGCGCCGAGCGCAGCCAGATCTCCTTGACCGCTTTCACCCCGGCCCAGGTGTTGAAGATGATGGGAAAGGCGGAGACGAAAGCGACCAGCAGCACGGCCGAGGTATTGCCAAGGCCGAACCAGAGCAGGAACAAGGGCGCATAGGCGAGGCCGGGGATCGGCGCCCCGATGCTCACGAGGGGCAGCAGCACGTCCTCGGCGCGCCGCGAGCGTCCCATCGCAAACCCGGCGGCGACACCAACAATTGCTGCGATGATAAATCCGGCAAGCAGGCGCAGCAGGGTATCGAGCACGTGATGGGGAAGTATCCCGGATACGGTGAGTCGCGCCAGCGCGGA
>DATBHG010000038.1:0-35754 GCA_036557665.1 Xanthobacteraceae bacterium | reverse complement strand
CCCTCCGGACTGTGCGGCATGCGGAAAGGCGGTCGCGTGCTCATGGCCGCCATATATGCAGACCTCTGCGCCATGATAAGAATTCTCGGAGGCATGACTGGACCATCAGAGATGGCTTCGTAGGGGCGACGCATGCGTCGCCCTCTCGCCAAAGCCAGGCAAGCGGATAGAGGGCGAGGCATGCCTCGCCCCTACGAAGTTTCGGTTCACGCTCCAGCGCACGCGCGGCGAACAGCTTCGTTGAGAGCGCAAGATCAGATACGGCAACGCACTGCTTACCTGCTGCCGGTGTAGGCCGTGCGGTTGATGAACTCCAGCGCAGTCCCGTCGGGGTCGCGGAAATAGGCGCGCGGTCCATCGATCGTACCCCCGCGCCGGTCCTCCTCGAAAAAGATGTGCACGCCCTTGTCCCGCAGTGCCTGCAGCGCCGAGTCGTATTCATCGGCATTGACCATGAACGCATGGTGCACGCCGTTCGACATTTCGAGCGGCTCCTTGTTCACCGGCGCCGGACGTTTGATCAACAACACACACACTCCGCCCGCATCGAGAAAGGTGATGCTCTTGTCCGGCAGCGCCGACAGAAACCTGCACCCGACAACCTCGGTATAGAACCTCGTGCTCTTGTCGACGTCGCTTACCGGGATGCTGAAATGCGCGACACCTTTTATCTGCGGCATGACGCTTGTTCCTCGATCATGTTTGTTGCACCTAGTTTAATTTCCGTAGGAGCGACCCATTGGGTCGCCCTCCATCCGATATCGCGGCATGCTGCAATAGGGCGAGGCAATGCCTCGCCCCTACGAATTCTCCGGACTGCGTTGCGGGCGGATGATCACGCATCGGCGATGAGCTCCTCGCGCTTCCAGAATACGACCCTGCGTCTGATGTACTGAGCCAGCCAGTTGAGAGCCACTCCCATGATGCCGAGCAGCAGGAGCGCAGCAAAAATGCCGGACACGTCCATGTTGAAATTCATCTGCAGGATCAGATAGCCCAGGCCGGCCTTGGCTCCGACGAACTCGCCGACGATGGCGCCCAGGACGGCAAGCACCAGCCCGATGTTCAGCCCGGCGAAAATGAAGGGCAACGCCTCGGGCAATTGCACATACCGGAAGATTTTCCACCGGCTTGCCGACAGCGACCGCATCAGGTCGATCTCGTTCTGCGGAGCGCTGCGCAGGCCGGCGATGGTATTGACCAGCATGGGAAAAAACGAAACGGTCGCAGCGATCAGGACCTTGCCTGCGATGCCGAGGCCGACCCAGATGAGGATCAACGGCGCAACCGCGACCTTGGGCAGCGTCTGTAATGCCACTATGTACGGATAGACCACCAGCTCGAGCAGGCGTACCTGGGTGATCAGGGTACCGAGCGCAAACGCAGCCGCCGCCGCAAGAGCGAAACCCAGGATTATCTCTTCCAGCGTCGTCAGCAGGCCATCGACGAATTGGCCGCTGCGAAAACCTTCGATCAGGGCCATGACGATGTCGGACGGGGCGGGAATGATCAGCTGGCTGATCTGGAGCTTGCGGCAGGCATATTCCCAGCCGCCGAATACCAGGGCGGCGAAGAGCGGGCGCAACAGGAGCTCCGGGCGCTCGCCCATCCGGGCGATCAGGTGTCTCGCTCCGGATTTCTGCGGGTGCGGAAGCGCATCGGTGCCGATGGAGCCGGTCATGCCATCCGCGCCGGTACGCTTCATCGTGGAACGTAGGACTTGGCGAGCTTGGCAACGGCAGCCGCATCGAAATTGTTGATTTGCGGTATGAGCTCCTCGGTATAATAATTGCCGACGTCGATTTCCTTGGGCACCACGCCGGTAGTGACGAGGTATCGCTGGAAATCCTCCATCCGCTCGCGCGGCATGTCGCCGAACCGATTCGTCCCGAGCGCATCGCGCGACACGAGCTTGGTGGAGGCTCTGTTGACCTCCACCGCCTTGTCGACCTCCTCGGTCGTAACCCCCCCTCTGGGAGCCGTATGCGGATACACCTTCCAGTGAATCCGAACGGCTGCCTCGGGGTTCGTCTCCTGGAAGATCTGCCCCTTCGCGATGCCCCGTGCCAGACCGATCAGCATGGGTTTGCGCTTCTCCAGGTCGTCGAGCTGCACCACGATCGACCCCGAGATATAGTTTTTCGCCCGCGGATCCCGGATGATCCTGGACATTCGCAGCCCGGCCTGCGCGAGTTGGGCATAGGCCTCGTCGTACATCGACAGAGCCTGGACTTGACCGCTTTTCAACGCGGCTGCCGCGCGAGCGCCCACACCGATTTCGACCAGCGTATAGTCCTTCTCGCTCAACCCCGCCTGGCCGAGCAGCCCTTTGACGTAAATCGTTCCGCCGCTCGCAAAGCTGGTCACCCCGATGGCTTTCCCTTTCAGATCAGCCAGCGTGCTCAGACCGGACCCCTCGGGCAGCCCGACACCGAATATGTCTCCGCGTTGCGCCGAGTAGTAGAACTTGACGGTGCTGCCTTTCTGAACGGCGATCATCTCGCTGCTGGGATTTGCGATCGCTGCCGTAGCGCGACCGCCGACGACGAGCTGGATCGCGGCAGCGGCGCCAGGAGCCGGGAGGGCTTCAACCTCGAGGCCTTCCTCCTTCCAGAATCCCAACTCGATCGGGATCGAGCTTCCGAAGGCAAAAAGCGACGTGAGCTGCGGCACCGAATGGATCAAGGTGATCTTCTCGACGGCGGCAGCTCCGTGTCCGAGCAGCACAAGAGCCAGAGCCGCTGATACGGCAGAGGTCGCAAATCGGGTCACTCGGGCCTCCATTTCAGAGCTGGCGGGGTTCGGCTCAGGAGCTCGCTGCATCCAGGACATGCCTTATCCGGCGGACATATGCACCGAACTGCGGTGAGGTTATAAGATCCAGGGTTCGCGGTCGAGGCAGCTCGATCGAGATGACGTCGGCGACAGTGCCGGGCCGCGCAGTCATTACCGCTACGCGCGTGCCGAGAAAGACGGCTTCCGCTATCGAATGGGTAATGAGCAGGATGGTTTGTCTGGTGTTGAGCCAGAGAGCCTCGAGCTCGACGTTCATCGCCTCGCGCGTGAGGGCATCCACGGCGCCGAAGGGCTCGTCCATCAGGAGCAGCTGCGGCTCGTTTATCATCGCCCGGCAGATCGCTACGCGCTGCTGCATCCCGCCCGAAAGCTCCCAGGGATACTTCTGCTCGAATCCATCGAGCTTCACCATCTTGACGAGCTGCAGGGCGCGTGCGTGAAAGGCCTTGCGCGGCAGGCCGAGCACGTCGAGGGGCAACATGATGTTCTCCATCACATTGCGCCAGGCCAGGAGCGTGGGCGTCTGAAATACGAAGCCGATGTCTTTGCGGGGGCCGTTGATAGCTTCCCCTGCAAGCGTGATTTTCCCTCTTGTATTGCGCTCGATGCCTGCAAACAGGCGCAGCAACGTGCTCTTGCCGCAGCCGCTCGGGCCGACGACGGTCAGGAGCTCCCCGCGAGGGACTTCGATGTTGAGATTTCTAAGGGCAACTATCGGGGAGCCGGAGCGAACGGCAAAGACCTTGTCGACCTCCTCGCAGACGATCAGCGAGACACGCTTTTCCGAAGTGGCACTTGCGCCCGGCACCGGCGCTCGCTCATGGGCTTCCTCCTTCGACATCGCGATCGGCTCGCCCCTACGAGATTCATGGATGCCGGTGATCCGGACGCGACTTTTGCGCGGATCCAGGCAGCCGTGTCGGCGCACGGTCAGCGGCGAAGATGGCGCAATGCCTGACCCTTGTGCAGAGCAATGTGATCGGTTTTGTCGCTTTTTATCTCGTACTGTGGATCATCGGCGCTCGCGTGATGGACGTAGCCTTTGTAGTCGACGTTCCCGGTGTGCACCCGCACCACGCGACCGCGCACCCGGCCGGCTTCGGAATTCCAGCTGACGTGATCGCCCACTTTGAATTTCCTGTTGAATTTCTTGGCCATGACGCATCTCCGGGCCGGACGAAGAGAATATAGAGCATGTTCCGCTGAAGTTGATGCACGAGCATGCGGCAGGACAGCCCTGCTCCCTCCCCTGGCACGACAGGCCTGCTCCCTCCCCTGGCACGACAGGCCTGCTCCCTCCCCTGGCACGACAGGCCTGCTCCCTCCCCCTGAAAGGGGGAGGGTCGGGGAGGGGGTCTCGCGCGACCGGCGTTTGACCCCACCCGACTGTGTTTGCTTCGCCAAGCGAAGCAAACACAGTCGACCTCCCCTTTCAGGGGAGGTAAGCGCACGCACTTTCTCGCCGATTGCAGGGGCGGGTTTCAAACCCGCCCCTGCGAGCGCGAGCAGCAGCTACCGGCTGAATTTCTTGTACTTGATCCGGTGCGGGATGGCTGAATCGGTGCCCAGGCGGCGCATCTTGTCCTGCTCATAGTCCTGGAAATTGCCTTCGAACCATTCGACATGGCTGTCGCCCTCGAAGGCGAGGATGTGGGTCGCAATGCGGTCGAGGAACCAGCGATCGTGGCTGATGATGACGGCGCAGCCGGCAAAATCCTCGAGCGCCTCCTCCAGCGCGCGCAGCGTATCCACGTCGAGGTCGTTGGTGGGCTCGTCGAGCAGCAGCAGATTGGCGCCGGATTTGAGCATCTTGGCGAGATGCACGCGATTGCGCTCCCCACCCGAGAGCTGACCGACCTTCTTCTGCTGATCGGCGCCCTTGAAGTTGAAATTCGCGCAATAGGCGCGTGAATTTATCTCGCGCTTGGCGAGCAGGATGATGTCGTTGCCGCCCGAGATCTCCTCCCACACGTTGTGCTTCGCATCGAGCGAGTCGCGCGACTGGTCAACGTAGCCGAGGTGCACGGAGTCGCCGACCGAGATGGTGCCGGCGTCGGGTTTCTCCTGCCCGGTGATCATGCGGAACAACGTCGTCTTGCCGGCGCCGTTGGGTCCGATCACGCCGACGATGCCGCCGGCCGGAAGCTTGAACGAGAGATCATCGATCAGGAGATTGTCGCCGTAGCCCTTCCGCAGATGCACGAAGTCGATCACGTTCTGTCCGAGCCGCTCCGCGACCGGGATGATGATCTGCGCCGTCTGCGTCTGCTTTTCGGCGGCCTGCTTGAGGAGCTCGTCGTAGCGCTGGTAGCGCGCCTTGGACTTGGCCTGACGCGCCCGCGGGGAGGCCGCGATCCATTCCTGCTCGCGCGCGAGCGTGCGCTGGCGCGCCTCCTCCTCGCGGCCCTGCTGCTCCAGGCGCTTCTGCTTCTGGACGAGCCAGGCCGAATAATTGCCCTGATAGGGAATGCCGCGGCCGCGGTCGAGCTCCAGGATCCAGCCGGTGACATTGTCGAGGAAATAGCGATCGTGGGTCACGATCAGGATGGCGCCGTCGTAGTTGCGCAGATGGCCTTCCAGCCAGTTGACCGATTCGGCGTCGAGATGGTTGGTCGGCTCGTCGAGAAGCAGAAGCTCGGGCCGCTCGAGCAGCAGCCGGCAGAGCGCAACCCGCCGGCGCTCGCCGCCGGACAGCTGGGACACATCGGCCCCATCGGGAGGACAGCGCAGCGCATCCATGGCCTGATCCACCTTGGCGTCGAGATCCCAGAGGCCCTTGGCCTCGATCTCGTCCTGCAGCTTTGTCATCTCGTCGGCGGTCTCGTCCGAATAGTTCATGGCGAGCTCGTTGTAGCGCTCGAGGATCGCCCGCTGCGGGGCGACGCCGTCGAGCACGTTGGCGCGCACGTCCTTGGCCGGATCGAGCTGGGGCTCCTGCTCGAGGTAGCCGACCCTTGCCCCCTCGGCCGCCCAGGCCTCGCCGGCAAACTCCTTGTCGATGCCCGCCATGATGCGCAGCAGCGTGGATTTGCCGGAGCCGTTGACCCCGAGCACGCCGATCTTGGCGTCGGGATAAAATGAAAGGTTGATGTCCTCCAGGACCTTGCGGTTGCCCGGATAGACCTTGGTGAGGCCTTGCATGTGATAGATGAATTGACGGGCCATGAGACCGCCCTGCCCTCGTGCTCAAGGGGCGCGCAGCCAAGGCTGGGTGCCGCTCGCGCACGCCTGGCCTGCTCGCCGGTTTGGGGAAATTTCCGGGCTGATGTAGCGAGGCGCGCACGCCAGAACAAGCTGCAGAGGCGCTTCGTAGGGGCGAGGCATGCCTCGCCCTCTGGCAGCACGATGTGACGGATGGAGGGCGACCCGCTGGGTCGCCCCTACGAAACTCCGCCGTGCCCTATGGTCGCCGTTGCGTAGGGGCGAGTCGGGGTCCCCAAAAAACGCAAAGCGTTTTTTGGGGACCCCCTCATGCCTCGCCCCTACAGAACCGCACCAGTGTTGCATGGGTTAACGCGAGCGTTAACCGAAACCGTAGCTTTTTGGCCACGGTCGCCGGCAAATTGAAATTGCAGGCGAATTTGTACTTTCTTTTAACAAATTTGGTCCGATGATGGCGGCACATCAGGTCGCTGACCAGCGGGAGCGGCAGCGGCGAACGGATCGGGGCCGAGCAGGCAGTCGTCGGGAGGGGGTCATGGGAACACGAACCGGAGCGGGACCTAGCCGCTACAAGGCGCCAGGCGCGCTTGCCGATTTCGGCAATGTCGTTGCCGACCTGCTGCGGACCTGGTTCGATCCCTACCGGCCGGAGCAGCACTATATGCGCGGCCCCGGCCCCAAATGGCACGCAAAGCACCACGGTTTCCGGCCCGTCCCCGAGCTGGTTCGGGTACGCGTGAAGCGCTGATCGCCTGACCGAGCCATTTGCGACGAGGTTTGGTGGCCGGGCGCGTTGTCCGGCCACATGCGTCTTGGGCTTCGGCAAAGATCTTGGCCCTCCCGGCCAGTGCACACAGTCGGCCGTCTGCGCGAGCTTGACTGGCATTACCGGGCATGACGTTATCAAAACAGCTTCAATCGCATCGGAACATGCCTGATGGCACGGCGCACCTGCGCCATCCTGGACGACTATCAGGATGTGGCGCGCAAGCTTGCGGACTGGTCCGAGGTCGAAAGCGAGCTCGACATCAGGGTTTTCAATGCGCATCTCGGAGCGCAAGACAACGTCATCGGCGCGCTGCAAGGGTTCGAGATCATCTGCGCCATGCGCGAGCGCACCGCATTCCCGCGCGCGGTCATCGAGAAGCTTCCCGCTCTCAAGCTGCTGATCACGACCGGCGCGCGCAACGCTTCCATCGATGTGGCTGCCGCCCGGGAGCGCGGCATCATCGTCTGCAGCACCCCCGCAGCGGGCAGCCCGACCAGCGGCATCGCGATCGGCCTGATGCTCGAGCTTTGCCGGCGCATCGGATACGAGAATGCGCGCATGAAGGCGGGCGTGCCGTGGCAGAGCACGATCGGCCTCGACCTCGAAGGGCTGACTCTGGGCGTTCTCGGCCTGGGCAAGCTCGGCACCCGCACCTCCCGCATTGCCCGGGCGTTCGGGATGAAGGCGCTCGCCTGGAGCCAGAATCTCACGCCGGAGAAATGCAGCGAGGCGGGCGTGGAATACGCCAGCAAAGACGAGCTTTTCCGCCGCGCGGACTTCGTCACCATCCATCTCGTCCTGTCGGCGCGCACGCGCGGACTGGTCGGCGCACACGAGCTCGGCCTCATGCAGCCGTCGGCCTACATCATCAACACCTCGCGCGGCCCGATCATCGAGGAGGCGGCGCTGCTCGCGGCGCTGCGCGAAAGGAGGATTGCCGGCGCCGGGCTCGACGTCTTCGACATCGAGCCGCTGCCGGCCGATCACCCGCTGCGCAAGCTCGACAACGTCGTGCTCACGCCGCATCTGGGCTACGTGTCGATTCAGAATTATCGCGCGTATTTCGCCGGCGTCGTGGAGGATATCCGCGCCTACCTCGACGGCAAGCCGGTGCGGGTGCTGCAGTGATTTGAACGCCATTGTGCAGGGGCGAGGTATGCCTCGCCCCTGCGCCGCATGCTTTTGTCAGCGTGCGGGCGGCGGCAGCGGTGCGCCCGCGATTGCGGCGCCCGGCCGCACCGTGGCGGGCGGCACGGCGGCATTAGCCGCGGCTGCGGCGGCAGGCGGCGCGGACGGGCCGAGCTGCATCGCGGTCGGAGTGGGAGGAGCCTTGCCCGGCAGCACCACGACCCGCGTGCCCACCTTCACCCGGGTGTAGAGATCCGACACGTCCTCGTTGGTGAGACGAATGCATCCGGAGGACACGAACGTGCCGATGGTGGAGGGCTGATTGGTGCCGTGGATGCGGTAGACCGTGCTGCCGAGATAGAGGGCGCGCGCGCCGAGCGGGTTGCCCGGCCCGCCGGCCATGAACCGCGGCAGATAAGGCTGGCGCTCGATCATCTCCTCGGGCGGATGCCAGTCCGGCCACTCCGCCATCCGCGACACTTTTTCCCGGCCGGCCCAGGTGAATCCCTCGCGTCCGACCCCGATGCCGTAGCGCAGGGCCTTGCCCTTATCGAGGACGAGATAGAGGTAGGTGTTCGGGGTATCGATGATGAGCGTGCCCGGCGGCTCCTTGGTCTTGTAGTCGACGAGGGTGCGCCGGAACTGCGGCGGCAACTCCTTCACCGGCCCGGCCTCCGGCTGCTCGTCGGGCGGCAGCGCGGCAAAGCGCGCGTCGGGCTTCATCCCCGTGGCCCCGGCCGGCGGCGCGCCCGCCTGGGCGGGCCCGATGACCATGGGCGGCCGCAGTCCGTCCTCCTCGGAGGGAGCCGCATTCGGCACAGGCGGATTGGGCCGCACGATGCGGGTTGTGCCAGGCTGCGAGGACAACTCATAGTCCTGGGGCCGGTCTTGCGGCCCGTCTTGGGGCCGGTCGCGATAGAAGTAATCGGGGGGCGGCGGCAGCAATTCGATCTGGTTGTCCGGATCGGCCGGGCCTGCGTGCCCATAGCGCGCATTCGCGGGCGCTACCGGATCGGCAGCCTGAGCGCCGCCGGCACCGGGCGGCGGCGGCAGCGGCCTGCTCTGCACCATCGACGGGTCGTAGAAGGGTCCATCGTCGTCCTCGACGCCGGGAGCAGGTTGCGAAGGCAGCGGCTGCGCAGGATAGGCCGGCGACCCCGGCGGCGGCGCCGGATAGTATTGTGCCAATGCGAGGCCGCCCGGCCCGATGGTGCCGACGAGCAGCGCCGCAAACGCGCCCGCTGTGCGCAAATTCATCCCCGTCCCCCTCACTCAGTCCTGCACGCATGGAATCGCGCACGAACAAGGCGCATTCAAGACACGATTCCAGGCTTCCACTCCCGCCGGGATCGCGGCTCCGGAAGGTCAATTACAAATGACCTGCGATTCAGGCATTTGCACGAAAAATACCGGGTTTTCGGCGGGCGTCACCGGTCTCATATTACCATCAGTAGGCCGGAACCAGCGGCGGCCTCAATACGCGTATTCCTGGAACACGGGGGCGACGCTGCCATGCCAATCGTTGGCGTATTTGGCGAGGAGCTCCTCCGCCGGCGTAAACCCGCCCGCCACATAGTCCTTGATCGGGGCGAGATAGCGCCGCTCGTCGCGACCCGCGCGATCAAGCCTGCGCCGGCGGGCGAGTCCCTCCTCGGCCAGCCCGAGCGTCGTTCGGGCGAGATCGAGCACGCTGCGTCCGCAGATGCGCGCCGCAAAGCCCAGTTTCGGCACCTCGTCGCGCAAGGCCTGGCGTTCCTCGGCGCTCCAGCCCTTCACCAGCTCCCACGCCGCATCGAGCGCACCATCGTCGTAAAGGATGCCCACCCAATAGGCCGGCAGGGCCGGAAGCCGCCGCCACGGCCCGCCATCGGCCCCGCGCATTTCGAGATACCGCTTGAGGCGCACCTCGGGGAAAATGGTGGAGACGTGGTTGGCCCAGTCCGAGATGGTCGCACGCTCGCCGGCCAGGGCCGCCAGGCGGCCGGCCATGAGATCGCGGAAGGATTGCCCCGCCACGTCGATATAGGTCTCGCCCCGCTTGACGAAATACATCGGCACGTCGAGCGCGTAGTCGACGTAGCGCTCGAACCCCATCCCCGGCTCGAACGCCCACGGCAGCATGCCGCTGCGGTCCGGATCGGTATCGCGCCAGATCTCGGAGCGGAACGACAGAAAGCCGTTGGGTCGTCCTTCGGTGAAGGGGGAATTGGCGAAGATCGCGGTGGCGACCGGCTGCAGCGCCAGCGAGACGCGCAGCTTCTTGACCATGTCCGCCTCGCTCGCAAAATCGAGGTTGGTCTGCACGGTGCAGGTCCGGTACATCATGTCGAGGCCGTGGCCGCCGACCTTCGGCATATAGGCGGTCATGATCCGGTAGCGGCCTTTGGGCATCACCGGGATCTCGACGCGGCTCCAGCTCGGCGTCATGCCGAGGCCGAGAAAGCCGATGCCGAGCGGCGCGGCGATCTGCTTGAGCTGCGCCAGATGCGCCATCAGCTCCGAGCAGGTCTGATGCACGTCCTCGAGCGGCGCGCCGGAGAGTTCGAACTGTCCGCCGGGCTCGAGCGAGATCGCGCCGCCGCCGGTCACGTCGAACATCCCGATGATGTTGCCCTCCTCGACGATCGGATCCCAGCCGAGCAGATGCTGCATGCCTTCGAGCAGCGCGCGGATGCTGCGCCGGCCGCCGTAGGGAACCGGACGACAGCCGTCGAGGATGAAGGGGAATTTCTCGTGCTCGGTGCCGATGCGGAAGGCGGATTTCGGCTTGCAGCCCGCCTCGAACCAGGCAACGAGCTCGTCGCGGCTCGCAATCGGCGTCATGTCGATCTGGTCGCGGGCCATGCGGCGCTTCCGGCAAAAATGGCGGCGAACTTACACGCCGGGCGCAAGAAAGCGCAAATCGCAACCGATGCCGCGCGGTACAGGGCGGGTTTGAAACCCTGCCCCTTCGAGCCGAGACCAGGCACAATCGGCACACTGGGACCAAATGGCGGCCGCAGGCGTTGGATAAGCGAGGCGGGGAGCCGGCGCGGGAGAGGAGGAGGAAAGCAAAAAGCGGCGGGCGCGGCCTTGATCCTCAAGCCTCATCGCAACGTCTGGAGGCTCGCGCGCGCCGAGCGCCTCGCCGTGCTCATCGACGCGGGACGCTATTTCGGGGCGCTGCGCGAGGCGCTGATCAAGGCGCGATCGAGCGTATTCATCGTCGGCTGGGACCTCGACAGCCGCACCCGCCTCGTCGGCGAGAGCCCAAGGCCGGCGGACGGTTATCCGGAGACCTTCGTCGAGCTCCTCACCGCGCTCGCCAACGAGCGGCCGGCGCTGCAGGTGCATCTTCTGGCGTGGGACTATTCGATGCTCTATGCGCTCGAGCGCGAGCCGTTCCCCACCGTATCCCTGCGCTGGCGCACGCCGCGCGGCATCCGCTTCTGTCTCGACGACGACCTTCCCGCCGGCGCCGCGCATCACCAGAAGCTCGTGGTGGTGGACGACGCGGTCGCGTTCTGCGGCGGGCTCGACGTGACCATCCGGCGCTGGGACACGCAGGCCCACCGGATCGACGATCCGCGCCGCGTCGATCCGAACGGCTCCCCCTACCCGCCGTTCCATGACGTGCAGGCCATGGTCGACGGCGATGCGGCGCTCGCCCTTTCCGAGCTCGCGCGCGAGCGCTGGCAGCGCGCGGGATGCATCGAGGCGCCGCCGCCTGCCCCCGCCGGCGATCCGTGGCCTTCGCACGTCGAGCCGGATCTCCACGCAGCCGAGATCGGCATCGCGCGCACGCTGCCGGCAACCGAGGAGACGGACGAGGTGCGCGAGATCGAGGCGCTGTTCCTCGACGGCATCGATGCCGCCAGCCGCACGATCTACATCGAAAATCAGTTCATTACCGCGCGCCGCATCGCCGAGCGCCTGGCCGCACGGCTCGCCCGGCAGCCCGAGCTGGAAGCCGTCATCATCGTGCCGCAGGCGCTGCATTCCTGGCTGGAATCACAGACCATGGCGAGCGGGCGCAGCCGGTTCGTTGCCGTGCTGCGCGCTGCGGGGGTGGATGATCGCGTTGCCGTCCTCTCGCCCCGTGTGAGCGACGGCGCAAACGACGCCGCCGTCATGGTGCACTCCAAGCTGATGATCGTGGACGACGTCCTGGTGCATCTCGGCTCGGCCAATCTGAACAATCGCTCGATCGGGCTCGACACCGAATGCGACCTTGCCGTCGAGGCCCGCAACCAGGGGGAGCGCAACGCGATCGAGCGCCTGCGCAACCGCCTCCTCGGCCACCATTGCGGCGTGGCGGCGGATGCGGTTGCGGCCTCGCTCGCGCAGACCGGCTCGCTGGTGCGCAGCGCGCTTACGCTGCGGGCCTGCGGACATTATCTTGCAGCGGTGAACGAGACCGTCGTGTCCGCGCTGGCGCCATCCACGCTGGAAAGCCTTGCCGATCCGGACCGCCCGATCCCGCCGCCGCGGTTCATCGAGCCGATCGTCGGCCATCGGCCGAAGGCGCGGCTCCTGCGTCGGCTGGCCAAGGTCATCGCTGCGGGAATTTTCATCGTCGCGCTCATGCTCGCGTGGCGGTTCACGCCGCTCGCATCGCTGGCGCGTGTGGATACGCTGCGGCAATGGCTCGCCGCGCTCGCGCAGGCTCCGGCCGCGCCGTTCCTGGTCATTGCCGCGTTCGTGGGCGGCGGCCTCATCGTGTTTCCCGTGCTGGTGCTGATCGCGGCGACGGCCGCGGCGTTCGGTCCGTGGCTCGGCTTCTCCTATGCGTTCGCCGGCGCGCTGGCGAGCGCGGTCGTGACCTACTTCCTCGGGGCGGTGATCGGCCGCGAGGCGTTGGAGAGCGTGCTCGGCGCGCGGCTCGAGCGCGTGCGCCGCGCCGTGGTCGAGCGCGGCGTGTTTGCGGTCGCAGCGATCAGGCTCGTTCCGATCGCGCCGTTCACCCTGGTCAACATGGCGGCGGGCGCGAGTAAGGTGCGCTTTTTTGATTATCTCCTCGGCACGGCGATCGGGATGGCGCCGGGGATCACGGCCATGTCGGCGCTCGGCTATCAGATCTGGAGCATCGTGACCAGGCCGACGCTGTTCAACGTCGCGATATTTCTGCTGGCGGTCGCCGGCTGGCTTGCGGTGACGCTGGGCGCCCAGGCGCTGATCCTGCGCCGACGGCGGCGGATGGCGTGATGTTATGAGCAGCCGCATCGCGGCCCAGAGAATTCGCAACGGCGAGGCATTGCCTCGCCCCATCGCAGCACGCGGCGGCATCGGATCGAGGACGACCCGGTGGGTCGCCCCTACGCAGATCGACACCTCGCATCCGGCTCCGAAAAGCCAGACGTTCACGCCGGTGCCGCGCAGCACCGGGACGGTGCGGGTGATGACGTGGAATATCCATGGCGGGCTCGGCACCGACCGGCGGTTCGACCTTGCCCGCGTGGTCGAGACCATCCTGCGGCATCAGCCTGACGTGGTGGCGCTGCAGGAGGTGGATTCGCGCCGCACCGTTGCGCCCGCAAGCTCGGCGTTCCGGGTGCTGCGCGAGGCGGTGGGGGCGCACGGTGTGGAGGCGAAATCCATCGTTGCGCCCGACGGCGAATACGGGCAGGCGGTGCTCAGCCGCTGGCCGCTGGGATCGCCGCAGATCCACGATATCACCCATGCCGAGCGCGAGCCGCGCCGCGCCATCGAGGTGGAGGTCGCAGCACCCGCCGGCGGCTTCAGGCTGATCGCCGCGCATTTCGGGCTCAGCTTGAAGGAGCGCCGGGCGCAGGCGCGCGCGCTGGTCGCGATCGCGCGCCGCCATCCCGCGACGACGGTGATGCTGGGCGACTTCAACGAATGGTTCTGGCCCGCTTCGCTGCGCGGCGCGCTCGGGCGCGAGCTCCCCGCGCGCACGCAGCACAAGACCTTCCCGTCGTGGTATCCGCTGCTCCGGCTCGACCGCATCTTCTGCTGGCCGCCGCACGCGATGCGCGGAAGCTTCGTCGACCGCTCCGCCCGCCGCGCCTCCGATCACCTGCCGGTGCTCGCCGACGTGGCGATCGGGTAACCTCCTCGCGGCCGGATGTAGGGGCGGGTTTGAAACCCGCCCTACAAATTCGACGCAATGCCGTGGTTGGATGGCGCTCTTGCGCACCCGGCCATCGGCCTACAGCCCGAGATAGGCCCGCCGAATCTCGGGCATTGCCGCGAGCGTAGTCGGCGAGCCTTCGGTGAATACCCGGCCCTCGGCGATGACATAGGCATAATCGCTCACCGCGAATGCGAGATGCACGTTCTGCTCGACCAGGAGTATGGTCAGCCCCGCCTGCTTGAGCCGCTTGAGCGTCATGAAGAGCTGATAGACCAGCACCGGCGCCAAACCGAGCGACATCTCGTCGATGATCAAGATGTCCGGATCGGACATCAGGCCGCGGGCGATCGCCACCATCTGCTGCTCGCCGCCGGACAGTGTGCCGGCAATCTGCCGCCGGCGTTCGGCCAGCCGGGGAAACAGGCTGAACACCTGGTCGAGCCGATCCGCGTATGTGCGTGCCGAGCGTTGCGCGAACGCGCCGAGCTCGAGATTCTCATTGACGGTCATGGCGGTGAACAGCTGCCGGCCCTCCGGCACCAGCGCAAACCCGCGCGCCGCTTTTGCGTGAGTGGGCAGACGCGTCACGTCCTCCCCCTCGAACATCACGCGTCCGCGCCAGGGCGTGATCGTGCCGGCGATGGCGCGCAGCATCGTGGTCTTGCCTGCGCCGTTGGCGCCGACAATGGAGGTGAGCTTGCCGCGGCCGGCCGAGAGCGAGACGCCCCATAGCACCTGGACCTCGCCGTAGCCGGTTTCCAGCGCTTCGACCTCGAGCATCGCGCCGGGCATGGGCATGTCACCGCGGATCCGGATCGAGCAAGATCGCAGGATCGGCAAAGGCGCACTCTTGCGCATTGTCTTGCGCACCGTGCCCAGTACTGGTGCTCGACCGCGTGGGCACGGCGCGCGCGATCGAGCTTGCACGCACCGTGCAAATCGCCTCGCCCGCGCCTTTGCCCACTCTACCGGGCTCGATTAACGCGCCCGCCAAGTCAACTCCCACGTCAGCTCCCATGTCAGCCGCCATGTCAGGTCCCGCTCTGCAGCTCGGCGGCGAGCCTGGGATCGCCGAGATAGGCCTCGATCACCTGCGCGTTGCGCGCGACTTCCGCCGGCATGCCCTCGGCGAGCTTCTCGCCGAAATTCAACACGACGATGCGGTCGGAGAGGCTCATGATCGCCTGCATCAGATGCTCGATGATGAGAACGGTCACGCCGCGCTCGCGGATGCGGCGGATGACGCCGATCATGCGCTCGACCTCGGTCGGGTTGAGGCCGGCCAGCACCTCGTCGAGCAGGAGCAGCACCGGGCTCGCTGCGAGCGCGCGGGCAAGCTCCAGGCGCTTCTTTCCGGCGATGGTCAATTGGATCCCGGGCGTTCCGGCACGCTCCTCCAGACCGGCGACCGCGATCGCGTCGCGCGCCGCCTCGTCCGCGCGCGCAAGCGGCAGGTTCTCGCGGCCGAAGCAGGCGCCGACCATGCAGTTCTCCAGCACGGTCATGTTGCTCAGCGGCTGCACGATCTGATGGGTGCGCGCGAGGCCCCGGCGGGCGATGCGGTAGGGCTTCTCCCCGGTGATGTCCGCCCCGCGGAAGACGATGCGCCCGCTATCCGGCGTGTAGACGCCGTTGATCAGGTTGAACAGCGTCGACTTGCCGGCGCCGTTCGGCCCGATGAGGCCGAGGATTTCGCCCTCCTCTATGGCGAAGCTCAGCTCGCGCAGCGCCTGCAGCCCGCCAAAGCGCTTGCTGACGTTGTGGAGCTCCAGCAGCGCCGTCATTCCAGCACCTTCCTGGCGCACGGAAAACGGCTGTAGATCCAGCCCATGAGCCCGCTGGGGAAGAACAGCACGATCAGGAGGAGAAGCACGCCGGAAAGCACCAGCTGGAAATTCGAGAACGTTTCCGACGTGAGGAGATAGCCGCGCAGCTCCTCGTAGAGGTAGGCGCCCAGGGCCACGCCGGTCACCGTGCCTTGCCCGCCCAGCATGGCGACCACCAGCGCCTCGGTCGACAGGGTCAAATCGAAGGCATCGGAGGGTTGAATGAACGCGCTCTTGAAAAAATACAGCCCCCCGGCGATGGCCGGGAGAAAGGCGGACGCGCTGTAGGCCAGCGCCTTGTAGAGCGGCGTCGGCACGCCGAGAATGGCCGCGGCATCCTCGTTCTGGCCGATGGCGAGAAGTCCCAGGCCGAATTTGGAAATCTTGATGAGATAGCTCAGGTAGAGCGAGAGACCCATCACCGCGACCATCAGAAAATAGATGGACCAGAGCGCGCGCGCAGGACCGCCCATCGGCTGGAATATCGCACTCGAAAGGTAGATGCCGGCAGAGCCGCCCCAGGGCGTAAAGTTTTCGGCGAATGCCTGGACGGCTTCGACGATGCCGATGGTGGCAAGCGCGAAGAATGCGCCGCGCAGGCGCAGGATCCCGAGCCCGAAGATCAGCGCGAGCGCCCCGACAGCGATGCCGGCCACGAGCAGGCTGGCGCCCAGCGGCCAGGCATAGGAGCTCACCAGCCAGACGCAGAGGTAGCCGCCGAGGCCGAAGAAGACGATGCTGCCGAAATTGACGTAGCCGGTATAGCCGAGCATCACATTGAGGTTGCTCGCCAGCGTGATGTAGAGGGCGGCCAGCAGCAAGCTCTCGCGCAGCTCGACGTTGTTGCCGATCGCCGGGGCGATCGCGAACACGGCGATGACGAGCGCAATGATCCAGAAAAACGGGCGCCGCAATAGCGGCGGCATCACAGCGCCCCGCGCCTGGACGCAAAGACGCCGCCGGGAAAAGCGATCAGCACGAGAACGAACAGCACGAACTCGATGACCAGCGTCCAGCTCACCGGCACGAACGGCGTGACAATGCCTTCCAGCAGCCCGAGCGCAACGCCGCCGAACAGCGCGCCGACCGGATTGCCGAACCCGCCGAGCACGGTCACGACGAAGCTCTTGAGCTGATAACCGTCGCCGGAAAGCAGGGTGAACGGGAACAGCGTGCCGATCAGCACTCCCGATACGCCCGCCAGCGCCACGCCGAGCCCGACCGACACCGCGAGCACACGGGTGGTCGGAATGCCGACCAGCTCCGCGGCCTCGCGATTGTTGGCCACCGCGCGCACCGATTTGCCCAACCTGGTGTGGTGGAGAAAGAAGTAGAGGGCGCCGGCAACCACCGCCGCCAGCACCGCAGCGACGATGTGGGCGCCGGGAAAGGTGTAGCGGCCCATGCTGATGCCGGGGACGGACACCTCGACGTTGAACAGCGCGGTGCCCCAGACCCCGGTGCCGATCCCGATCAGCACGAGGTTGACGGAGAATGTCGACAACAGGCTCATCAGCGGCGGCCGGCCGACCATGCGGTGGATGGCGATCCAATATAGAAGTATGCCGATGCAGAAGGCTCCGATCAGCACCGGCGGCAGGGCGAGATACGGGGGCAGCCCCAGCGCGCTCGCCAACATGTAGAGCGCGAACATGCCGCCGACGATCATGGCGCCATGGGTGAGATTGATCACATCCATGACGCCCCAGATGAGGGTGAGGCCCATGGCGGCGAGGCCGTAGACCAGCCCTACCAGCACGCCGTCAATGATCGAGGCGAGGGTGCCGAGCATTCAGGCTAATCGTGCTGCCCCCGGTTGCCGCATGTAGGGGCGGGTTTGAAACCCGCCCCTACAGCCGTCCGATTCATCGCTGGTTCTTAGTGGGTGGCGGCAGACAGTGGATAGATGAGATCGGCGGATTTCGCCGCCGTGGGCCAGACCACCTGGCGGCCGAGCTTGCCGTTGACGTTCTGCCATTGCGCCAGCACCATCTCGTGCGCCGCCTGCAGACCGTGATGCTGCGGATCGGTTGCGAACTTGATGTGCCCGAAGAAAGTGGTCACGTCGGTGGCATTGAGCGCCGCCGCCACTTTTTCCGGATCGATCGAGTTGGCCTTCTCGATCGCGTGCTGAAGGATCATGCCGCTCGTGTATCCCGAGGCGACATGATAATCCGCCTTGGCGTGGAATTTGTCCTGGAACGACTTGGCAAATTCCGCAGCCGTCGGCCCGAATTCCGGCTTGTACGAGACCTGGACCTCCCATTGCGAGGGCACGGTAACGCCCAGCGCGGCGGCACCGAGCTCGGCAAACTTGTCGTCGGCGGGCGCCACCAGGATCGATATCCATTTCATGTCGGCCTTCTGATCGTGCATCTGCCGCGCCAGCGTAGCGCCATCCGAGTAATGGCCGCCGCCGAGGAACGCGTCGGCATTGGATGAGATGATCTTGTTCACGACGGGACCGAAGTCGGTGGTGGAGGGCGCGTAGGATTCGTCCATCGCGATCTCGAGGCCGGCGGCTTTCGCCTGCGCCTTCGTCGCGCTCAGCACCGTCTTGGAGAACGGATCGTCGGAATACACCATGGCTACCCGGGCGTGCGGATTCTTCTCTTTCAGCGCCTCGACCGCGCCAGAGAGATAGTGGCTGGCCGAAGTGATCACCATGAACAGGTATTTGTTGCCGAGCTCGAACGGCTTCTCCTCCGCGCCGCCGCTGTCGATCATGATCTTCCCGTACTGCTCGCTGATCACGGCCGCCGGCGCCGTAAGGCCGGAGGAATACGGGCTGAACAGGAATTGCGCCTTGTCCTGATTGACGAGCCGCGTGTAGAGCTGCTGGACGCGCCCGCCGACGGACTGGTCGTCGTAGCTCACGAACTTCACCTTGTACTGCTTGCCGCCGGCGTTGATGCCGCCCTTGGCGTTCACCTCGTCGCGCCAGAACTGATAGCCGCGCTCCTGGCCGGTCGAATCGACGTTGAGCGGACCGGTCCGCGAGGCGGTGAAGCCGATCGTGATGGTGTCCTCGGCCGCGAATGCGGGCGCAGCGGCAACGGTTGCGGCCGCGACGAGCAGACAAAGTCGTTTCATGCGTTCCTCCTTGCCGGCCAAGGTCTCAGCGCCGAGGCCGATCATGTTTTTCAGATGCCCGCCCGCCGGCGGACGTGCCCGACCATGCGCCCGGATTCAGCAGGCGAACATAGTACAAGCTGGGCGGCTTGCACACGGCCAAATAGCTGGATTGCAGCGAGCCGGAAGGCTTCTGCCGGCATTTCATCACCAGGCAAGATAACGAAGCCAAAATATCGATGAGGGCACTTTGGTTCCAGCGACAGCCGCCTGTTGAGGATTAAATCTTGCTGAGCGGCGTCATTGCGCCGCGGTTTCGCGTTTCGGCTTGCAGGGCTGGTTAACGCTCCGGATCCAATGGATGTCATTCCGGCCGACCCCGGGCTTGACCCGCGGGAGAGCCGGAATCCGGTAATCAGCGGCGTTCGTACATGCGTCCGCCGACGACGGGGTCCCGGCTCGCGCTCCGCCCGGCGCAGCCGGGCTCGCTTGGCCGGGACGACTGCCCATGGGATAGTCCGGGACAGAGTCACAAACTGCGGGCGATGAGCAGCTTCATGATCTCGTTGGTGCCGGCATAGATGCGCATGACGCGGGCGTCGCGATAGATGCGTGAGATCGGAAACTCCTCCATGTAGCCGTAGCCGCCGAACAGCTGGAGGCAGCGGTCGACGATCGTGCCGAGCATGTCGGTTAGCCGGTACTTGGCCATCGACGCGGTCACCGTGTCGAGGGTGCCGGCAAGATAGCGCTCGATGCAATGGTCGTGAAACACCCGCGCCATGGTCGCCTCGGACTTGCACTCCGCCAGCACGAACTGGGTGTTCTGAAACTCCATGATCCTCTTGCCGAACGCCTCGCGCTCCTTGACGTAATCCACCGTGAGCGCGAGCGTGCGCTCCATCATCGCCTGAGCGTGCACGGCAACGATCAGGCGCTCCCGCGGCAGGTCGTTCATCAGCTGTGCGAAGCCCTGACCCTCCTCCCCGCCGAGCAGGCTCTCGGGAGGAAGCTTCACGTCGTCGAAGAACAGCTCGGAGGTGTCGGCCGCGTCCATGCCGAGCTTCTTGAGCTTGCGCCCGCGGCGAAACCCGGGCGCGTCGGCGGTCTCCACCATCATGAGCGATACCCCCTTGGCGCCGAGGCTCGGATCGGTCTTGGCCACCACGACGATCAGGTTGGCGTGCTGGCCGTTGGTGATGAAGGTCTTGGAGCCGTTGAGCACGTAGCCGTTGCCGGACTTGCGCGCGGTGGTGCGCACCCGCTGGAGGTCGGAGCCGGTCGCGGGCTCGCTCATGGCAATGGCGCCGACGAGCTCGCCGGTGGCGAGCCGCGGCAGCCAGCGCCGCTTCTGCTCCTCGGTGCCGTAATGCAGGATGTAGGGCGCGACGATCCCGGAATGGAGCGGCGCGCCGAAGGAATCGAAGCCGGCGAGGCTGAGCTCGCGGTTGATCACCGCCTCGTGCGCGAAGCTGCCTCCGGCTCCGCCGTACTGCTCGGGGATGGCCGGGCAGAGGAGCCCAGCCGCGCCGGCCTTGGTCCAGACCTCGCGGCCGTACATGCCGGCTTCATTCCAGGCCTCGAGCTGCGGCACATATTCGGCGGCGATGAAGCGGCGCGCGTGCTCCTCCAGCAGCACGATGTCCTCGGTCATCCAGGCCGGGCGCGGGAGGTCGAGAATGGTCATGTCCGGCTCATCGGGGATTCGTGGTAGGGCGGGTTAGCTGTAAATCGGCGCCGATTTACAGCGTAACCCGCCGTGCAGCCGCGGTGCGCGGGCGTATGCAGTGGGTTACCCCGTACAAATTGGCTGCATGCAGTCGACTTGTACAGGTGAGCCATCCTGTACAGATCGAATACCGATGGATGGATGGCGGGTTACGCGGCCGGTAGGGGCGAGGCATGCCTCGCCCCTACAGCCGCTAACCCGCCCTACGGGAGCCGCTCGTATACCGCCAGCATGGGGCCGAGCGGCACGAAGTTGGCATGAGAATTCCGCGACGGCACGTAAAGATTGGCGGCGCTGCCGCCGTCCAGAAACAACGCATTCGGGCAATGGAGTCCGTCCCGGAACAGGCGGGCAAAGGCCTCGAACGGCACCTCGCCATCGGAGGCCGCGAGCACCACCGTGCCGTCCGCGCGCACGCCCACGCCGTCGCGCGGCTTGCGCGACATGCTGCGCCGATTGAAACGCGGGTGCAGCCGACCGTTGATCACCAGCATGGGTCCGGACTGCGTCGCGAGCTCCGCGCGCGGCCTCTCGCGCAAGAACACCCCGGTCTCGACGACGCCGGCGCGATCGGCGGCTATATAAAAGACGCCGTTCGGCTTGAGGTGAAAGTTGCCAAACCCCGCGCGGGTGTTGGCATGCGTGAGTTCCCGCCCGGCCTCGACATAAAGCCCCACCGGCTTGAGGCCGGGATCGTACATGCCGGCATTCATCGCAAGCAGAAGTTTGCCGCGCTCGCCTTCCAGTGCCCGCGGCAGGGCGGACAGATAGGCGTAGGGGGTGCCGTCCGGCCGCTTCCAGAAGAGCCGGATCGCGTCCTTGCGCAGATCGACGTCGCAGACGGTGTAGCCGTTGCGCTCGTACACCAAGGGGCGACAAGGCTCGGTCTCGGCGCGCGCGCCGGCGCTCAGAGCAGCCAGGGAGACGAGACTCGCTGTCGCTGCCAGCAGGACGGCCATGGCTCTGGCTTTGGGCATGTCGCAGGGCGCTCACAGGAGTTGCAAGGGGTTGCCGCCCGGACGGGCCGGTGCAGGTAATTACCCAGGAAAATACTTCAGAGGAAGGCGGCGGCCTTGGCGGCCGGCGCGGTTATTCGGCAGCTATCGATGCAGCGCTGTGGTGTCCGTACGTCGGCCAGTCGGGCCGATAGCCGGCGTCAGCCTGATCTCCCCATCCCTGCCATCCCGGCCTTGCGCCGCGTGCAAACAGCTCCAGATACGGTCCCCGGGAGCACGTCTCGATGATCTCATACAGCTCGTCAGGCTTGCGGGAATGCTCGCGCTTGCGGCTGGCGATCAGATTTACCTGCCGGCGTCCCGGCGCAAGCGTACGGGCATTCTTGCCGCGCACGCCAAACAGCACCAGCTCCGTGACGTTCCGAAAGTAGAAGCCGACTCCCCTGCCGTCGGAGCCGCCGTCCTTTCGAATCTTGTGCCAGACAATGTTCGATTTGTAGGTGAAGCCCCATGCGTCCATGACCTCGAGGCCTTCTGCCAGCAAGGCGTTTGGTATCCAGAGGTATAGATGCGCGACATCGTCGACTATCGCGGAAACAGGCAGCTGCTTGATCTGCTCGAGGCTGAGCGTCTCGTAGCGTGCCAATCTGCGATGCTCCGGCGCCATCTTGCCGGTCTTGTTCTGAAAACGCCAAGGCGGATCCGCCAAAACGGTCGTAAAGCGACGTTTACCGCTCCAACCGGTGAGATCGCTGCTCTTCCTCGTCGTCGTCATTATCATCGTTTTCCAGGTGTCGCTCGGGCAGATGCGCCGTCCTCGAGGAACGGCGTAAAGCAGTCCGGCGCGTCAGCGCCAGGCAAAGACCGGCTGCTCCAGGTCGCCGACCCGGGTGTGGCGGCCGGCCAGCACCTCGTGAAACTGATAAACCACGGCCGCCGTGGGCGCATGCACAAGGGAGCCGTTCATGCGGATGCGAATGACTCGCCGCTCGCTTTCCGGAATGGTGATGAAGTCCACGGCGCCCGCGCGCGCGATCTCCGCGAGCGGAATGCGGTGCACCGCGGCGACCTCCTCAGGATTGGGAATGAGAGGCCGCGCTTGCCCGGCCCAGATCACCACCGGCGTGATCAGATAGCCGGAGCGCGTCGGATAGTCATCGAGCATGCCAAGGACGTCGTCTGCGTCGAGGCGAAGCCCAAGCTCCTCCTCGACCTCGCGCAGCGCTGCTGCGACGGCAGGCTCGCCCTCCTCGCAGCGCCCGCCCGGCAGCGCGTATTGTCCCTTGTGGGCGCGCAAGTCGCGCCCGCGCCGCGTCAGGACGAAAGCCGTCTCGCCCGATGCGTCGTCGCTCTCCACCAGGATGACAGCGACAGCGGCCCGCTTGAGGCCGTGCGTCTCGGGTGCCCGCGTGGGGGTGAACGCCGCAAGGCGCCGCACCAGCAGCTCGCGCAAGGCAGCGCCGAACGGGTAGATCATCCAGGTTGATACTGAGCGGTTTCGTGCAGCGCAATCCCGGTGAAGGTCAGCGAACCCAGACTTCGCAGGGGCGAGGCACCGCCTCGCCTCTATCTGTTGCGTGGCTTTGGCGCGAGGGCGACGCATGTGTCGCCCCTAAGAAACAATGCCCGGGTCGTTCTCAAATTTCACACCGCAGGCAGGGCAAAGCTGCGCCGGCCCGTATGATGATACCTGAAAGTACGGTATCCGACTTTCTGATTGTTGAAACTTTATTTGATCGGGCGGCACTGCCGGGTTGTGTGCCATGTGTTTGCCGTTAAGTGCCGGTTGAATCACGGCGCCGCACGGAATGTGTCAAATGTAAGGAGCAGATAGAGTTATCCACCGGGCGGCACACCAGGGCGTCGGCCCTTTCCATACCAACCCGACACCGGACGTGTCCGGCGCCCTGCCGATCAAGTGTCCTCAGCGTAACAGAGGTGAGTACAATGGCTGAAGCTCGCATCGCGAAAGTTTTGGGACTGAAGGGGGCAAAGGCGCCGCCGCTGATCCCGCCGAGTACGGAAGAGGAGATCGAGGACGACACGCTGCAAAAGGCGGCTACGATTGCAGAGCGGCTGCGCCAGGAAGCCAAGCATTACCGGGAGCGATCGCAGGAGCTGGCGCAACAGCTTCATATGCACAAGCACGAGTTCCAAACCGAGCTGCATACGCGGTCCCACGAATCCGAGGCCAAGATCACGGCGCTCAAGCAGGAGAACGATCTGCTGCGCCGCCAGCTCTCCGATACCGGGGCCAAGATGGAATACTATCAGCGCGAATACCTCGCGCTGCGAACCACGATCAATGCGCTCGAAAACTTCCACAATACAGAGCTGTCAAAGCTGGGGGACACTGCCGCCCTCTGCCAGCAGGCAATGATGTCGGCACTTGCCGGCGCGGCCCGGAGCACGCGAGTGTTCCTCGACGACCTGCACGCCAAGGCCAAGCACGGCGAGCCGAACGGCCACGCAAGGGAGGACGACATACAGCAGATCGTCGAGGAGGAGCAGAAGCTCAAAGCGCTCGCCGCGTGCATAGCGGCGGAGCCCGAGGCGGCGCAATGATCAAGCCCGCGCACGGGGGGGCCTGCATCGGCGCCCCCTGTCAAGCTCGCAGCCAGGCGCGCGCCCCCGCGCGATAAGCCCGGCCGGCAGGGTAACGCGGACGCAACCCGGACATTCGGCCGGCCAGGCAGAAGCAGCCGGGACGGAGCCGAGCCGCTGCACGCGCGCGCTCCGTCCTGGGCCGGCCGCGCCAGGGTACCGCCAATTCCGGGCGCCCGGGTAAGAGCGAGCTCTACTGCCCGCGCGCCGCCGGCGGCCTGCCTCCCCGCATGAAGGTCTGGATCTCGTCGAGCGTAAGCACGCCGTCCTTGTTGGCATCCATCGCCTTGAAGATGCGCTCGTGAGCGGCCTGAAACTCCTGCAAAGAGACGGTCCCGTCGCCGTCGCTGTCCATCATGGCGAACAGCATGCGCATCATGACAGGGGAGCCCATCGCCATGCGGCCGCCCATCATGCCGCCCTCGCGGAAGTGATGCCAAGGCATCATTCTGTCGTGCCAATCGTCCTCGTCCTGATCGCCGCGCCGTTGAGCCGTCCAAAGCCGCCGCTCATGCTCTCCCTGCGTGGTTTGCTGCTCGGGCGCCTGCTGCACCATCGGGGTACCGCCCTGCTGTGCTTGAACGCCGATCGCGCCGAGCACAAGAACGGAAACGGATGTCATCAGCACCAGCACGTGCTTTCGCATGGTCGAACTCCTTTGTGACGGAGCCCCGCCAAGCCAACTCTGGACGGAGCAAGATTGATCCATCTGCGCGCGCGCAAGCTCCTCGGGAGGACAGCGGCGGCGCCGCGGCTTAATGCGGCCTCTGGGCAGCCGGTCTTGCTCTACCATTTCCCACCCGCTCGTCATACCCGATCGAGGGAGGCGGCTCTCCAGACGTTGCGTGTCGATTGGTTCGAGCTGTAAACTCCCACCATGAAGCAGCCAATTGTTTCGTGCAGCCCCGATGTGATGGGCGGCACCGCGGTATTTCATGGGACGCGGGTTCCTCTGCAGACCCTGCTCGACTACCTCGAGGCAGGGGAATCGATCGATGATTTTCTCGAAGGCTTCCCCTCGGTGACGCGGGAGCATGTCATAGCTTTCCTGGAGGAAGCGAAGGCGCGAGTGATCGAAGCGGCTTCGTGAAAGCTCTTCTCGACGAATGCGTCGACTGGCGCTTGGCGCGTGATCTCGCCGGTCATGACGTCAAGACCGCTCGTCAAATGGGCTGGGCGGCCATCAAGAACGGCGAGTTGCTGTGTTTATAACGGTGGATCGAAACCTGTCCTTTCAGCAGAATGTCCTTTCGCTCTCGATTGCCGTCGTCGTACTTCGGGCGAAAACGAACCGGCTCGCCGATCTTCGGCCGCTGGTGCCAAAGCTTTTGGCGGCCATGGAGCTCACGCAGCCTGGCACCACCAAATTGATTGCCGGCAACTGAGCTGCGCGCCTCCCACAGCGTGACGCTGGGGTCAAATCGGACCCAAGCAGTTTACGGTGGCGGGTCTCGATTGTGTTCGGAACGGAAAGGTTGTCAGCCAGGGAGCGAACGCTTACCCATCCCGAGGAAGCAACCGCCGGAGGCAGCGGCGTGAAGGATTTGCCGTTTGTCTGTCCAGCGCAGGGAGGAAATCCATGAAGAGTGACCGGAAGGATAACCGGCCTATCGATCGCAGAGCTGTTCTCAAGGCGGGCATGGCGGGCGCCGCGATTCTGGCCACCCCGGCGATCATTTGCGGCAGCTCGCGCCCGGCCGCGGGGCAGACTGACGTTTCCTCGTTCGCCAAGGCGAGGATCGACTGGAAACAGGCACAAGGCGCCTCGATTACCATCGGCGTGATCCCCGCCGGATATTTCGACAACCTGGAAGCGGTGCTGCCCGGCTTTACGCAATTGACCGGAATCAATGTGCGGCTCGAGAAGACGCCGCCGGGGCAGATCCGGCAGAAGGCGGTGCTCGATCTGTCGAGCAAGACCGGGACCTGGGCGAGCCATGCCGCGGACCCGATGTATTACCCGCTTTACGTCGCGAACAAATGGGTCGATCCACTTGACGGGTATCTTGCGGATGCCAGCCTCACCGACAACGGCTGGTTCGCCTACGAGGACATCCTCAAGGGCTGGAGCAGATCGACCTCCGTCGACGGCAAGCCTTACGGCATTCCTTATGACGGCGAGGCAACCATCCAGGTCTACCGCACCGATCTCTATGACAAGCTCGGGCTCAAACCCGCCGAAACACTCGACGAATACACCTCGAATGCCGCCAAGGTGCACGATCCGGCCAATCGTCTATGGGGCGCCGCGTTGCGCGGCTTCAAGGGGGCCGGCCAGAACATGTACATCTACCCCTCGATCTTCCGGGAATACGGCGGCAGCTGGCTCGATGCCGGTCACAAGATCAAGGTCGACGGCCCCGAGGCGGTCGCAGCCCTCGAATGGTATGTAAGCCTGCTCAAGAAATACTCGCCGAGCGGAGTCGAGAACTGGAATTGGCCGGACATCGCCGACGCCTTCGGCCAGGGCACGCTCGGCTCGTATATCGATGCCCACAGCTCGGCCGCCGTGATAGCCGATCCGCGCAAGTCGAAAGTGGTCGGCAAGATCGGCTTCGCGCGCTGGCCCAAGGGCCCGTCGGGCAAGCGGGTGACCTCGATCTGGTGTTGGAGCTTCCCGATCAATGCTGCGCTCTCGAAGAAGGACAAGACCGCTACCTGGCTGTTCATCCAGTGGGCCGCTTCCAAGGAGACGCAGGCCGCAACCTCATATGCGTTTTCCGGCGCTTACAAGCGTCTCGGCGTCAATCGCACCTCGCTGTGGAACGAGGCCTCCTATCGCAAAATGCTGGCGGGCATCGGCAGGAGCTTCATCGAGGCGACTACCCAATCGCTCGAGGACGACACCGATGTCGACTGGCGGCCGCGCATCCCGCAATGGCCGGCTGTGGGCGAGACCATGGCGACTGCCATCCAGGCGAGCCTGGTCGGTCAGGCCAACCCTGCCGATGCCTTGCGCGATGCGCAGAAAAAGATCGAAGGAATCCTGCGCGGCTGACCCGCGGCACTGCGCTTTCGGAAGGTGATCGTGGGCCGCCGTCCCGCCTCGCCGGTCGGCGCAGAGCAACGGTTTGCCATCCTGCTGCTCGCGCCGGCGGTCCTCATCCTGCTGATCACGACGACCTTTCCGCTCGGCTATCTCGTCTGGGACTCGTTCCACAGCATCAACCTGGCGATGCCGTTTTTGAACGGCTTCGTCGGATTGGACAATTACGTGCAGATGCTCAACGACGGCGATTTCTGGCATGCGCTGCGGCTGACCGCGATCTACACGCTCGGCACGGTCGCTTTGCAGCTCATTATCGGGCTCGGGCTCGCGCTGCTGGTCATGCAGATTCCTGCGGGGCAGTGGCTGTTCCGGACAGTGGCGATCCTGCCGATCGTGCTCGCTCCGGTAGTTGTCGGCCTGTTCTGGCGCACGCTGATGCTGTCGCCGAATTTCGGAATCGTCGATTTCGCCGCCAAGGCACTCGGTTTCGCGGAGATCAACTGGCTGGGGGCGCCGGTCCCGGCCCTGATCTCCGTCATCGCGATCCACACCTGGCAATGGACGCCGTTTGCGTTCCTGGTGCTGCTCGCGAGCCTGGCTTCGTTGCCGCCTGACGTCCTCGAGGCAGCGCGCATCGACCGGGCGAACGCCCTTCAGCGCTTCATCCACATCACGCTGCCGCTGATCCGGCCGGCAATCGTGATCGTGGTGATCATGCGGGCGATGATCGCGCTTTCGGCCTTTGCAGCGATCTTCGCGGCGACCGGCGGCGGCCCGGGAACGGCGACCGAGACCCTCAATCTCTATGCCTACCGTACCTCGTTCGTGAAGCTCGACTTCGGCTACGGCTCGGCGCTCGCGGTCGGGCTCCTCGTCATTACGCTTGTCGTCTCGAGCGTCCTGTTCGTGATGCGCACGGCGCGGGTGCGGCAGCCGTGACGGCGAGCGCGCACAAACGGGCGGCGCGACGGCGCAGCGCGCTCCTCTATCTGATCGCGGCCATCGTTCTCCTGATCTGGGCGTTTCCGATTCTCTGGGCGGTCGTCGTCTCGTTGAAATCGGAGACCGAAGTGCTCGCCTATCCGCCGCGCGTCATCTTCACGCCGACGCTCGACAATTATCGCGACGCCGTGCTCGGCGGCTTCTCCATCCTGCCGAGCTTTTTCACGAGCTTCGTCATCTCGGCGGCGACGACCGCGCTGACGATCGCGCTGGCGGTGCCCGCTGCCTATGCTTTCGCCCGGCTGAGACTTCGCGGCAAGCGGGTCATCGGCTTCTATACGCTAGTGACCCAGATGATCCCGCCGGTCGGGCTCGTCATTCCGTACTTCCTGATCCTCAACAAGATCGGCTGGCTCGACAGCTATCAGGGCATGGTGACGGTATTCCTCACCTTCTCGTTGCCGTTCGCGATCTGGCTGATGGTCTCCTACATGGAGGACATTCCCAGGGAGATGGAGGAGGCGGCCTTCCTCGACAAGGCGAGCCGGCTACAGACGCTCTGGCATGTCATCCTGCCGCAGGTGCGCGGCGGCATTGCCGTGACCATCGTGCTCGTTTTCCTCAATGCCTGGAACGAGTTCCTGTTTGCAGTCCAGCTCAGCGGCAACAAAGTGCGGCCGGTGACCGTCGCCATGTACAACTTCGTCTCGGTGGAGCAGACGCTGTGGGCAAAGCTGGCGGCGGCGGCAATCATTGCCATGCTGCCCGTGGCGCTCATCGGCATCGCCGCCCAGAAGCAGATCGTCAAAGGCCTCACCGTCGGCGCGGTCAAAGGCGGAGGGCGGCGATGAGCGCGGCCAAGGGACGCGTCTCGCTGCGGCGCATCCGCAAGCGATTCGGAGGCTTCGAGGCGCTCAAAGGCATCGATCTGGACATCGAGCCGGAGGAGTTTTTTGCGCTGCTGGGGCCGTCGGGCTCGGGGAAGTCCACCACGCTGCGCGTGATCGCCGGCCTCGAAACCCCGGACGAGGGCACCCTGACGGTCGACGGCGTGGAGGTCACCTACGCCCCGCCGGGCGAGCGCAACGTGGCCATGGTGTTTCAGAACTACGCGCTTTATCCGCATATGACATTGGAGGACAACATCGGCTTTCCCCTGAAAATGGACAGGATACCGAAAGCGCAAATCCGCGTGCTCGTGCGCGAGGCTGCGCAGCGCCTCGGGATCGATCATCTGCTGGCGAGGCGGCCGGGCCAGCTTTCGGGCGGCCAGCAGCAACGTTGCGCACTCGCGCGCGCGATCGTGCGCAAGCCGCGGCTGTTCCTGCTCGACGAGCCGCTCTCGAACCTCGACGCACAGCTTCGCCTGCAGACGCGCATCGAGCTCAAGCGGCTGCATGCAAGCCTCGAGGTGACGACCATCTACGTTACCCATGACCAGGAGGAGGCGATGACGATCGCCGACCGCATGGCGATCTTTCGCGAGGGCGAGATCATCCAGATCGGCACCCCCGACGAGGTGTTCAACCGGCCGGACAGCATGGATGTCGCCGGCTTCATCGGCAGTCCGCCGATGAACCTGCTGCCGGCGCGCATCGAGGCCGGCGCGGTAATGGTCGGTCAGCACCGGGCGGCGGATGCGGCGCGCTACCGCGCTTGCGCCGGAGAGGTCGTGCTGGGCATTCGGCCGAGCCATGTGCGCCTGGCACCGGGCGGCTTGCCGGCGCGCATGCTGCTGTCCGAGAACCTCGGCGAGAGCATGCTGCTCAACCTCGACGTCGATGGCGCGATCGTGAAGGTGCGTCTGCCCGAAGTCCGGCATATTGCGGGCGGCGAGGCACTGGGCCTCGCCTTCGACCCCGCTCACATTCATCTGTTCGATCCAGCCTCGCGGCAGCGCATTGCCCCGGCGCTCCCCGCCGCGGCGGTTTGAAAGGCGGGCCCATGAAAGCTGTCTTCCTGCTGTTCGATTCGCTCAATCGGCTCATGCTGGAGCCTTACGGCGGCACGCTCGTGGCGACGCCGAATTTTACCCGGCTGGCCGAGCGCTGCGTGACCTTCGACCAGCATTACATCGGCTCGATGCCCTGCATGCCGGCGCGGCGCGACATGCAGACCGGCCGCCACACCTTTCTGCACCGCAGCTGGGGGCCGCTCGAGCCTTTCGACAATTCGTTTCCCGAGCTCCTCAAGGATGCCGGCGCCTATTCGCACCTGATCTCCGACCATTACCACTACTGGGAGGATGGGGGCGCGACCTATCACACGCGCTACAACTCGTTCGAGTTCATCCGCGGACAGGAGTCGGATCCCTGGAAGGCGCTGCTGACCTCTCCGCTCGAGCGCATCCGCGCCAAATACCATCCGAGCCAGAGCGATCCGGATTCCAAGCAGAACCCGTACCACTACATGATCAACCGCGAATTCATCAAAGCCGAGAAAGACTTTCCCTCGGTGCAGTGTCTCGCGGCGGGATTCGATTTCCTCGATATCAATCGCAGCGCGCAGAGCTGGTTCCTGCAGATCGAGACGTTCGATCCGCATGAGCCCTTCTTCGCGCCCGAGCGCTTGAGGACGAGATACCCTACCGGTTACCGCGGGCCGATCCTGGATTGGCCGCGCTACGAGCGCGTAACCGAGCCGCAGGAGGAGATCGCCGAGCTGCGCGCCAACTATTTCGCCCTGCTCAGCCTATGCGATGAGCTGCTCGGCCAGCTCCTCGATTACTTCGACCGGCACGCGATGTGGAAGGACACGGTGCTGATCCTCACGACGGATCACGGTTTCCTGCTTGGCGAGCACGACTGGTGGGCGAAGAACCGGATGCCGCTTTACGAGGAAATCTCCCATATTCCCCTGTTCATCCATCACCCCGAGCTCGCCGGCAAGTCAGGCGAGCGTCGCGGCAGCCTCACGCAGACCATCGACCTGATGCCGACCATCTGTGAATTGTTCGGCGCCGATATTCCCCCGGAGGTGCAGGGGAAGTCCCTGCTCCCGGCGCTCGCGCGCGACCAGCCGCAGCGCGATGCCGCCATGTTCGGCTACTGGGGGGGCGGCATCAACATCGTCGACGGCCGCTATACCTACTTCTGCTATCCGAAGCATATGCGCAACCAGGACCTCTATCAGTACACGCTGATGCCCGCGCACATGACCAAGCTGTTCACGGTGGAGGAGCTCAAAAGTGCAAGCCTGGTCGGCCCATTCGCTTTCACCAAGGGTGTGCCGCTGCTGCGCATCGCGCATAAATCGAAGGCAGACAGCAAGACTCACAGCTTTCATTTTCCCGAGAAAATGGAGGACACCAACACCGTCCTGTATGACCTCGACACCGACCCGGGACAAACGAAGCCGGTCGACGATCCCGAGGTCGAACGGCGGCTCAAGCGCGCGCTGTTCCGCTTGATGGCCGAGAATGATGCACCGCCAGAAACCATCAAGCGAATGCAGGAAAGTCTCGAGGCGGTTGCCTGACCTGCACGGCCACGGCCCCGACAGTCATGGCACCGTCGTCATGTCACCTCCTTCACGCGCCGCAGCGCTGGACAACTATGTGCGGCCTGAGAAATAGGTGACCGCGCGGCACGCCGCTGTCCCCCACGAAGGCTTTGGTAGCACAGCAATAATTCGTCGGTGCTCGTCGGATATTAAACGTCGCGAGGAATAAGCCAGCCGCCGTTTAGGCGGCGGCCCGTTTCGTCGTGCGCTGCGCCCGCTTGGGTGGTGGAATGAGGAGATCCGCCGGCACGCGAAAGCGTGTACGCAACCGCTGTACCATCGTCATGCTCAGTCCCTTCTTGCCGGCCAGAACCTCGCTGACCCGGCTCGGCGTTCCGAGCATTGCGACCATGTCCGCTCGCGTGAGCCCGTGCTGATCCATCAGGTGCCGGATCAGTTCCGCAGTGCTCGGCGATCGGCGAGGCCACTTGCTGTCTTCGTAAGCCGCGATCAGACGCGCCTGCGCCTGCAGCCGAGCGATGTCGGCGGGATCGTCCGAATCCCATAATCGATCAACGAGGGCGCGAGCGCGAGCGAGTTCAGAATCGCAGTCAATCACGACGAGAGTCGCATCCATCAAACCGTCTCCGCGTCAATCGTGTCGTACTCTGCGTGGCTGCCAAAGAACCGGATCGCGAGGACTCCTGCGCGATACTGGACCGCCGCTACCAATCGATAGTCGTTGCCCTTGATATTGAAGACAACGCGCCCGGCCTTGAGAATGCTCGCTTTGGGGTACGACGCCTTCGCATCCTCCGGGTTGCGCCAATTGGCGCGAGCCACAATGTCGAGCCAGGCTGCGTATTGCGATCTCGCAGCCTTGATGCCCTTATGCCCGGCGTGATCGGCCAGATAGGTTTCGACCACGTCCGTGCCTATGACAATCATTGACGATCAAGGATAGCACGAATTTCCAAAAATTGGAAATGGCGCAGAATCTTGAAAGTGGAGCGTGCTCGGAGGGATTCGAACCCCCGACCCCCAGATTCGAAGTCTGTGTCAAGTCATTGAGGGCGAGGGGCCTCGGCTGGTGGTGATGTCGAGCTAACTGTCCTCCATCGCTGTGCGCGATAGTGCGCCAACAAGGCACATTCACAACGATGAAAGCGTAACGTCTGACGGGACAGTCTTAATGGAGGGGATGGCGTTCCAGGCTGCGTCCGTATCGACGAATATGAGCGCGTTGCCGGCGCTAGACCCACCATAGATCCGTACAATAAGCTTGGTGGGATTGGCGGGCAGAAATTAGGTCTCCCGACGCTCGCCTGCGAAGAACCATTCGTTCGCGCGTTGCGGGCGCTGAAACAGTACTGGAATGATAGCTTCTTGTCCCGGTGAGAGAATAAACCGCCCACGACCTCGATCCCGGATTTGGGCATCCGTGCGCAAAGGAAAGGGCAGTGGCATCCCCATGGGCACCGTACCGCTGAGCTCGATGATCTCGACTAGACAATGCTCAAAATCGATATGGCCGATATTGCGGACGACGAGCGAGCAAACGGGATTAAACGTGGCGATGGGTGCGCCCGCTTGGCTTACCCGCACTGCAATATCGGCCGAGCTGGTGGACGCTCCGGATTTTCGCGTCACCATCGAGCCAACCCCCCAGAATGGATTGCGGCTCGAATCGCAGGTGATGGCCGACAAGCCGGTCACCGTGAGACGCGAACGGAGCGGGCAGAAGATTAACCAAGACATGGCTCGGCTCGGAATTGCGCTGGCGTTCGTCTTGGGGCTTGCGGATTAGTTTAGCGATACTCCGGTCCAGTCGGCGGACAGCACGAGGTTTCGTGCGGTTGTTGGCGGCGTGATGGGGCATTCTCCGATGCCCGGCAACGATCTCGTGGAACTGCAAAATGAAATCCGAACGGATCGCGTTGCCCTTGGCCGACGCAATATGGGGTGTGCAGGACGGCGGCAAGAATGTTGCTGTTCCGAGCGAGCATAGGTGCTAAGCTTCTTTCATGCGCAAGATTCGAACCCGTCGTCGCGGCGCAAGAGATTTACGCTTGGCCGCGCCAATTTCGAGCGGATCAGCGCCGTCAAGGGTATCCGGTATTCGGCCGACGTGAAGAGGACGTTCCGCCGACTGGACAAGCAGGGTGCGTCGCCGACGGAGCGACGGCAGGTCATCAGCAGCAAATACGGACGCCCGTCCTAACGCCACGATGTACGACGCGGTTGAGGACCCGTACCGCTACCCGCGAACGACTGCAAAATGAGGAGGAGTAAAGTTTGTTGTCCTTCTTGAGCGGCTCGGAGGGATTCGACCCCCCCGACCCCCAGATTCGAAGATTGGTGTAACCCGCGTTAGGTCTGCATTTTCCATGCCATGGCGCGCATCATCGCTCCGTCAACGCCTTTCAACTTTTGGGCTTCTTATTGTATGCCCGTTGCTAATAGCCGGTTCCGCCGTCTCCATTTTCTATGTGCTTGTCGAGCAGCAAGCGTCACAGAACGACGCACTCGCTACAGTGCGTAACGCCGCCAGCGTAATCGACCATGAAATCAATAAAGATATGCTTGCTCTTCAAATTTTATCCACCTCGTTAGCAACGAACGAGGGAGGCGTCGAGCGTGCCTATCGTGAGGCGAAGCAAGTCACTGATGCGATTCCCGGCAGTGTTGTGGAGCTACGTCGTCCAAACGGAGAGACGGTATTCAATACAGCTTTCCCGCTTGGGACGGCGCTCGACAAGAGAACTAACGAAATCCTTGCGATTGCTGAACGTGAAGCCAAGACGAAGCGCAGCAGCTATGTAATTTCTGATGTGTTCGTCAGCAGTCGGATTCCGAAAACCTACATCGCCATCGTCCAGCCTGTAATATCGGAAAATCAGGGCGTGATGTATTTGCTGAACTTTGAAATTCCGAGTGACGTGTTCTCGAATATTCTACGATCTCAGCTTCGAGAACCCGAGTGGCTTATTGGGGTGACGGGGAAGGACGGCAGAATACTCGCGAGAAATTGGGATTCGGAACGGTACGTTGGGCAAAGGGCTTCCGACATTTTTCTTCAGCATACTCAGGGCGACGAAGGGATTTTCCGCGCCACGACCCTCGATGGCATCCATGTTTTTAACGTCTACGCGCGTTCCAAACTGACGGGTTGGCGCGTCGGGGCAGGCATTCCAATGAATATTTTCGACGCGCCATTCTATCGTTCGCTCTTCGCCCTCGCGGGCATCGCCTTCGTGGCACTGTGCTGTTCATTCGGGCTGTCTTATGCCTATGCAGGGGGAATGCTCAAGCCAGCCGACGAATTGCGCAAGCTGGTGAGCGCTGGCTCGCATGAAAGGCGACCCCCTTCGACGACCGGACTTCGCGAGTTTGATGACGTGCTGGCACTGCTGGCTAAGTGTCTTGCGGACCTGGATGACCGCGACCGCCATAAGCAGACGCTGGTAAATGAGCTAAACCACCGCGCCAAAAACACGCTTACCACTATCCAAGCGATTGCATACCAGACGCATCGGCAATCGAAATCATGGGAAGAATTTCGAAAGCATTTCGAGCATCGACTTTCGGCGATGGCGCGGTCCTTTGACTTACTGACCAAAAACGAGTGGCGAAGCAGCGACCTTAGAGAGGTTGTTCTTGAGTGCTGCAAGCCGTTTTGTGAAAGCCATCGAATTCAATTGAGCGGTCCGCCTGTCCCGCTTCCTCCAACCGCGGTGATTGGCATGGGCATGGTAGTCCACGAATTGGCGACCAATGCAACCAAGTATGGGGCGTTCAGCAATGCGGTTGGGTGGGCTGACGTGAAGTGGGAGCTCCAGAAAAGCGGCACCAGCGTTGTCGTTTATTTTCAATGGAAAGAGCACGACGGTCCCAGCGTCGCTCAGACCGGACCAAAAGGATTTGGGTCATATTTGATTGCCTCGACCATCACGGCGGAGCTACATGGAAAAGCAGAGACAAGACTGGAGCCTGACGGCTTGGATTTCTCCGCTTCCTTTCCAGTTAATCTGCAGTAGCGAGGCTTCGCCATGTACCTGACCCTAGCTACTTTCCGGCGCAAAATTGTGAATTTTGCGCCGGAAAGTAGCTAGTTTCTGTCGCAAAATGCCGGAACTGAGCGGTGCAATTCAAGTTGTGCCGATAGATTGGGCATAATTTGATGCGGCACAGTGGCGTTTACAAGCTCCTGGACGCGTGATTTTCGGCCGTGAGCGGGGGCTGAAGGCGGACTTGCGGTTTTAGACAG
>DATBHG010000037.1:0-28152 GCA_036557665.1 Xanthobacteraceae bacterium | reverse complement strand
TGCCATGAGCTCAAAGCCTGCGAAGATGACGGGATCGTCGCTTACGTGCCGCAAGGCGATCGAACCGCGCAGATGGAAGCGCAAGGCCGGTTCAGCCACGAGCAGTTTGTGTACGATGCCGAGAATGACGTTTATCGCTGTCCAGCAGGACAGCTATTGAGGCCCACGGGAGGCCGTAAGATTACCGCCGCGGGGCGGGTGGACATCCGATACCGCAGCCGAAAATCCGAATGCGATTGCTGTGCGTTGCGCTCGCGCTGCGTCACCGAAAACACGCCTACGCGAACCATCCAGCGCTGGGAGCATGAACCGGTTCTCGAGCGGCACCGGGCGCGGATGAAGGCGTCCCAGGGCCAAATGCAGCATCGTGCGGAGCTTGCCGAGCATCCTTTTGGCACTCTCAAATGCCGGGCCGGCTACCGCCACTTCCTCGTCCGCGGCTTCAACAAGGTACGCGGTGAGTGGAGCCTGATGGCGCTCTGCTATAACCTCTCCCGCGTGCTCAACATCCTCGGTCTGGACCGTCTGATCGCTTATTTCGCGAGGAGGATCAGCCACGCCTTATTTTTCTTTTTTGGCCTTGTGCGCGCCCTGGCAGCCGCTTTCCGCCCGCCCAGGACGCTTCCAGAGCGCGTATGGACCATGAGGGCGGCACAAGCTCAGATTTCAGCGGTGACGCTCAAAGTCGCCGCGTGAAATGGATTTCTTGCCCGATCTCAATGCCTCGCCCCTGCGGACGGAAAACAAAGCCCGGATGAACGCCCTTACATCGCCAGCGCGCGCTCATTGCGGCGCCTGCCGTCGGCAGGTTCGCCCGAGACCCACGATTCTTCCTGCTGCAGCGCAAAGATCGACGTGTATCCACCAGACCAATCGGGCGGCATCAGGCATGGGCGCGGATCGTGGTGCGCCCAACGTGCCGGTTGACCCCGAATGACCTGGCCATAGTAACGCGTCGTCAGGGGATTATAGGTGTAGGGAAAAGCGTCCGCCGAGGAGAGCGTGTTGAGAAGCAAAGGACGGCCGATGTCGGAAAGGTTCGGCTTGGAGCCGTGAACGGTGCGACAATTGTGGATCGTGATCGAGCCAGCCGGCCCCATCAGATACTCGGCCTTGTCGACCTGCGCTTTCGCCAAATCGCGCTCAGTCAAGCAGCCGACCCATTCGCCGCGGTCGTTATATTGGTCGAACAGCGGGCCCTCATGACTGCCGGGAACGACCCCAAGCGGCCCCTGACCGGACCCGCAGTCGTACAGATACGTTCCGATTGTCAAAGGGCTATAGTTGGTATGAGGCCAGAACTGAATGTCCTGGTGCCACTTCACTTCCTCGCCCCCTTCCGCCCATTTGAAGTTCAGCTTCGCGTGATGGAATTTCACGTTCGGCCCGACGAGATCGGCCGCGATGTCGGCAATCGGCGATTGGACCACGAAATCCCAATACACCGGGTGATGCTCGACCGGGCTCGACAGGCGCCGCAGTCTCGGTTTCTCGGCGGTGTGTCCCGGCTCCAGGTCGAAGACCGCATCCGATTGCTTCCGCTCGCGGCTGCGTTCCACCATCTCGGTCGTGATCGAGCGAAGCCGCTCTATCCACTTGCTCGGCACTGCATTCTCCACGAGCAGGTAGCCTTTCGTGAAGTAGCTCTCCCTTTGTTTCTGAGACAGGATGCGTGCAGGCTGCGCGAGCACCTGTTCCGGGGTCATGGCGTCACTCCTGAATTTCCCGTAATCTTACCAGATCACGTCCAGCCTCGCCAGTCGCCACCCCGGATTGAGGAGCCGCTCTTTCTCTATCTCGCATGCATTTCTATTTTGCGCGGGCGAGACAGGAGAAATCGATCACCGAATTCGGTTCCGGCAAAGTGGGTGCGATGCCCCAGAGCCTCTTCGATGCGAATTCCCTCGTTCCATTTCGCCATTCGCTCAGAGCGCGAGAATGAACCGACCTTCAATTGTCTCACTCCCCAGCCGACAGCCAGATGGACGATTGTAATGTCCTCGGTCTCACCCGAGCGCGCCGAGAGTATCGCTCCCCAATTGGCGGCGCGGGACGCCTCGACCGCCTTCACGGTCTCGGTGATGGTTCCTGCTTGATTTGGCTTCACGAGAACTGCATTGCAGGCTCGAGCCAGTGAAGCCTTGCGGATGCGGTCGGCATCGGTTACCAGGAAATCATCACCGACGATTTGGACGCGATCTCCCACAGCTCGAGTGAAACGAATCCATCCGTCCTCATCGAGCTCCGACAGCGGATCCTCGATGGATATGATGGGGTATCGATCGAGCCAAGCGATGAGCATTGTGGCCATGTCATCGGAATCCAACGTCCGGTCGTCCAGGGCCAAGCGATATCGGTCATCGAGATATAGGTCGGACGCTGCAATATCGAGGGAGATAGCGATCTCCTCCCCGGGGGTGAAGCCGGCGCGTTCAATGGCGCGAACGAGCGTGTCAAGCGCTGCCTCATTTGAATCGAAAGCCGGCCAATAGCCGCCCTCATCGGCGACGCCTTGCAGGCGGCCCATCTCGCTCATCAGGCTCCCTGCCGCTCTGTACACCTCAGCCGTCCATTCGAGGGCTTCTGCGAATGTGCCGGCTTTGGGCGCCATGATCATAAAGTCCTGAATGTCAATCCGATGGCGGGCATGCGCTCCGCCGCCGAAGATCTGCACTTCGGGAAGCGGCATCACAGGGCTTCGATCGCCCAGGAGATGGACATAAAGGGGCTCCTCATTGGCCGCCGCTGCCGCGTGCAGCACGGCCATCGACACGGCCACCAGTGCGTTACCTCCCAGCCGCGCCTTGTTTGCGGTGCCGTCAAGCTCGATCAGAATCTGATCGACCTCTGTCTGGCGGCTTGCGTCGCAGCCAAGAAGCGCACCGGCGATTTCTCCGTTGACATGGCCGATGGCGCGCAGCACCCCAAATCCGCCGAAGCGCGTATTGCCGTCGCGCAAATCGACGGCTTCACCGCTGCCCGTGGAAGCTCCTGCGGGGGCGATGGCACGCCCGCGCTTGCCGCATGCAAGCGTGACTTCCGCCTCGATCGTGGGGCGGCCTCGTGAATCCCAAACCTGGCGACCGCGAACCTGGACGATTTCAGCGCTGTTCATATGGAAGCTACTTCCTTGGTCCAGGTCTGCCGAATTTCATTGAGCTTATCGGTAGGGCAGCGAATCAAAGGTCGCGCGGTACCGCGAACCCGATTTTTGTCGCGCTCGGTGGTGACATATTCGATCGGTGATTTTCCGTCGATTCTTGCCAGGAAGAGCGCAGGCAGCAAGCGCGCGATGCGGGATTCAATGCTCACCCGCGGCTCCCAAGACACGCCGCGCAGATACGCTGCGGCAAAACGGTCGAAGCAGCCCAGAAAGGCCTTCGCGTGCTGCGGCCGCCATAAGCATTTCAGCAGCAGGTGATTGAGACAGAAGGCGGGGTCGAACGCGGGGTCGCCGTACCAGGCGCACTCAGCATCGAGAAAGATCGGCCCGCTCGGGCCTATCAGGATGTTTTTCGGACTGATGTCGCCGTGGACAAGGGCACGCTTGGTAGATGCCGTTGCTCGCAGGATCGAATGGAGATGATCGGCAAGATCCGAATGAACGCGGCTGGTAGCAACGAGATAGGGCTCGAGACGGATCGCATAGAACGCATCGTCAGTGGCGAATTCGCGTGCAACGCGCTCGTCGTTGGATGTTGCGGCGTGGATCCTCACCAGTCGTTGGGCCACTCGCTCAGCGGTCTCGTCATGAACAATCCCGTCCCTGAGCTGGATTTTCCAAACCGGGTAACTTTTGGGATCAAGATATTCCATGACGAACAGGCCAACCTGCGGGTCATGGGCTACGAGATGGGGCACGCACTCCGGGCAAATCGCGCCCGCAGCTCTGAACCATTGCCATTCAAAAGTGTTGCGGCCCACGGGCGCCTCCCATAGCTGGGCCACCTTCAATTTGGGGAGGGCGCGCTTCAAGCAATATTGCTTGTTCCCGACTGTTATCCGCCAGATGTCCGATGAGACTCCCCCGGACAACGGTTCACAACTCAATTGCTCCGCATTTGACAACAGACCCATGCGGATGATCGCGTGGCAAATCATTTCTCGGGTGAAGGGATCGGCGACGGGACGAGATGGCCTCATCGGGCGGCACTTTGAGCTCGGGAAAAGGGCAACAGCTCAGGGTATGGCAGTTACCACTTACTGGGAACTGCAAGGTCCCTGCACCTGGGGGCCGTCAGCCTCGGGCCTGATGACATGGTCGCGCGTCCGGCTGCCCGCATGGCCACGTCTGATCGCAATCTCGAGCGCCTGCGATCCCGAGGCGTGGACGACCGTGAAGATGGGGCTCACGCCGGCGCCGATGGTGTAGCCGTTGGGCGCCGCGTAGATCTTACTTCTTGAGTTGCGCGGCGCGGTCGCAGCCGCCGACATATGTCGGTGAGGCTGAAGGCCGGTGGTCACCTGCAACCGTTGCGGACAATCATCCGCCCTGGGGCCCGGACGCAACAAAACAAGATCAGTTGCCTGCGGCTCTTGTGGGGCCAAATTGTACGAGTACGACCAGCGCAATGAACTCTCCCCTCGCTCCCGGCGTAAGCGTTCCGGGCCTTTTTACGCTTTCGCTTCAAGTGCTCATGGAGCATGTTCACTGCGACCCTCTGCCGAGCTCGACGTACCGCACGTTATCGCTCCCTTGGACTGCTTGCATGTCTCATGGCATTTTGCAGATTTCACAGCTCGAACAGCAGCAGCACCACCGAAAGTCCTGAGCTCGTGCAGCAGTGAAAAGGAACGCGCAAGATGGCAGAATCAAAATATGAGTGGATCGACTACACCGTGGCCGCAGGCGTGGCAACTATCAAATTCAACGCTCCGCAATTCGGCAACGCTCTGGGGTTAAAGGGGCTGCAGGAGTTTCTCGACGCGCTGTATCGGTCGGAAGCCCGTGAGGATGTTGGAGCCGTAGTCCTGACCGGGCGGGGCAAGGCGTTCTGCTCCGGATTCAACCTGAAGGAAATACCGGCGCAGGATCTGGACGTGGAGAGCATCGCCAGCCACTTTCGCGTCCTGGCAATGTGGTGGCACCAGATCCTGCATCTCCTGACACGCATGCCCAAGCCAATTCTCGCGGCGGTGAATGGGGTGGCTGCCGGGTCAGGCCTGGGAATGACCCTCTGCTCGGACATGGCGGTGTGCAAGAGCACCGCGTCCTTTTTCCCGGCTTGGCATACGATCGGCCTCGCAAACGACGCCACGACCAGCTACTCGCTGGCCAAGATCGTCGGGTTTCGACGGGCGATGGAATGGATGCTGAGCAATCGGACCGTGAGCGCCCAGGAGGCGCTGGAGTGGAACGTAGTAAACCGCGTCTATGACGAAGCAAACTTCGACGACAATGTAGGTATCATCGCACGCCAGCTTGCCGATGCGCCAACTCACCTTCAGGGGATTGCCAAGGCCGGCTTTCACATGGGGTGGCGCCAATCAATCGAGGAAGCGACGGAGTTCGAGATTCAAAACGTCATGAAGACCGTGCGGCATCCTCATTTCCAGAAGATGCTGACCAGGTTCCTCTCGGGCGAGCAAAAGAGCAACAAGCCGCAGGTCGATCTCCCCGATTCCATCTATTAGGCGAGCCTGGGTGCGATGAAGACGGGATATGAGCTTGTCTGGCTTGCTGCCGAGCGAACGCCGCAACATCTTGCACTTGTTGACGATCGCACCAAACGGAAGCTGACGTACAAAGAGCTGTTGAGGGAAGTGGACATGGTGGCGGCCGGGCTGGCGGCGCGCGGTGTCCGAGCCGGAAACCGCATTGCGACCATTCTCCCCAACTTGTTCGAGCACTGCATCGTCCTGCTGGCATTGCAGCGACTTGCCGCGGTACCGGCGCTGCTGAATGCGCGCCTGGGTGTCCCCGAGCTCGCCGAGCTCGCCGCACAGAGCGAAGTCCAGGGCGCGGTCATCCGCAAGGACACCGCACTGACCGATGCGCTCGCAGCCGTCCTGCCGCGACAGGGCGTCCTCTTGAGCGTTGGCGGTGCAATCGGCCACGCGGCCGATTTTGACGCATGTCGTGCAAACCCCACCGGCTTGGCACCGTTTCACCAGCCCAGGCCCGAAGAGATGGCTTTTCTTTTCTACACCTCTGGGACCACGGGCCTGCCGAAGGGGGTCGTGATCGCGCACCGGACCACTGAGCATCGTCTGGTCTGGCTCTCCACGCAGGCCGGATTGCGCCATGGCACCCACACAAGGACGCTCGGGATGGTGCCGATCAGTCATGCGATCGGCTTTTATGGCACGTTCCTTGTGACGCTCGCCTACAACGGGACGTTCTATACGATGTCCGCCTTCAATCCTGTTGCGGCAAACGATCTCGTCGAGCGTCACAGGATCAACTACCTTTTCTCGGTGCCTACGCTCTATCATGCCATGATCTCTGCGCCGAATTACAAGCCTGAGAAAATGGCTTCGCTTCAGCTTGTACTGTACGGCGGCGCTCCGATCTCGCCGCCGCTGCTCGACCGAATTGACCGGGAGTGGCCTGCAACTGTCCGCCATATCTATGGCACGACTGAAATCATGTGCGCGCTCTACCACCCGGAGCCCGTAGGACAGCCCGTCCGATTACGCCCGGGGTACTATTCACGCGTACGCGTGGTGCAAGTCGGAGGTAACGCAGACGATTTCGTAAAACCTGGTGAATCCGGCGAGCTGATCGTAGACGCCTCGGCCGACACTTTTTTCTCAGGATACCTGAACCAGCCTGAGGCCACGGCCAAGAAACTGCGCAACGGCTGGTATTACACTGGAGACGTCTGCGTTTTGCGCAAGGATGGGGACGTCGATCTGATCGGGCGCGTCGACGACGTTATCCGCTGCGGGGGAGAGAGCGTCTACCCGGAGGAAGTGGAGGCGGTTCTCGCCAACCATCCCGCGATCCGTGAGGCTGCCGTTCTCGGCATTCCCGACCCGCTGTGGGGCGAAATGGTGGTAGCCTGCGTGGTCCTCAATTGCGCTGGCGTCGGCTGGCGCGACCTCGATGCACATTGCCGTTCAAGTCCGCTGGCCCGTTTCAAGCGGCCGCGTGCGTACATCCCGATGGAGAGCTTACCGCGCAACGCTGCCAACAAAGTAGTGCGTCCAGCTCTCCGCAAACGCCTCATCCAGGCAAGAGAAGGAGGGAAAGAGGGCGAGTTGCAATTGGTGGTGGGATAGAGCGGTGAAGCTGTAGCCGTCTAGGTTGCTGATCGAGTGGAGAGGCTTCGTGACGGGGTGCGGAGTTGCGATCCGGAAGGCGGCTCGGCGGACGTGGGCAAGCACGGCGCTATGAAGCCCGCCGGCAGGGTATGCGGACGCAAGGACATGAGGGGTAATTACGGGAGAGCCAGAGACCCGTAATGCTCTGCCGTGAATGTCAGCTGATCGAGGCGGAGTGGACGCCAGTCTCGCGGTGCGGTAATCGCCGCTTTTGACCCATAACAGACATGGGCGGGTTGGGATTTTGCAGCGCACATTGCCGCACTGACCCCATTTCGCTGGTCGCGATTTCCTGTTCTGATGGCCTGAGCTGAAAGCCGCTGGGATAGGCAATGCGACGGCGCGATTTCATCACAGGAATTGCAGGATCAGTGGCTGCGTGGCCGCTCGCGGCGCGTGGGCAACGGGCTATGCCGACGGTCGGATTTCTGCATGCTGCGTTTCCAGGTCCGTTCGCAGCGCCGGTGACTGCGTTCCGCGATGGCCTGAAAGAGACCGGCTACGTCGAAGGCCAAAACGTTGCAATTGAATACCGCTGGGCGGAAAACCGTTATGACCGGCTGCCGACGCTTGCTGCTGATTTGGTCGGCCGTCGCGTTGCCGCGATTGCCGCGTTTGGGGACATTTCACCTGTCGCGGCCAAGGCTGCAACCTCGACCATACCGATCGTGTTTATGGTCGCCAGCGACCCGGTGAAATCAGGTCTCGTCGCCAGCCTCAACCGTCCCGGCGGCAATCTCACCGGGATCAACATGTTCGTCAGCGCGCTGATGCCCAAACGCATGGAATTTCTCAGCGAGCTCGTCCCCAAGGCGGCGATCGTCGCTCTTCTGGTCAATCAAACCAACCCGAATGCTGACGTGGACATAGGCGACGCCGAGGTGGCGGGCCGTACCCTTGGGCGGCAAATCGAAGTGTTGACCGCGAGCACGGCAAACGCAATCGACATCGCCTTCGCCACAATGTCGCAGCGGCGGATCGGCGCGCTCGTCACCGGCAACGATGTACTCTTCACCACCCGGCATACGCAGATCGTGGCGCTTGCAGGCCGCTACGCAATCCCCGCGATCTACGCCTGGCGTGAGTTTGTCACCGCTGGCGGTCTGGCGAGCTACGGTATTGTCCATACCGAACCCTACCGCCAGGCCGGCCTCTACGTCGGCCGCATCCTCAAGGGCGAGAAGCCCACCGATCTGCCGGTCATGCAGCCGACCAAGTTCGAGCTGGTGATCAATCTCAAAACGGCGAAGGCGCTCGGCCTCACGGTTCCGCTGATCATGCAAATGACCGCCGACGAGGTGATCGAATAAGGATGCTGTTTGTTGCAGTGCGTGAGTCTCCTCCTGGCACTCAAGCACTCAAGAGCCTAGCCAATCCCGGCCGGGTGGTCCGCTTACTGGGGTGCTGCTGACCATCGCGCTCAGGCGCTGGGCTCACCGGACCGCCGCCATGGCACGCACCGGCGGTCGGTTCGACCCAGTTTTATGTCCGAGATGGGGGGTGCTACGGACCTGACCGTGAGACTGGTCAAAAGAGAGGATCAGCCGAGAATGAACCATTGCGGTCACCGGCCAAGGCGACAGCACTGCGACGGCCCCTGACCTAATCCTCGGTAATCCGATAAGCTGACGCGGACTCTTTAGGGCAGTCGTTCGCGGTGCACTGAAATGACTGAAAAGTCTCACGGACGCCGGGCCGTCGTCATTGGCGGTTCGATAGCAGGTCTCTTCGTTGGAGCATTCCTTCGGCGAATTGGTTGGCAAGTGGATATTTATGAACGTTCATCAATCGAGCTCATTGGCCGTGGCGTGGGCATCTTTGCTACTCATCTGGAATTGCTTGAAGCTCTGGATAAATGCGGCGCAGGTACTGTTGACATTGGCGTCATCGTTTACAAGCGCATCACGCTTGATCGCGGTGGCGATGTGCTCGCTGAGAAGCCACAGCTTCAGATCGTGACATCCTGGGATCGGTTGCGGCAAGTCTTATTAAAGTCGATTGATCGTCAACGTTATCATTTCGGACATGTGTTTGAGCGCGTCGAGCAAGACGGCAGTGGCGTTCACGTCTACTTCGCCAACGGCCGTAGTGAGCGCGCCGCCCTGCTTGTCGGATGTGATGGGTTTCGGTCCAGTGTTCGAGCCCACCTCGCACCGGAGGTACAGCCGATCTATTCCGGCTATTACATTTGGCGCGGCGCGCCGAATGAATCCGATCTCTCGTCGGATACCCGCAGGACCATGTTTCCCTATTACTCCTTCTTCCTGGGAGATCAGCTTCAGGCCCTCGGATATCCAATTTCAGGCGCGGATGACGAATTGCGCGCGGGTTACCGGCGGTACAATTGGGGCTGGTATCGCGTCGCTGATGCCGACAAGCTGAAACAGATGTGCGTCGACGATCAAGGCCGTGAACACGAGTTCGGCGTGCCGCCGCCACTCGTGCGGAAGGATTTGGTTGAACAGATGCGCGGCGAGGCCGAGGCCCTTCTGCCGCCGCAGTACCTCGATTGTCTGCGCCACATCGATCAGCCGTTTTTCACGCCGGTCTATGATTTCTGCTCGCCAAGCTTGGTGTTTGGCCGCGTAGCATTGGTGGGCGATGCGGCGTCAACACCTCGCCCCCATATTGGTTTTGGGGTCTCCAAAGCTGGCGCAGAGGCGCAGGCTTTAGCAGAAGCGCTCTCTAATTACGATGATATCGACCGCGCACTTGCCGCGTACGATGCTGTTCGCCAGCCACTCAGTCGGCGCATCGTCTCGCACGGTCGTAAATTGGGGACGCAGCTCGGAGTCGGTATCGAGACCGACGAAGATCGTCGATTGTCAAAGCTGCTGCAAACGCCCAAGGGTATAATGGATTGGATTGCGGTTCCGAACTTCCTGGAAATGCGCGTCTAGGGGGCGCCCCGACCCATATTGGTATGTTCGTACTGATCGCGTGCATCCTTGCGCTCGCCGACGAGGTGATCGAATAAGGGCTGCATTGCTGCGGTTGCTCACAGCCGCTTGTGGCACGACCGGGCCAACCCGGAATGGCCGCTCTCGCGGAAATCTCGGAGGGTAAGCGGACCAATCACCCGCGTGTGTACCGCTGCCGATTGACCCGGCTTTGGATTTCGCCATGCCTCTACCGAACTCCGATTTTGCGCAGTACGATTGGGCGATCTGAGTCCTGCTGAGCGCCCCGGAATTGGGACTGCCTTTAAGTGACTGGCCCGCCCAAGAGTATCGCTATTTGTCACCTGGTGTTGCGCGGTAACCGCTGGATGCCAGTGAGCCTGAATAAAAAACGTGGGTCGAATGACCGGTGTTCACCAGGCGGCCCCGTCATATCCGCAAGCCTCTGTGCGGTGGTTGAAGGCGGGACAATAGTCGGATGGACGAAGAATTCTTGGTTCCTCGTTCAAGATGTGCAACTTGACGGCAGCATTGCCTCGATCGATCTCACTCCTACACGTGTCTCATTAAATGCCAAGTACTTCGACGAGAAAGCAGCCGACGCGGGCGTAGTCGGGATCAACTCGGTGATCGCCAAACGTCGCGTTCAGGAACAGAGTACTGGCAATCTTCCCCAAAACTTGCGGGACGCCGCGTTCGAACGTGCTTGCGTACAAATCCTCGATAAACTTCAAGGTCATTCAGTTGTTGGAGTTCTACTTCTCAAGCAGTAGTACGCAAAGTGCGTGGGCAGAGCACAGCCGCTCTGCCCAAGTGCTTCACACATCCACTTGTTCGGCTATTGCCAACGTATCGTCAACCTCGATGCCAAGGTACCTGACGGTGCTCTCAATTTTGCGATGGCCGAGCAAAAGTTGGACCGCGCGGAGGTTGCCTGTGCGCCGGTAGATCAGGGTCGCTTTGGTTCGTCGCAGGGAGTGCGTGCCAAACCGATTTGCATCCAGCCCGATGCTTGCGATCCAGTCCATCACAAGGCGTGCGTAGTGTCGCGTCGTAATGCAGCGCCCTTCGTTGCGGCGGCTTGGGAATAGGAACTCACCAGCTCTCATGCCCGCTTCTTTGAGGTAATCGTCAATCGCCTGCCGGGTTTGCTCCGTCAACTCGAACCTGACGGGCTGGCCAGTCTTCTTCTGGCGCACTGTCACCCGGTCGACTGCATATCCGTTTGGAGCAACATCCTCGACCTTGAGGGCGACAACATCGCAGCCACGGAGCTTACTATCAATGGCAAGGTTGCACATTGCCAACTCACGAATGCGGCCTTCAACTTGCAGCTTCGTGCGGAATGCCCAGATGTGCTTCGGGCGAAGCGGCGGCTTCGCGCCGACCAGCTTTCCCTTATTCCAGGCTGAGCGCTGCGGTGTCACGACTGAATGGTCTTCATGCATGGTCCAAACCTCCCTACTGAGGTCGGCCATCATGGGCCTTCTGGGTCATGGTGGTCGCACCGGCTGTCGCCAGGGCTTTGAACCGATAGCTGCGGCCGGAGCCGGGGGCGTATTTTGGGGACCGAGCGTCGAGCGCGGAATGCTGCTCCACGCCTCAGGGGATGGCCCCTGGGGCTAGTTTGGGCAGTGATGCTCCCGCGGTGTCCGCTACCAGAGTGGGGCGGCCGTTAAGGGCGGCCGGATCAGGGCACGGGAGCGCCCCTTCTGACCCACAGCGGCGGTAGCCGGGCGGAAACCCCGCAGCGCAGCAAGCCACTGACTCTATCCTCACCAATCCGATATGATGTTTTGGAACCCTGCGGTACAGCGGATGCGATTCAATCGGATGAGACGGCGCGAGTTCATCACGTTGGTCGGCGTCGCGGTCGTCGCATGGCCGATGGCTGCAGGCGCGCAGCAATCGGGCGGACCGAAACGGGTCGGAGTATTGGCACCTTTCCCCGACGACCGTGATCCTGTGGTGCAAAAGTACTTGTCGGCGTTCAAGCAGCGCCTTCACGAACTTGGCTGGATGGAACCCGGTAACGTTCGGTTTGACATCCGTTTTACAGGGCAAGATGCAGATCACATCCGCACCGGGGCTGAGGAATTGATCGCGCTCTCGCCCGATCTGATTGTCGTCTGGGCTAATCCAGCTGTGGCGATTCTGCGAAAAGCGACACAAAGCATTCCGATCGTCTTCGTGACGGTTTCCGATCCGGTTGGCAGCGGCTTCGTTACGAACTTAGCGCGTCCGGGTGGGAACATCACGGGGTTCGAGAACTTTCAGACTGCGATTGGCGGGAAATGGTTGGAAGTGCTTAAGGACATTGCGCCGCAGGTGCGTAGAATAGCGTTCGTCCATAGCCCGGACATTGCTGCCCACGTTGCATTTATGCGCGCGGCGGAATCAGCTTCCATGTCTCGGGAAATGACTGTGATCTCTGCTGGCGCGCGAAATGCCGGAGACATTCAGTCCACCATCACGGCATTTGCGCAGGAACCAAATAGCGGGCTCATTATTGCACCGAGCCCATTCAACACGAGTCACCAAGAGTTGATTATTGCATTGGCTGCCCAACTGCAACTGCCAGCGATCTATCCATTTCGATATTTTTGCAGCAATGGAGGTTTGGCGTCCTATGGGTTTGACACAGTCGAGCAACATCGCGCAGCCGCATCATACGTGGACCGCATCCTGAAGGGGACAAAGCCGGGTGACTTGCCTGTGCAAGCGCCCACCAAATACGAACTCGTTATTAATCTGAAAACGGCAAAGGCGCTCGGGCTCACAATTTCGCGCGATGTTCAATTAAGCGCTGACGATGTGATCGATTGAGACTGCCGATGTCTGCTTTTTTTGGCACTGAGCCGCCATGCGGGCATGTCCGCCATCAGAGACTCTTCGAGGGTGACCGGACGGTGACGATCGACTATCGGCCCGATGGTGCAGATGGTGGCGATCCCTGCTCGTCCGCCTCGCGCGTTTCGACGCGCTGCTTGGCTGGGTCGTTGTCGGGGCCGTCCAGGAACATCCACTCCGAGTCGCGCACACACTGCCTGACGATCTCGGGCGTGGTGTTGAACGAAGCGGCAGTCGTTGCAACGGTAGGCGCCTCATCTCCCGGCTGCATCCATGTCCAGACCGAAACGGCGGTCTCGAGTTGCTGCCTGGTGATGCCGGGCTGGTCGGTGTCGTCCGGCAAAATCTCGGTGTAGAGCATGTTCTCAATCCCGTGTGTGATGTCAGGGCCGCTCTAGGGGGCTGCTGATGCTTCCGGATATTATGACAGCGCAAGTCGAAATTCGAGTCGCTTGACAACATGAGCGGGAGCTTCTGTAGGGATCACAATATCGACGCGATTTGCTCGGAAGCTGCCCAGGTGTCAGTGCGGCTGCGCTGGAATGGTCTGCGCTGAACAACCGTGCTCCGTTACCGCTACCCACCTCCAACAAATACGTTGTGCAAAATGCAAATACTCGGGAGGGCCGGTCTGCTCATCGTTATGGCGGGGGCGCCTCTGTCGGCCGCAACGGCCCAGGAGCAAGGGCCTTGTAGACAGATAAAGGCGGCCTGTGTGAATGCGGGTTTCTTCCAGGGCGCTGCCCGGGACGGCATCGGGCTGCAGATCCATTGCATCATGCCGATCATGCAGGCGAGGCCGCAGCCGCCGAGCGCGCGCAGGCCGTTGCCGAACGTCGATCCGCGACTGGTGGCAGAGTGCGCGGCCAGGAATGCGAGATTCGGACAGCCGCGAGGATGGCCGTCGGCGGCGTTTTCGCAGCCGTTGCCAGCGAGCCCGACCTCACCGGGATCGGCCTATCTGAACGGAAGTCCCTTGCCTGCCCCCGGCGCGCGGGAACAGGCCGTTCCATATGGGAGTCGAGACATTGCGGGCCAAGGCTATGGGGGCCAAGGCTATGGGGGCCAAGGCTATGGAGGCCAAGCCAATGCGGGCCAAGGCAATGTGCCTCGTCCGCCAGTGCCGATGGGGGAGCCGCCGCAGCAGGCCGTGATTTCTGCGCTGCCGCCCGAGGACCAGCCCGAGACCGGCCCGGTCAAATCGCTGCCGCCGCAATTCCGACGGACAATCGTCAACTACCCGAGCAAGGAACCTGCCGGCACGATCATTGTCGATACGCCGCACACCTATCTTTTTCTCGTGCTCGGAAAAGGCAAGGCGATGCGCTACGGGATCGGCGTGGGCCGCGAAGGCTTTACCTGGTCCGGCGCCGAGAAAGTGACGAGAATGGCGGAGTGGCCGGACTGGCATCCGCCGGAGGAGATGATCGAGCGCCAGCCCTATCTGCCGCGCTTCATGGCGGGCGGTGAAGGCAACCCCCTCGGCGCCCGCGCGCTGTACCTGGGGCAGACACTTTACCGGATTCACGGCACGAACCAGCCGTCGACCATCGGTACCTTCGTGTCATCGGGCTGCATCCGTCTCACCAATGAGGACATCACCGACCTCTACGGCAGGATCCAGGTCGGAACCCGAGTCGTGGTCCTGCCCGGTAAAGAGCCGCCAGCGGCGCCGCGGCAGCAGCGGCCCAAGGCCGTCACCGCGGAAAAACCCGCGGCCACACCCGCGCCCAACGATCGGCCGCAAGGATCATCGCCACAGGCTACACCGGCGCCCGCCGCGCCAGCTCGAGCGTCAACCGTGACAAACGCGGGCGTGAGCAACGACACGACGAGCGTCACCTCAGCGCCTGCCGCTGAGCAGTGGGCCGAATGACCAGCCGCGGCTAGACCTGCGTTTTCGATGTTCGAATCATATCAGGACACTATCCTCGTCCTGAGGTAGGCGCGCGCCTTCTTGAGCGCGCGCCGTCTCGAAGGACGGCCGCAGGCAAGAGTCGTGGCCGTTGCCCATGCTTCGAGACGGTCACGCGCAGCAGGCTGCGCGCGACCTATCCTCGCTGTTGAGGGACACGGTGCCCGAGGTCGGCTTGCGCGCTCCCGCGATCAGATTGAAGCATGTCGTCTTGCGATGCGCTGGGCATGCACATCCTCGATGGCCGATATGATCGACAGATACCCGGTACACCGGCAGAGATTGCCGGCAAGCTCGCTGCGGATGCGCTCGCGGGTAAGATCGGGAATGCGCGATAGGATATCATAGGCGGTCGCCAGCATCCCGGGGGTGCAGTAGCCGCACTGTAATGCATGGCGCCGGTTGAAGGCCCCGTGGATTGCCTGCATCAGGGGGTCGCCTTCATAGCCTTCCACCGTGCGAACACACCTGCCGTCGGCGGCGGCGGCAAGAGTGATGCACGAGCGTACCGGCTCGCCGCTCATCAGCAGGGTGCAGGCGCCGCAGACCCCATGCTCGCAGCCGAGATGGGTGCCGGTGAGCAGGCAGTGCTCGCGGACAAAATCCGCAAGGGAGAGGCGGTCATCGACGGAGCGCGATACCTGCTCGCCGTTCACACAAATGGTAACCGCTTTCATGCCAAAGCCCGTATGGCGCGCAGCACGATCGCGCGGTGCATGGTCCAGTCGCCGGCTTCCACCTTGGCGCTGCGCAGGTCCGCCTCGGTTGCCGCCTCCAGCTTTTCGGCCGAAGGGTTTGCCTGACTGGCAGTCAACAGCTGGGAGGAGGCCGGCATCAGTGCGGGCGGCTCGCTGCGGCGCCCCAGCACGATGCGCGATGAAAACCCGCGCTCCGGGTCGACCATGGCAACGGCCATCGATTCCGCGAAGTCACCGGGCTTTCTCGCATATTTTGCATAACCCCAGCGCGCGCTCGCGGACAGCCGCGGAAGTAGCACGCAAGAGACGAGGTGCCCCGCCTCGATGCTCGTCTGCAATGCGCCGGTCACGAATTTCGCAACTTTGATCTGGGATTTGCCGTTTGCACCGCGCAGCTCGAGCGACGCATCGAGCGCGATCATGGCGGTGAGCCAGTCGGCGGCGGGATCGGCATGCGCGAGGCTGCCGCCGAGCGTGCCGCGGTTGCGCACCGCGCGATAGGCAATCCCCTTGGCGACATGCGGCAGGAATCCACGGGGTGCGATATCGGGAATTTTGCCGTCCTCGATCTGCGCGTGGGTGACGCAAGCGCCAATTGCGAGAGTGTCGCCCGCAACCGAGCTGCCGCACAGCTCGTCGAGCCGCGAGATGTCGATGACGTGCCTCGGCTGCGCCAGTCGGAGATTCAACAGCGGGCCCAGCGATTGCCCGCCTGCCATGACGCGCGCCTCCGGCTCTTCTTTCAGGAGGCCGAGGGCCTCGGCGAGTGTGTCCGGACGCACATAGGTGAACGGTGCCGGTTTCATGCGCTGCCGCCCGCGCGCGCACGCGCAATCGCGGCGCGCACGCGCATCGCCGTGATCGGCGTCTCGTAAACCGCCGCGCCGAGCGGACGCAACGCATCGTTGACCGCGTTGGCGATGGCCGCCGGCGGCCCGATCGCGCCGTTTTCGCCAATTCCCTTCATCCCGAGCATGGCGAAGGGGGACCGCGTCTCCATGAAGTGCAGTTTGACATCGGGCATCGATGGTGCGGTGGGCGCCGTATAGTCTGCAAGCGTAGTCGCAGTCGGCTGACCGAGCTCGTCATAGGTGCTCTCCTCATAGAGCGCATTGCCGAGCCCATTGGAGAAACCGCCGACGACCTGGCCCTCCACGAGCATTGGATTTACCCGCGTGCCGCAGTCGGCGACGATGGCATAATCGATCAGCTCTACGCTTCCGATCTCCGGATCGACGGCGACGACCGCGGCATGCGCCGAGTAGGAGAAGACGCCGGGATCGTGCGCCTTGTGTCCGGCCATGGCCGTGAGCCCCGCCGGGTCCATGTCCGCCGGAAGCTCTTCGGGATGGTGGTACCATGCGCGACCGATCTCCGCGAGCTCCACGCTGCCGCGCGGTCCTTCCACGCGGCCGTTCCTGATCCGGGCCTCCGATTCCTTGCACTGAAGCAGATGAGCGCCGATTTTCATGATCGGCGCTTGCAAGGTGCGGCAGGCCTCGACGATGGCGCCTCCGGTCGTCACCACGGACCGCGACGTATAGGTGCCGGTCCCGGCGGGCGAGGTCGACGTGTCGCCGTAACGCACCGACACCTTGCGCGGGTCGATGCCGAGGACCTCGTGGGCGAGCTGGGCGAACACCGTCTCGTGCCCTTGCCCGTGCGAATGCGAGCCGACTTCCAGAACGAGCTCGCCGTCGCCGGTCAGACGCGCAACCGCGGGCTCCATGCCTGGAACGAGCTCGATGCCCCACGCGGCGTAGCCGAACGGCCCCGTTCCGTATGCGGTCTGCTCGTAGAAGGACGCAAAGCCCACGCCGATGCGCCGGCCGTCCGGCTCGGGCCGCTTTTGCCGCGCGCGGACAGCGGGCAGGCCGATCAGCGCGGCGGCGCGCTCGAGCGCGGCGCCATAGTCGCCGCTGTCCAATGTTTTTTTGGTGATGGAAACGTACGGCATCTGCTCCGGACGCACGAAGTTTCGCAACCGTACTTCGAGCGGGTCGATCCCGATCGCATCTGCGACGGCATCCATCGCGATCTCATGACCGCAGCAGGAGAGCGGGCGCGCAACGCCGCGGAACGGCTGTCCCGCCGGCTTGTTGCTCACGACGTTGACGGCGCGCCCGCGGAATGCGCGGATGTCGTAGCAGCCCTGCATGTTTCCCAGCGCCAATCCGCCTTCCAGGCCGGCAGGCCATGGCCAGGGCGAGTAGGCGCCGGAATCCACCGTGACATCGCAGTCCAGGCCGAGAACGCGGCCCTCTGCATCCGCATAGGCGGTGATCCTGCAATGATAATCGCGGCAGTTGGCGTCGCAGACGAGCGATTCGTAGCGGTCCTGGATCCAGCGCACGGGCCGCCGCAGCTTCATCGCCGCCCAGGCCACGCAGACCGTCTCGCTCTCGACGTATGTTTTCAGTCCGAAGGAGGCACCGACATCGGGAGCCACGACGCGCAGCCGCCGTTGGCTCATTCCCAGAATCTGCGCGAGGCCGATCTGCAGCGGCACCGGCAGCTGATGCGCGACATACACGACGAGCTCGTCGAGCCTGCCGTCGTACGCGGCAAGACAGGCACGACCCTCGATCGGCAATGGATGCATGCGGTTCATGCGGAAGCTGCGCTCGACCACGTGGACGGCGGCGGACCTGGCAGCGGCGAGATCGCCGGCTTCGAGCTTGATGTCGACGAGGACATTGCTGCCCCATTCCTCGTGCACCAGCGGCGCGCCGTTCCGCACTGCATCCTGCATCGACACGACCGCGGCCAGCGGCTCGAGCTCGACTTCAACCAAGCCTGCGATGTCCTCCGCGTCCGCCTGGGTTGCGCCGAGCGCCAGCGCAATCGGCTCGCCGACGTGCCTCACCTTGTCGAGCGCGAGCACCGGCCAGTCCGATGGCCTGAAGCCCGGCAATTTGGCTGTCGATCGGATTCTGCGCAGCCCCGCGAGATCGCTGCCGCAATAGACGCGATTCTCATATCCGGCCGGTTTCCTGACCGCCACGATGCGCGCATGCGCATGCGGGCTGCGGACAAACGCTGCGTGCAAGGTCCCCGGCAGCACGATATCGGCGCAGAATTGCGCACGCCCTTGGAGAAAGCGCTCGTCCTCCAACCGGGGCAGGCTTGCGCCGACGCCGAGCCCGCTCACGTTGCCGCTCCCGCGGCCGTGCGCACCATGCTGGCCATGGTCGTTCCTCCCGCGGTCTCCTCGTCTTTTCCGGTCACCTGGTTGCAGGGCTCGAACAGCGCCTGGCGCGTCTGGATTTTGCGTTTCAATTCAGACTATCGGCTTTGCCTCACCCGTCAACAGTGCTCGCGTCGGAGAGTTGCGATGGCACGGCGTCGCCACTTTGCTGTCCGTGTCGGCGACCTGGAATCGTCTGCCAAGCCAGACGGTCACCGCAGCAAGCTGCTCGCGACTGTCTCCAGATGAGCTCGGTGGGTTGGCCGATCGGTTTCATGGAATCGGTCGTCCAGGCGCGCGGCAAAGTGGGCGGCGCGTCGCCTTGGCCGCGAAAAGCGGGACGGTCGGGGCGCTCGTCCTGTTGGCCTCTCCAGCCTCAAAATAGACCCTTGACATGGCTCCAGGCCTGTGGTCTGTTTGCTTCATATATAAATCAGTGTTTCATTAGTGAAACATTACGAGGATACTGATGGGCGGATGGCACGACGTCGGAGCGGCGAGCGACTTGAGCGATGACGCGCCGATCGCGGCAACCGTCGGTGAGACCGAGATCGGCGTCTATCAGGTCGGCGACCGCTACTACGCCATGGAAAATATCTGTCCCCATGCCTATGCGCTGCTTTCCCAGGGCTATGTCGAAGGCGAGGAAATCGAGTGTCCGCTGCACGGCGCCCGATTCCACATTCCGACCGGCAAGTGCACGCAAGAGCCCGGGGGGCGGGACCTTGTCTGTTACGCGGTGAAGCGCGAGGGCGAGCGCTTGCTCGTCAAGCTCGATTGACTTTCCAAGGGAGGAGCGCCCGTGACGATCATCCTCCTGACGACCGGCGGCATCGCCGCCTATGGGCCCGCGGTTTGGCTCCCTCGGCGTATCCTGCGTCATGTGCCGAAGGCGCGGCACGGCGCTGTTTGAGAAGCCACATGTTACGTGACCGGCGCATTCTGATTACCGGCGGCGCACGCGGTCTCGGCCGGGCGTTTGCGGAAGCAGCGATAGCGGCAGGTGCGCGCGTCGCCGTGGCCGACGTCCTCGAGGAGGCGGGCCGTGCGACGGCAAGCGACATCGGCGCGGTATTCGCGCCGCTCGATCTCGCTTCCGGCGCGTCCATCAATGCCTGCGTCAACGCTGCGGCTGCGGCGCTCGACGGTCTCGACGGGCTGGTGAACAACGGCGCGATCACGACCTCGGGCGGCAAGACGCTCGAGGAGCTCGATCTCGAAACGTGGGATCACGTGATGGCGGTGAACGTCCGCGGGACCTGGCTCGCGACGCGCGCCGCGCTGCCGTATCTGCGGAGCTCGCGCAACGGGCGCGTCGTCAACATCGCCTCCGATACCGCGCTGTGGGGTGCGCCGCGGCTTTTGGCTTACGTGGCGAGCAAAGGCGCAGTGATCGCGATGACCCGATCGATGGCGCGCGAGCTCGGGACGGACGGGGTCACGGTGAACGCGGTCGCGCCCGGACTCACAGTCGTCGAGGCGACCGAATACGTGCCTGTCGATCGCCATGCGCTTTATGCCGGCGGCCGCGCGCTCAACCGGGCGCAGGTCCCCGACGATGTGTGCGGCACCGTCATCTATCTGCTCTCGGATGCAGCCGCGTTCGTGACAGGTCAGCTGCTCGCCGTGAACGGCGGGTTCGTGATGCATTGAGCAAATCTGAAGGAGGTAGAGAATGAGCCAGACTGCCCAAACCACTGCCAAGACTTCGACTGCCAAGACTTCGAAGCCATCGACTGCCAAGACTTCGACTGCCAAGACTTCGACTGCATCTTGGGAGCGTCCGGCGGGCACTACGCTCGCGCAATGGATGGACTCTCGCGTCGCGCGATTCTCGACGCGCAAGTATGACTGGAACGCGCTCAAGTTCCAGGCGGATTACGATCCGAAGTACCGGCGAGCGCAGATGCGCTACATCGGCACCGGCGGCACCGGAATTACCACCGACCAGAACACCGTCCCGGCGGAGCACTTCACGTTCTCCACCATGATCCTGCCGGCTGGCGCGGAGGGGCCTCTGCACGTCCATAACGACGTCGAGGAGGTATTCTTTGTCCTGCGCGGCAAGGTGAAGCTGATTGCGGAGAAGGATGGCGAGCGGTGGGAGGTCATCGTCGGCGAGCGCGACCTGATCTCCTGGCCGCCGGGCGTCTACCGCGGAGAGATCAACATCGGCGAGGAGGACGCGCTGATGTGCGTGATGCTCGGATCGCCGAAACCGGTCACGCCGACGTATCCGCCGGAGCATCCGCTGTCGAAGATCAAGCGATGAACGTCGATTTTTCCCTCGCCGAGCGGCTCCTCGCAGCGTATCCCCTGCGGAGGGTGAGCACGCGGTGCGGGGCCATCTCGTATCGCGAGTCCGGCGCGGGGCCGGCGCTGTGTCTACTGCATGGCATCAGCAGCCAGTCCGGCTCCTGGGTGCATCAGCTCGATGCTCTGGCCCCGCGCTTCCACGTCGTCGCGTGGGACGCGCCCGGCTACGGCGACTCCGATCGGCTGCATGAGAATGTGCCGGCCACGTCCGATTACGCGGACGCGCTTGCCGGAGTGCTCGATGCCTTGGGGATTGAGCGCATGCTGCTCGTCGGCAGCTCCTTCGGCGCACTCGTCGCCGGAGCTTTCGCCGCCGCGCGGCCGGGTCGTGTCGTCGGCCTGGTGTTGCTCAGTCCCGCAGGGGGGTACGGACTTGCCGATGCCTCCGAGCGGGAAGCAAAGCTCGCGGCGCGCCTGCAGCGGCTCGCTCGGCTGGGCCCGCATGGCCTGGCCCAGGATCTGCCGGCCGGAATGCTCTCACAGCGAGCCTCGGCCGAGGCGCGGGCGCTGACCGCCTGGAGCACCGCGCGCATTCGACCCGACGGCTACTCTCAGGCGGCGCGGACGCTCGCCGATGGCCGGTTGATCGAGGACGCCCGGAAATATCCCGGCCCGGCACTGGTGATTGCAGGCACGCAGGACGACATCACGCCCGCTGCGGGCTCCGAGCGAATCGCGCGAGCGTTTCCGCGCGGCACCTTTCGACTGATCGAAAACGCGGGACACCTTTGCCATCTGGACACGCCCGCGGTCATCACCTCCGCCATCGGCGACATGGCGCAACGCTGCCTCGAGGGAGCGTATCCGTGAGCGTCGCCGAGCCGAAATACGTCGTGCCCGGACTCGAGCGTGGGCTGCGCATGCTCCAGCTGTTCGATCGCAAGCGTCGCCGGCTCACCGGAGCTGAAATGGCCCGCGCGCTCACCATCCCGCGATCGACCGCTTTCCGCCTGGCACACACGCTCGAGCTCTTCGGCTTCCTGGAGCGGGATGGCGACCAGTACCGCATCGGCCGGGCGGTGCTGCGGCTCGGGTTCGAGAGCATCGCCTCGCTCGACCTGAGCGACCTTGGCCGGCCGGTGGTGGAACGGCTTTGCGAGGACTCGGGTTTGCCGTCGCAACTGGTCATTCGAGACAGTCGCGATGTTGTCGTCGTGCTCAAGGCCTCGCCGCCCGGGGCGTTGGTGAGCAACGTGACCGTCGGGACGCGGTTTCCTGCACACGCGACCATTCTCGGGCGTGTGCTTCTCTCGGACGTCGACGATGTCACTCTCGACGGGCTGTATCCCGAGCCGACGCTGCCCAGGGTGGCACCTCACACACCGCGCAAGCTTGCCGAGCTCAGGCGACTGCTGCGCCAGGATCGCACACGCGGGTATGCCGTCAGCGAATCGTTTTTCGAGCACGGCATCTCGGCCGTGGCCGCGCCGGTCAAAGGGGCGGACGGACGGGTCGTTGCGGCTATCAGTGTGACGGCGCAGCGGCCGACGCTGGAGCCCGAGGCGTTGCGCGAGCGGCTGGTGACATTGGTCCGTCGGGCCGGCGGCGAGCTTTCGCACCGGCTCAACTACCGCGAGTCCGAGGAGGTGGCGTGAGAGCGCCGCCGAGCAATTGAAGCTGGAAATGCAAAGGAGAAAATCATGGCGGAACGAGGCAATATGAGAACGCACTTGCCTGCATCCATGGCGACGGGCGTCATTGGAGATTTCAACCCTTACCTCGAGGCCTACCAGAATCCTCATCCGAACACGGTGGCGGGCCTCGGGCAAATCTTCGCCGGTGCGGACCGCGACCTGGTTGTCTGGCAGACGCGCCCCGCGGTGCCCAGCGAATACGAGCGAACGCTCGCTGACGCGCTCGAGCAGATCTTCTCGCAACGCACTTATGAGCTGCCGGATGTCGTTGCAGCGTTGAACCGCGAGGGCATACGCACGCCGGCCGGCGAGGCTTGGACCGAGCGCTCCTTTGAGCAGACGTTCCAGCAATTGGGCAAGCTCGCATCGTGCTGAGCGACCTGTCCAGATAGTATTCTCATTAGGAGGAAAGAACGATGGTTGACCGCAAGGCTGTCGAGGATCGCGTGAACCGCGGGCTGCTGAACCTCTGGTACCCGGTGCTGCCGAGCTGGGCTGTCGCCGGCGCCCCGGTCGGGATCACTCGCTTATCTGAAAACCTCGTGCTCTGGCGCGACGAGGACGGCGCCGTGCACGCCCTCGAGGATCGTTGCCCGCATCGCGGCGCACGCCTCTCACTCGGCTGGAACCTCGGAGACCGGCTGGCCTGTTGGTATCACGGCGTGGAGGTCGACGGCAGCGGGACGGTCAGAAAGGTGCCAGCCGTGGATCGTTGCCCGCTCGAAGGCCAGCGCGCGGTCAAGAGCTACCCGATCCAGGAAATCTGCGGGGCCATCTTCGCGTATTTCGGCGACGCGCTGCACTCCGAGCCCTGCCCGTTGCAGCTGCCTGAGGACCTGGCAAGCGAGGAGTATGCGAAGATCCTCTGCTTTGCGAAGTGGAAGTGCAACTATCGTTACGCCGTCGACAACGTGATGGATCCGATGCACGGAGCCTACCTGCACTCGGTCTCCCACTCGATGGCCTCCGGCGACAAGACTGCGAACATGCAGCTTCGCAAGACGCCCACGGGGCTGATCTTCGAGAAGACGTCGCAGCGGGACGTGAACTTCGATTGGACGGAGTTCGGCGAGACGGGCGCGGTCTGGCTTCGCCTCGCCATTCCGTATCGTCCGGGCGCCGGACCTGGCGGCAATTTCGGCATCGCCGGTTTCGTTACGCCGGTCGACGAGGATAACTGCGTCGTGTTTTTCTGGCGTACCCGCAAGTGCAAGGGCTGGGTGCGGGACGTCTGGCAATTCATGTACCGGACCAAGCTCGAGGGGCTGCACTGGGCGGTGCTCGAGCAGGACCGGGTGGTGCTGGAGAATCTCTCGCCGGGAGCGCGATCGCGCGAGTTTCTCTACCAGCATGACACCGGGCTTGCGCGCGTGCGCCGCGTGCTCGAGCAAAAAGCGCAGGCCCAGCTCGAAGCCGCCGAAAAAACCGGGGCGACGCAGGCGGCCTAGATCAGGCCGGATGCGGACGGCTCACATGCTTTCTTTCGGGCTCGAGGATCGCGTCGCGGTCGTAACCGGCGGCTCGTCCGGTATCGGCCTCGCCACAGCGCGGCTGCTCTTGCGCGGCGGGGCGCGGGTAGCGATCTGCGGCCGCGATGCCGCTCGACTGGAGGCCGCAGGCCGTTCGCTGGGCGAGGAGGCGGCATCCGACCGCATTTATAGCCGCTGCTGCGATGTGCTGGATGCCGATGGGGTCGGCTCGTTCGCGAGTGACGTTGCGACACAGCTGGGACCGGCCGACATTCTCGTGAACAACGCAGGGGAAGGACGCGTTTCGACCTTTGCCGGCACGGAGGACGAGGCGTGGCGCGCCGAGCTCGAGCTCAAGTTCTTCAGCGTGATCCGGCCGACGCGGGCGTTCCTGCCGCAGATCGGGCAATCGGACGCGGCCTCGATCGTATGCGTGAATTCGCTGCTCGCGCGACAACCGGAGCCGCACATGGTCGCGACGTCGGCCGCACGCGCCGGCGTGCTCAATCTCGTGCGCTCGCTTGCGACCGAGCTTGCGCCGCGCCGGGTGCGCGTGAATGCGGTGCTCATCGGCCTCGTCGAATCCGGCCAGTGGAGGCGCCGCTACAGCACGCAGGCGGCGCCTGGCGAGACGTGGGAGGCGTGGACCGGCGCGCTCGCCGCGCAGAAAGGGATCCCGCTCTGCCGCCTCGGGAAGCCCGAGGAAGCGGCGCACGCGATCATTTTTCTCGCCTCGCCGCTCGCCTCGTACACGACAGGGACGTTCATCGATGTTTCAGGAGGACACTCGCGTCATGTCTGAATGCAGCGGGCGGATCACCGTAGGAGAGCTCGTGGCTGCGTTTCTCGAGCGCTGCAGCGCGCGCGCGGCATTCGGCGTGATCTCGATTCACAACATGCCGATCCTCGACGCGTTCGGCCGCCGGGCGGCAGAAGCCGCGGCGCGTGGCGAGCCGGCACCCATCCGGTTCGTGGGCGCGCGAAGCGAATCCGGCGCGGTGAACATGGCGGACGGCTATGCACGCGTATCGGGCGGCATCGGCGTGGCAATCACCAGCACGGGGACGGCAGCCGGCAACGCCTGCGGCGCGATGGTCGAGGCGCTCACGGCCGGGTCGCCGGTGCTGCATCTGACCGGGCAGATCGAGGTTCCTTATCTCGATCGTGAGCTCGCCTATATTCATGAAGCGCCCGAGCAGCTCGAGATGCTGCGAGCCGTTTCCAAGGCAGCGTTCCGGATACGCAGCCCGGAGACGGCGATCGGCACGCTGCGAGAAGCTGTACGCGTTGCGCTGATGGCGCCACGCGGCCCGGTGAGCGTCGAGATCCCGATCGACATCCAGGCTGCGAAAATCGAGCGGCCCACTTCGCTGGAGCCGGTCATGATCGAGCCGGCGCAACCTGTCGAGTGCGAGCTCGACGATCTTGCACAGCGTCTGGTGAGCGCAAGGCGGCCGCTCCTGTGGCTCGGGGGCGGGGCCCGGCATGCCGTCGAGGCGGTGCGTCGGCTGGCGGACCTCGGCTTCGGGGTAGTGACCAGCGTCCAAGGCCGTGGCGTAATTCCAGAAGATCATCCGCTGTCGCTCGGCGCGTTCAATCTGCATGAGCCGGTCGAGAGGTTCTACGCGACCTGCGATGCAATGCTCGTGGTGGGCTCGCGTCTGCGCAGCAATGAGACGCTGACATACAAGCTCAAGCTTCCGCGTCCGCTCTATCGGATCGATGTCGATCCGCAGCAGCAGGGGCGCTGCTATAGCGACGATTTCTTCGTCGCCGGGGATAGTGCGCTGGCGCTCGCAGGTCTCGCCGGCCGGCTCGCAGGACGAATGCAGATCGACCGAGCATTCGCCCGGGATCTTGCGTCCGCGCGAGACACCGCTCGCGCTCTGGTGGCGGATGGACTCGGTCCGTATCGCCGGCTTGTGGACGAGCTGCAGCAGGCGGCGGGCCGCGACTTCATATGGGTGCGCGACGTCACGATTTCGAACAGCACCTGGGGAAACCGCAGCCTGGCCATCGCGGCACCGCGCGCCGGCGTGCATGCGCTCGGGGGCGGAATTGGTCAGGGCGTGCAGATGGCGCTCGGGGCAGCGCTGGCGGCTCACGGCCGCAAGACGCTCTGCCTGGTCGGTGACGGCGGCCTGCAGGTGAATCTGGGAGAGCTGGGCACGCTGGTGCAGGAGAGGATCGACGCGGTCATCCTGCTCATGAACGACGGCGGCTATGGTGTCATCCGCAATATCCAGGACGCCTACTACGGCGGCCGCCGCTACTACTCGGACCTCCACACGCCTGATTTCGGCGCGTTGGCCGCCGCGGTCGGACTCCCGCATCACCGTGTCAGCGACCTCGACGCCGCCGGCGACGTATTGCGCAAAGCTGTCGCGATGCGTGGGCCGGTGATCGTGGAGATCGACATGCAATCGATCGGCGGATTCGCGAAGCAATTCGCGGGGCCTCCGGTGCGCAAGCTCGAGCTAGTCAAGGATTAGATCCATGCTCAGTCCGATTCTCGTGGCTGGTGAGTGGCGCCGCGGCCGCGGTGACGTATACGCCTCGCGCTATCCCGCCGACGATACCGTCAACGCCGAGCTTGCCGCTGCGAACGTTGCCGACGTCGAGGAGGCGATCGAGGCGGCCGATGCCGCCCGCCGCCGGCCGGAATGGAGCGGCCTCAAGCCGCATGAGCGAGCCGCGATCCTGTATCGAATCGCCGGCATCATCCGCAGCCGGGGCGAGGAGCTGGCCAAGCTGCAGCTGCGGGACAACGGCAAGCCGATCAGCGAGACGCGAGCGCTCGTTGCGAGCGCTGCCGGCACTTTCCAGTTTTTTGCCGCTGCGTGCGAGACGCTGGAGGAAACGATCACGCCTGCGCGCGGCGACTATCTCACCATGAGCATCCACGAGCCGCTGGGCGTGATCGCAGCGATTACGCCGTGGAACTCGCCGATCGCCAGCGAGGCGCAGAAGCTCGCTCCGGCGCTCGCGGCAGGCAACGCCGTCGTCGTGAAACCCGCCGAGGTGACCCCGCTCCTCGCTCTCGAGCTCGGTCGCATCTGCGAGGAGGCGGGCGTGCCCAAGGGCGTGGTGAGCATCCTGCCGGGCAAAGGCTCGGTGATCGGCGATGCAATCGTAAAACACCCGCTGGTGAAGAAGGTTTCTTTCACCGGGGGCACAACCACCGGCAGGGCGCTGGCCCGGCTCGCGGCCGAGAAGCTGATGCCGGTCACCCTGGAGCTTGGCGGCAAGTCCCCCACGATCGTGTTCGACGACGCCGATCTCGACCACGCGGTCAACGGCGTGCTGTTCGGCATATTCAGCTCATCCGGCGAGTCCTGCATCGCCGGCTCGCGGCTGTTCGTCCAGGATTCGGCCCGCACCCAATTCCTCGACCGCCTCGGTGCAAGAGCACAGGCGCTTCGGGTCGGAGACCCGGAGGACCCGCGCACGCAAATGGGTCCGCTCATCACGGCAAAGCATCGCGAATCGATCGAACGTTACGTGCGGCTCGGCCTCGACGAGGGTGGCAGAGTGCTGGTCGGTGGCGAGCGGCCGAGGGGAGGACTCTATGATCGCGGCTGGTTCTACAGGCCGACCGTCCTCGAGGGCCTCTCGAACGGCGCGCGGATCTGCCAGGAGGAAATCTTTGGTCCGGTGCTCGTCGTGCTCCCGTTCCGCGACGAGTCCGACCTGATCGCGCAGGCTAACGACAGCGTCTACGGACTTGCTGCCGGGATCTGGACCCGCGATTACAAGCGCGCGTGGCGCGTGGCGCGCGCCCTCGAGACAGGCACGGTGTGGATCAACACCTACAAGCAGTTTTCGATCTCGACGCCATTCAGCGGAATCAAGGAGAGCGGCGTCGGAACCGAGAAGGGGCGGCTCGGCATCCTGCAGTACAAGCGTCAGAAGAGCCT